>JAVBRB010000025.1:0-65478 GCA_031548515.1 Rikenellaceae bacterium | reverse complement strand
TACGAAATAATGCAAATACTCAGCATATCTGCTTTCGACAGAACTCCTATCATCGAGCTACTTACCGAAATTCATTCAAATCAAAATATCAAAGAACCACCAAATTTATTCGACTAAAAATTAACGCACCAGTAGTGTTTTCATATCTTAAATTCGTAGGACTGATTGAGGACGATACGAATATCGACAATCAATGGATTCGGGCGCAGATAACCTATATCAAGACAAAACCAGAGCCACCTAAATTTGAACCAATCGAAGTTTTTACAAAAATTAGCGCAGATCGTTTTAAAAATTATGCAAAACGGTTGTATTAATTACACGGTCATTTCTAAGGACGTAAAGAATAGGGGTCTAAATGGCTCCTATTCTTTTTTAGCCATTGTTTTTCAGGGTGTTATACTTGCATCATCAAACAAGATTGAAGCGTACGGTCAATCGAATTTGACAGGTAGAGCAGACCACCAGAACGGCAGCGATAAAAAGATAAATACCAATAAAGATGAACACTGTAATGAATGTAACAACCGAATCCAAATCCAATTTTTCAATTCGTCAGGTGGCCGTTAAAGCCCAGAGCAACGAAGCACTTTTCAAACTCATCGAACAGGCGATTCAGCGCAAGCCTGTCCAGATGATCGTAACTCCAAGAATAGACGCTGGCGGTTACCCATATTATTGGGTGGGCGTTAGGTTCGACTATCAGGAACTGAACTTCAAACTTCAGGTAAACGAACAAATCATGAAGTACATTCTCGCCTACCTGAAAGGCGATGAAGAATTGCCGACGGTTACGAACTTCAATCCGACCGAAAAAATCGAACACGTCGAAGAATGGTTAGAAAATCATGAAATGAACCACATCTTCTCGTCGATCTATGACAAGGAAGAACTCTCGATGAGAGAGGGTGGAAATTATCTCACACGGAAGTTTGTCTATCAGAACGGTAAGATCAATTACCCGTCCACCAAGTGTGAAGATGTGCTGAGTATTATTCTCGGCTAACCGACTTGATTTGATGTCTAACTATAAAGGGGGTGGAGAGCAACACCCACTCCCTTTATTAAAACCGTACGCGATGAAAACAACAGAGATAAAAATAGCCAAGGGACAATTCTTGCGCGAAGTCTTGCCAGAGATAGAAACTAATACCGTAATCAATAAAACGATATGCGGTTGTGGTGCTACTACACTTGAACTTAACGCCCCCAGACACTCTATAATAATCGAGCCTAATCTACCCGTAATATTAGGCAAAAAAGCTAAACACGAATTCCTGTTGGGAGTCCATGAGGGAGTAACCACCAAACACATAGAGAAATATCTGTATGACAACTGGAATGATGGTTATTACAAGATCATGACCACGCCAGAAAGTTTTGGCAAGGTTCGAAAGGCTATTCGCAACGTGGGGATGAATTTGCACAAGGATTTCTTTATCCTGTTCGACGAGTGCGAGAGAACCACACAGGACGTAGGTTACAGAAAAACGATTACCCTGCCGATAAATGACTTCTTTCGGGCAAAGGGCAAGGCAATGGTATCTGCCACCCCGATAATCATTGAAGACCCCCGCTTTGAGAAACAGGGCTTCAAAATGATTAAAATCGTACCTGACTATGATTACCGTCAAGATTTGACGCTTGTGCCAACCAACAACGTATATACCACGCTCCGCAAATACCTAAAGGAACTGCCAAACAATGAAACCGTCTGCTTTTTTCACAATTCTACAAAAGGTATCGACATGATTATAGAGCATCTGGATATAAAAAAGAAGTCCAACATCTATTGCAGTACCGAGAGCCGAGATAAGCTGATTGACAAAGGCTACACTAATGTATTCGACAGGCTCAACGAGGTCGGCGAGGATGTGACACTAAACAGATTCAACTTCTTCACGAGCCGTTTTTACTCGGCCGTCGATATAGAGTTATCATATAAGCCGATAGTGATAATGGTTACAGAGGTGTTCTCAGCACCGTATTCGCTCATCGATCCGACCACAGAAGCAATCCAGATATCAGGGCGATTTAGAAATGGCATAGCAAGACTCATCCATATAACCAACTACAACGCCAAAGCAAAAATCTGGAAACGCGAGGATCGTGAGAAATTCCTAAACGAACAGCACGGTATCTATGCCCTGTTCCATAAGTTGCATCGGAACTCCAGAATTTACGGAGAACGCTTCATTCTAAGGCAGGCTATGGATAAAGTTGATTACTCCGAATTTGTCCTGCCAACAGGAGAACGCAACCTGTTTATGTATAACAATGTCTTCAGAGAGGAATATATAAAGGGTATATATAAAAAAGCGTCCAGAATTCTTAAAGAATATGAGGACAGCAAGGCGTTCAATGTGGATTACAGGCATTGTTTCTTTGCAACGACCGATAAGGATAGGCGCATAATCGACCCGTCCATCTCAATGAGCCAAATTGAACTCAACAAGCTGGCATTGGAACAAGTGCGGAAACTTATGTATTCCAAGAATGAATATGACAAAGAGTACCTGAGCCTGATAGCCAAAAGTTACAAAGTTATCTGCGAGGGAATTGCTGAATTGGGATTTGACGGAGTTGCTCAAACAGGCTATAAAACCAATGCCATTCAGGACGCTATCGAACAGAGCAGGATTAACAAAAAGATGCTCTCGACAGGTGTTAGACGCGCGATTTATAAAGAGTTCAAAGAGAACACTCGCTACACTAGTTCTGAAATAAACGATAAACTGTGGGCTATATTTAACCGATTTGACATACCCTGTAAGAAATCGGGCTGTTCACATTATATAGGGCTATATTTCCACACAACACAGGACAACCAAACTCAAAGCAGAGGTTGGATGTTACTCTCTCGACGATACTAATTCAATGACACGATTTATAAAATATCAATCCGATATACCCACTTAAAAATTGCGTCATGATTTAGCTGAATATAATTACGCACAAATAAAACATTTTTCCGCCATATTGTTTCATTAGAAATGCCCGACTGTTTTTTAGTTGTGTTATGTTGCTACAAATCATTATATTTGGAGAATATTAACCTACAACTACAAAGCCAATGCGTAGAAATTTCGTACTTGATAAAGAGATCGTACTAGATGAACAGTCAGATTTTCTTAAAACCAAAGTCTATTCTGACAATCTTAATAAGATAATCAAAAACACACCGCCAGACAAAGTGTTTACTATCGGTCTTTTTGGCAGTTGGGGATCAGGCAAATCATCCATAATTGAAACTTGCAAGCATGATTTTGATTTACAGAAGTCTCCTAAAGTACATTTTGTAACATACGATGCCTGGCAGTATTGCAATGATTCATTTAGAAGAATGTTTCTTCGTCATTTAAGATCTAGTCTAAATTATAAAGAGACTGATTATATGAGAAAATTCTACGAGAATGAATCTATAGACATTGGTAAAAAATATCAGCTTAACAACACAAAAATGATTCAAGTAATCATAGTGTTATTAATCATGATAGCTATAGTTGCTTCATTGAGATGGTGGGAAATTAGCGATAATTGGAAATTCAGCATTGCATCTTTAATACCTTTATGCGGATTATTATATACAATTATATCTGGCGTATTTCAGGAATTAAAAATATCAGTGACTAAACCACATCTATTTGCTCCCGAGCAATTTGAAGACTGTTTCAAAGAGATTGTAAATTCTTCATTCGAAAAGACAAATTCAATATCCAGATTCAAGTATAAATATATTGACAATAATAAAGGAATAAAGGATTTAGATAAGCTAGTCATAGTTATTGATAACATCGACCGATGTGATAGCAATATAGCCTACCAGCTTCTTACAGATATTAAAACATTTTTGTGTGATGAACAGTTAAGTGTTGTCTTTATTATCCCTGTAGATGACGAAGCTTTGCAAAAGCATCTATTCAATAGAAAAAGTGATGAGACTGAAGAGTTTTTACGAAAATTCTTTAATGTTGTTATCCGCATAAAACCTTATGGGACAACAGAAATGCGAGCTCTGGCAAATAGAGTTAATGAGAATAGTAGCCTTGGATATAACTCAGAGACACTAAACTTACTATCAAAGGAGTTTGCTCGAAATCCACGAAGGATAATTCAACTCTTCAATAATTTATCAGCAGAATTGAATAATTATGACGATGATTTCTCCGACAAATATGAGACTCTTATTTGTGCGCTTTTAATCATACGAGAAGAATATAACGATTATTACAAAATGCTGATAACTCAGAAAAAATTAATACTTGATGGTATATACAGCTCTGATCCTGAAGAAAATGATGCTTGCCATAAAGACTTAAAAACATTTTTGAGAACAACTAAACACATAACTAAAGGAGTAGAAACGTCTGTCATAACAAAAATATTGACGAACGCAGACTCTATTTACAATGATATTCCCGATGAAATACAAGATGAAATAGTGGGATATAATAGTGATGTCCTTCTCAAATACCTAAGTGAGAATCCTGATAAAGAAGAAATCGTTTATTCATACATCTCTGACCAATTAAAAGAAGTCTATACTTATAATATCAAGTCTGAGATTGTGAATTATTTTGATTTGATCGCTAAGTTAAATGTGGTCAAACCGATGCCTAGCCATATTAATATTTCAATTGTAAACAGCATAAACAATAATTTTGAAGACATTATTTCTGAAACTGCGGATGTAAAAAGCATATGTGCTTACTCAAAAATACTACTAGATCAAGAAGTAGAATCGCTTAAAAATTATTTATTCCAATACATAACGACTACTAATGAGGATGGCGTTCCTGCTAATTTAGATATTATACGCACTGAAATACTTAAACTATACCAGGATGAGACCTTCTGTCATGAATTAAGTTCATTCATGTTGAAACACCTCTCAACAGAATGGATTGACAGAGATGTTGAATACTCAGAACATCAATGGCAACACCTTATATCGTCTAATGTGATTACTAATTATATTGATGCGATAGAAACTATTTCTTTAGAAGACAATAACGCAGATGAGGTTCTCTGGATATTCCAGACCCATCCTCATATATCTTCTTTTATAATTAAAACATTTTTAAATAAGATAAATGATTTAATAGGAGATATGCGTAATAAAACAAAAGATGAAATTCTTGAATACATACATTTCTTAACACCTTATTTTTCTACCATTGGAGATCGTACCTTAGAAAAAGAACCATCTGAAATATATAGGAAAATATTTGATGATAGAAAAAAAGCACACCCAAGTTACCCTACTAGTCCACAATACGACACAGATGTTAGCTTTATTACAGAAACCATTGATAATAAAGAAGAAGCACAGGCCATTATTGATTTTATAATACTTATATATTCAACGACGAATAATCACACATCAACAAATAGTGAGCTAGCTATTTACGCCCCTAAATACAGAGGTCATACCAATCAGCATTTAGTAAAACTGCTTGATAAAGGATTTTCACTTGTCCCTTTATTTAACATCATATTAACTGATACATATTACTTCCTTGACAGCAGTTTAAGATTAACAAAACATTGCCTGACATATAAAAACAAGGATGGAAAATTGGAAGTGGCAAACAATAAAATAATTGAAAAATTAAACTCTTTAATATCTTCTGTCACATCATCGACTAGAACTCAAGTAATTGATCTTATTCTGTTTCTATGCGATAACGTAGCGTTCAAGAAGATTATGTCAAATAAAATTAAATCTTTAACAGTGAATAAGCTGAAAGATTATCCATTATCATTATTTAATATTCCATTAAGCGACTTTTCTAACAGAACTGTCGTAGATCTTTCAACTGAGAGCGGATATTATACTTTGCTAGCCAAACGCGCCAAGGATAGTATACTTACTGATTTAATATTGATATTACGCCAAAAAGTTACCTCTAACGACAATATTGATATTGCAATTACGATCATAAACGAATTTGCAAACAGGACTGATATTTCCAAGTCGAAATTACGAGGTATCAAGAACGACTTATCAGCATATAAAACCAATGATAAAAATCTTAAGCGCAGAATAAAAAGAGTATCAAGTAAGATATAGATCCTTCTAATCAGTGATACAACTCATTATAGTCAGAGATCAAGAAAAAACCACTATCCCGCGATCAAATACCCACACAATATTTAGCACACTAGATTAAGAATAACATATGGATATTAGAGAATTTATAAATCAAAAGAAATTCATAGATATTGAACGTCAACTTTCTGATATAACTAACCATCTTGATAATAATGGTTTTAATCTATTCACAATATCTACTTATACATCTCATCTGGAGAATTTCCATAGTGATGTAATTAAGCTATTATTAACCCCAGAAGGACGGCATAAGTCATTATATACTTATCTAGATTTATTTATTCATTTTATTAATACAAATGGGGGCGATGTAAAACAAGAAAATTATAGGAACTCTATCGTTTCCAGAGAAACAGGGAAGATCGATGTCTGGATAAGAGATAATGACTCAAAAAAATGTATCATAATTGAAAACAAAATAAATAATGCGGGAGACCAAAAAGATCAATTAGAAAGATATTATAATTATGCAATCGGCAGTGGTTATCATGTTGATTGCATAATCTATCTTACATTAAATGAAAATAAGAAAGCTCCTTTAACTAGCAACACAGACATAAACGATCTAATTCTAAATATTTCTGCATTTTCCAACTCATCTAATGATTTGTATAATGGATGGATATTACCTTGTTATGAAACTTCAAAAAACAATGAAGACTGTGCATCTTTCATTTATCAATATGGCAAACTATTAAAACACTTATCAAAAATGGGACTAGGCAGAGAAATAAAAGATGATTTTTACGAAATAGTGTCTCAAAACTCTGGTTTAGAAAAAGCAAAAGCAATTACAGAATTGATTAATGGGCTTGAACAATATAGGGCAGATGTATTTATGGAGAGCATAGGAAAGGACTATTTGCCATTTAAAAAAATATATCGCTACAAGCCTTGGCATTGGCTTTTTGAAAATTTTATAGAAAACAACGTCCTTTATAAGCTTGACGTGCATTTTGATTACGGGAATGCAAGAATTGATTTCTGGAATCCAGATGAACAAGATAGGGATATAATTACGCAAAAATTGGCATATGTCGGATTACTCGAAGATTTTAAAGAATATGGATTTGGGAATGGTATGTATAAAGAATTTTCAATCAGTATAAATAAATCATTGAAAGATGTCGATGAAGAATTAGCAGAATACGTAAAATCACTTTTCCGTAAATTAAGAAACGCTCACAAATAAATGGGGATACAGTTTGACTTTCAAAATAAGAAAAGTGGATATATAATGCCCGAAAGCGATGAGTTCCTTTTTACCCTCCCCCGATCATTGATTATGAAAAGTCAAAATATTAACAAAACTCTCTTCCTAATAAGTGCTAATGAATAATAAATGCAAGAGTTAAGTCCGAGAAAATTATTTTACGAACATATCTATAGATAAATTCAAATCGAAATACAAGCCAACTAACCAAAATGGTTGCTAGATTTCGATTGACTATAAACTAATAAGTTAGATAATGCCGTAGAGACAACCGAGAAAAATTTTGTATATTTACAGGACTAACTTTCAGCCTGTTTTGTTATGTCGCTTGCCAATCCGAAATATCAATACACCCACGATCAGATTAACGCGCTAGAGTTGTTGGACAAGTTCTTTCAATCTGATTGCAACTGCTTTATTCTTAAAGGGTATGCGGGTACGGGCAAAACATTTCTAATTAAAAGTATCGCTGAATATCTTAATTCTAAAAGATATGAATGTAAATTGATGGCTCCCACTGGAAGAGCAGCCATGATATTAAAGGAGAAGACAGGCATTTATGCGACTACTATTCATAGAGCTATATACAATCTGGATGAAATAATCGAAACAGATTCTGATGATAAGAAGTCATTTAAGTTCAAGTATGGATTAAAGAAGATTGAAACAAATACGAGAAGTATTTATATTGTAGATGAAGCCTCCATGGTTTCAGATACATATAGCGAGAACGATTTTTTCATTTATGGTTCGGGGTTATTGCTCAACGATTTATTATCGCATATGGCATTAAACAATGTTGGCAGGTCAAATAAAATAATATTTGTTGGCGACCCTGCTCAATTGCCTCCTGTGACCGACAATATTTCTCCCGCATTAAGTCAGCGCTATCTTAAAGACAACTATCAGCTAGATTCTCAAGGACATGAATTAACAGAGATTGTTCGACAAAAAGCCGATAGTGGAGTATTACATATTGCCTCATATTTGAGGAAAGAGCTAGCCAACCCAAAACGAAATAGTTTCAGAATAGACACACAGAAACCCGATGTAGAAATAATAGACGCTTCAACGATTGTCGATAGATATATAGAATCGAATAAAGACAAAGTTTTGAACAAATCGATTATTGTAAATCACAGTAATAGAAAAGCATATGATTATAATATTGCTATTAGAGAAGCACTATTTAAAGATAAAAATTCTGTCGAGGAAGGAGACATACTTATAATCCATTACAACAACTATAATTATGACATAGAGCTTTTTAATGGCACATTGGTAAAAGTCAAAAAAGTTTCCCCTGATGTTAAGATTCAAAGTATGAAATCTTATGATGAGAACGGGAAAGATGTTTTGGTCAATCACGTATTTAGAGAAATCGTTATCGAGGTGCCATATGAAAATAGCTTCCGAGAAGTCGAATGTTTAATTTTGGATAATTACTTGCAGAACCCAGAAGCGAACTTGACTTATGCAGAATCCATTGCCTTATATATTGATTTTAAAATTAGAAACCCATACTTAAAACCAGGAACTGCTGACTTTAGAAACGCACTTAAGGATGATCCGTTTTTTAATGCGCTGAAAGTAAAATATGGATATGCTGTTACATGCCATAAAGCACAGGGCGGAGAATGGGACTCTGTTTTTGTCAATATGGATGTTCATATGGGGTTATTGAGTCCTCACTTTCTTAGATGGGTATATACTGCCGTAACCCGATCAAAGAACAAACTTTTTCTGTATAATGTTCCTGAAACAAGCCAATTTTCAAAATTACATTTCAATTTTCAGTTGCTCCAATCAAATCCTCAAAGCAAGAGTGAATCAACAGCATCAAGTGTTATCACTTTCAATATTCCAGATGGATTTGAAGCCACTTTAGAAAAATTTGGTTTGGCAAACGCTAAGCCATTCCAACGCAATAAATTCATTGAAATATCCGCAAAATCATTAGACAGAGGGTATCATATTATATCTCGAACATCACACAATTTTCAAGATGTGTACTTGTTTGAGCATAATGGCAAAAAGGCAGGAATAGTTTTCTGGTATAACTCTAAAGATGAATATACTAAACAGACTATCTCTTCCCATCTTACAGAATCCAACGACTTAGCTCAAGTTATTAGTACAGTAATGGCTACTCCTATTACGATCGATGTTATTTCTCAAGATGTTTCAAAGGAGAGTTTTATGGAATTTAATGAGGTGCATCGAGAGCTGAGAGTACTATACGATTATTTGAATACCAATCTTATAGAACATAAAATACAGATAAAAGATATAAAGCATTTGCAATATCAGGAGGTCTATTATTTTAAGAGACGGCAAGAGAAAGCAGCCATTAGGTTTTACTACGACGGTAAGCATCGTTTTAAAACAGGAGAGCCTATTTTGAATGATTGCAATTCGAATTCATTGCTAGAAGATATTTACAAATCAATAGAAGGCCTAATTACCGAATCATGAATTCATTAATTAAAATCCATATCTAATAAAGCGATTTTAATAATAAAGCATATGTCCATATTTGATTTTAGTAGACAGATTTCGACTTTCAGGAAGGAGAAAAAATATTCAGAGGCACTTGCTTTTTTCAAAGAAAATAAAGCAAGTTTTTCTAAAGAAGATATTGCAGGTAACGAATATATAATTTCGGATATAATATCTTCATTGAGGTATACTAATCAATTTGATGCTGCTCTCCAATTCTTAAAAATGTATAATGTCAATGTGACTATTGAGCAAAAGGAGATAGTTCTAAGTGCTTATGGATGGTTGCTTTGGTCAAAATACAAGAACGAAAATGGAGATGTTATATATGCTGAAAATGAGAGCGTATTTTTTGATGATGAGGAAGAAGAATCTCAAGAGACTTCTAATTATGATAAGAGTGAATTAGTTACAAGTATTGAAAATCTAATACCTATTCTTGCTCAATTTGATAACGCTTTTTCTAGAACGCTAATTTCAAATCTTTTCTTAATTGTGTTGAAGTCGGAAAAAAGCAAACCAACGCCTAATTGGAAATTAATCAATGAATTTTGCAACAATGTTAATAATAAGATTCTTTCGAAGGATTGCTCTATAATAAAAGTTGAACGAAAAGGACAACTGAAAGACATGGAGTTAGCATCAGACTTCGAGAATTGGTACGCATATAAAACCAAGGCATTAATGGCTTTAGGAGAATGGCAAGAATGTTTTGACACTTCAAAAGAAGGACTTGAAAGCATTGACAAATTCCATTATTCAAATGATATATGGTTTTCCAGACGAATTGCCCTTGCAAAGAAAAATCTCGGCAATACGGAAGATGCTATTAAAGAACTTGAAACCATTTTAAGTAAAAAAAGAGAATGGTTTATTCAGAAAGAGTTAGCTGAACTATATTTTGAAAAGGGTAATTCTAACCATGCGTTTACAATGGCAATCAACGCTATTAATAATCATGGCCCATTAGAGTTTAAGGTCGACCTACTTTTTTTGCTTGGAGAAATTTTCAAAAAACAGAGTAATTCAGATTTAGCATTTAAGCACTTTTCTCTAGCAAAATTAATTCGCCAAGAAGAGGAGTGGGCAATACCGCAAAAATTATCTGATAGACTTGGTACATTCTCAAATCCAGAGATATTAGACATTGTCAAATTGAAAAATGAATTGAAAAAATATTGGAATGGATTGTCTGCAGATAAAGACAAGAAAAGCGGACACAAAGTTGAAACGCATCTGGAGGGAGTGATAGGAAAAATATTGCATGATAACGAGCGAGGGAAAGATGGATTTATTATATATGATAAGAATGAGTATTATTTTTCTGCTACGACTACTTTCCATCTGACACCTAAAATTATAGTCGGATGCAAAGTAACTTTCCAGATTATTCCTACGCCAGATGGGAAAAAAGAACGAGCAAGAATTGTTAAACTAGTAGAATAAAAATAAAAGTTTCTAACGAAGCCAGCATCCGAAAAAGGGTGTTGGCTTTCTTTTTTCAATCATATGCGCGGACTAAGACGATGAAAAACTGATTGCGGTACAACACAATGCCTGCATCCAATCCGAGAGCCACTTCACATTCTGAGGTGGCTTTCATTTTTATTAATCCGTAAAAGTCCAACCAACATGAAAACGCTGAATGAAAACGCTGTCAAAATCCTAACTGCCTTAATTGAAAAAGGCCGACAGACCATTGATGAAAACAAAGAGATCCACGCCAAAGTCGTACAGGATTTAGGGCGGTATAGGGTTATAAACCTGACGCTGTATCAAACCGAAGACGATACACGGATGCGAGAGCCTGAAATTACAATCCTGCATGAGACATTCAGGGATGAATATGTGCCATCCAACATCTGCAATGATTTTGCGCACATAGCGTCCAATTCAGCAACCTTGTATAACGGGCAGATAAACGTGTGGAATACCAAAATACAGGCAGACCACACAGACATCACAAACGATTTACTTCAAAAAATAGAGGAACTACTATGATTACGGAAAGAGAATTGGTAAACAACCACGTACTATGCGGTCAGAGTACGGTTGTCGAGGAATTAATAAAATCAGGTGCAATTCCAGATGAATCCCTGTATGGCGAATGGTATGAGGTTATGGAATGGTGGCTTGTAACGAGGTGGCTTGCCGAACAACTCAAAGAACAAGGCGAAGTTATTATTGACGATTGTGGTTGTTTCTGGTGGGGACGGCAATGCTGTGGTCAGGCTATTTACATGGATGCGGTTATGACTGAAATCGTGGAATCATTTGCTTAAATTGGGTATGACATAATCTGCAGAGGGGTATATAAAATGAGAAATACCCGAATTGCGTCACACATCTAAGACATTCAATATTTACGCACAACAGCCTTTATGAGAGGTAATGCCCTAAGTTTGATATTTTCTGTATCTTTGTGACGCTACTGCGTTACGGGTAGCAGACATATTGACACGAAAGGTGTTATAGTCTATTTTCGAAATGCGAATCTGACAGTTCAATTTTTAAGTAGGAAATAGGCAACTTCTCTCTGCATCATATTCTGGTGCAGGGCTGTTGTGCTTATCAATACTTAAAGGCTTTGTCAGAGCCCGCATTTCTTGGTAGGTTATAATTAGTCCTGCATCTTTCTTTTATGATTAACTCCTGTTTCTGGACTGGCAGGGAAACAAAACCAATTAAACCAATGAAAAAAGTATTTCTATGTGTTGCTCTCGTAGCAATGTTCGTGTCATGCGACAAGGGAAACGATGCTCCAAGTCATAATTATGAAGATTGGATAGAAGTCCATACAGAGCAAGGACAACTGCAGGCAAATATGGAGAAGATGCAAGTGGATTTTTCATATGTCCAGAAGCTAAAAATCACAGGTAATCTTAACCAAAAAGATTATACGTTCATTGTTGATAGATGCGGAAGAGGATTGAGTGTTATCGATCTATCAGAAACGCAAATTGAAGAAATCCCCAAAAATGCATTTTCCGAGGCTCAACTTACGGCTAAAGAAATTTATTTACCATCAACATTAATCAGCATTGGAGAAAGGGCATTTGCAGGTGCGTATTTGTATAAGGTTCATTTCCCTATTAATAGCAAATTAAAAAGCATTGGGAAAAGAGCATTTTATTATTGTATGACAAACGAAATCTCAATCCCTGCGAGTGTAGAGGTAATTGAGGATGGTGCTTTTGAAAACTGCTCATATTTATCGCAAGTGAACATCGAAAGTGGCTCTAAATTGAGAGTCATAGGATCTGACGCTTCAAACAGCAGAGGCGTATTTCAACATTGTCAAGACCTAAAATCATTGTATTTATCTAATTGCACTTATTTAACCTCAATAGGAGCAAATACGTTTTATAATTGCTCTTCACTTGAGGCGATTTATCTGGACGGGTGTATATCTTTGGAAAAGATTGGATATTGGGCATTTGCGAGTTGTCGAAACCTGTCAATCTTTGATGCATCTTCTTGCAGTTCACTTGATATGTTTGGAGATGGGGCATTTGCATTTTGTGAAAGTTTAACATCATTTAAAATAGGTGCTGTCACACCTCCTAAATTAGACGATGAATATCCTCACTCGTTTTTTTACTACTTGCCTGAAAATGCAGTGTTGAGAGTCCCAAGCGCGTGTATAAATGACTATAAGAACACAGAAGGCTGGAATTCATTTACGACTATTTTACCTTTATAAATACAAATATGAAAAAGATATTACTGACTGCAATTATAGCAATCACAGTGCTGGCTTCATGCGACAAAAACGAAACGCAAGGAACCCACTACAATTTGAATATCAATGTTTATTGTGAGGATTGGGACGAAACGGGCATGCTATATATAACACCACAAGGGGGCGGAGAGTCTTTTGTTGCAAAGAATATTACGTCCGACTTATATGATTTAATAAATCAGCATAATGAAATCGCTCATGAAGAATATGTCCTCTCCTTAGAAAATTGGAGCGATTATGCTGGGCAAAAACTTTATGACGTTCTTGAAGGATTGAAAAAAATCAATATTGCAAATTTCACTCAGGGGAACATCAAATCTAAATTTAAAACAGTACTCGAACCAGGAGAATATTATGCGATTGTTTTTGCCTCTGATTGGGTTGCTTATGTTACTGATAACAATTCTTTGATGACTGCTCGTCAAGTTAACAGCATCAAGATAAAACAATTTTACATTCAGGCAGGACAAGATGTTTCGTTAGATTTTATTTTTGAAGCTACCACATATACACACCCCACAGAATAGAATATGTTTATTTCATACATTACCCCAACTTGTTTCACGACAGGTTGGGGTTTCTTTTTTACGCGCGATTTTTCTAAGACTTAATAATATTGATAGAAAATTTGTCGTTTTACCAAATATTGGTAACTTTGAAGAAAATAATAAAGCTATGAGAAAGAATACATCGGTAGCATTAGGCAACTACTTTGAGCAGTTTGTCGAGAATAAGATTTCGCAAGGGCGCTACAAGAACGCAAGCGAGGTTATCCGTTCTGGATTAAGGCTGTTGGAAGAGGAAGAAAACAGGATTACTGCCTTAAAAAGTGCCATACAAGAGGGGTTAGACAGCGGTATCGCAACCGATTTCAATCCTAAAAAGCACTTGCAATCCATAAAGGCTCAAAGGAATAATGGCTAAATTCAACTTTACCAACAAAGCCGTCGAGGATTTAACGGACATCTGGAATTACACGGTTGAAACGTGGTCTGAAAGACAGGCCGACCTGTATTATGAGATGTTGGTCGGCTCGTGTCAGGACATTGCCGATAATCCTGCTTTTGGGAGAAATTACGATGAAATAGCAGGGGATATATACGGGTTTATAGTCAATAAGCATATCATCTTTTACAAGACAATATCGCACGAAGAAATACTCATCGTAAGGATTTTACACGGCAGTATATTCGTGAATAAGCCTGTTTTCTAAGACAATTAACTAATTTACAAATAAATAACTCAATATTAACCTTGCAACTTGTGTAAACCATAGTGTAAACTGCAATTACTGAAAAGGACTATTTTCAGGCATATCTCTACCTAATACTTCACATTACCAAGCATTTACAGTCAAGAAGACTGCTTTTGAGACTGTGGAGCTATAGGTACTGAAAATCCGTGTGTCCCTAATTCGATTCTTGGTGGCACCACTTGAAAATCAAGCAATTACAGAAATGTAGCTGCTTTTTTGTTTGTGTTATTTTCATCTGATTTCAGTGGATTCTGCAGGGGTGTGTTCTCCAAAATGTTTACTATGAACACAACAATCGAGGCGATCTGCTACAAGTACAAACCTCTGAAAAACAACGAGTTTCCAATCAAACTCAGAATCACGCAGAACAGAAAAAGACGCTACATTAATCTGGGTGTGTCTACCAGATTAGAGGACTGGGATTTCGTGAAGAACCGTCCTAAACCGAATTGTCCTGACAGAGAATACATTGAACAAATTATCTCTGACAAAATAACAGAATGATTTTGATAACAAGGCATCTATTTTTTCTTTGGCATAACTAAGGTGCATCACGTCTGCATTGCGTTCAAAATAGAATTTCAAGTGACAAAAGACGACGCGCGTCTGTAGGCGATCCGTAGGTTTTCTTTTCGATCAATTCTCTTGAAGCTGACCGTCAGACAGATGTATCACAACATAATCGTCCTGGCGGTACCGCCTGCAGATCAAGCAGTTACTCATCGTAACTGCTTTTTTGTTTGTGTGGATTCGTGGCGGTTTTACGGTGGTGTACAGAGGTTGTGTAAACCATGAAAGCAACAGCAGGCAGGAGGTATATTTGTAATCATTGTCCGATATTTGATTATATTTGCTTTCTCTGTATCCGTATTTACGGTTCAGCCGGTTGTTCCAGAAGGAAAGTTATGAGTGGTATCGACAACATGGATGCATTCAGGCTTCTGTATGAAGAAAATGTATCTGCAATGACGATGTTTGTGCGCAGGTTCTTGGAACCGGGAGCGGCCGAGGACATCGTACATGACGTTTTTCTGGAAATCCTAAGGAAATGGGATGCGCCCGGCCTCCCATCCCATGCATATCTGATGATGGCCGTCCGCAACAGATGCATCAATACCATCAGGCGCGACGGAGTCAAGGATAACTATCAGAACAACATCAACGCGCGCATCAAAGAACAGGGACTCGAATATTACGACACCGCAGACAAGTTTCTGCTGGAAACCGAGTGTATGGCGGTTATCAGGGGCCTTTTGGATATTTTGCCTACGAAATGCCGCGAGGTTTTCACAATGGCTTACTTCGATGACAAAGCGAATGCCGAGATAGCCGCCGAACTCGGCATATCGGTGCGGACCGTTGAGCACCACCTTTACCTGGGGCTGAAAATGCTGCGTGAAGCATTGCTGCAGAGAAAGGGCGATTCGGCGAAAAGTCCCGGCGGCGGTAAAATTTATTCCCTACTCCTGTTCACCCTGCTCGTACTGGAAACCCGAGCCATGGGCTGAACCCCGTTTTCAGGCTGTTTCTGCTTTATGCAAACTTTTTTTACCCGGATTTAAGTAATTCCGGGGGGTCTTCTTGTCTTATATATGCAACGACTATAAAAAACAAAGCGCCATGGCCCGGATACCTGAAATAATAATCATAAGATCGCTTCGAGGCACGACCACCCCAGAAGAGGAGGGTGTGCTCGACGCATGGCTCCGTGAAGATAAACGCAATGCTGAGATATTCTGCCAGATGGAGGAGATATGGTCCTCGCGCGAATCGCTGCCCGAAGAGGAGGTACGCAGCGGCTGGAACAGGATCGTGAAAGAATCCGCAGGAACGGTCCGGCATTCCGTTCCCATTCACGCGGCGAGGAGGCTTTCCTGGCTGCGTTACGCTGCCGCCGTTGTTATCGGGGTGGCCGCCGCCTCGGCCGTGTGGCTGGGAGTAAATGTCGCGGTCGAACCGGAACAGACCGTTATCATCAACAACGCCGTGTACAACCACGACGGGGTGCAGCAGATAACGCTTCCCGACGGATCGCGGGTCTGGCTCAACGGCGACAGCAAGATCACATATCCGGAAACATTCGCTCCTGAAACGAGGCTCGTTTCACTCGAGGGGAAAGCCTATTTCGAGGTGGCACCGGATAAGGCTCATCCGTTCGTGGTCTGTTCGGAAGGGGCTAACGTGCGGGTTACAGGGACTGAATTCGTCTTCGAATCACAATCCGGCGAAGACGCTTTCGTGACGCTGATCTCGGGCCGCGTCGAGGTAGGCTATGGTGTGGAAGCGGACGGCATGACGGCGGTATCCCTTCTGCCCGGGCAGCAGGCATATCTTCCGCGCGAAGGCGGCGCGATCGGCGTTTCGGATGTGGACACCGAATATTATGTGATCTGGAAAGACGGCACATACCGCTTTACCGAGGAGCCACTTGAAAATATAGCTTCGCACTTCGGGCGTTATTACAACCTTGACATCCGGGTGTCGCCCGCCATCAGTAAGAAAAAATTTACCGGCAGGATAACATCCGGCGACACCGTCGAGGATGTGCTCCGCGTGATAAACGCAAGTTATCCTATCAAATACAAACTGACCGGCAGTTCCCTTTCGATAAGCGAGCGGTGACAACCTTCGCGCGCCCGAACCTGCCAATACCTAAAAACCTGAAGCCTATGATGAAATTCCCTCTCTCTCTTTTACGGTAGCAACCTGAAAAAGAGCCGGAAGATACTGGCATATCCTCCGGCTCGCGATGTTTTCAATTCTTTTCGGGCCTTGCCTGACCTCGGATCTTAGCGGAACGGGTTGGGAAAGGTCGGTAATCAAAAACAAGCAAATATATGAAAAATCAATCACATCGGACGATCCCGCACCGATTATTACGACTAACCATGAGAGCCGCAATCCTTTTCATTTTCCTGGGCGCATCCCAGCTTTACGCCGCGGACGCCTATGCCCAGCGAACCAGCCTCACCATTAAAGAGAACAACGTGGCCCTCCGGGATGTGATCCGGCAGGTCGAGGCCGGAACCGATTTTTACTTTTTCTACAGCAACGACCGGATCGATAAAGACACCCGGGTAAGCGTGAATGTCGAGAATGGCAGCATTTACGATGTGCTGAACAGCGCCCTGGGCGGCACCAACATATCGTACACGGTCAACAACAAGGCTATTTCGCTCAGCCTTCGCGCCGAACAGCAGGAGCCGCAAAAGAACCGGGTTACCGGTGTCGTCACGGGCAGTTCCGGAGAGGCGCTGGCCGGGGTGACGGTTACCGTCGAAGGTACTTCGGCGGGCGCCGTAACGGGAGGCGACGGCAGATACTCGATCGCCGTCCCGGGCGACGACACCATACTGTCGTTCTCCTTCCTGGGCTACATCCCGCAAAGAGTCGCCGCCGGTAACACCTCGGTTGTCGACATCATCCTGCAGCAGGACTTGAAAATACTCGACGAGGTCGTGGTGGTGGGATACGGAACGCAGCTTAAAAAAGATATCACGGGCGCCGTTTCTACCGTTTCGGCGCGCGACATCGAGAATATTCCCGTCACCGACTTCGGGGCCGCTCTCGCGGGCCGGACGGCGGGGGTGCAGGTCGTATCGGCTTCGGGGAAACCGTCGGACGGCTTCTCGATCCGCGTACGCGGCGCCACATCCATCTCGGCGGGCAGCGATCCGCTTTACATCGTGGACGGTGTTCCCACCACCGACACCAAAGCCATCAATCCGTCGGAGATAGAAAGCATCACGATACTCAAAGACGCCTCTTCCGCGGCCATTTACGGTAACGCTGGCGCCAACGGCGTGGTCATCATCACCACGAAGATGGGAATGAAGGGTGAGTCCAGAATAGATTTCAATGCGTATTACGGTGTTTCGCTGAAACCGCGCAAGATCGACGTTCTCAATGCCGGGCAATACGAAGAACTGCTGAACGAAATGGGCTATCCCGCCATCGACCGAAACATATATAACGGAAATGTCGACTGGCAGGACGAGATGTTCCGCATGGCCCCAATGCAGAACTACCAACTGTCGTTCTCGGGCGGCACCGACAAGATGACCTACTACGTGTCGGGAGGATATATCCAGCAGGACGGTATAATAAAGCCTTCTAGCTTCGAGCGCATGAACCTGAAGGTAAACATCGACTACCAGGTCAAAAAATGGATGAAACTCGGCGCCAATGTGGCCTACAGCCGCATCAAGGATGTGGATGTGTCGGACGGCAACTCCGAAACGGTGGTACTCCAGGCACTGACCACACCCTCCATAGTCCCGCTCAGGAACGCCGACGGTACCTACCCCACCCTGCCGTTCCTTTCGTCGCTCGAGAACCCGCTCGCAGGGATCGAAGCCTACGACCGCAACTGGATATCAAACAGCATACTCGCTTACGTCTACGGCGAGATATCCTTTACCAGGGATCTCAAATTCAAGAGCAGCTTGGGTATCGAATCGGGATACAACCGCTACAAGGAGTTCCTCGATCCGTTCAGCACCGCATGGGGCGTCAACCAGCAGGGCCAGTCGACCTATAACAGCGCATTCTCTTACAAATGGATAAACGAAAATCTGCTAACCTACTCCAAATCGATCGGAGAACACGGCTTTTCTGTGTTGGGCGGGTTCATCCTGTCGCGCTATGAAAGCGAGGGTGCCGATGTGGCGATCCGCGGTTTCGCCAGCAACAAGATAAAGATGCTGGGCGCCGGAACGGTTCTCAGCAAGCCAATCGAATATTATGCGGCGAATTCCAATGTATCAGCCATAGTGAGAGGCACGTACGACTATGCCGGCAAATACCTTGCGACGGTGAATTTCCGTGCGGACGGTTCTTCTAAATTCGGACGGGACAGCCGTTGGGGCTACTTTCCCTCTTTTTCGTTGGGATGGCGTCTCACGGGCGAAGAGTTCCTGAAAGATGTGCCGTGGCTCTACGACCTGAAGCTGAGGGTCGGCTGGGGACAGGTTGGAAATGACCAGGTCGGCGACTACAGTTCATACGGCATCTACGGTATAGGGGCAAACTACAATTATGACGGCAAGATAGTTCCGGGATACTACCAGTCGCAGATAGGCAACTCCAAGTTGCGCTGGGAGAAGACCTCGCAGACCAATATCGGGATAGACTTCTCGGCTTTCGAAGGGCGTATCAACGCCACGGCAGACGCTTATTATAAAAAAACCACCGACCTGTTACTCAGCGTCAAGCTGCCGGAGACCACAGGTTTCGATTCAGGCATGCAGAACGTTGGCAGCGTCGAGAACAAGGGTATAGAGTTCCAACTGAACACGCGCAATCTCGTAGGAGAGTTCAAATGGACCACTGATTTCAATATATCGTATAATCACAATGAAGTAGTCGACATGGCCGACACCCCCGCCATATATACGGGCGGATTGGACAAGAAGATATCCGGGAACACATCGATCGTGCAGACTGGTTCGCCTATGGGCACGTTCTACGGGTATCAGGCCGTGGGCGTGGATCCGGCCAACGGACGGATGCTTTATGAGAAAGCCAACGGCATGCTGGCCTACCAGGATGAGCTGAATCCCGACACCGACCGCAGGGTCATCGGTTGCGCCCAGCCCAAACTGCTCTATGGCATCGGCAATACTTTCTCGTGGAAGGGCATCGATCTGTCGATTTTCCTGCAGGGATCATACGGCAACGATATCTACAACGCCACCCGCATGTTCACCGAGGGCATGTTCGATTCGCGCAACCAGTCGGCCGCCGTGCTGATGCGCTGGCGCACCCCGGGCGACTACACCACGATCCCGGCCCCCGACAAGGATAAATATCCGGTCGTATCGTCGCGCTTTGTGGAGGACGGCTCGTACCTCAAGATAAAGAGCATAAAACTCTCCTACACCCTGCCGCAAAACCTGACCCGGAAAGCGCTGATGGAGCGCATCACGGTCTATGCCTCGGCGGAGAATGCCTACACCTTCACCAATTATTCGGGATACGATCCCGAAGCCAGCATAACCGGCGGCAGCGCGACGGCGATGGGCATCGACCAGGGAGTCTTCCCCCATGCCAGCACCTACATTTTAGGATTGAACATCGTATTCTAACCGGAAATACTTAAAACGTGATCATCATGAAAAAGAAAAATATTTTCACAATGCTGCTGACGATGGTTCTGGCAGGCGCGGCGACTGTTTCCTGCGACGACTTCCTTACCGAGACTCCGCGTGGCGAAGTGACCGAAGCCAACGCCTTTACATCCGCCGAAGATGCCGAGGCCCTTGTCGTTAGCTGTTACGACGGTATCCAGAAGGGATTCGAAGAGTACTACACATGGTATTATATGGTTATCGGGGAATGTCTCTCCGACAATGCCTACAGCGGCGGTGACGACCCCGACATCAATAATGTGGGCGCACGCGAAATAGACCCGCTCAACCAGGTGGTGATGAAGAGCTGGAAATCGCTCTACGGCGGTATCATGCGCTGCAACGTCGCGCTTAAACACATACCGGGGATCCCCGACGCTAAACTCGATGAAATTTCGTTCGGAGAGACCACTCGCAGGCAGGAAATGATAGGCGAAGCCTCTTTCCTGAGGGCTCTGCATTACTACAACCTCGTGAGGACCTGGGGCCGCGTGCCTCTTGTTACCACCACCGGCAGCACTGCGCCCGAAGACGTGCAAGTACCACGCGTGGATTCCGAGACCCAGATATACGACCAAATACTTGCCGACCTGAAGGTCGCCCTCGACAGGCTGCCAGAACAGCGTGGCACCGCCGCGACCACCCGAGGCCTGGCTTCCAAAGGCGCTGTAAACGCCCTGTACGCGCAAACCTACGCGATCATAGGCGCGCCGGGAAATGTCGACTGGGGCAAGGTGAAATCCTACTGCGAGGCGGTTACCGGTTCGCCGGTATATTCGCTCGTCAACGAGTATGACTACCTGTTCGATGACGAGCACCGCAACAACAGCGAAACCATACTGGCTGTGCAGTACGAGGCTAACACGACGGAAAACAACTATGTTCCCGTCCTGTTGCTGCCCCCATCGATGACCGACCAGAACTGGCGAAAATACCTGACCCCCTCGCAGGACCTGATAGCGGCTTTCGACGAGGCGGGTGACGCGGTTCGCAAAGCGTCCACGATCGTGTACGAGAATGTCAACAATGTGTGGTTCGACCAGTACTATGCCGACAACGCCGGAGGGTCGTGGAACACGGGCAACCTTCCGTTCCCCTACAAGACCAGGGCGAAGAACCGGGTAGGCTGGGACTGCGGCGACCTCGTCTACATTTTCAGGCTTGCCGACATCGTCCTGCTGCATGCCGAGGCGGTCAACCAGACCGACGGCCATACGGCCGCGGCGGCCGACCCCAACGTGGTCAAAATCCGCACTCGCGCAGGGCTGCAGCCGCTCGCCCCCACTTCGAAAGAGAACATGAAGAACCTCCTGCTCGACGAACGCCGCCTGGAACTCGCCTACGAAGGCGAAAGGTGGTACGACCTGAAACGCTACGGCATGGCCAAAAGCACCATCGATGCACTCCAGTGGGAAGAGGTGGTCAAAGGCGAAAAAGTGACGGTCAACGGACATCTTCCCGCCCACATGGTGCTGATGCCCATCCCGCAGGACGAACGTGACCGCAATCCGAAACTTACGCAAAACGCAGGTTACAATTTATAACCCCCTTAACCGTGAATATCATGAAAAATACAATAGCAAGATCACTGATAGCGGCAGTGGCCGTTCTGTGCGCGGTATCGTGCCAGAAGAAGGAGCCTGCAATACTGGACCCCAACGCGGAACCGCCCGTGGTGGGGACAATAACCCTCGCATCGGCCGGCATCGCATACGGCGACACGATATTTGTGTCGGTCCCGGCGAGCGATGCCAAAACACTCTCCCATATCCTTGTAGAGGTTGTTTCGAACAATGCCGTGCTTCATTCGGCGACCTTCCCCGCCGGCAATATGCGGCAGGTGGAGGTGAAGGACACCATTCCGATGCCTTTCGGACGGCTCGCACCCGATATGCAGGTCGAGGTGGTGGTTACCGCCATAAACAAACAGGCTAAAACGGCATCCGAACGAACTTCGGTTACGGTCAGCCGTCCTGTTTTCCAGCAGCTTTATTTCCTGACCTCCGAAGAGACGCCGAGGGAGATAACCCTCTCCCCGGGTACGGGAGAAAACGTCTTCAGCGCATCGATCGACCTGCCCAACGAAACTGCAGGCTTCATTTACAGTGAAACCGGCGGAAAAGGCTTTCAGTGGGGAATGGACGCTGCTACAGGCGGCGCCGGACTCGGTTCCGAAGAGCCTATCGTGCTTATGGACGTTATGGCGGGCAGTGTCTCCGAAATAGTTTTCAACGCCTACGACTTCACCGTATCGCCGCTCGACAAGCCTATGAGCATCAACGGTGTGGCATTCCTGCCTTACAGGAGGAACCTCACGGACGGCAGCAACGTGAGCAACACGCTCCGAGCGCTGAACGTGGTCGTCGCCAAAGGTGAAGCCGTGGATCTGGAAGTGGTCGATCCCGGAGAAGTATTGTTCGATCCCGATTTCTTCGACTACGAGGACGGAACGCTCACCTATACCGGCACTTCCGGCACCGTAACGCTCTATTACAACACCCTTTGGGAATTCGTATTCGTCGAAAGCCAGGAGAACCCGATCTCGACTACCCAGTCGTATCCGGACGTACTGCTGGCCAACGGTTGGGGCATAGCCCGTCCCGAGTTGTGGTATTACCATCCCGACTGGAGTTTCGACAGGGCGGTCGTTTTCCGCAAGGTGTCCGAAACTGCCACCGAGCGCGTTTACACCCAAACGGTCGCCTCGCACAACGACGCAGGATTCCGTTTCTATTCGTCAAGGGACTGGGGCGCGGCATTCGATGTGAGCAAGATGACATTCACAGACGACGTATTTAAGAACAGCGGTGGCGGCGATCCCGAAATAAAGCCCAACCTGCCAGCCGAGGGGCAGCCCGGATGGTACAAGTCGTGTGTGGTGAAGATCACCCTGACGGTTCATCTATCGGGAGGAACCATCACCATGAACAACGAAATTCTCGTAAGAAGCGACCGGGATTCATAACATGACCATGAAAAAACAGATCGTATTGTTAATAGCTCTTCTGGGCTGCTGTGGCGCCATGGCATCGGTTTCCAGGACCAGACTCGGCGGAGCGTGGGAATTCAGGCAATCCTCTTCGGAACAGTGGCTCCCCGCCACTGTTCCGGGGCAGGTGCACACCGACCTTATGGCCAACGGCGTTATCGAAGACCCGTTCTACGGAACCAACGAGAAAAACCTGCAATGGGTGGGAGAAAAGGATTGGGAGTACAGGCGGACTTTCGCTGTGGACGCCGCCATGCTGTCGCACGAAAACGTGTGGCTGGTGATGGAGGGGCTGGACACCTACGCCGACGTCTATATCAACGGCTACCCGGTGCTCAGTACCGACAACATGTTCCGCACATGGAAAGTCGACGCGAAGCCCTTCCTTAAAGAGGGTGAAAACGTGATCCGGGTATATTTCCACTCGGTATTCCGCGTTGACATGCCCAAATACCTCGACTCTCCTTTCAGGCTGCAGGCGTGGCCCAACAACGACCAGAACGAAGTGATATGGCTCAGCCTCTATGCCCGCAAGGCCGGATACAATTACGGCTGGGACTGGGGGCCGCGACTGATCACGTCGGGCATCTGGCGCGACATCTACCTCGAATCGTGGGACGGGCTAAGGCTCGACGGCGCGCAGATAATAACTAAAAGCATCGCCGGTAAAAATGCTAAAATGAGCGCGAATGTTTCGGTCGTTTCCGACAAAGGAGGCGAGGCTAAGGTTAAAATATCGTGCGGCGGTACGAAAGTTGCCGAAAAGAGCATTACGCTCGTCCCTGGAGAAAACAGCGTTACGCTTGATTTCGAGATGAAGAACGTGCAGTTATGGTGGTCGAACGGCCTGGGCGGGCAGCATCTCTACGACTTCGAGGTTGACGCGTCATGCGGCGGAATGTCAGACTCGGAGACAGTGAGGACCGGGATCCGCACCGTCGAGATCGTAAGGGACATAGACGAACGGGGACAGAGCATGTCCGTCCGCCTCAACGGCAGGAACGTGTTCATGAAGGGGGCCAACTGGATACCCCTCGACAACTTCCCGAACCGTGTGACCGATGAAAAATACGAATACATGATAAAATCGGCGGCGGACGTCAACATGAACATGCTGCGCATCTGGGGCGGGGGCATCTACGAAGATCCGGCCTTTTACGAGATGTGCGACAAATACGGGATACTCGTGTGGCAGGACATGATGTTCGCCTGCGGCATGTTCCCCGCGGACCGGCACTATCTCGACAACGTGGCGGCGGAGGTGAGGGACAACGTCAAACGGCTCCGCAACCATCCCTGTATCGCCCTCTGGAACGGCAACAACGAGAACGAGATATCGTACTTCGGATGGGGCTGGAGGGATAAATACTCTCCGGAGGACGACAGGGTCTACCAGGCGAACCTGAAGACCCTCTTCTACGATATTATTCCCGGGGCGATACTTTCTCAGGATGCGACGCGCTACTACCACCCGACCTCGCCCAACACAGGCTACAACGGCATACCTCACAGCATGGGGGACGTCCATTTCTGGTCGGTGTGGAAAGGGGGATGGATCGAGGAATACACATATCAGCAAAACATCGGCCGTTTCATGAGCGAATACGGTTTCCAGTCTTATCCCGACATTTTCACGATACGCAAATTCGCCCCCGAATCGGCCATGAGCGTGGGGTCAGAGGTCATGCTCGCGCATCAGCGGGCCAAGAACGACAACACGCGCGACCCATATTTCGGCGACAAGATGATGACGATGTACATGGAGAAATATTTCACCGTACCCGAAGATTTCGAACAGTTCCTCTACATGAGCCAGCTGCTGCAGGCCGAAGCGGTCAAAGTGGGTATCGAAGCCCACCGCAGGGCCAAGCCGTACTGCATGGGAACGCTCTACTGGCAGATCAACGACTGCTGGCCCGCCGCTTCGTGGTCGAGCGTCGACTATTACGGACGCTGGAAAGCGCTCCACTATTTTGCACGCCACGCTTATTCGGAGGTACTCGTGTCGCCCTACGAAGAAGACGGCGCAGTCAAGGTCAAGGTTGTTTCGGACAGGCAGTCGGGCTTCAGGGCGGTTCTGGAGATAGAGGCCATGACTCTCGACGGAAGATCGCTCTATAAGAAAGAGGTGCCTTTCAGCATGGCTGCAAACGCTTCATCGGATGTTTATGCTGTTCCGCAGGGCGAACTGCTCGCCGGAGCCGCGGCTGAAGAGTCGTTCGTAACGCTCCGCGTGACCGAAAACGGCGCCGAACTTTCGTCCAACATATATTACCCCGTCTATTCCAACCGTTATGATTATCCAGACGCAAATGTAAATATCGATGTATCTGAAGAGGACGGCGGGCTGCTGCTGGCAATTTCGGCCAACAGGCTGGTCAGAGGTTTATATATGCGGGCGGACGAGGAGAGTTTTTTCGACGAGAACTACATCACGCTCGTTCCCGGCAGGGAGTACAGGGTGAAGGTGGCAACGCGGCTCGGTGCGGAGGATTTCCGCCGGCAGCTGGAATGCGTTTCCCTGAAGGACATCGGCAAAACAATCAAATAAGGTATGAAAAAGATGAGCTTTTTATATTGTTTACTCTTGTGTATGGCGGTTTCGTGCAAAACCGATCCGCCGTATTATCCGGCCGGCGGAGACAAGGAGCCTCCGGTAGTCACCGAATACCAGCCTATTGCCCTGACTGCAGGAGCTGCCGGCGAATATACCGAAAAGGACGGCACCCTGAACGTCAAAGTCTCCACGGCCAATTCGACATATGGGGTGTGCCTTCCAAAGCTTGCAAAAGGCCATTTCATCGCGGAACTCGCCGCCGACAAAAGCGTGAATTACGGCATCGCAATCGTCCGCGAGAAGGACGGCAAACCCGACTACAGCAACTACACTTCGGTGAGCGTCTGCCTCGAAGGCGGCTTGCCCGTTGTGAGGGTCCTCGACCGCCAGTCGGGCAAGGATAACGTGCTGGACAACACGGGCAAAATAACCGGCGATTCCGAACGTACGTTCCGGTATGCGGTGCAGCTGGATGGCAACTATTTTTCGGTCCCCTATACCGCTGCGACCGGCAAAATCCGGATCATACGCAACGACCTGTCGGGTTTTTTCCACTTTTACGTGGGGGTCGGTAAAGAGTTGAACGGGGAGTTTCACGAGAATTGGCTTGAACTCGCGCAATCGAAAGACTGGTCGGGCAAAGGACAGAATTTTTTCGTCTGCCCAATAGTGAGGACAGGGAGCGGCGGAGCAGCCGAGGTCGGTTTTTCGGGTATAAGGTTCGAAGAGTTCGATCCCCGCGACGTTTCAGACACGTCGACGGGATTCGCGGTCGGCGAACGCAACTACACCTGGGCCGGTTTCCCCGGCAGGGCGACAGTCGTGACTTTCGACCCTAAACAGTGTCCTGCTGCGTCGGGAGACCGTAAATTTGTATTCTGGTCCGAGACGAATTACGTCCCCGCATGGCATATGAACAACGACCTGCTGTACTGCTACGAATTTGCAGAAACATGGTCCGACCTGGCCCCCGGATGTTTCGAACCTATGTCCGACCGTCTGCTGGCCTACACCACAGTCGACGTGATCGAGGACAACAACGTCCGCAAAGTCGTCAAATACCACTACGCCCTGGTCAATCCCGACTACAATGCGCCTTATCCGGGCGGCGTTTTCCCCGAGGTGGACGAATACTACACCTTCTACCCGGACGGCACGG
The DNA here is from genome assembly GCA_031548515.1 of Rikenellaceae bacterium. GTDB lineage: Bacteria > Bacteroidota > Bacteroidia > Bacteroidales > Rikenellaceae > UBA940. The sequence goes on along the minus strand of JAVBRB010000025.1, from coordinate 37,821 downwards.
GGGTCCGCCGCATCGAGTATATCCAGAAAGCCGCGGGAGAGGGCGGTTACCGCTACCACGAGCTGAGCGAACCTATGGTCATATCGGGGAGTTCGTCCGTTCCGTCGGACCACGTCAAGAACCCTGCCTTTGTCATAACCAACCTCTCTGGCGGCAAATACTCGCTTTACCCCGACCGTTCGCAGTTCGGACAGGTGAACGACAATGTGAAGAACTGGACGGAGCAGATCTACACCACCAGACTCAACAACGCGCCGGACGCTTTCTGCGTGTTCTCCTACTCTCCCGGCAGGCCCGAAGTGTCGCCCCTGGGGATAGAGAACGACCTTACCTGGCACAACACCACTTATCAGATGTCGCACTGGCCCGTCGACAAGCAGCCCTATCTGTATGCCCGCAGCGGCGATTACGACAAGTCGATGGCCACCTGGCCCTCGCAGGTGTCGCATTCGTCGCTTATCGGCGTCGAAGCCAAGGGAAACACCGCATGGGACGAGGCTTACCAGCTGAAACCCAACGGCGACAAGTTCCGCGTTTACCTCATGCTGCTGGGCATCAACCAGCCTGATGCGACGGAAGACCTCAATGCGGCCGTCAGGTCATGGCTCTGTCACGGCACATTCAGCGGACTGCAGAGTCTCTCTTACGACACGGCCGTCACGGGATATTCCAAACGGGAAATAGTGCTTCAAAGAAGCGGGCCGGGTAAGACTGAGTTTACCTACAACCCAGGGGGCATGATTAAGAACCCGGTATTTCGTATCGACGGCTGGGGACAGGCGGTTCCGTCCGCGATCAAAGAAAATGGTAACACGTTGGTTGCCGGAAACGATTACGCCTGCGACGTTACGGACGGAAGCCTTGTGGTGTGGCTCAACCGGACCACCTCGCAACCGTTCACACTATCCTTTGAATGACATCACGTAACCGGCGGCATATGCCGCCGGTTATATTTACCGAAACATCCTTATGAAAACCAAATTAATCCAGGCATTGGCGGCATTGGCGTTTTTAGCCGCGGCATTGTCATGCCGGCAACACGCCGCCGAATGCAAGATCGAATTTATCGGTTACCGCGGATGGGACAGCTGCGTCCGTATGTCCAACGGCATTCTATCCGTCATAATCAACCCTACCTACGGCGGGCAGGTAATACATTTCGGATTCGAATCCGACGGCGAGAACGTCCTGTGGGCCGACACCGTGATAAACGGCTGGACTGTGCAGGATTACACCCGTACCCGCAGGAGTCCCGCTGCAGGACGCTTCGACACGGGGCCCGAACGTGCAACCGAACATATCCACGACACCATTTGGGCGGGACCATATACGGTCGATATCAGCGGTGCACTCGAGGTGTCGCTCCGAAGCCTCCCTTCACGGCTGATGGGAATATCAATGGAGAGGGTTTACACGCTTGACCCAGATTCTGCGAAATTCACTGTGAAACAGACGATGACAAATATATCCGACCGCGATGTGCGGTATTGTTTCTGGACGCGCACCCTGTTGCCGGCAGGTGGGATATACCGTTGTTCTTACACGCCGACCGCGCGGTATCCAGCCGGATATTCCCCGATCTCGCTTTCAACCGACCTGCTAATACCCGTGGCTCCTGACCCCCGTGTATATGCGTCAGGCGGCGTTTTCGAAGCGGTCCCGGGCGGCGGCGAGATCAAATACGGTATTTTCACGACCGACGGATCATGTAGCTACACACTCAACGGCACTACGTACATAAAGAAAAACCGATATGTCGAAGGAGGAGCCTACGACAACAACGGAGGGGTTGGTTTTCCCAATATGATCTATTTCAACGACACTTTCATCGAACTGGAGCCGAACAGTCCTGTCGAAACAATAAGCCCCGGCGGGAAATACGAATACACGGAAACCTGGGAATTAACTGGAGAAATTTAAATGACAATACCCGAAATATACTGAAGCTTTAGCTTAGATATTTCAGTCCGGAACTGATGTTCAGTCACTAAGTTTTGGAAGCAGGCCATGCGGAACGAGAAACGTCGGTGAAAGCCCTCCAAAATATTCTTAAACGCTAGTTTGGCATCGCCATGATCCTCGTCGAAGCCGCATGTACCCGTTGCAGTTGTAACTGACGTTACGCTCAGCGAAGGTATCGGTCGAAGTGCCCGATGTGGCCTTACAACCTTGAATGCCGCCAAAACAAACACCCAAACGACAGGCTAAATCCATATTATCTACAATATTATCGCAGCATGAAAAAGATATCATGTCATCGTTATATGACCAGCGGTCATTGATGAACCGGATGCAGAGATTATAATATTTCTGGAATGATTATTGTTTATATAACGGCTGATTTCAACCTTTAAAACAGGAACGGGGCAGGATAACGATCTTTTAAATTATATGAAAATGAATCTTATTAAAACAACGGCTATCCTATTAGCGACAGCTTTTGCAGGCAGCGTTTCGGCACAAACATCCACCCAGAAACTGACTCTCGACCAGGCGAAGGAAGAACAGGCATATACGATCGGTGTACAGGCCGCCATCTGGGGACGGCCGCTCTACGATTATGTATTCACCAACTCGATGGGAATCAAGGCCGGAGCGACATATGTCAATTACTGGCATAAATTCGACAAACTTAAAACCGCCGCCGACCGCTATGTGGTCACCCCGAACAACGTGACTATCGACGCTTACGGGATCGGCGACCTGTCCATAGAGCCGGTGGTGGTCAAAATCCCAAAATTGCAAAGCCCGCGATGGTATATCGTCCAGATCGGCAATATGTACGACGAAGTGGTGCGCAACCTGGGCGGATACAAAGGCGAAGAGCCGGGGCTTTATTTCGTCTCTGGTCCCGATTACGACGGGCCTGTTCCTTATGGCATGGAGCAGATCAAGGTCAATACGAACGAAGCGGTGATCGCGCTGCGCATAGCCGTGAACGGCGATAAAGACCTGCCCGCAGCCGTCAGGGAACAGGGCGGTTTCCATCTGCTGCCCTATTCGGTTTTCCAGGAACATGGATTGAATTATACAATTCCGAAGACGGATGCGACCAAGTACCTCTTTTCTCCTAAAGCACCTGAAAACCTGCGCTACTTCGAACAGCTCGGCCTCGGCATGCAGCTTTACCTGTCGCGCAATGCCGATTTTTCCGATCCCTTCGTGATGCTTTTCCACACGATAGGATTAAGCGCTGAAAAAGGTTTCGACTGGCAGGGCCTGGACGAGCCGACCAAGCGCGGTTTGGCGCGCGCCGCGGGCGTTGCCGACCAACTGATCGAAAACGCCAAGCTGACCACGGCTACCGTCGTGAACGGTTGGCGCTACACCATGGGAGGCGGACGCGCGGGATATGACATTACGCTTCGCGCCGCTTTGGCCAAGACGGTGCTCGGGGCGAATGTCGCCGAAGAGTCGCTTTACCCGAATACCGTGGTCGATGCCGATGGCAATAAACTCGACGGGGCCAACAAGTACGTGCTCCATTTGGATAAAGACCATATCCCGCCCGTCACCGTCTTCTGGAACCTGAACATGTTTGGCGACGATATGTTTTTCGTGGAGAACGATTTCAAGCGTTACAGCATTGGCAGTACTACGGACGGGCTGAAATACAACAAGGATGGCTCTATCGATATTTACATCCAGAACGAAAATCCGGGCAAGGACAGGCAGTCCAACTGGCTCCCCGCGCCCAAAGGCAGTTTCAACCTGACCATGCGCCTCTACGGGGCCGAAGCTCCTATTTTGAGCGGGGCATATCATTTGCCGGGAGTGCAGAAAGTAAAATAAATCGCATACAAGATGAAAACGATCAATTCGAGTATCAGAGATCTGGCCATCCTGCTGGCAGCAGTTGCGACAGTTGCATTCACATCCTGCGACCAGCCGCAGACCAAGCAGGCAGCCCCGCCCAGTGTGCAGGAGCAAATGCTGCATGCCCGGGCGATGGAGGCCGTAGTCTGGGGTATGCCCGCGGTGAATTACGACCGCATGTATCAGGCGTTTTTACAAAACGGAGGCGCAGAGAATCAATTTGCTTATTGGTCGCGCCCGTCCGACTGGAAAAACCAGTTACTCACGCCCAATACCGATGCCCTCTATTTTATTCCGTTTTATAACACCAAAAACGGCCCGGTCGTGTTGGAAATTCCACCCGCCGTAGGGGGAAACATCGTTGGCACTATTGTTGACTGTTGGCAGAAGGCGCTGGAAGACGTCGGCCCTGCGGGGATCGATGCCGGAAAAGGTGGGAAATACCTGTTATTACCTCCGGGCTATAAGGAAAAAATCCCTGCGGGATATATCGCCATGCCTTCGGATAACTATACCGGTTTTGCCCTCCTGCGTTCCCTTCCGGCGACGAACGGCGAAGCGGATGTCGCCAAAGCGGTGGAATATGCCAAACAAATCAAACTCTATCCGCTTTCGGAACCAAACAAACCAACCGTCTTTATCGATGTTGTCGATAAAATGTTCGATGCCAACATTCCTTACGACATGGAATTTTTCCGTTCGCTCGACCGTGTGGTGCAATCCGAACCCTGGCTCGAACGTGACCGTGGAATGATCGACATCCTCAAAACCATCGGCATCGAAAAAGGCAAACCTTTTGCCGCCGATGAACAAAAGGAAAAGATTTTGCTGGCAGGAATATCCGATGCCCATCAGTGGATTGGCAAGAGGTACGATGCGCTTCCGCCGTTTTATCCCGATGCACATTGGTTTTCGGCCGTCACTCCGGAATTTGTCCAATCGTTAATGAATGGATTCACTACCGAAAACAGCTATCCGGTAGACGACCGGGGCGTTACTTTCCATTGGGGATTCAGCAGCGTCAAACGACTGGGCGCTAATAGGAACCAACTGTATGTGTTTTCCACATCCGATAAAAACGGCAATTCGTTGGATGGATCGAAAACCTATAAACTGACCGTTCCGGCAAATGTTCCCGTATCGCAATACTGGTCGGTGACGGCCTACGACCGCAGTACGCATGCCTTGCTTCGCGATGTTCCCGTTTCCAACCGTTCCTCACTGATGCCCGACCTGGCGAAGAATGCCAACGGCTCGATCGATCTTTACCTCGCTCCCCAGGCACCGGCAGGCAAGGAATCGAACTGGATACCCACCAAAGAGGGTGTGAACACGGAGATTATCCTGCGTTTCTACGGAGTGGAACAACCGATCGTCGACAAGACGTGGAAAATCGGCGATTTTGAGGAAATAAAATAAAAACAAATTATGAAAACATTTAATTTAAAAACAGCGGTTCTTTTGCTCACGGCAGCCGTGACAGCTGCATTCACAGCCTGCAACCAACCTCAGAACAAGGCTGGACAAGCGGTAGAAAATGTGCAAACAGAAAACAGCATCGATCAAATCAAGCACGATCTGCTCTATTCCCGCGCCGTGGAAGCCGCCATCTGGGGAATGCCCTTGATGAACTTCGACGCCATGCGGCAGGCCTATTTCCGCGATGCCGGGGCGCAGTACAACGACGTGATCTACTTCTCGCAGTTCGCCAACTGGAAGTTCCAGACCACCACACCAAATAACTCAACCAACTACGTGATGTTCTTCTGTAACCTTAAAGACGGACCGGTTGTAGTGGATGTGCCCGCCACAGGGGATGCGGCGCTTTTCGGTTCGCTCATCTCGGCATGGACGGTGCCGATGATCGATGTCGGGAATACGGGCGAAGACAAAGGCAAGGGGGGCAAATACCTGTTGCTTCCGCCCGATTACAAAGGAACGGTTCCGGCTGGTTATATCAAGGTTCCTTTCGACACATACAATGCTTACAGTCTTTTGCGTGTAATCCCCAAAAGCGAAAAGAAAGAGGATGTGGACAAGGCCATCGCCTACCTGCATACCCTGAAAATCTATCCATTAAGCGATCCCTCCAAGGCGATCCGCTATATAGACGTTTTCGACAAGCCGTTCGAAGGCATAGCTTCCTTTGATTTGAATTATTATATCAATATGGCCAAACTCATCAAGGAAGAACCCGTGCGGCAATCAGACCTTTTGATGATGGGCATGATACACGGCCTGGGCATCGGCAAGGATGTGGAATTCAATCCGGATGCGAACATGAAAACGGTATTTGAACGCGCCGCCAGAGACGCACACGCCTATATGATCGACGGGTTCAAATACGACGGTATAGTCTGGTGGCAGGGCAAGCAGTGGAAATTCCTGGCTTCGCAGGAGATGCTCGCATCGCATGCGACCGCCATCCTTCCCGACAGGTTGTTGGTCGACGATCGATCGTTCGTTCTTTACGGAGCCTTCGGGCCCGCCAAAAATGCGCTTCCCAACCTGTATGTAAAGACGTTCATGGATTCGGACGGCAATCAACTCAACGGTTCGAACACCTACAAACTGACGGTTCCGGCCAATGTTCCCACCACTCAGTTCTGGTCGGTCATCGCGCAGGACACCAAGACGGCGGGATTTATCCGCGAAGCTAAAAATGTGGGAGTCAACTCATTCCAGAACCTTAAGAAAAACGCCGACGGTTCGGTCGATGTCTACTTCTCACCCACAGCGCCTGACGGTTATGAGAACAACTGGGTATCGACTGCAGAAGGACAGGATTTCTTCCTTTTGTTCCGCAACTACGGAGCAACCAAAGAGGTGCTGGGCAGGACTTCCCCGTGGACATTGAACGATTTGGAGAAAGTAAAATAATATGAAAACGATCAATCTAAAAACTGCCGCCTTCCTGCTTGCAGTAGTAGTGACGGTCACGTTCGTCTCCTGCAACCAGCCGCAAACTAAGCAAACGGAAGCACTGCCCGATGTGCAGCAGCAAATATTCCATGCCCGCGCGATGGAAGCCGTCGTCTGGGGTATGCCGGCCGTGAATTACGACCGCATGTATCAGGCGTTCCTGAAAGCCGGGGCGAAAGACAACCAACTGGTGCACTGGTCGCGCCCGTCCGACTGGAAAAACCAGTTGCTTACGCCCAACACGGACGCCATCTACATCCTGCCGTTCTTCAATACCAAGGACGCAGGCCCGGTGGTACTGGAGATTCCGCCTGCCGATAAAGGAACCATCGTCGGCACGATCATGGACTGCTGGCAGAAAGCGCTGGAAGACGTCGGCCCTGCCGGGGCCGATGCGGGCAAAGGCGGGAAATACCTCATCCTGCCTCCCGGATACAAAGAAAAAATCCCTGCAGGATACATCGTTCTGCCTTCCGATAATTACAAGGGATATGCCCTTTTGCGTTCCATTCCCGCCACGAGCGGGGACGCCGATGTAGCCAAAGCGGTGGAATACCTCAAGCGCATCAAGCTGTATCCCCTCTCAAACGCCGCTTCGCAGACCGTTTTCGTGGACGTTACCAATCAGGTGTTCGACGCCACGATCCCCTACGATATGGAATTCTACCGTTCGCTCGGCCGCATCGTGCAGACCGAGCCGTGGCTCGAACGCGACCGTGTGATGATCGACCTGCTGAAAACGGTCGGCATGGAAAAAGGCAAGCCGTTCGCGCCTTCGGCCGAAAGCGAAGCTCGGTTGCTCATGGCCCTCTCCGATGCCCACCGGTGGATCGACATCCAGTACGAATTGTTCCCGCGTTATTACGAAGGCACGCAATGGTTCCTGCCCGCCAGTCCTGAGTTGTTCCAGTCGTGGGGCAACGGCTTCACCACCGAAAACAGCTATCCGGTGGACCAGCGCGGCGTGAACTACTACTGGGGATTCAGCAGCCTGAAGCGTACCGGAGCCGGCCAACACCAGATCTATATCTTCGCCACGCTCGATAAGGACGGCAAGCCGCTCGACGGGGCAAAAACCTACCGCCTGCGCGTTCCCGCCGCCGTTCCGGTATCTCAATACTGGTCGGTAACGGCGTACGACCGCAGCACGCACGGGCTGATCCGCGACGTGGCGGCATCCAACCGTTCCTCACTGATGCCCGACCTGGCGAAGAATGCCGACGGCTCGGTCGATCTTTACCTCGCGCCCCAGGCACCGGCAGGCAAAGAGTCGAATTGGATACCGACAAAAGAGGGTGTAAATACGGAAATTATCCTGCGCTTCTACGGAGTGGAACAGCCGATCGTCGACAAGACGTGGAAAATCGGCGATTTCGAGGAAGTAAAATAAATAGTGAAACAAATCAGCAAAATAAAAAAACAGAAAAGATGAAAACATTGGAAAAGCTCAAAATCGGGACATTGCTCATGGCAATCCCCATGCTGATCGCATCCTGCTGCAACCAGCAAAAGCAACAACAGCCCGCACAAACCGATGGCACCGGTTATGAATTCGTGAATGGCTATCCGACGGAGGCTACCGTCCAAAAAGCCTACGACGATGCCGATCTCAACCGCGCCATACAGGCGTATAAATTTTTCTATCCGACAGTGGCTTTTTCTGCCGGGTACATGGTATTCTATCAGGAGAATATCCCGTTGAACAAATCGGGTGTGATTATGATGGGTACGCCAAAACAGACGGTATTCACCCCCAACTCCGATACGCCGTATGCTTTCGTTCCGCTGGACCTGTCGAACGGCCCTGCAGTGATCGAACTCCCGGCCGGCCCGATCATGGGTGCGATCGATGACCTGAACGAGGAGTGGGTAATGGACTACGGATTGCCCGGTCCTGATGCCGGTAAAGGCGGCAAGCATCTGGTCATTCCTCCTGGTTATAAAGGAGATATTCCAAAAGGCTATTACACCGGAACGGCATCGACCAACAGGGTCGTGATGCTGCTACGCGCCCTGCCCGTGAACGGCGACATGAAGAAGGCTGTGGACCTGATGAAATCGGTGAAGATACATTCGATCAACAACGACTGGAGCGTTACCGACTGGGTGGACATAACGGAGAAGGCTGTGGATTTTACTCCGGGAAAGATAGAAAAGACAATCAAATACTGGGAACTGCTTTATAAGATCGTCAACGAAGAACCCGCTAACGAGGCATACCGGCTTTATTACGGAGAATTGGCTGCGCTCGGGATCGTAAAAGGACAACCGTTCAATCCCGATGCGAGGATGAAAGGCATTCTGGAAAAAGCAGCCCTGATCGCCAACGACCAGATGCGGGTGCAGTCCTTTGCCGACCGTCGTACCGACCGTTTACCCTGGGCCGACCGCAAATGGGAATGGGCTACGCTGCGACCCGAAAACGGCAGGTTCGACATGCCCACTTATCGTGACTTAACTGCCCGCGAGAAATGGTTCTATCAGGCAATGGTAGAATCGCCTGCAATGTTCCGCAGGGCTTCCGGAGCCGGTTCGCTATACTGGCTCGGAACAAGGGACAACACCGGAACATATCTGGACGGCGCCAAAACATACAAGTTGACGGTTCCGCTTCCCGTTCCCGGAAAACTCTTCTGGTCGGTAACTGTTTATGATACGGAAACCAGGAGCGAAATACAAACGGAACAAGGCAAAGCGGCCCTGCGTTCTTTATTTGAATTGAAAGACGCCTCCGGTTCATCCGTAGATTTGTATTTCGGCCCCAAAGCGCCTGCAGGTAAAGAAAACGCCTGGATACAGACCCTGCCCGGCAAGGGTTGGTTTACCTACTTCCGCATTGACGGCCCCGACGGCCCTGCTTTCGACGGCAGTTGGAAGCCCGGCGATTTCGAGGAAGTGAAATAATTTATCGCACACAAAGAACCTGGCAAGAGTCGACTCCTGCCAGGTTTTTTTAAATTCATACACTATGAAAGCTAAATATATAAGCATTTTGGCGATAGTCCTCTTCTCCGGCTTGCAGGCCAAAGCCCGGCAAACGGATTCGCTGCAGAAGAAATCGCTTACGGTGGAGGAGGTAACCCGGGAAAAACAGAACCCGATGAGCGGCTATAAAACCGTGTTCCTGCAAAACGTCACGCTTCCCATGGGCGAAGGCAATGCCAACTCGCTTTCCATTCAGCCCGTCTTTCCTTTCACTATCGCAAAAAAAGTGAAGATAAACACCTACACCATTATTCCGCTGCAATGGCTTCCACCGATGCAATCCGGAGGAGACAAGGTATTCGGACTGGGGAATATACTTTTCAATGCGTTCCTGCGGCCTGCCGCCAAACCCAAGGGTAAATGGATATGGGGAATAGGCCCGGCCATGCAAATACCGACACGCACCACACCCGAATTAGGCAGCAACCGTCTGAGCATGGGGCCGGCTGCATTAATCTATTATGCTGGCAACAAATTCTCGGGCGGTTTCGTGGCGCAGAACTTCTGGTCGCTGGGCGGCGAGGGAGCCAACAAGGTAAATACGTTCAGCTTACAGTACGTGGCCTATTACAATTTTAAAAAAGGATGGTATCTGGAAAGCAATTCCACAATAACGTCAAATTGGCTTGCCGACTCAGGCAGCAAGTGGATGGTTCCCGTAGGGGCTGGCGCCGGAAAGACCTTCAAGATGGGCCGGTTCTTTTACAGCGCTTCGATGCAGGGCTTCTACAATGCGGTCGTGCCCGGCGGAGTGGGCCGGTGGATGGCTATAGCCCAGTTCCAAATCATATTTGCGCAATAAATAAGTTACGGAACCCGCATCCAGCAAACTTATTTCGGATTTTCTGACTGAGCATGTGCTAAAACAAGCATGAAACTATCCCGGCCATATTTCTTGCGGACATTTAATCGGGTATAACGCCGAAGCGGAAAACGTCCATCTGGAAATTGTCGGTCATCTCCTGCTGAGTGAGCACGCGGTCGTAGAAACGGAAAGAGTATATACGCCCGGAATATTGCGCGTCGGCATTCGCGCGCCAGTATCTACCCAACGTAAGCTCGGAAGATGTGGTCTCAAAGGTTTTGCAGTCCGATCCGACCTTAGCCGTGGCCCATGTGATGGGTCCGATCTTGTATTTGCGCTCCTGGTAAACCAGTTTGTTGCAGTAATAGGCTCTCACATACATACCGTCGAAGGTCAGCACGACGCTGCGTTTCACTCCGGTAGTCCTGGACGCCATATAGTTTTGTCCGTTCCACTGTGTACCGGCAATAAAGCCGAAACCGGTGTCGTATGCCTCCAAGCCTGCCGTTACATAAGGTTGAGCGTTGGGATTGTTAAGGAAGCCGTATATGTCGCATCCGTTGGAGTTGGTATTCTGCCCGGGATCGGATCTGAACACCACCTCTATCGTAAATTGCTGCGGATAGAGCCGCGGATCGTCATATTCGAGGGTGGCTATGGCGCTGCCGTTAAGTATCAGGCAATCGGGACCCCAACCGTTTGCAGGTTCGTCGCCGGCGGGATAGGTAAAGCGGTATAGGGCGAGATTGAAATTGCCTTCGGTACCCGGGGCGATATTCTTCCAGCGGTTTTTGGCGCCTAATCCGGCGTCGTCGCTATAGTCCGGCGGCGTGAACGGAGGGAGTCCCTTATTAGTCCCGCCCCAGGAAACAAGCGCGGGATCGGCGATGCTTTTGGTAGTGGCGTTGTTTACGCGCTGGTTGTCGCGCCCGTTATTGGATATTCCGTCGTAATGCAGCAGCAGTCCGTCGGTATTGTACCATTGGTCGGTTATCACCCTGACGCGGCGCATGTCCGTCTCCATGTTGTCGACGCCGTTTACATTGACCGTGAGATTGTAGATGCAGTTGCGCAGGACGTCGTAGTTGGTGGCGTAATCGGTACCGAGATACGCCTTGCAGTAGTATTCCTTTCCGCCGGAGGAGAGCACGACTTCCATGTATGTTGCGTTGGCGGGCGAAGGCACCACCCCGCTCCTTTCGTTCTTGTCGGGCCCCGTTTTCTTGCGGTTTTCGTAGAGGTACATCGTCCCTGTCGCCGAAAGGCCGCCGGTCGCGGGGTCGATCCAGTCGCTGACCAGATACTCGTTATCGTGGAGATAGAAATCTGCGCTGTGCGGCACGAAGTAGGTGGCCATGGGCACTCCGCCGAAACGAAGGCACTTGATCTTCATGTCGGAAGGCGCGGTAGCGCCGTTCACCCGTACCGTATAGTTGACCTTGGCGCTTATCCTCTTCAGCGGAATTGGAACGATGCCACTGGTGTCGCTCTCTGTGGGGAAGAAGCCTATCATGGGCATGGCATAGAGATAATTTGACGGATTGTTGCCGCGTATCAGCACATGGGCGTCGGAAGGAGTGTTGATGACGCGGGCAAGACCCGTGACGTCGCTCTGCAGGCCGATGTCGTTGAAATAATTCCTGTAATAAGTAGTACCCGCCGAGTTGTTTCCCACGTTGGCGAACACATAAATGGAGTATCCCGCTTCGAGGCCCGAAATAACCGTGTTGATGTCGCGCATCGCAACACCCGCCCCAGAGCCTACATCCGCGTAGGTGATCGAAAACAAGGTCCCTGCGGGTGAAAACACTACCACGGTCATGTTGTACATAAGGTTTTCGTTGGGCGTGATGGCCCTTGTTTCAACGACCTGGGCGTCCTCTGGAACTATGCGCAGGGTCAGATGGTTATCTGCCTCGGACGGCGACGGAAAGTCGTCCATGTCGTTCGAGCATGCAACCCCCGCGAGGAGCATGCACGCCGGTAATATATGCCTGATGTATTTGATCGCCCTCATAGTTTAATTGAATTCAGTGTCCAGGGTATATGTGGCATCCCAGTCCGCGCTGGCCGAAGCCCTGACGGTCAGCACCTGCTGCTCGGGATCGTTCTTGCGGACCCGCATGTTGAATGCGTATCTTTTGCCGCTTTCCAGAGTGACGCCTTTGACCACGTAGCGCCTGTTGGTATAGGAATACGCAGTTCCCCCAGCCGGTTGGAACCGCATGGCCAGCAGTATTTCGAGTTCGCCCATCTCGTCCGGGCCTGGATCGTCCTCGGAAGTCAGGGATACGGGCGGTATGACGACCGACCTTTTCATGTACATACGCCCGCCTGGCGTGGCACCCGAGAATGCGTCGGGAACGCGCGAAGCGTTGATGCCGCCCGCATTGGCGTCGACCATGTAAACGGACGAATTGGACGAGGATGCGTTGTGGGTAATTCGGACGTTGGGCGTATCGGAGGCTATATCGAAGAAACCTTCGGTGGAGACCTTCGTCCCGAGCACCACCACCTTGTCCAGCAGGAGGATATCGCCATTATCCCATCCGTTCGCATTATCGGTATATACATTAATGTCGACCAGGCTCATAACATGCTCGAACTGCAGTTCCACATTGTATGAAGCTGCGTCCGAGATCGAGAAAGTCCTCCTTTTAATGGGCCTGGCGCGCATTATATTGCAATAGTTCTTATTGGTGTTGGTCTGGTTCTGGAGTATCTTGAAGCGGATATTATGAGTGTCGTCGATGTTGACGATTACCGGCGATCCGTCTCCTACCGGGGTTTTGTTACCCAATCCGGCCCAGGGATAGTAGGCGTAGATATCCAGCGGCTCTTCGGCGAGGGGGAATACCGGCACCGAAATGGTGACCTGATTGCCTAAAGTACTCGGAGACCATGTATTGATTGTAGGGCTCGACCTGTTGTATCCGACATTGTAATAGTTCTTGAACATGTCGCTCATGCTCTGGGGGGTATCGTCGCCCACTTCGCGCGATTTCATCACAAAGATGCCGATCTGGTCCGTATTGGCGAATTCGGTGGCGTCGTATCCGGTTAAACCGTAGCCGCGGGTCTGCGCGGGATGGGCGACGGAGAAATTGACCTCCCGGGAGGCGTCGGCGTCGGATTCTGCCTTCCTGCACCCGAAAACCAATGCTGCCAGCGCCAATGAAAGTAATATGTATTTGCCTGAACGCATATTAAAATCTGTTCTTAGGGTTTGTCAATCGATATATACATCTTTGGGATCCGTCACATCCCAAGGCACTATGGTAGACGTTATGACCAGTTTTTTGGATGCTTCGCCCGATTCCACTTTTATATTGTAGCTCGTCTTGACTCCTTTTTTCAACGAGGCGCCGTCTATGAGCGGCGTGGCCAGGGGATGGCTGGCGTCGTTGCTTTCGCCCACGACCGCCGAATAGAACTTGAGGTCGAATGTAATGGCGTATTTATTGCCTGCGGCGGCATTATTCGCCGCTCCCGCCATAACGTAGAACTCTTTGTTGTAAACCATGTTGACGTTAACGCCGGTGCCGACATTGGTACCGGTGCCGAGGCGGGTATAATCCGCGACGTTATTAACTTTAGGGTTATTGACGGTGTTATCCTGCACTTTGGCTCCGTCGGCCTCGTTCAGGGCATTGAGCAGATACTGGCGGCCTATTGCGGACCCTTCGGGGAAAGTCAGGTCGGCGGCTCCCTGGACATATTTGCCCACCTTGTAGATATTGTCGATGAATATGCCTTGTTGGCGTCCCGCAGCGGCTCCGCCGGCAGCGCCGAGGCCGTTGTTGATCTTTATGTAGAGGTTCTCGTTGTTGTACAGGTCGGCGAAGCCGATGGCCGAGCACAGCCTCTGCATCGTGGGCAGGTTGACCGTGGCTTTGCGGGTGCCGACCGCGGGTTCTATCTTTACACCGTATGCCGCGGTGGCCATAAAGTCCATGTTGTTGCGCACCGTGGTCATGGTCTTGTCACCGTCGTCGAGAGGTATGGCCGGTGAGTAGGCGTAGATATCGTAGTAACCCGGCGGAAGCGTCATTACCGTCCCGTTGCCGAGCCGCAGGAGAGTCGTGGCGTTTACGGTGCACGGCGTCAGCGTCGATGTGGCCGCCCCATTGACATAATAGGTGTTCTCGGCGACTATCGGACGGGAAAGGTCGGGGGCAGTGGCTGTAGAAACGCTCTTGCGGACAACGATGCGCACGGTGCGGGTATTTGGAATATAGACTGCGGCGCGCGTGCTGCGGAAGTCGAGACCCACCGCGGCGGCCGAGAAACCGATCTCCACCGCGTCGCCCGGATTGCCCTCATAGCCGTCCTTTCCGCACGAGAGGAGCAGGGCGCAAAATATGGCTGTTGCCGTAAATTTTCTCATAAGCATCAATAAAACGGAATATCGTGTGCGTCTATTGTATTGTCGGTCACATTCTGCCACTCTTCGACCATGGCGGTGAAATCGACCGTGGCATCCTTGAATACCAGCTTATAGAGGTACGATTTGCCGTATGTCAGGACGTTTGAGGTGCTTGAATAGATAAATGTGCTGCTTACCGGCTCGCCTCCTACGGGAAAGACCGTGTAGGCGATCTCGTAGACTATGGGCTGAACACCGGATGCACTCTGGGGCAACAGATAGGCGGCAAAACCTTCGAATACCACACCTGCGGGATCGGCCGTGTACTGCACCGTGCGGGAATCGGCCGCCCCGGGACCAAGGATGTCGAAAGAGGCATTGCCTCCTATGTTGCTCCATGGCGAACCGGTATAGCTGGCGCGGTTGAGCGAAGTAATCTTGCCCGTGTTTTGGATACCCGAGAAAGTGATGCGGTCGAGGCGTACCGCGTCGATGTTCGCCGTCTCGAAAACGGCGGCAAAGCGCACCCGGCAAAGCACGTGGGCGAAAGTGAACTGCACGGGATTGGCTGCGCTGGTTATGTCCTTGACTATGGGCGCCAAAGCGAGGTCGGACGTCGCCGAGGCTTTGTCTGTCATCGTAAGAGTAAGGCTTGGATCGCCTTTAACAGTGGACGATGAGAGCGTCACCCCCGGAGAATTATACGGCGAGTAGGCGAAAAAGGTATATTTGTGAGTAGGCGTCCAATACTTCACCGGCGAGTAGACGCAACCGCCGGCGGTATTATCTACCTTTTGGTTGTACATCAGGTTCGGCAGCGAACCTGATGTGGTGGCGACAAACGAGCCGGTGCCTGTGTAATACCCCAAAACCCCGAAACTCGCGCCGACCGGATAATCGACCGCAGCCCGAGTGACATCCCAATCGTCCGGGACAATGCCCTCGCCGGTAAATGACATGGGCACATCTCCGTCATATCGGGTTGAGAATTCTTCAGGTTCGCCGGTACACCCATGCGCGGAAAATGCGATCACGAGCGCTGCCGCCGCACCGGAGAGTCGGAGCAGAAGTCTGTCGATAGTCTTTCTTGTCGTGTCCATTGTTTTTCTCTTTTTTTTGTGGCCGGAAGGGGACGTTCAACCCCTCCCGGCCTGTGCTACAGCGGCCGCGTCCGCCGTTGGTTAGAACTGAATCTCAGTGTCTGCTGCCCAATCTTCTATCAATGCCGTAAAATCGATACGGTTCAGATCGATGGTGATCTGGTAGTTGTACGACTTGCCGGGTTCGAGCAGGGTGGCCAGCGGGAACTCTTTGGTTGCGGCAACGCCGTTGACCGTGTAGCTCAGGTTGATCTTGTCAGTGGTGTTGACAAGCTGCTGGGGCATCACGTAGAAAGTGGAGTTGGAGGCGACGGTGGTCTCTTCAGCCCAGGGATAGGCGACGGGAAGTACGGCCGAACCGTCGGGAAGCGGAGTGCCTTTCCATCCTGCGATGGTGTAGGTTGCAGCTGTGCCCAAGTCTGACCAAGTACCGCTGTCAGCCACGGCAGCGTTAAGATTGCCCTCGCTGCTGTTGACCGTGAAGCTCAGGCCGGTAACGACGATAGGCTGCTGGGGGGTGTAGGTGGTGGTGCGGAAGGTGAAGCGCACCTTGCTCAGCGTGTGGTAGAACGTGAGGGCGACCCTGTTGTCGGGGGCGGTGTTGGCCTGCATGGCAAGGGTAACCTCGGGCGACATGGCTTTCACGAGGTCCACGTCGGCCGCCGCCGGAACCGCAAAGGCGATCGTGGGATCGGTTGCATCGGCGGTATAGGCCGCTTCGGTACCGGTAAGAGCGTTAATCTGGTATCCTCCCAGCAGGTTCTGTCCCCAGCAGATGAATTTGTAGCTGTTGACGCCGTCATAGTAGCGGTACTTCGGGGTGGCGGTGGAACCGTCGTAGGTACAGTTGGCCCTGTCGTCGGCATCGTAGTTGTAAACGTCGAGGAACTCCTGCGATCCGGTTGCATAGTCCACGCTTCCGGCAGCGCCTTTGACGGCGACCACGTTCCAGCGTGAGTCGGTGACAGGATTGGTACCCCTGGAGATCACGCCATCACTGAACCCGATGGGATAAGAGCGTTTGTCGGCGGTGCCGGTTTCGCTTTTGGCGCAGGAGGCCATTACTGCGACGGCCACTGCTGCAGAAAGAATAAGTTTTCTCATTTTTTGATTGATTTTGTAATAATACTGATAAATTGATCGCTTTTTGTTGTTATTGGTTTGTACTTTTTGATTGGTTTTGTAGTAAAATCGATCGGTTACTTGTTGTATTTGTTTGTGACATATAATAATATAAACGTTGATACTGTTGTTAAAGTTGTATGTTCTCCTCGTCGCCCCAGTCTTCGAGCTTGGGATCGAAACCACCCTTTTCGTCGACATCCTCTATGGTGATATGCAGGCCGCTGAGGTCTATGACGCCGCCGCTAATGCAAATTTCTTCCGTGAGACGGTCGGTGATATCGAAATCGAACGCTACGGACGAACCGTCTTTGAGCAGGAATTCGAACGTGATGACATCGGACGAATCGGTTCCTCTCTGGCCGAGGATAAGCCCGAAAGATGTGACGACAGTGCTTACACCCGTGTCGGAACATCCGCAGTCGAACATGATGCTGACATTATCGACGAACTCCCTCTCTTTCGAATACAGGAATTTGCCGTTAGCTCCGGTCTTGATCCTGCCGCGCGACATAAGGACATTGCGCATGCCGGTAACGTCCATACTGATATGATAGACCACGACCATATTCTGCGGCGTGAAATGCAGTTCCTGCTGGGTAATGTCATTACCTGTGACCTCGAACTCCTCATAAGTATCGGCAAACAGCGGATCGGGCTGACCTATGCAGAGCGTAGAGACGCCGTCGCCTTTAGTCACGGCTCTATGAACATCACCGGCAGTTACCGGCATGGCCGCCGGACTATCCGAATATGGCACGAACTGGCCGCCGTATAACATATTGTACTGCGAGCGCGTAATGAAAGGCAGATAAGCCTCGTAATTTCGCACGGTCTCGGTACCGGCATAGCTGATGTAGTCGGAATCGTCGTTGAAGACCACGGAGGAATATCGCCCGCGCGGAAGCTCCACATAGTCGCCCCCGATGGCGACAAAACGTGTGAAAACCCTGTCGGTGCCATAGAGGAAAAAGTCGATGCGCATCTTGCCCATCGGCACGTCGATGTTGTCGTCATGCACCATCACGAAAACCTTGTAGCCGGCAGGATGATATTCATAGCAAAGATCCTTGCGGCAGCCGCTCGAAAACAGCGCCGTAAAAACGAGGATCATATATGCCATTAATTTTCCCACTATCGTTTGCCTTTTTGTCCGGTCCGAAAAACCAGACCTATCTTGACTTTGGTAGGCCCGAAATAAGAGGTTTTGCTGGTGTAGAGGTAATCATAATGTTTGCCCAGGTCGTAGTTGCGTACATATTCGTCGTAACTCGTATGCATGTAACCCAGGGCCAGACCGAATTCGAGTGAAAGACGCCCATTGAGCGGCAGCAGGTAGCCCCAGCTGATCCCGGTCGACCAAAGCGAATTGCTCATATAACCCTTTTCGCCGTTCTTAAGGTCGTAGAGTCCGACTGTGCCGTAAACTCCGAAATAGTGGCCTGTGAACTGTCCGTCGGGACGCAGCCAGTATCTGAACTCCGGACCACCCGTTTGCACCTGATAGAACCGATCGTGATGCGGGAACTGCCACCATGCGATCTGGTATTCGACATTGGCAGACCAACGTCGGCCTATATAATATTCAGCCTCGATATTTGGCATCAGTATCGGATAATAAAGCAGGTTGGTCTTGAGGCCCATGAACGGGAAACGGCGCTTGCCGATCTTTGTCGCAGAGAAACCGGGGTCTACGGATGCGGGCTGAAGAAAAACGGCATCCTTCGTGGCAGCAGGTTGTTCTCCAGCAGGTTCTGCAGTAGTCTGATCCGCCTGGTCTGCCGGCCCCAGCTCCTGCGGCTGCAATCCGGTCGCTCCGTCGGCAGGCTTCTGCCCGGGAGCCGTGTATATTACATATATAACTGAGCTGCGCAGAAATCTACTCATATTCAGCACTATGTACCTTATTCCTCCTTGGCCTGCCCCATCTATCCTGTCTTCGAGAGTGTCGCCGGTCATGCCTGAATCAATCAGCATAATAACATTATCCCTGCCTGGCATATTGTTGTCCACAGCGACCATATTGCGCAGACCGGCAATGTCTTCGCCCATATTATATGTATATATGCACGATTCGTCTATGTTCCGGAAATGTGAGATTATATATTTCTTAACAGATTCAGCCCTCTCTCCCGCAACACGCCAGTTGGCATCATAAGGCCCGTCGGGCGATGAGTATCCGTAAATCACGATGCTGTCGATAAGGGCTGGATCAGAATGCGACAGTACGGAATCGATTCGTGCAAGAGCTTGCTTGTTGGATAAAAAGCTAGAGTCGATAAGAGATTTTTCAAATCTGAAATTCAGAACAATAGAATCCCGGCTGCCTTCTGGCTGTGCCGGATCGTTACTTTTAGGTACAGAAAAAGCCGATATTGTGCCCGATATTGTCAAGGCAATAATTGTTAACGCGCTTCGGGTTATTCTTCCCAATTTCAATCTACCTACCGTTTTTAGTTCTTACTGAACTCCGCAAAAAAACGAAATGCACTTAAATATTATTGCATGTAGTATTCTGTTTCTTTATTCAGGCCATTCCTGAAAAAGGGCAATTCACCATTTTCGGCACAAAATTACTTATTTAATCGAAGAAATGTGTTGATTCCAAAATTTTGATCAAATAAAGCCATATAATTATCAAAAAAATAAATATCTGCAAAGTGCGAAGCCAGACAAATGAAAAAAAGAAGCGTGAATTTTCTTTATGGATGGAGGTTTCCGACACAGAGGCACAGAATGCGCCGCTGCCCATGGCATCGCTACAGGCAACGACCTGTAAATAAAAGAAAATATGTGACGGCACATAGATGCATTCCGACCGGAGATATTCCGGTCGGAATAGGACTATTCCTGGCTGCCCCTGACGTATGACTTGAGATGTGCTCTCAATAAAAAGAACCTGTATATTCCCAGGGCGAAAATTACGAGGCTGAAAGCCAGGCAGAGCCATCCCAGCCACCGAAGATGCCACACGGCCTCTATCTCAAAAAGGCCGATACCGCCGGTAAGCAAATATAAAGAGGTACGGGTATAAGAGAAAAGCGTGCGCTCGTTCGCAAGTTTTGTCCTCTCCAGGGCAAGGTGGTCCCTCAATTCGATCTCTTTATTAGAATCGAATCTGTCTACTATTCCCATGCGTCAATTATTTACTGGTCGTGATAAATATCAAATCGCTTGCAAAAGTAATAAAGGCGGGAGATTTATCTGATGTTTCGGCAAGAACAAACAAGACCATGGAGCTGAACTTGCTCAGTTACATGGTCTACTGTTATGCATGCTTTAGAAATTATAGCCCGCCGTGATCATGAAGTTACTGGTATTACGAGCTTTCGAGTCGTCTGTTTTACTGATGTTCAGGAATCCGCACTCCCATCCTACGGCAGCGTAAACATTCGACCATGAAGTTCCTAGTCCGAGCGACATGCCGACGTCCGAACGCTTGAAAGTATCTTGGTCATACAGTTTTTTTTGTACGTTTTTCCGGTCGTCGACCGTCTGTACCGAACGCCCCCATAATCCAAGCGCATAGTGGAAACCAAGGAACGGCTCTATCGAAAACGATTCAAGTTCGATATGGTAATTTATCTTCGCCGGGACCTGCAGATAAGTCATACCGAACATTTGGCTTTCTGTGGTTACGACATCTCCCGACGTTTGGGAACCGCTCCATTTTCCCCCTTTATTGGAAAGGTAAAGTCCCGTCTCGAAATAGAACGGCATGCTTTGGCTCAACAGGATCTGGTCGGAGAAACCAAGGTTCCATCCGAATTTGGCAGGCCGGTCGACATAGGTGGTGCCCATCCGTGAATCGGAGAGCGAAGCGATGTTCAAGCCTCCGCGAATCCCGGGAATGTTGTTCTTGTAATATTGCGCCGATGCGGCCGACAGGACCACGACGCAAAGCATCGTTAAAACTATCTTCTTCATAATCAATTAATTGTTAAACTGTTTTTTTTAATTTTACTCCGGCAAAATTAAGGAACAAAGCAACCAATGCAAGGACGGCTACGGCCCACAACTGCGCGCCGCCTAAAAATTTCACGGCATAGGACATTACGGGCGAAATGACCGCCCCTCCGCAGATAGACGTTATCATCAATCCCGAAACCTCGTTCTCACGCATCGGGGCCGACCGCATTGCCAGCGAAAGCATCACCGGGAAAAGGCTCGAACAGGTAAGGCCGACGACGCCTGTAAGAACGAGTATCAAAACTTCACCCTGCGCGAACATCAATCCGACGAATGTTAAAAGCATAACGGCCACATTTATTCTGTAGTATCTCAGTGCGTCGGATTTCGCAAGTATGAAAGCTCCGGCCAGCGCCCCGATGAGGCGGCAGGCAAAATATGGCGTGGCCGCATGGCTTGTCCGCGTAACCGACGCCGTCATGTTCGGGTCGAGTCCCAAACGTTCCATCAATAGGCGCGGGGCCTCGGTATTGGTGCCTATATCCACCGCGACAAAAGCCATCATGGCAAAGAAAAGCATCAGTATGCGCCGGTCTTTCAGAAGCGAGAAAGCCGCGCTGAAAGAGGACACTCCCTGTAGTCCCTCGCGCCTGACCGGGGTAAGGAACAGCCATACGGCCGTCAGCGCCGTGACAATGCCATATATGAGAAACACCAACCGCCAGTTGTCAAGCGTCCGTGCCGCAAAGCCTGCAATGAAAGGCCCCGAAAGCGAACAAACAGACCTGAAAACCTGCCCCCAGGTAAGCGCACCTGTCATACGGTCGCCCGAAACCACATTCGAGATCAGCGGATTTATCCCCACCTGCAAAATTGTATTGCCTATGCCTAGCAGTGCAAAACCGATCAGAGTGGACACAAAACCGTAGAAAACATAGGGCATCATTACCCCGGCAAGTGTAAAAACCATACTCAGCAGGACCGTATTCTTACGCCCGATGCGGTTCATCAGCATGGCGGAGGGAATCGACAGGAAAAGGAACCATAAAAAGACCACCGAAGGCAGGAATCCGAAAACCTCGGCCGGCATGCGGTCGCCAAAATCAGCCTGCACATAACTCGTAGAAATGCCCACCACATCCATAAACCCCATCACGAAATAACAGAGAAGCATCGGCAGTAGTACAAGAATGGCGTTCTGTTTTTTCATGGGCAATGGTCGGCTTCCAAATAGATTTTAGGATCGACATGAGCAACAACCGTGCTGAAATAAAAGCAAAACGTGATTTTGCTCGGCAAAAAATCACGTTTCACTTTCAACAATCGGACTATCTGAAGTTTTAAATTACGCAAAGCATCAATCCAGATAATTATATCCAATATCTTAACAAACAGTGTATTAATTTTTATTTACAATTGTCGTACCAGGAGGCGTAAAGCATATAATCACGGCAGGTCCTTTCGATGATATCACGTTTTTGATCCGGCGTTATTTCTTTGACCTTTTTGGCTGGCACTCCTGCGTAAACGCTGTTGGGTTCCAGTTTCGAGTTCGACAGCACGAGCGCGTTAGCCGCGATTATGCAGCCAGACGGAACGACTGCATTGTCAAGTATCGTCGCACCCATACCTATCAGGCATCCGTCTTCTACCGTAGCCCCGTGGATTATGGCGTTGTGGCCTATAGAAACGTCGCTGCCGATATGGGTTTGAGACGGATTGGGCGAGCCGTCGAAAAGCGTATGAAGCACCGCTCCGTCCTGAATGTTGGTACGGTCTCCGACTGTGATTTTATTGACATCTCCGCGAAGCACCGCCCCGTACCATATACTGCAGTCTTTGCCGATCGTCACGTCGCCTATCAGCACCGCCGTTTCCGCAAGGAAAGTTCCTTCGCCTACCACAGGGGTAAATCCCCTTACGCTCTTTATGATTGCCATATTTATCTAAAGTTATAGTTTAATCTTTGCCTCGTTCCACAACACGTCCATCTCCGCAATGGTCATGCCGCCGAGTTCGCATCCTGACTCCAAAGCTTTTGACTCAATATAATTAAACCTTTGGATGAATTTTCTGTTGGTGCGTTCGAGCGCCTGTTCCGGATCGACGCCATAAAGGCGCGCGGCGTTTATCAAGGCAAAGAACAAGTCCCCGAACTCCTCTTCAATACGGCGGTGGCTATTGCTTGCTTCGATTTCGATTTTCAGTTCGCCGGCTTCTTCGCGAACCTTGTCCCACACATCTTCGCGCTTTTCCCAGTCGAAACCTATCGAAGCGGCCTTCTCCCCCACCCTGTAGGCCTTGACCATCGCCGGAAGACTTTGCGGAACACCCGACAGCACGCCTTTGCGCTTTTTGCCCTCACGCTGTTTCAGTTCCTCCCAGTTATGTTTGACCTGGGCGGGAGTGTCGGCCTGAACGTCTCCGAAAACGTGGGGGTGACGGTATACCAGTTTGTCTGAGATGCCATTCGCAACATCTGAAAGGTCGAATGCACCTTTCTCCGAGCCTATCCTGGAGTAGAAAACGATGTGCAGCAACAAGTCACCCAACTCTTCGCGCACATGGTCGAGATTACCCTCGTCTATGGCGTCGACCAGTTCGTAAGTCTCCTCTATGGTGTTTTTACGCAGTGATTCAATCGTCTGCTCGCGGTCCCATGGACATTTCACCCTCAACTCGTCCATTATATCTACGAGGCGCGCCAGGGCCACCGCGGTCTTGTTATCCATTTGTTTACAATTTAGATTTGTAAAGGTAATGGTTTCCGGGCAAAAAAGCATAAATTTGCCTATCATTAAAAAATCGCCGAATTGAAAAAGCTCCCGCTGCTGCTCCTTCTGTTGTTCGCTCAGGCGTGTTTCGCACAGGCGAACTACGTTGATGGCGGCGTGACGGTGGGCGCCGAACGTATGGACAAATACCTTCCGATGCTGAAGGGCCGACGCGTCGGCATCGTAACCAACAGCACCGGACTCGTAGGACGGACTCATCTTGTGGATACGCTGTTGTCCTGCGGCACGAACATCGCGCTGGTGTGGGCACCGGAGCACGGTTTCCGCGGCAATCTGGGCGCAGGAGAACACGTCGGCGACGAAACGGATGCAAAGACCGGAATACGCATAGCATCCCTGCACGGGAACAGCAAGAAGCCGAAAATGGAGGACTTAAAACAGTGTGATATAATTGTTTTCGACATCCAGGACGTGGGACTGCGCTACTACACATATCTTTCGACACTTCACTATGTGATGGAAACCTGCGCCGGAAACGGAGTTCCGCTCGTGGTGCTCGACCGCCCGAATCCCAACGGAATGTATATCGACGGTCCGATACTCGATACCGTGCGATACCGTTCATTTGTGGGAATGCACCCAATTCCTATAGTCCACGGAATGACTTTAGGCGAACTTGCACGGATGATAAACGGCGAAAAATGGCTCAAAGGGGGCGTAAAATGCGATCTGGTAGTAGTAGGGTGTGAAAATTACACGCACGCGACACGTTATAAACTTCCCGTAAGGCCCTCGCCCAACCTGCCGAACATGCGCGCAATATACCTCTATCCGTCGCTCTGTTTCTTCGAGGCAACTCCGGTAAGCATCGGGCGCGGGACCGATTTCCCGTTCCAGGTCTACGGCAATCCCGGCCTCGCGGGTGACTTCACGTTCACTCCTCTACCCAATGCGGGTGCACCCACCCCTCCGCAGAGCGGCAAGCTGTGCCGCGGACGCGACATGCGAACCGAACCGGACAACGAAACCATAATTGCCCGCGGCGTGGACCTTACGTACCTTATCGACTGTTACCGCCAGATCGGCAACACCAAATTCCTGACCCCGTTCTTCGAAAATCTCATGGGAGTTCCGTATGTCCGTGAAATGATCGAACATGGCCGCACAGCCGGAGAGATAAAGGCGCGTTGGGCCGGCGATGTCGAAAAATTCAGAATCCGAAGGCAACCATATCTTTTATATGAAGAAAATTAAATTTTTAACCGCCATATT
The DNA here is from genome assembly GCA_031548515.1 of Rikenellaceae bacterium. Classification (GTDB taxonomy): domain Bacteria; phylum Bacteroidota; class Bacteroidia; order Bacteroidales; family Rikenellaceae; genus UBA940. Next base: position 12,789 of record JAVBRB010000025.1, on the reverse strand, counting down.
GATGTTCTGCACATCTGCCATGGGTGCGGAGATAGTTCCGAAACCGGTCTGCGTCGAAAAAGGCCCCGGCACGTTCATCCTGACCTCCGCCGTCTGGATCAACTACACTTCGCCGGAACTGATGCCGCTGGCGGATTATCTGGCCGGCTATCTGCCGGGATGCCGGCCGATAAGCAGCGTTGGCACATACAACAACTATTCGAGGCTGCCCAACCACATTTACCTGGAGCTGGACGAGTCCATGCACATTCCGGCCGATGGCTACCGCATGAGCGTTACGGCCAACCGCATCCGCATATGCGGCAGGGACTACGGGGGTGTTTTCAACGGTATCCAGACTCTGCTGCAGTTGCTTCCGCCGGAAGTTTACGAAAAAACACAGCGCAACTTCTGTTGGTCCATAGACGGTATTATCATCGAAGATTATCCGAGGTTCGCCTACCGCGGTTTCATGCTCGACGTAGCGCGCGCATTCGTCCCTAAGGCTGACTTGCTGCGATTTATCGACAATCTAGCCTACCATAAAATCAACAAGTTCCACCTGCACCTGACTGACGACGAGGCATGGCGCATCGAGATAAAGAGCTATCCAAAACTGGCCGAAGCAGCCGGTTTCCGCGGAGGCGACTCCCCGGTGAAACCCATTTACGGTGCATGGGACGAGAAATACGGCGGCTACTACACCCAGGCCGAACTTCACGAGATTGTCGCCTATGCAAAGGCGCGCAACATCGAGATAATCCCCGAGATCGAGCTTCCGGGGCACAGCCGCGCGACGGCGCTGGTATATCCGGAGATTCTCTGCGCCTACAAGCCGGACCTCACTGCGACAGCCGGCTACGACCGCCGCAACGTTTGGTGCGTTTCGCGCGAAGAAAACTACGAGATGCTCGACAGGATAATCGGTGAATTGAGCAGGATATTCCCGTCGGAATACATCCACCTCGGTGGCGACGAAGTCGAACCCGGACAGTGGTCGCAATGCCCCCACTGCAAGGCACTGATGGCCGGAAAAGGCATTAAGGAGGCCGCCGGACTGGAAGACGTTTTCATGGAACGCGCAGCCTCGATCGCTGCGAAGTACGGAAAGACTGCGGGAGTATGGAACGAAGCCTCATCCAGCGGAAAACTAGACAAGTCTGCAACGGTATATGGATGGGAAAACGTGGAGGCTTGCCGTAAAGCCGCAGCAGCGGGATATCCGACGGTGGTCGTTCCCGGCAAGTATTTCTACTTCGACATGCGCCAGTCGCAGAACGAGACCGGACATATCTGGGCAGGAATAGTGTCGCCTGAATGGGTCTATTCGTTCGATTTTGCGGGACAGGGTTTCACGGAAGCCGAAATGAAGAATGTCCGGGGCGTCGAGGCCACGTTCTTCGGGGAGCTGCTGTTGTCGCAGGGGTTGGACTTTCTTGACTATCAACTTTATCCGCGCATATGTGCGCTCGCAGAGCTGAACTGGACGCCCCAGGCGGCGCGTTCATGGAACGATTTCGAAAACAGGCTTTCGGCCGCTCATTACGACCGCCTGCTGGCGATGGGTATCGGCTTCCGCACAGAGAAAGACGCGCAGGCCGCCAAAGAGATGGCCGCAGCATCCCCACGCATAACCCCTGCAGTGGCTTTCACAAGTTCGTTGAATGAGGCGGCCAAATTCCCGTTCAGCAATCTGGCCGCCTACAAGAACACCGCACGCACCACTGTCACCTGTCGAAAAAATGACTGGTTCATGTGGAAATTTTCGGCACCCGTCACTTGCAAATCCATGGGAATAAAAACCGGATACGAGCACCTGCCGCGTGCCGGAGTGCCGTCTGGACGGGTGGAAATAAGCTATGACGGAAAGAATTTTGAGACGGTGGCCGAACTGCGCGACCTCGGCGCGACCATCCGCCCCGGCCAGCCGGTCCACGCCGTCAGGATAGTTTCGGAAACTGACGGCAACGGCGAACCTTTCGTGATAATACAGCCGTTGGATATAAGATAGATAATTTAACGATACGAATATGAGTTTAGAGAAACAGGTAAGCCAGGGGATCATGGATGCGATGAAGGCAAAGGACACGGTCCGCCTCGCCACCCTGCGCAACATCAAAAAGTACATCCTTGAGGCCAAAACGGCCGGAGTGAACATCGATGAACTGCCCGATGCCGACACGCTGAAGATAATTCAGAAACTGGCAAAGCAGGGAACGGATTCGGCAGAGATCTACCGCGGACAGGGACGTGAAGACCTCGCCTCGGAAGAAACAGCACAGGTCGAAGTACTCAAAGAATTCCTGCCCAAGCAGATGGACGATGCCGAACTGACAGCCGCAGTGAAAGCAATAATCATCGAAACAGGCGCCGGATCGATGAAAGACATGGGCCGCGTGATGGGCACGGCATCGAAACAGTTGGCCGGGAAAGCCGAAGGAGCCGCCATATCGGCAAAAGTACGCGAATTGCTCTCTTAAAAAGATCGGCATGTCGCAAAAAATGCAGACGCTGTTGATGCCCGTGGCGATGGTCGTGGGAGGAGTGTTCCATAACTTCATGGACTCGCTTGGATTTCTCACGCCCTACCTTATCTTCGTGATGCTGTTCATCCCGTTTTGCGGAGTGACTCTCAAGGAAATGAAGATCACGGGACTGCACATCAACCTGCTGCTGATCCAGGCGGTGATGTGCGTATTGGCCTACGCATTCATACAGCTTTTCGATGACACTGTCGCTCAAGGAGCCATGATATGCATAATGGCTCCTACGGCGACGTCGGCAGTAGTAATAGCGTCAATGCTCGGAGCCAGGGTTTCGACTATGCTCTCCTACTCGCTACTGGTCAATATCGCAGTGGCGATAGGTGCGCCGCTCTTCTTCTCAGCAATTTCTCCGGAAGCCGATATCTCGTTCTGGGGTTCGTTCCTGGTCGTGTTCCTGCGCGTTATCCCGATGTTGGTGCTTCCGTTTGTGGTGGCTCTGGCACTCAAGAGATTCGCTCCGAAAGTCGCCCGCACGATACAAAAACACCAGCCTGTGTCATTCTACCTGTGGCTCGCGGCGCTTTGCATCGTGACCGGCCGTGTCATCAACTTCATTTTGACGCAGGAAGGACTTACATGGGGAAAAGGGATCACGCTGGCCCTTGTGGCGCTTGCCATCTGCCTCCTGCAATTCATAACCGGGCGTTATATAGGACGGCGCTATGGAGACACCGTGGCGGGCGGGCAATCCCTGGGACAGAAAAATACGATCCTTGCCATATGGCTGGCCCAGACTTATCTGAATCCTGTCAGTTCCATCGCCCCCGCTTCGTATGTACTGTGGCAGACGATAATAAACAGCTACCAACTGTGGCGCAACGGACAGAAAAGTAAATCCAGAAAAAAACACATATGAGATATTTCATCACTTCACTGTTCGCGTTTATGACACTGTCATCGGCCAATGCTCAGGTACCCGCAAAGGCAGACAAACCGTTAAGGCTGGCGGTAGCAGGCCTCTCACACGGACATCTTGGCGAGGTGGTATCGAGGATGGACCGGGGTGATTTCATCGTAGTAGGAACATGGGAAAGCAATGGCATGGTACGGAAAGAAAACAGTTTGGCGAGCAGACTCGACCCATCGATTGTCTTCAGCGATCTTGCGGAGATGCTCGACAAGACGAAGCCTGAAGCCGTGATAGCCTACGGCTCTATTTACGACCACCTGGCCGTCGTCGAAGAGTGCGCACCAAGGGGAATACACGTCATGGTCGAAAAACCTCTCGCCGTCAACACCGAACATGCCGGACGGATGGCAAAGCTGGCCCGGGACAACAACATCTTGCTGCTCACTAATTACGAAACTACATGGTATCCGGCTAATCGCGAAGCGCAAAGACTGACCGAAACCGGTGCGATCGGCAACATCACCCGCATAAATATATACGACGGGCATCAGGGCCCGATAGAGATAGGCTGCGGTCCGCATTTTCTCGCCTGGCTCACCGATCCGGTTCTTAACGGCGGCGGTGCGGTGATTGACTTCGGCTGCTACGGGGCGAACCTCGCCACATGGCTGATGAAAGGCGAGAGGCCGAAAAGCGTCTATGCCGTACTGAACCACCAAAAACCGAATGTCTACCCATTGGTCGATGACGATGCGACGATAATCCTCGAATATCCCGAAGTGACGGTGCAGATAATGGCTTCGTGGAATTGGCCGATGAGCCGCAAGGATATGCACATTTATGGAAGCAAAGGATATGTCTATCAGGACAACGCCGTGCAGATGCGCGTCTGCATCGACAGGAAGGAGGAAGCGGTCCGGGCGCCTGCGCTCGATACCCCTTACAACGACTCGTTCCTCTATCTGAAGGCGGCCGTGCGCGGCGAAATAAAGGTATGGCCGGCGGATCTGTCGTCGCTCGAGAATAATCTTACGGTCGTTGAAATACTCGAAGCGGCCATCGAAAGTTCGAAAATCGGGCAGCCGATAGTGTTTTAACGTAAATTCCAAACGGACGGACGCTCCATAAGAAAAGCCTCCGCACATTGCGGAGGCTCTCTTATAACAACCACAACCCTTCAATAAACCTCCGGCTATTTGCCTTTTGCAGCAGACACAGGCTTCTTGGCAAAATCCTCGAGTTCCTTTTCGGTCATGCTTTCGGCAACTTTTCGCACCTCTTCACTGGCTTGCGGATACTCCCCTCTTTTATAAGCCAGGGCCGCACCCATAAGCCTTCTTTGTTTTTCACTTTTCGCAGGCATAACAACGCTCTTTAATATCTGTATCGAATAGTTTAAACAACAATTATGCCGCCGGAACCGCAAAACGACACAGCCGAAAAACCACATCAGGTTCTTCGGCTGCATCCTTCCAATTAACTTTTCAGGGGGAACTACACTAGTCCCTGCGCGAGCATCGAGTTTGCGACCTTTATGAAACCGCCTATGTTGGCGCCTTTCACGTAGTTGATGTAACCGTCCGCCTCGGTGCCGTATTTCTGGCACATCTCGTGGATCGCCAGCATTATACCGTGAAGTTTTGCATCTACTTCCTCAGGGGTCCATTTGATACGCATGGAGTTCTGCGACATCTCGAGGCCGGAAGTGGCCACGCCGCCTGCATTCGAAGCCTTGCCCGGGGCGTAGAGTATCTTCGCGGCCTGGAACGCCTCGATGGCTTCCGGGGTCGAGGGCATATTGGCGCCTTCGGCAACGCATATGCAGCCATTACTGAGTAGCGTTTTAGCCTCTTCGCCGTTAAGTTCGTTCTGGGTTGCACAAGGAAGGGCAATGTCGCACTTCACGCCCCATGGACGTTCGCCCGCAAAATATTTAGCATTGGGATATTTATCGGCGTACTCCTTGATACGGCCTCGGTAAACGTTCTTCAGATCCATGATATAGGCCAGTTTTTCCGCGTCGATGCCGTCCGGATCATAAATATAGCCGTTGGAATCGGACATGGTCACGGGTTTTCCTCCTAACTGAAGCACTTTTTGCACAGCAAACTGCGCAACATTGCCAGAACCCGATACCGTAACCGTTTTCCCTTTGAAACTGTCTCCGCGCGTAGCAAGCATAGCTTCGGCGAAATAGCAGGTTCCGTAGCCGGTGGCTTCCGGCCGGAAATACGAGCCGCCCCACTCCTGGCCTTTGCCCGTGAGGGTTCCGGTAAATTCGTTGCGGAGCCTCTTGTACTGGCCGAACATAAAACCGACTTCGCGTCCGCCCACACCAATGTCGCCTGCGGGAACGTCGGTATCGGGACCGATGTGACGCTGCAATTCGGTCATGAAGCTCTGGCAGAACTTCATCACCTCATTATCCGATTTACCCTTAGGATTGAAGTCCGAACCGCCCTTGCCGCCACCCATCGGGAGCGTGGTGAGGCTGTTCTTGAAAGTCTGTTCGAAAGCAAGGAACTTCAGTATGGAAAGATTCACGCTTGCATGGAAACGGATTCCGCCTTTATACGGGCCGATGGCACTGTTCATCTGAATGCGGTATCCCTTGTTGATCTGCACCTCGCCCTTATCGTCGAGCCAGGGCACACGGAACATTATTACCCGTTCCGGTTCTGCAATGCGCTCAAGGATCTTCATTTTCATGAGTTGAGGGCGTTTCACAATATAAGAAGCGACGCTCTCGACAACTTCGTGTACAGCCTGATGGAACTCGGGCTGGTTGGGATTCTTGGCAATGATTTCTGCCATAAAATCCTCTACATACTTTTGGGCTTCCTTTTCCATAGATTTTCGTCTTTTTTGGTGAATATGCCTGCTTTTTTATCTCAACACAAAAATATAATTATTTTTCCAAATCAACAACCCATAAAAACAGGGGGTATTGTAAAAATATTTCGAATTTAAATAATCCAACCTTGCAATTGCAGGGAGTCTCCGTCTAAAAAACTTTCAATCTGCAATCCAATAGAACCCTGACAAAGAAAATCATAATTTTTAAAATATTTTAAAAATCTTTGTTTTTTACTAAGAAAGTTTCCTCTTGTTAAATTTTACACCCAATGCGTAAAAAGAATAAGAAAGGGCCGCCCCGGTGGGACAGCCCTGAAAACTATTTAAAATTTCGCTGCTATTCTCCCTCGCTCAGTGCAGCATGCGCAGCGGCCACGCGCGCGATGGGCACGCGGAACGGAGAGCATGATACATAGTTTAGGCCTGCGAAATGGCAGAATTCGACCGAACTGGGTTCACCGCCATGCTCGCCGCAAATACCGCATTTGAGGTTTTCCTTCGTGCCGCGTCCTTTGAACACAGCCTCGCGGATCAACTGTCCTACGCCGTTGCGGTCCAGGATCTGGAACGGGTCGTTCTTCAGTATGCCTTTTTCGAGGTAGACAGGCAGGAATTTACCTATGTCGTCGCGAGAGAAGCCGAGCGTCATCTGCGTCAGGTCGTTCGTACCGAAACTGAAGAAGTCGGCCACTTCGGCAATCTGGTTGGCCGTCACGGCAGCCCTCGGAACTTCGATCATCGTACCGACGAGGTATTCGATGCGGTCGTTGCGTTCGGCGAACACTTCTCCCGCGGTTTCGTCGATGATCCTCTTCTGATAGCGAAGCTCCTTGTGATTACCAACGAGCGGAACCATGATCTCTACGTGAACCGGAGTCCCGGATTTACGTACATTCATGGCAGCCTCGATGATAGCGCGGGTCTGCATTTCGGTGATCTCGGGATATGTGTTGCCGAGACGCGTACCGCGGTGTCCGAGCATCGGGTTGACTTCGGCCAACGATTCGATCTTTGCGGCGAGCTTTTCGAACGAGATACCCATTTCCTTGGCGAGTTCCTTCTGTTCCTTTTCGAAGTGGGGAACGAACTCGTGGAGGGGCGGATCGAGCAGGCGGACAGTCACCGGATGTCCCTTCATGATCTTGAAGAGGGCTTCGAAGTCGCCCCTCTGGATCGGAAGAAGTTTGGCGAGGGCCACACGGCGGCCGGCTTCATCGTCTGCCAGGATCATTTCGCGAACGGCCATGATGCGGTCGGCCTCGAAGAACATGTGCTCGGTACGGCACAGGCCGATACCTTCGGCTCCAAACTGGAACGCCTGTTCGGCGTCGCGCGGAGTATCGGCGTTGGCGCGGACTTTCATTGTGGCGTATTTAGCCGCAAGGTCCATCAGTTTGCCGAAATCGCCGCTGAGTCCGGCTTCCACGGTCGCAACCTGGCCGAGGTAAACTTCGCCGGTCGAGCCGTTGAGCGAGATCCAGTCGCCTTCCTTGATGGTCGTGCCGCCTACTTTTGCAGTACGTGCTTTATAGTCTATTTCGATTTCTCCGGCACCCGAAACACAGCATTTGCCCATACCGCGTGCAACGACGGCTGCGTGCGAGGTCATACCTCCGCGTGCGGTGAGGATACCTGCGGCGTCGTTCATACCGGCGAGGTCTTCTGGCGAGGTTTCGATACGCACGAGAATCGCGCGCTGTCCTTTCGCAACCGCCTTTTCAGCATCTTCGGCAAAGAATACTACAGGACCGGTAGCGGCGCCGGGAGATGCCGGAAGGCCTTTGGTCACAACTTTCGCGTTAGCGATAGCGGTCTTGTCGAATATCGGGTGGAGAAGTTCGTCAAGTTTGGCAGGCTCACAGCGCATAACGGCTGTCTTTTCGTCGATCAGGCCTTCTTCGAGCATATCCATTGCGATCTTCACCATCGCAGCGCCGGTACGCTTACCACTGCGGCACTGGAGCATCCACAGTTTGCCGTCCTGGATGGTGAACTCGATATCCTGCATATCCTTGAAGTAGGTCTCCAGGTGTTTCTGGATGTCCCACAGTTCTTTGTATATCTTCGGCATGATCTCTTCGAGCGACGGGAATTTCGCAGCGCGTTCCGCCTCAGAAACATTCTGCGCCTTAGCCCAGCGTTTCGAACCCTCCGTCGTGATTTGCTGCGGGGTACGGATACCGGCAACCACGTCCTCGCCCTGTGCATTCACAAGGTATTCGCCGTTGAAGAGGTTTTCACCGGTAGCGGCGTCGCGAGAGAAAGCTACGCCCGTAGCCGAGTTGTCGCCCATGTTGCCGAACACCATCGCCTGAACATTGACGGCGGTACCCCATTCGGCAGGGATGTTGTTGAGTTTGCGGTAGAGGATCGCACGGTCGTTCATCCACGAACCGAACACGGCCATGACCGCGCCCCAGAGCTGCTCCCACGGATCCGACGGGAAGTCGGCCTTGGTCTGTTTCTTAACGGCGGCCTTGAACCGTGCTACCAGTTCCTTGAGGTCTTCGGTTGTGAGGTCGGTATCGTTGGCGACCTTTTTCTCCTTTTTCATGTGGTCGATGATCTCCTCGAACGGATCTTCATCTTCCTTGCTTTCCGGTTTCATGCCGAGAACGACGTCGCCGTACATCTGTACGAAACGGCGATACGAGTCCCATGCGAAACGGGGGTTTCCCGTGCGTTTGGCGATAGTTTCGACGGCCTGGTCGTTCATACCGAGGTTGAGGATGGTGTCCATCATACCGGGCATCGAGGCGCGCGCGCCGGAACGTACCGAAACCAGAAGCGGAGCGTTTTTGTCGCCGAATTTCATACCGGCGGCATCTTCAACGCCTTTCATCGCTTTTTCGACCTCGGGACGAAGCAGTTCTATCACCTTTTCACGGCCGCTCCTGTAGTATTCGGCGCAAACTTCGGTGGTAATGGTAAATCCCGGAGGAACGGGAATCCCGATCAGGTTCATTTCAGCCAGGTTGGCGCCTTTGCCGCCCAGCAGTTCTTTCATTTTACCGTTACCTTCAGCCAGTTTATTGCCGAAAGTATAAACTCGTTTAGTGTTAGGCATAGTTTTACTGTATCTTATATGATTATGATAATTTCTGTACGGATCGGCCACAAAAGTAATAATTTTCAACATCAAAAGCAAGCGCTTCCTTATGTTTAACAAACTACAGTTGTGTTATTTGTTTAACAATAAAAAGAAGCGGACCGGAAGGCTGCAAAGCTCTTCCTTTGACGGGTGGATGCGGTAAGCCAGTCACGGGATGCCGCTTTATGATCACTTTCCGATATACATGTATATCGGAAAGTGATCGCTGTAACCGCCCAGATATTCACCGCCGGAGAATGTCCGCAAGGGCTTCCGGATCACCGGAGAACCTGTACCTGAGGGTTCCGCCATGTATTCTTTCACAAAAACACCGGCTTCCGCGGCTTTCATTCCCGACCCACGGGCCAATGCGGGACTCACGAGCATCCAGTCGTACATATACCAGCGGCCCCGGTACGAATATGTCCCTTTTCCGGCCCTGTATTCCTCCCATTGAGGACAGTACATGAAATCATACGGCGAACGTGCGTCGCCGAGCGTTTTGCGGACGACCCTCTCCCCCGGAGACGCATTCATGTCGCCCATAACTATGATCTTCGCCGCCGGATCGTCCGCCAGAAGCCGTTCGAGGGTTTTCCGCAAGGTTTCCATATTGCGGAAACGGTATTCGTATGAATTGAGGTTCGACGCCATGTGGCAAACCAACACTTCGACCTTTTCGCCCAACAGTTCGCCCGTAACATGCAGGAATTCACGTCCCGTTCCCGATTTCACCAGTCGGATGTTCTCAGGAAAGAATTTATCGCCCTTGTACAGCAGTGCTACATCGATTCCACGCACGTCACCCGAAGAACGGTGGATATAATTGTAATCTGTTTTGAGCGCCATGACGAGGTCGCGAAGTGCGTTTTCGCTCTCCACTTCGGCAAATCCCACGATATCGGCGGCCATGTCGTCCACGACACGAGCTATGTTGTGGACTTTTATAGTGTAACGTCCTGTATTCCATCTCTGCACACCGGTCGGAGTGTATTCGGAGTCATCATGAAAAAGACTTGGAATGGTATCGTAAAAATTCTCGACGTTCCAGAACGCGACGCTAGCCCTCTGAGCGCAAAGCGTCGCACAGACAGCAAACAAGAACAGTATGGTTAATAGCGTGCGCCGCATTGCGAATAATTTAAAGATTGAAACAATTAATTCATTTTAAAATTTTCACATCTCCAAATTTTCAGATTCATTCATGGATAACCCCCGAACCTATCAGTTCCTCACCGTCGTACCAAGCCGCGAACTGGCCAGGGGTGACGCCCCTCTGGGGCTGGTCGAAAAGCAGGTATGCACCCTCCGCCGCCCAGACGAAACTGCCCTCTTGCAAAGGCTGGCGGTAACGGATTCGTAAGCTGAAACATTCGCTTGCATCCGCCGGAATCTCACGGTCGGGACGAATCCAATGCAACTCGTCCTCACGCATATAAAGCGCGCGGCGGAAGAGTCCGGGATGCTTCTCTCCCTGTCCGACGTAAACGACATTTCTCACGACATCCGTGGCTATAACGAACAGGGGTTCGGGTTTTCCGCCCACATTCAGTCCCTTGCGCTGGCCTATGGTGTAGAAATGCGCGCCCGAATGTTCGCCGACTTTCGCGCCGTCATCCGGACTATATATATACGGTGTGGCAAGCGCCGCGATATCTTCAGTGTTTTTCTGGGCATAACCGCTCCAGTCTGCAGGAATCTCGACTATATCGCCTTTCCGTACGGCGAGCTTCTGCTGCAGGAAGGTCGGAAGATCGACCTTGCCCACGAAACATATACCCTGCGAATCCTTACGTTTGGCAGTAGCGAGTTTTTGCTCCTCGGCAATGCGGCGCACCTCGGGTTTGAGCATGCCGCCTATCGGGAACATCGCCTTGGCGAGCTGCTCCTGCGACAGCTGACACAGGAAATAACTCTGGTCTTTATTCTTGTCCGCCCCGGCCAGGAGTTGATAATAGACTTCGCCGTCAACCTTCGTTTCGCCTTTGCGGCAATAGTGACCTGTCGCGACATAATCGGCCCTCAGTTTCAAAGCCTCTTTCATGAAGACATCGAACTTTATCTCGCGGTTACACAACACGTCGGGATTGGGCGTGCGACCTTTTTCGTACTCGGCGAACATGTAGTCCACCACTCTTTCGCGGTACTGTTCGCTCAGGTCGACGCAATGGAAAGGGATATCGAGCCGTTTCGCGACGAGTTCGGCAAAAAGCTGGTCATCGGCCCACGGGCAGTCACCGGAAAGCGTGCCGGTGGTGTCGTGCCAGTTGCGCATGAAAAGCCCTATCACCTCATATCCCTGCTCCCGGAGCAGATACGCGGCTACAGAGGAGTCCACGCCCCCAGACAGTCCAACGACAACTTTTTTCATCTGATTTTATTTATTGAGCCCAAGCAATCCTCCCGGCAGCGAGAAGAGCACCTTGCGGCGGCGTTCGTCGAATTCCACTATGAAATCGTCCGAAGCAGGAATCAACTCTGTTTCACCGCCGGTCTCTATTTCGAAAAGCGGGTTCAGTTCACTGTCGAGAAATCCCGTGATGCGCCCGAATTGCCCCGTGTCAAATTCCGCGTTCCAGCCTACGAGGTCTTCCAGATACAACTCGTCGCCCTCACTATCGCCTCCTGCCCCGGCGGCGGCGTTCCGCCCGCGGATCGAGAACTCCAGTCCCACGAGTTCGGCGGCTCGGCCCTCAGTGTCGATGTCGGCGAAAACAATCGTAGCCCCCTTCTGCCCCCTGCGCTGGAATTTATCAAAAAAAAGAGGAACCGTGTGTGAATCTATCTTCACGAACACAGGTTCCTCTGTATTGAAATCATGCGGAAAAACGTCGTAAAGGGTTATCATGAGTTCCCCCTTCACCCCGAAGAGCTTGCCGACCCTTCCCGCCGTGACCAACCGTTCCATAATGTGGACCGGATGTTATTCGGCAGCCTTTTCTTCTGCGGCAGGTTCTTCTGCAGGAGCGACAGCTTCTTCAGCGGCTGGTTCCTCTGCGGGAGCCTCTTCGACTGCAACTGTTTCTTCTGCGGGAATTTCTTCCTCTTCAGCGGCGGCACCTTCAGCCTCGGCCTTCTTTGCAGCTATCGCTTTCGCTCTTTCTTCCTTTGCTTTGACTTCGGCAGCAGCGCGTGCCTTGTCGGCGGCACGTGCGTCGCCTGCTATTTTGGAGGTCTTGGCAGCGGTCTTGGCATTCTTTTCCTCGAACCATTTGTTGAATTTGGCTTCGGCGTCGGATTCCGAGAACGCGCCTTTGGCAACACCCCCCAGAAGGTGTTTTTTATACATTACGCCCTGTTCCGAGAGGATTGCGCGGCATGTATCCGTGGGTTGTGCGCCTTTCTGCAACCAATCTAAAGCTTTCTCGAAGTTTAAATCAATTGTAGCAGGATTCGTGTTCGGATTGTACGTGCCAATCTTCTCGATAAACTTACCATCACGTGGCGCCCTGCTGTCTGCGACGACG
>JAVBRB010000043.1:0-18443 GCA_031548515.1 Rikenellaceae bacterium | reverse complement strand
TACGATACTGGCTTTCGGTGAGGTTACTTGGATAATTTGTCACGAATCTTTAATGTCTTGAGAAACATAAAAATACGTAATAATCGCCACTTAATCAACTGACTGCCAGTATTTTATTTGTCACATTTTTAGACAAATTCTAAGGAGAATAAAAAAATATTTTTAAAATCATCCTGGATACTATATGGTACATGGCAAGTTTTAATTTGTTTATTTACAAAAACTTAGAAATCATAGCACAATAAATATGAACCAACATGCGTATAGGTTTCTAACCATAAAAATATTTTAAGATATATTTAAGGTTATGCATGCTCCCTATTATATTGCCTATCGCCAGTGTCCTCATTGTAAGTCTTCTGAAAAACATCCTCTACAGGTCTGTGTCTCTCAACAGTTTCCGCATCCTGGCACAGCAACAATCGTTTTAAACGGATCAAATCTCCAGTCCCGTCATCGGTCAATAGATTGTCTTCAAGATAATTTCACTATATTTGCAAAAAATAAAAAACTCTCTCTTATGAAACAACTTCTGAAACTCATATTCTTCTCGCTGGCGCTGTCAGCCATAGCGGCATGCTCAAAAGACCCCAAGCAGGGACCGGATCCCGTCGATCCGAAAATTCCCCGGATCACCATGCTCCAGTGCCCCGAGGAGTGGGAAGCAGGCACCTCTGTCGATGTTATCGCGGGAGTCACAATCGAAGAGGGAAGCATATCTTCTGTTATGCTCTATTATAACGACGGCAGCGAGAAAAGCGCCGCGATGAGCGAGACATCCAATGCCAATGAATATTCGGCTTCGTTCACAGCTCCGGCTTCAGCAGGAGAAACCATCACATATTACATAAAGGCAATAAGTGCCGAGAATAAAACGTCTAAATCCGAAACCGTCACCCTCACTACGGTGGCCGAAAGCATCAATCCGGCCGAGAAACTGCGTTTGAGCGAGATAGGTACTTCGGGCAGCGAATTTATCGAGATATACAACCCTACAGGCATGATAGCCAGCCTCGACGGCGTCTCGCTGCGGAAGAACGGCGAGGAACTCATTGCATTTACGTCATCAAAAGAACTGCCTGCCAAAGCCTACGGCGTATTCCGTGCGAAGGAGTCCACCATCGCCATTCCCATCTCTGCAGTTGATCTGGGTGCGACCGATGCCGGACTTTCCGGTTCGAAATCGCTTTCTGTCGAACTTCGCTACAACGGCGATATTATCGATGCATTCGCCAATACCATCAATCCGGGAGTTTCTCAGATGACCGTCGGCGATTGGGACGGTACACCCGAACAGGAGGCCACCAACTTCAATCGTCCCAATGGAGTCACCTACGGATGGTACGCCACGGCTTCTACCGCAACTACGGCCGCGACTCCGGGTAAAGAAAACGGCACGGTGGGGATGCGCGTCAAACTCAAACACCAGTTGTTTAAAGAAGACGCCGTTGCCTGCCCGCCCTATATAGCCAATATAAAGATAAACCCGGATAAACCCGCGACAGGCTTGACGCCGGAAGACAACATAATACAGTTCAGCGTATATTACGATGCTTACAGTGCCGCCCCGTCGGTTTCGTCGACCATGGGCACTCCGAGCAAGATCGAAGGCATCGTCTGGCAAATCAAACCCACACTTACAGGCTCTTCCACAGGGACCGAGAACACTATTACGCTGACCGCAACCAATGCGACCGGTCCCTACGCTTCAAAAATAACCGTACTGGGATTCTCGGCGGCAACGACTTTCGATACTTACGGCAAAATACGCATCAACGAGATCCGCACTTCGACGAAAGACGGTATTGAACTCTACAACACTTCGTCCCAACCGGTCGTTATCGGAGGTATGCGTATCCGCAAGAACAAGGACAGTTTATTCATCATCCCGGGCTATATGGTTATGAAGGGTTACGGATATGCGGTCCTCGGATGCAACGGCAAGGATTATTCGACGACGGGTACCGCTTACCTGAACCTCGGCACTGTCGCCAACGGCCTTTCAGGCAGCAAATCACTGCTGATAGAACTTCGCAAACCCAAAATTGAAGGCGACCTCACCAACAGTACCAACATAGACTCGTTCGTCAATATCAGCACGAGCGTTGCCAGTCCCAATAAGGACAGCACATGGGATATTGACAATTTCGTGGAAAAGGCCATAGGAGACGGCCAAAGTGTCGGCCGCAAACCCGACGGCACTGGACCGTGGTATCTGTTCACCAACACGACGACGAGCATGGGCGCATCCAATTCCGCCTCCATAAATGCGGGTACAGCTTTCACCCAGACCTATCATCAGGACGGGGCCGGCGAATAAACCTGCCTCCGACAAAATAAAAAAGACCGCGAATCATTAAGTTCGCGGTCTTTTTTCTGCGGAATGATAATTCTTACCAGTTAAGGATCTTGCGGAAGTCGAAATCCCCGGGATTCTTCACATAAGCCTTCGCAGCTTCATAATCGTCCGGCGTTATGTAGTTGAGAATATTGTCTATCACGGCCTGGAACTTGTCGCAGGCGATATTCACGAGGCGGGGCGGGATCTTGTGCGAGATAGGATCTTCGAGGTCTTTGAGGTACAGCGGGCTTACGAAACCTTCCTGGTTGATGAACACCATGCATCCGGTATTTCCCTGCTCGAAGAGCTTGTAAACGCCCATACCGAGCTGCGAGCAGTATACGAGGTCGTAGGCGATGGGGGTCTGGCAGCGGACTTCGTAGCCGATCTCGACCGGACGGCTCTTGACCCTGATGCCGAGTTCCTTGAGCTTGTTTTCGAGCATTTCGTTGAAGATGTGCGCTTTGGACACTTTTCCGAGTTCAGGGTGTCCGTGATCGTCATACGAGAAAGTCACGCCGCTCTTTTTGATTTCTTCGTCGCTCAGTTCGTGGAACACGCCTTCCGATATCATGGCGGCACCGTATTCGACGCCCATGATCTTGCGCTTGATGATAGCCGACACCACGAGGTTCACGATCTTGTCGACGGTTATTTCTGTCTTATTGAACATTTCCGGGATCACGATCATCGGATAGTGGCAGGCAGAACCTATACCGAAAGCCAAGTGGCCGGCACTGCGTCCCATGGCTGCAACTACAAACCAGTTTGCGCTTGTGCGCGCGTCTTCATAGACCGTGGTTGCTATAACGGCGCCTTTATCCTTAGCCGACTGGTAACCGAAGGTAGGCATACCGCCGGGCAGGGGAAGGTCGTTGTCGATGGTCTTGGGAACGTGGATGTTGGCGATAGGATATTTATTGGCTTCAAGGAAAGCCGCGATGCGGTTGGCGGTCGAAGCGGTATCGTCTCCGCCAACGGTAACGAGCAGTTTGATGTTGTTCTTCTTGAAGAAGTCGAGGTTGAAATTCTCATCGAAATCCTTCTGCGAAGGTTTGAAACGGCTCATCTGGAGGTACGATCCGCCGCGGTTGAAGATATCGTCAGCGATGTCGAAGTCGATATCCACAGTACGGGGAGCAGGATTGAACAGTCCGCTGTATCCGGCGTGAAGGCCTATCACACGGTAGCCTTTCTGGAGAAAAGTTTTGGAAACGCTGCCCACTACGGTATTCATACCGGGAGCCGGGCCGCCGCCGGTCAGGATTGCAATTGCGTCTTTCATGCTGTTATCAGATTTATTTTGGTTTGGAATTTATACGTTTTCTGCGAGCCGACACAAAGATAGGAACTATTTTAATATTTTTTAATAAATCGCGCCGAAAACAAACCCGCCTCTCAGCGGCCAAATTATTCCATATATGCCGCATTCCGAATCACGCATGGATTTTTTGATTATCTTTGGCTTCAGACCATAAAACTCACCTGAATATGAAGAAGACGCTGATTGCATTGTTCGCCTGCATTTCCGTTGCCGCACAGGCCCAAACCTACACTCCCGACTGGAAATCCATCGACAGCCGTCCTGTTCCGGAATGGTTCGAAGATGCCAAATTCGGCATTTTCATCCATTGGGGACTTTATTCGGTTCCTTCCTGGGCACCGACCGACCGCGATAAATATTCAGAGTGGTACTGGTGGCAGAAAGATCTTGCAAACAACCAGGCCTTCATAGATTTTCACAACAAGACATATGGAGCGGATTTCCGTTATCAGGATTTTGTCAAGGATTTCAACGCTGAGATGTTCAATCCTCAGCAGTGGGCGGCAATGTTCCGCAACGCCGGAGCGAAATATGTGGTTCTGACATCGAAGCACCACGAAGGTTACACCCTGTGGCCCAGCGAATACAGCTGGAACTGGAATAGCGCCGATACCGGTCCCCACCGCGATATATGCGGCGAGTTGAACGATGCCGTCAGGGCCGAAAACCTGCGCATGGGCTTCTATTATTCGCTTTCCGAGTGGTTCAACCCTCTCCAGACAAGCGACGTTGACAAATACGTGGACCAGCACATGCTGCCCCAGATGAAGGAACTGGTCAACCGCTACAAACCCGATATCGTGTGGGCGGATGGCGAATGGGGGCAAACGAGCGACACCTGGCGTTCGAAAGAATTCCTCGCATGGCTTTACAACGAATCTCCCGTAGCGGCCTACGTAGCTGTCAATGATCGTTGGGGCGACGAAGCCCGCGGACTTCACGGAGGATTTTTCACTACCGAGTATGACGGCTTCTACAGCAAGGGAGATGCCAGCCTGCTTCAACAACGCCCATGGGAGGAGTGTCGCGGCGTAGGCGGTTCTTTCGGCTATAACCGCAACGAAACACTCGAAAACTACTCCACGGACGCCGAACTGATACACATGCTGATAAACAAGGCGGCTAGGGGCGGGAACCTGCTTCTTAACGTGGGCCCTACGGCCGATGGACTGATTCCCGTAATCCAGCAGCAACGGCTTGCCGCCATAGGCAAATGGCTTGCGGTAAACGGCGAAGCCATCTACGGCACTCGCAAATGGGATAAATCACCGGAAGTGACGGCTGAAACTACCCTCTATTTTACAAAGAAAGGCGGCGATATATATGCCATTGCAACCGCATGGAACGACAAACCCATAAAAATAAACGGCATCTCAAAGGCGAAATCGGTCAAGATGCTTGGTTCGGACAAGAAAATCACGTATAAACTTTCAGGCGGTACACTTACGGTCACCCCTCCGCAGCTTTCTCCGGCCGAAACCCCGTGCGCCCATGCATGGGTATACAAGATATCGGACGCAAAGTAACAACAGGAATATAACCGGGATAAAGACACCTTTGTCATCCCTGTTGAATGTTATTTCATTTTCGACAGGAATTTTTCACGGTCGACGATATAGCGCACGTGCCTGCCCTCGCCTACCGTATCTGCGGAGTCCGAGGCCTCGACTGCAAAAGTGAGTCTGCGCCCTTCTATTTCGACCAGGGTCGCTCGTGCTGAGACGGTATCACCGGGAGCGGTCGGCTTAAGGTGCGACATGGCGATCAGGCTGCCGACAGTTGTCTCTCCGTCCTCAAGAAACGGCGCGACCGCTTTCATTGCCGCATTTTCGGCAAGCGCGATCATGGCCGGTGTTGCAAAAACTTCAATATCCCCCGATCCGAGGGCTGCGGCGGTATTTTCTTTCCCGACTACTGTAATACATTCTCCCGTAACGCCTGTTTTCAAACTTTCTCCCATACTATCGCAAATCCGGTTTCCGTTATTATATTTGTGCACTGAATGTACAAATATAGCACTTACAAGTGAAACGACTGTTGGTCATACTGGTATTTTGCCTGACCGCGCTTCCGGCCGAAGCAAAGAAAGAATCGAAAACGGCCAAGAAGGTGCAGTACAGCAAGCGCGACGTATCACACTACGATTTCGAGATCGACAGTCGCGGCGACACGACCACCGTTGTCTACATAAACCGCATTTTTTGTTTTGCGAAGCCCATGGATATGTCCAAACACTGGAAACTGGTTCGCGACTTCCGCAAGGTCTACCCTTTGGCCCTGGTGGCAAAAGACAAAATGTCCGGTTACGAGGAGGAGATACTGAAGCTGCCGACCCGCAAGGCACAGAGGGAATATTCAAAGAACATAGAGAAGCAGCTTGTCGCTGAGTACACGCCCCAGATGAAGCGTATGACGGTCAACCAGGGCAAGATCCTGGTCCGCCTTATCGACCGCGAAACCGACAAGACCTCTTACGAGATAGTCAAGGAGTTCCGCGGCGGTTTCGTTGCCGGATTCTGGCAGGGCATTGCAAAGATTTTCGGCCACGACCTTAAAGATGAGTACGATGCTATTGACCGCGACCGCATGATCGAACAATGCATCATGATGTACAATGCCGGCCTCCTGCCCGAATATTGATTCCGACAACCGACATTATCAAAAACAGATATCCTTACGATATTAAGGATGAGGATAATACATCTTTCGCGGATTTCTATTTTTTCCGGAAAGTCAGAACATACTGATCATTGCATACGTAAGAGACGGCAAAGGCATCCAAAAGGATGCCTTTGCCGTCTCTTATGATTCATGCTTAGCCCCTGCTTCTGAACATTTGTATCGCATTCATGACACCGCGGACAGTGGCAAGGCCGGTACTGAATCCCCCGACAATCCTGTCGCCCACAGAGCCTGGAGGCGCAATTATCGAAAGCAGGTTGTCCACCGAAAAAGTGTATGCGACATCTCCGGCCAGCTTTTCACCCGCGTACCACAACTTGATATCCACCTCCCTGCGCATTTGGCGCAGTTCCGCAAGCCTCCGGATATCCCTCGGAGTACGTATAGTCCTATCTCTTTGTGCCATCTTTCTCCTCATCTTCAGGGAAGAATACATCTATTAAATAGCGTATCAGTGTATGGACGACAAATACGTCGCGGAAATAGTACACTACGAAAGCGCCGATGAGAACCGCGGCACCCGATATAAGGAAACCCAGCCATAAATGGCCCAGCGCCTCGCCGACCACCAACGCCACTGTCAGCATTGCGAAAGTCAGCGCGATGAATATCATCACAAGGAATATGATGTACCCGAACGCTTTGCTGAGCAGCATGGACAGATTATCCACTATGCGCAGCCTCAACTGGGTCCATTTCAGTTCGGCATAACGCACGCCGTCGTCCTTAATTTCCCCGAGTTGATCCTCCAGTTGATCCAAACCTTTTCCCATGACCGCAGGGCGCGATTAGCGTTTAGCTATTTTCTTTCTTTCGGCCTCGACGCACTCCTTCACATCTTCGACCATTTCCTCGATTTCATTTGCTGCGCGACGTGCTTTCTTCTTATACCTGTCGATCTCGTCTTCAACATAGCCGCGTGCGGCAGATGCTTTCTCCTTGATCATATCAACTTCGTCCTCAACGAAATCACGGATCATTCCACGTGTTTCTACGCCCGATTTCGGAGCGAACAGCAGGGCGATAACTCCTCCTACTATAGCGCCCCCCAGGAAAGCTCCCACAACGGCGCCGGCATTACTTCTTCTCATAGCAAAATTTATTTTAGTTAAACAATCGATTCTGAGAAATGATTAAACAACAAATGTTGTTCCACAAAGTTATTTTTAGCTATTTTAGCGCATCACATGTAAGAATTTGTCTGGGAAAGAACATACACTTTGTTTTACCGGTCACCGGTATCACACCGCGTCTCCGGAAGATGAACTGCGCCTCGCCGACGCTTTGGAAACCGCATATGCCGACGGCTACCGAGTGTTCATTTCGGGCGTGGCCGAAGGATTCGACCTTGCGGCTGCCGAAGCGGTACTGCGACTAAGGGAACATAAGCCGGATGCGGTGTTGGTTGCAGCAGTTCCTTTCCGGCGTCAGGCAGCCAAATATGGAGACAGCGACAGGCGGCGCTACGAACGTATCCTTTCCATGGCCGACGAATCCGCCATTCTGTCGGAACATTATGACTATGGTTGTTATTATGTTCGTGACGACTGGATGACCGGACGTTCTTCGCGCCTTATCTGCTGGTACGACGGTTCCGACGGCGGTACCCGCTATACCGTAAAAAGTGCCCTCCGCGGCGGCCTGGAAATCGTCAATCTTTACCGCAAAGAGGGGACTTTGTTCTGAATTAATTACCTTTGCACCATCCGGCACCCAACCGGAGCAGCCTTTTGGCTGCGGCAAAAGTCCTCCCATATTCAGGGGAGGATTTAGGATGGGTGGTAAAACTTATCAGCATCGGAGATGCATATTACATAAGTCCGGGATAAATAATAAATAAACAGGGATCTGAAACAGAAAACGCCGCTCTATGATCCCGGCCTTGTGTAAAATATGAGTAATAACGATTGGAAATCGCGTCTGGGGATGGTTTATTCGACAAACCCCGACTTTGAATACGATACTCCGCAAGATCCGCAGGCTGAAACCATTGCTCCCGGAAAGCAGAATCTTCGTGTCAGCCTCGACCGTAAACAGCGCGGCGGCAAACAGGTAACCCTTGTGACCGGTTTCGCAGGTTCGGACGACGATCTTTCGGCCCTGGGAAAGCTGCTCAAGACGCGCTGCGGCGTGGGCGGTGCGGTCAAAGACCGCGAAATTATCGTTCAGGGGGACTTCCGCGACCGCGTGGTAGAGTTATTGCACAAAGAGGGCTACACCAAAGCCAGAAAGATATAGAATCTGTAAGCGTGGAGATAAGACATGCAAATACCGGGGACATTCCGGCCATAATGGAGACATACGCCATTGCGCGAGCATTCATGCGCAGTACAGGCAACACCGCCCAATGGACGGACGGCCACCCTTCGGAAGAAACGGTCACGGAAGGGATACGCGATGGCAAGCAGTATGTATGCGTCTGCGGCGGAGAGATTGCCGGCACTTTCTGGTTCGGTATCGGCAACGATCCTGCATACGCAAAGATATACGGCGGCGAGTGGCTGAATGACGCACCTTACGGAGTTATTCACCGGCTCGCGTCCAACGGACAATTCAAAGGTGTGGGCAATCTCTGCTTCGGGTGGTGTTTTGACCGAATTGGCAATATCCGCGTCGACACGCACCGAGACAACCTGGCAATGCAGAACATACTAAAAAAGTGCGGCTACGTGCGGTGCGGCATTATTCATTTGCTGAACGGAGCCGAAAGACTGGCGTTTCAAAAGTGCAGATAAGGCGTTTCATACTGTTCGTCATACTGGCGATACTGTCGGCCGGCTGTTTCTGTACAGCCCGCGCACAATATTACAGTTGGGGCGATTCCCCCGCATCGATAAAGTGGAATCAGCTCAAAACACCGGACATAAAGCTTATATACCCGGCCTCTTTTCAGGAGAACGGCCGCCGTGCGCTCTGGTATTTCGACACCATCCGCCACCATATAAATTTCGGCTACAGACTCGGAACGATGCCTACACCGGTCATACTGCACACCCAAAACATGGTCGGCAACGGTATGGTCATGTGGGCGCCCAAGCGTATCGAATTGCTGTCCGCCCCCGGTTCGACCTACTCCGATCCGTGGCTCAAACAACTCGTCATCCACGAATACCGCCACAACGTCCAGTACAACAATCTGAACCAGAGCACAATGAAGGCTTTAGGCTGGATTCTCGGCGACCAAGCCAAATTCCTGGGCCCTGCACTTTTCGGAGTTCTGCTACTGGAGGGCGACGCCGTGATGTTCGAGACCGAGATGAGCGCTTTCGGACGCGGCCTGCAGCCGTCGTTCACAATGCATTACCGGGCAACGGGCGACGTAGGCGATCCGCATTATGCAAAGGACTACTGGTTCTGCGGATCGTACCGTACATTCGTCCCCGACCACTACTGCCTCGGCTACCAGATGGTCCGTTGGAGCTACAACCATTACGACGAATTCATCTTCGATAAACTAGCGTGGTTCACGGCGCGCAATCCCTACTATTTCGCCCCGATGACCGTCGGCCTGAGAAAATTCTACGGCATCCGCAAGTTCAGGATGTTCCAAAATGCCTTCGCCGAACTGAACGTCCATTGGGAATCCTTGCCTAAAGTCGAGGATTCTTCGACAAAACTCCCCTCTCCGTGGACCTCATATACCACCTACCGGTGGCCCGCATGGCTCGACGACCGCACTATAATCGCATTCAAGAATGACTTCGACCGTTATAATCGCATTGTGGCGGTGGACGCAGAAACAGGCATGGAAAAGATTTTGGGCTACACCGGCAGCGTCAGTTCGCGTCCAGTACTGTCCGGAGGAAAACTTTGGTGGACGGAATATCGCTCCAGTACACTGTGGGAGGAAAAGGTCAATTCACGTCTCTGCTTTTTTGATATCTTGAGCAACAGCAAGGGTGCGCACGGCGACCGCAGGCAGATATTCTATCCGGCCGCCGTTCCGGGTGAAGGGCTTGCTTACGTAGTGTACGACTACACAGGCAGTTTTTCGATAGTAAAAGGTCTCAATGGACACGAATGGGAGGTCGGATTCCCGACAGGTACTGAAATCAATGGCCTTGCATGGGACGACGCGACGGAAAAGCTATACTTCATCGGACTTGACGATGGCGGGATGTGGTTGGGAATTATCGATGAATCCGACGCTTCTTACAGCCGCCTTACCCCTTCGCGTCATATCACCATAAGCGATCTTCAGGCCCGTGGCGGCAAACTTTATTTCGGTTCGATTGTCTCAGGGAAAGACGAAGCCCATTGCTATGACCTGATGACCGGCACGGAGTACCGCCTGACGGAGTCTGCATATGGCTCTTTCCAGCCTTTCCCCGATTCCTCAGGCAGCCGCATAGCGCTGACGACCTACGACCGCGACGGATACAAGCTGGCCGTGCAGGATATCTCGCCGGCGGTCGAACAGGAACAGCGGACTCTTCCGGTCAACCTCGTGAATCCCGACTGGAAACGCTGGAACTTGCCGAAAATGGACAGCCTTGTCTACACTGCCGCCGATGAACAGGAGTCTGAAGCAAAATACCCGCGTCCAAAACGCTTCCGCAAGGGACTTCATCTCTTTGATTTCCATAGTTGGCTCCCGATGGATTTCTATCCGATGAAAGCCATAGACGAAATGGAACTGGCTGTAAACTTCGGGGCGACCGTAATGTCTCAGAGCCTGCTCTCCGACGCTGTGACCTGGCTTTCCTATGGTTGGAGCCACCGAGGAGGATCGTCGGTGAACGGAGGATTCAGTTATTCAGGTCTTGGGCCGGTATTGGACGTCGAGGTCGTATGGGGAGGCGGCAACCAACTTATGTATACTGCAATTCCGCAGAATGTCGACATAAAGAGATACTTCAACGTCGATGCAGCACTGTCGTTGCCCATGGTGCTGGGATCCGGCTATTGGTATAAGGTACTCACGCCGGCGATCGGATATTCCTACAACAACGGACTTATATTCAGGCCGTCTCGCGACCAGCCTGCCGGAGTGCTCACCAGTGGCGTCGGCAAAATGATCACGAGCCTGGCATACGGACAGCAAACGCGCATGGCGCAGAAGGAACTGCTGCCCCGATGGGGTTTTGCGGCAAATGCCGGCTATGTCTTCAATCCGGGCGACAGCGATTTCAAAAGCCTCTGGATGGCCTACATGCGCGGTTATCTGCCGGGTTTCGTACGCCACCACAGTACGACGCTCCGTGCATCATGGCAGCAAACGGTCGGAAGCGACTCTGCCCCTTTCATGTTCCACATGAAAGAGGTTTTTCCACGCGGAGCGAATTATAATTTCGCAACTAAGAGATGGGCATCGGGTTCTGTCGACTACCAGTTTCCGGTGTGGTATCCCGAAGGCGGTATTCCGAGCGTGCTTTATTTCAAGCGTGTCCGGCTGAACCTTTTCATGGATTACGCGCGCTGGCAGGATTTCCATAACATGTGGCGTCCGCTGTATTCCTACGGAGGCGACCTCATCCTCGACGTCAGTCCTGTCCGCATGCCCGCTTCGAGCAACGTTTCCGTAAAATTCACCATAGCCAAACCCAGCGACCGCCGGGGAGTCTGGTTCACGGCCGGACTGAATTTTCCTCTTTAGATTCGAGCTTGTGATATCGGCCATGTTCGATACATGAACCTCCTCGCAGCAGAGCTTAGGGGAATGGACCATTTTAGTTACCTCCCTCGCATGATGCCTCCACCGGCCTGTGCCGACGGTCGGCGCTCGGGCGGTGATTGTTTTGCTGTGCAAAACAATTCAATCCAATTCCCTATTTCAATATTATTTCAGAATCACACCGGAACTTTGCCATACGATTATAATCTCATTAATCATTATATGGTATGAAAACAAAAGTTCTGTTAACCGCATTTGCAGCATCGGCAATAATACTGACAAGCTGCGACGACGACAACATTCCGGTCGGCTCTTCCCTCAAAAAAGCATTCAGGAGCCAATATCCCAAAGCCTCCCGCGTGGAGTGGGAGATGAAGGCAGGTTTCTATGTCGCCGAGTTCAATCTCAGAGGCACAGATGCAGAGGCATGGTATTCCCCCGATGCCACATGGCACATGACAGAAACGGACATCCGCTACAGCGACCTTCCGGAAGCGGTGCTTACCGCATTCGCAGCAGGGGAATATTCCGGCTGGTGGATAGACGACGCTGACAAACTCGAACGTACGGGACTGGAAACGGTCTATGTGATCGAGGCCGAACAGGGCGGAACGGAGTACGACCTATACTATTCGGAAGACGGCATACTCATCAAGGCTGTTCCGGACAACGGAGGATCACACAATTACCTTCCTTCACCTGTCTCCCCGGCGTCGATAGACGAATTTATCGGCACAGATTATCCGGGAGCACGCATCCTTGAGAAAGAGATCGAACACGGCAAGATCGAAGTCGACATCGTTCACAACGGCGTCGCCACAGAGTTGCTATTCACGCTCGAAGGCGAATGGATAAGCGCAAAAACCGAGATGCGGTTTGCAGACGTGCCCGAAACAGTTAAAGAAGTCTTATCCGGTTCCCAATACGGCGGTTGGAGAGTGGACGACGTGGATTTCTACGATACGCCTGCTGTCGATTATTACAAATTCGAACTCGAAAGCGGCGACCGCGAGGCCGATCTGCGGATAGACACCCAAGGCAATATCCTGCAATAGGCAGCCCCACAAACGACAGCAGCCCGATGGAAGTCGGGCTGCTGTCGTTTACATGATCTGACGATTAAAGCGCTTTGATCTCTTTCAACACGTCGTTGGTTTTGCGGACGGCATCGGCCGAAGCCGCGAATTTGGCCTTTTCATCGGCCGAGAGTTCGATTTCGACGATTTTTTCTACTCCCCCCCTGCCGATAATGGCCGGCACACCGATACAGATATCTTTCTGCCCGTATTCGCCGTCGAGCGCAACGCACGATGGGATAAGCTTTTTCTGGTCGAACATGACAGCCTCGACAACGCTTGCCGCAGCGGCTCCAGGAGCGTACCACGCCGAAGTGCCGAGCAGTCCAGTAAGAGTCGCACCACCAACCATGGTGTCGCCTACTACCTTATCAAGAACATCTTTACCGGCGAATTCAGCCACTGGAACACCCCTCCATGAAGCTTTGCCGACGAGCGGGATCATGGTCGTGTCGCCGTGTCCTCCGATCACCATACCGTCCACGTCCTTCATGCTTGCACCCAGGGCTTTTGCCAGGTAGCAACGGAAACGCGAAGAGTCCAGTTGGCCACCCATACCGAACACCTGGTTTTTGGGCAGGCCGCTGCTCTTGAGCGCAAGATATGTCATGGTATCCATAGGGTTGCTTACAATCACGAAGATGGCCTTTGGCGAGTGTTTCATCGCTTCTCCCATAACGCTCTTCACGATACCGGCGTTCACTCCGATCAGTTCTTCGCGGGTCATCCCCGGCTTGCGCGGGACACCGGAAGTTATCACTACGACGTCGGAACCGGCAGTTGCAGCGTAATCGTTGGTAACACCCGTAACCTTTGTGTCGAAGTCGGTCAGCGTCGACGTTTGGTAGATATCGAGCATTTTGCCTTCTGATAACCCTTCCTTGATGTCGATAAGGACAACCTCGCTTGCGACTTTACGTATAGCCAGCACATTTGCACAGGTAGCGCCCACATTACCGGCGCCGATAACCGTTACTTTTCCCATTTCTATTATGTTTTTAGTTGAGTTCTAGCCTATCAGGGCTTTGTACTGTTCAGCAGAAAGAAGTCCATCCACCTGGGCGGCATCGCTCATCTTGATCTTGATTATCCAACCGTTGCCGTAGGGATCCCTGTTGACCGCATCGGGAGCATCGTCGAGAGCTTCGTTGAACTCGATCACTTCGCCCGCAACGGGATTAAACAGGTCTGAAACTGTTTTAACTGCTTCGATAGTGCCGAAAACCTTGTGCTGTTCAACGGTTTCGCCTACGGTTGCAACATCTACGAAAACAATGTCGCCCAACTGCGACTGCGCAAAATCGGTAATGCCTACGATAGCCGTACCGTCTTCAACCTTGACCCATTCGTGATCTTTCGTGTACTTCAGTTCGGAAGGGATATTCATTTCCTGTTAAATTAAGATTAAACGTTCTGAAAAAAACTTACTTTTTCCAATGCAGAGTATGGCCATAATCCCGCCCCGCATTCCCGGACGAACATTCATGCCTTGAGCGGCAGGGAATGTTCCAAGGATAAACGACCTCGCCATATTCCTTATGCACCGCCGCGCATAAACTGCCAAGACTTTGCCGGCGATCGTTCGCCCCGCAAACAGTTCACAAAGGTAAACTTATTTCCGCAGATTACATCGCCCACTGTGAAGAAAATCACACTGCGGGAAGCAAGGCCGGAAAATCAATCGCCAGAGTTACGTGTGCACACCTCCCATACCTTTTCTACGACGCTTTCAGGGGTGATACCGGTCATGCAGCGGTAGTCGTTGTATTGGCAGGATTTATTTCCGTATACCGAACACGGACGGCATTCCATTGCCATTTGGACAATATTCTCCGGATCCTGCCCGAAGCCGTAGAAACCGGCGTATGGATGAGTCGCTCCCCATATCGATACTACAGGCGTCCCGACCAACGAGGCCATGTGCATAGGCAACGAGTCCATCGTGACTATCGCATCCAGGTTAGAGATCAGATTCAGTTCCTCCCCAAGGCTTATGGAACCTATGACAGGAACGATGTTGTCGCGTTGCGCAGCGATCTGGGCTGCCATTTTCTGCTCGTCTTTGCCCCCTCCGAATACGAACACTTTCTGTGCTTTATCGGCGATCTGAAGGGCGACTTCCTGCATCAGGGATAGCGGATATATTTTCGCCACGTGCTTTGCAAAGGGGGCGATGCCGATCCAGTAACCTGTTTTTTTGCCGTGCAGGAAGTTTATAGCCAGCGGAACCGGTAGACTCAGGTCTTTAACGGGCTGCGGCGCGACCTCGAAACCGAGGTCGCGCAGTACATCGGTATATCTTTCGACGGTGGTTTTCAACTGGTGGTAGTTCATATACCCGCGTCGGCAGAGGCGTCTCTTCTCGCTCTTCCCCTTGTCTATATGCGACACGCGACATCCGCTCAGCCCCAATATTTTCCGTATAATCTGGCTCCGCAGCACGTCGTGCATATCGGCGACAGCATCCACACCGTCCCTTTTGGCATCGGCTGCCAGTCGGAACAATCCCCAGAAACCTTTGTGGCGCACCTTAAGGTTAAGATGAAAGAAACGCATGTCGTGTATGCCGCGGAAGAACGGGGCCATGAATGGCCGCGTCAGCACGGTTATCTTCACTTCGGGATATTTTTCACGCAGAGCCTTGATGACCGGAACTGTCATCGCGACGTCGCCCATCGCCGAGAGGCGGATTATGAGCAGATGTTTAGGGAGGGGTTTCACAGCAGGGGGAGGGGGGAATGATTTACGAGGGTTAAGAGCTATTGTTTAGAGAGTTTAAACGACGGATCATTGTACATTTTCATTTGCCTGTAGGCCTTCATTCGTTTGCGGCCGGCGGCGATATCTTCCAGCAGTTCGTCAATGGTGGCAGAAAGGTCCGCACGCTGCTGCTGCAGTACACAAAGTTTTTCATGGCGAGAAGAGAGTTCTGCAGCTGGCAGGTCGCCGCGTAGAGTCTCCCGCTCCATGTGATATATTTTCAGGGCAAGTATCGACAGGCGGTCTATGGCCCACGCCGGGGTTTCTGTATTCATTTTCGCGTCCTGCGCGACCTTCACGTCCTTGTATTCATCTAACCAGAAGCCGTCGATGTATTCGACCATATCGGTGCGGTTCTGGTTCGAAGAGTCTATGCGGCGTTTTATCTCCAGCGCTTCTACGGGGTCGATATGAGTGTCTCGTATAATATCTTCCAGATGCCACTGCACATTGTCTATCCAATTCTTGTGGTACAGGAGTGCATCGAGGCTTCCTGCGGGATGAGGATTTTCCATCGGCCGGTCCACGTCGTCATGGCGGTGGTAATCGTCGATAGCCTGCTCGAATATCTTATTGGCGTTTTCAGTGAACATGGGCTTTCCATGTTAAAGTGCACAAGTCAGAAACAAAGATAGTAAAATTCTCCACAAACCGCAACCCCGGCACTTGCTGGGCCGGGGTTGCGAAGACTGTCTATGGAGTTAACGTCATTCTCGCTCCCCCGTTTCGGCCATCTCCTTAGACGTCGCCCCAACACCGTCTTCTTCGTCGGCGGAGGGCGCTAAATTCGCACCTATTATTTCGCCTCTGTGAGTTATCGCAGCCTCGGCATAAAGCGTGTTAGTCCAAAATCCATTGAGGTGAGCCTGGCAACACACCTTGATGGTAGGAACATATTGGTTCGTGGAAGCTATTACCGAAAAGGTTCTGGAGGTATTACCTCCGGTCACAGTACCTCCGGTCTCCAGCCGCCATTCATACGTTGCGCCGTTCTGCGCGCCATTCGCGGTAAACACTATAGATTTACCCTCTATAACGACGCCCTTGCTTGTGATCGATGTAAGCGTTGGCCTCTCTGTGAAAACCCTGAATGCGGGCGTTGCGTAATCGACGGTTCCGGAGTTTGTGGTTATCCGGTAGTTTGCGGCGATGGTCTTCGTTCCGGACGAAGTGAATTTGATCCTCAGTTGGCCGCCCGCATTGCTGACTATCGTGTGCCCGGCAGTGCCGGTGAATGTAAACCCGGTGAAGGCCACACCCGCCGGCAAGGTTGTCCCCGCAGGCACGCTGTACGTGACCGTGGTATTCAGCACCGGATCGACGGGGCCTGTGACGGCCGGTTCGGCCATCGTGTCGTTATCTTCGAATGCGAGCCTGATAAAGGCGGCTTTTGAGGGATATTTAGCGCACATCTTGTTTATCAGCTTGTCGACCGTGTCCACATCCGAGGTCAGGCAATCGAACACCTGCCTTTTCGTAAGCACTCCGCGCGTAATCAATGCCCAAATAGGGTCCGGTCTTATCCATCCGCCGTCGCCAGCACGATCAAAATTAGAAAAATAAGAATCTTGCAGCAGAACTGTTTCATTGTAATGTTCACATTCCTGAATATGTCCCATAGCATAACCCCACATCTCACCTACCGCACAAACACCGGTGTACTGCCCTGTCCCGTCACCATAGGTATTGCCGGCACCTAAATAGCTGTCTATTATATAACCTACATATTGAGGCCAATATTGACGATTACCTTTATGGATCTGGTTAAAATGGCTTGCATGGGACAACTCATGACTCACAGACTCATAGATTTCTCTGTAATCTCTGCTATTAGTACCTATGGTTACATCGGGTTCGAGAAACTTTAGCGCAGGTTCTAAAATCATTAATGCCGAGGCTGGAGAAATATATGCCATCGAAGCTAAAAAAGCCGCCCAATTGCTTGTAGAGTATACCCGTTCTTTAGCGAATCTACGTATCATAGGGGCGGAAGAACGTGGCGCATTTGGCATAGTCCAAATTCTCAACACTTCAGGAGGCTTGGTTAATCCTGTGACCTCGCACATCTTGTAATAATCATAAGCGGCATTGTTGATCGCTGCCCACTGCCACTCTTCGCCGGATGAGATGTGTATATCACACCCGCCTTTGCTTTTTTTGCCATAGTGGTATTTGGCTCTCGTTGCCAATTTCCTCCAAATAATAAAATCTTTTTCGTTTCTGAATACAACCACATAATTTACATTCTCGTCCCAGAATCTCTTATCCATGGTATACCTTCCATCCTCATTAGTGTACGCCCGGTCGATTTTAGTATGACTGTTAACTTTTATCCTTACCTTCTTGACAGGTACCGTATCGGCTCCTGCATCGTCCAACACAGTAATCCGCCCCGTTGGTTTTTGACCTCCGTCACCTCCAGAACGTGTAAGTGGCCCGATGCTATACCCCAGTCTCTCATATGCCGCCAACTCAACATCTATTTCTCCTGAACGGGTAGTCGGCGGAATCTTTTCGCCATCCATGGGAATATAGCATTCTCGTATGATCTCATACATCATATCTTCGGGAAAATCGAAGTCGTGTTTTACCGTGGTATATAACCATCCGGGCTGACCATCGGCAATAGTCGGGTCTATATATTCT
>JAVBRB010000019.1:0-22491 GCA_031548515.1 Rikenellaceae bacterium | reverse complement strand
TACGATACTGGCTTTCGGTGAGGTTACTTGGATAATTTGTCACGAATCTTTAATGTCTTGAGAAACATAAAAATACGTAATAATCGCCACTTAATCAACTGACTGCCAGTATTTTATTTGTCACATTTTTAGACAAATTCTCATTATATGTTTTTCATTGAGTTACGATCTTCAGACCGCTAGTGTTTTTGGAACCGGTTTTTTTTAATCGTCATAAACCATTTCGAACTCCTGCCGGCCGCCTAACCCGAATTTAAGGTAGGTTATAGGCTTGCCCTCTTCGAGGAACCGGCGTTCATAAGTCGTTTTGATGGACATGGCGGCATCGGCGAATCCGGTTCCGTAGATGTCGTTGTTGGCGACTTCGCACGGAAGGCCGTTCACTTCGATCACGCGCCTGGTGTATTCATGAAGTTCCAGGGAGTCGGTTTTCAGGTGTATAGCGCCTCCCGGAGCAAGAAATTGTGCATAATATGCGAGAAATACCGGCGAAGTGAGGCGTTTCTTCTCGCGCCCTTTCTTGAGTTGGGGATCGGGGAAGGTCACCCAGATCTCGGAGACCTCGCCTGAGGCGAAGAATGAGTTGATGAATTCGATACGGGTGCGCAGAAACCCGACGTTTGACATCTGCATTTCGGTAGCGGTCTTTGCCCCGCGCCACATGCGCGCACCCTTGATGTCCACGCCCAGATGGTTCTTGCCTGGATCCGCCGCGCCGAGTCCGACTGTATATTCGCCTTTCCCGCAGCCCAGCTCCAGCACTATCGGATTGCTGTTATGAAAGAAATCGCGATGCCAACATCCCTTCAGGCCGTGGTCTTTGCGGAACATATCGTCGAAATCAGGCTGTACCAGGTTTCCGAACGTCAGGTTCTCGGCGAATTTGCGTAATTTATCTTTTCCCATTACGGTAATTTTTTGAAATCTATCGCCACGCTCCATATATCGTTAGTTCCAAGAGGAGGAGTGACTGTGAAGACATAATCGCCTTTTTCTGCCAGTCTGACATGGGTGCGGTAGGGCAGGCGTATTTCCTGAATGCTGTTTCCCGACGAAACAGGCATTATCGCGACACTGAGCGTATCCCTTGTCCGCGCTCCCGACGGCGACTGTGCCTCAATGACGTACGTTCCGTTGCGGGGGTCTGCTTCGGGGCCGTAGCGGAGCACGAAAGCCGCCTCTTTCAGTGTCGCTGTATCGGTGTTCATATACACTAATACGGCTGGACGGCGCCATCCTTCGGGGTTCACGCCGACTGCTGCGGTATCGTGGTGCGATATACATGAAATCCAGCAAAAGGGCAGCAGTAGTGCTGCCGCCCGTAATGCTTTTACGTATGTTATGGTATTATTTTTCACCTATTCGGTTTTGTCGGTCTTGGGTGTCGACTGATGGTTTCGGTTGTTGCTGCGGCCTTCGTGTCGCTCGCGGTTTCCGCCGCTCTGTTGCCCCTGCCTGCCATCGCGCGACTGTCGGGTGCCTACACCTTGTTGACCATCCTGCTTAGGACGATTACCTGACTGCTCTCTGTTCCGGTTGTTATACCGGCTGTCTCGGTCTCCTCCTCCTTCCTGTTTTTTGCGGTTGCCGCCATGTTCCCTGTTTTGATTATGCTGGCGGTTATCTTGGTTTCCTACTCCATTTCCCCCTTCACTACGGTTTCCTTCGCTATTGTTGTTCTCGCTGCGATTTCCACCCCGGTTTCTTCCTCCGCGGTTGCGGTTCTTTTTTGCCGGATCGAAACGGGTAATACTGTCTTCGCCTATCATGTTGACAAATTCAGGCTCTTCCTCTTTATGCGTTTGCGGCTGCATTCCCGTGAGTGTTTCCGGCTTTTTGCCGCGGCGGTTCATCTCTATTACCTCGCGCACTTTCGATGCCGGGAGCGTGATACTGCCTACGGCCGCTCCAGGAACGGTGCTGAAACTCATCATGTGGCGCAACACGTCGCTCGAAACCAGATAGTAGTCGCCGTCCTGTGCCTGCAGAGGCTCGTTGACGCGTGGCAGAGATTTGCGTGCGTCGATATACGCATCGAGTTCATAGACCAGGCAGCATTTCAGTTTGCAGCACTGTCCGGCGAGTTTCTGCGGATTGAGCGAAATGTCCTGAGTGCGTGCGGCGCCAGTCGTCACCGATGAAAAACTCGATATCCACGACGCGCAGCACAATTCTCTGCCGCATGAACCGAGACCGCCGATACGTCCGGCTTCCTGGCGCGCCCCGATCTGCTTCATCTCGACCTTGATGCCGAATTCCGATGCGAAGACCTTGATGAGTTCACGGAAGTCGACACGCCCGTCGGCGATATAATAGAAGATGGCCTTTATGCGGTCGCCCTGGTATTCCACGTCGCCGATCTTCATGTCGAGGTTCAATTCCTTGGCGATCTGGCGCGAACGGATCATAGTCTCGTGCTCCAGTGCAATGGCTTCCTGCCATTTTTCCAGGTCGTAGGGCTTGGCCTTGCGGTAAATCGTCTTGAACTCGCCGTTGAACGGATTGAAGCCCACGCGCTTCATCTGGCGGGCCACCATGTCGCCTGTCAGCGATATGATACCTATGTCGTGCCCGGGAGAAGCCTCCACGGCCACGATATCGCCTTTTTTGAGAGGCAGGTCGTTGACGTTCCTATAGTAGCTTTTGCGCGTATTCTTGAACCGCACCTCGAAAATATCGGTGGGTACGTTGTCGGGGTATGCTGCCAGCCAGTCCGTTTCGTGGAGTTTGAAACATCCCTCGCAGATCACGGCTTCCGCTTCGGTGCCGCCGTTGCAGAAGATGCATCCGCGTCCCATGTCCAACTTGCACTTCCCGTTATTATGATTGCAACTCATGTTTGTTTGTCTATGTAGTGTTCTACAAAGATAGAAAAAAGAATTTTATTATCACTTTTGGGTTTCCGCAGCCTTCTCTAATTTAGTCGTGATGCGGCGATAGCGCGAATAGAGAAGCGCGGCGGCAATGGTAAGGCCGAAAATGTAGCCCATCCAGAGACCTTGCGGCCCCATGCCGAAAGTGAAAGCAAAAAGGTATCCCACGGGGATATTTATCATGATATATGAAATGAAAGCGATGACAGATGTGGCTTTCACGTCCTGCATTCCGCGCAGTATGCTGAGCGACATCACCTGCATCCCGTCTGAGAACTGGAACAGGCCCACGAAGATGAGAAAGCTTCCGGCCATGGCTGTCACGTCGTTGTCATGCGTAAATATCTGCGGTAGCAGGTTGCACCCGGCGATGAACAGGATCGCCGTGAAAGTATTCCACAACAGGCCTGTCCGGAAAGTGCTCGATGCGATACGGCGTATGCCGGTGAAGTTCTTCGCGCCGTATTCGTGGCTGACCCGTATGGTGGTGGCGGAACCGAGGCTCAACACGATCATGAAAGCCATGTTGGCGATTGTTATGGCGATCTGGTTGGCGGCCAGCGCTACCGTGCCGAACCATCCCATCATAATCCCTGTGATGGCGAATGCGCCCCCTTCGAGCGTCATCTGCACCGATATCGGAAACCCCACGGAGAGCAGCGAGCCTATCCTTCTGCGCGAAAAATTTCTGACATGGTAAAACGACATGTAACGCCTGAACGACTGGTTCCACATGAAATAGCTTATGATGAGTACCGGCGTCAGTATCCTTGAAATAAGTGTCGAAAGTCCCGCGCCGGCGGCCCCCATCTCTGGGAAGCCGAATTTACCGTAGATGAGCAGCCAGTTGAAAACGACGTTCACGACGTTCGATACGATCGTGATGACCATCGCCGCTTTCGTGTTGCCGATACCTTCCAGGAATTGCTTGAACGCCATGAACAGCATGAACGGGATCATCGACCATGCCAGGTATCTGTAATATGGTATCCCGGCTTCCAGAACCTCTCCGGGCTGGCCCATGTATTTGAACAGCGGTATGACGGCCAACTGTATGACGCAAATCACGGCGCCTGTGGATAGGTACAGTATGATGGAATTTTGCAGGTATGAGGCGGATTTGCGATGTTTGCCCTGTGCGTAGAGTTCCCCCACCAGAGGAGTCAGTCCGACAGCTATGCCTATTCCAAAAATGAAAAGGAAGAAGAAAATGTTTCCGGCGAACGCTACCCCCGCGAGAGGTACCGCGCCGAGCCGCCCAACCATGGCATTGTCGACGAACTGCACGAAGAGTTGCCCGACCTGTGAAAGCACGATCGGAACGGCGAGGTTCATCGTCTTGCGGTATTCCCCTTTCAGGCTGCTGTTCTTGATCATTTTATTGGTCTGCATGGCGATGAACTGAGGTACTCAGCCGTAAAAGCCCGCAAAGATAGTGCTTTTATTGAATTTTGTAACGATTGCAGTCCATTCTTAATAATTATATAAACTTCAGACTGAAAGTTATTTGTTGATTTTTCGTTAAATCTGTATTAAAAAAACGTAAATTCAGTTATGTTTTTATGAAGTTTCTTTATCTTTGTTAATAGATTCGTAATGTGTCGATGGTATGGCCGGGATAAAAGGATGTGTTGTGGTGGATACGGAGAGATGCAAAGGCTGCTCCGTGTGTGTGGTGTCGTGTCCGTTCGACGTGTTGGCATTGTCGAAAGACGTCAACGGAAAGGGATATCCATATTCTTTGAAAGCGAATCCCGGCGCCTGCACCGGATGTGCCAACTGCGCAATAGTGTGTCCCGACAGTTGCATCACGGTTTACAGGCAGCGGGATCAGGAAGCGTAAATAATAAATGGGAGGGGAGTTGCAAGAGAGATGGAAGAAGAGGTAAAACTGATGAAGGGCAATGAGGCTGTGGCCGAAGGCGCGATCCGAAGCGGGTGCGACGGGTATTTCGGTTATCCCATTACGCCTCAGAGCGAGATTCTGGAAACGCTGATGGAGCTGCGTCCCTGGGAAACTACCGGTATGGTAGTGCTGCAGGCCGAAAGCGAGATTGCCTCTGTCAACATGGTCTACGGCGGCGCGGCATGCGGCAAGCGCGTGATGACTTCGTCGTCGAGTCCCGGCATAAGCCTTATGGCCGAAGGAATAAGCTATCTGGCCGGAGCGGAATTGCCATGCCTTATTGTGAATGTGCAGAGGGGCGGTCCGGGGTTGGGGACTATCCAGCCTTCGCAGGCCGACTATTTCCAAGCTGTCAAAGGCGGAGCCCACGGCGATTTCCATATGATAGTGCTGGCGCCGAACTCGGTACAGGAGATGTTCGACTTCGTGTTCGACGGATTCGACCTGGCCTTCAAATACCGCACCCCTGTGATGATGCTGTCGGACGGCATCATCGGGCAGATGATGGAGAAAGTGGTTATGAGCCGCAGGAGAGACCGCTGGACGGACGCCGAGATATCGGCGATGTCCGACCGTTGGGCTGTGACCGGTAAACACCCGGGCCGGGTGCGTAATGTCGCCACTTCGCTTGAACTCGCCCCCCAGAGACAGGAGAACAAGAATATTCATTTACAGGAGAAATACCGCGCTATAGAGGCTGCGGAAGTGCGCTGTGAGGAATTGATGACCGAAGACGCCGATTATGTGATGGTTGCTTTCGGTTCATCGGCCCGCATTGCTTCCGAAGCGGTATACATGGCGCGCGAAGTCGGGCTGAAAGTCGGGTTGCTGCGTCCGGTAACGCTGTGGCCGTTCCCCGCAAAACGAATCGCTGACCTTTCGCAGAAAGTGAAGGGCTTCCTGGTTCCGGAACTAAATGCCGGCCAGATGATCGAGGACGTAAGGCTGGCCGTCACCGGCCCCGTCCCGGTCGAACACTACGGACGTATGGGGGGAATGATCTATTCGCCGGATGAAATTTACGGAGCGCTTAGGGCCAAACTCATAAAGGAATAGGCTTTATGGCTTTTGAAGTGAAAATATCTGAAGAGAACCGCGTCTACGGCAAAACACCGCTGCTGACCGGCACGGTCATGCACTATTGCCCCGGCTGCAGCCACGGGACTATCCATAAACTCGTGGCCGAGATCATTGAGGAAATGGGCATGCAGGAACGGACTGTCGGCGTCAGCCCTGTGGGATGCTCCGTGTTTGCATACAATTACATAGACATCGATTGGATACAGGCCGCCCATGGACGCGCATGCGCCGTGGCGACTGCTGTAAAACGCCTTACGCCCGCTAAAATGGTTTTTACCTACCAGGGCGACGGCGATCTTTCGGCGATCGGGGCCGGCGAGACGATCCATGCCTGCAACCGCGGCGAAAATATAGTAGTGATATATGTAAACAACGCAATTTACGGCATGACAGGCGGACAGATGGCACCCACGACTCTGTTGGGTATGAAGACCTCGACTTCGCCGCAGGGCCGTGAGTCGACAATCCACGGTTATCCGTACAAGATCGCCGAGATGGTGTCACATCTCGAAGGGGTATGCTATGTGACCCGCCAGAGCGTGCAGTCTCCGGCGGCGGTGCGCAAGGCGAAGAAGGCCCTGCGTCTGGCTTTCGAAAATTCGATGGCAGGGAAAGGACTGTCGTTCGTGGAAGTTGTGTCGAGTTGCAACAGCGGTTGGAAGATGTCGCCTGTGGATGCCAACAAGTGGATGGAGGAGAATATGTTCCCGTTCTACCACCTGGGAGACATAAAGAATATCTGATTACGAACCGACGCCAAGTCGAGAGCCATCGAGCTTACCCGGACGGCCGAGACGCGAAGGAAGAAAAGCCTGCAAGGCCGGATTAATTATGAATCGTCATTTAATGAAAGAAACAGTGATCATAGCCGGTTTCGGCGGACAAGGGGTGCTTTCGATGGGTAAGATACTTGCCTATTCGGGAGTGGCACATGGTTACGAAGTGAGTTGGATACCTGCTTACGGGCCTGAAATGCGCGGAGGAACAGCCAATGTGACGGTGATCCTGAGCGACCATCCTGTCAGTTCTCCCATCGCCCACTCATATGATACGGCCGTTATTCTGAACCAGCAGAGCATGGACAAGTTCGAACCTATGGTAAAGCCTGGTGGAGTGCTGATATACGACACCAACGGTATAATCCATGAGCCGACGCGTACGGACATCGAAATCTATACCATAGATGCGACCGAAGAGGCGGCGAAACGAGGTATGATCCGCGTGTTCAACACCATGGTGTTGGGCGGCTATCTGAAGGTGCGTCCTGTCGTGAGCATGGAGAGCGTTGTCGCGGGCCTCGGGAAATCTCTGCCCGAACGTTCCCACCGTCTTATCCCGGCGAACGAAGAAGCCATCAGGGTCGGAGGAGAACTTATCCGGCGCGCTGAATAATCAGGGTGAGGGAAAATAATAAGGGCCGCAAATTTGCGGCCCTTATTATTTTCCACAATGTTTTCTGTACTTATTCTGCCTTGGTCAGCGAGTAAGGCCAGTCTGCAGGATCGGTTCCGCGGTTCTTGTTAGGCTGCGGACCCATGACGTATTTGATCACTCCGCCATCGGTGATCTCCTTGTACGTAAGGTATGTCCTGGTGAAAGGTATGCCGTTCAGAGTGGCGGATTGGATGTATATGTTCTCTGCCGAGTTGTTCTCGGCGATGATCTCCAGCTTTTTCCCGTCTTCGAACGTCACGGTCATCTTCGGGAAGAGCGGACTGCCCATGACGTACTGGCCTGTTCCCGGGCATACGCTGTAAAGCCCCATGGCGCTCAGCACATACCACGAAGAGGTCTGTCCCTGGTCTTCGTCGCCCGGATAACCGTTTTCGGTGGAGTTGTATAAGTAGTCCATTATCCTGCGTGACCAGTACTGGGCTTTCCACGGCTGTTTCGTGTAGCTGTAGAGGTAGATCATGTGCTGGATGGGCTGGTTGCCGTGGGCGTATTGGCCGAGGTTCATCATCTTCATTTCGGTCATCTCGTGGATGGCGAAACCGTAAGTACCCACTTTGAATTCATTGGTGGCGGTGAAAACATCGTCCATCTTCTGCACGAATTTAGCGTCTCCGCCGAGAAGCTGCTTCAATCCTTCGGGATCCTGGAATACCGACCACAGGTAATGCCAAGCGCAACCTTCGGTATAGGGACCGCCCCATTCGATGGGATCGAAGCCGGGCGTCCATTCGCCGTTCTTCTGGCGTCCGCGCATGAATCCGGTTTCGGGATCGAACACGTTGCGGTAATTGTACATCTGGCGGGCGAAGATTCCCTTGTAGAAATCGTTCCCGGTCATGCAGGCCAGGGTGTAGGCGCACCAGTCGTCGTAAGCGTATTCGAGTGTTTTGGCCGTTGCTTCGCGGGTCCCCGGGTATGAAACGTAGCCGAGTGTCCAGTAGTCCTGCCATCCGTCGCGGCCGTTGCTCCGGTTTCGGTTGGTAGCTTGGTGGAAATAGGCTTCGAGCGCCTTCTCCGGATCGAAAGTACGGACTCCCTTTGCCCATGCGTCGGTGAAGAGCGAAATGGCGTGATTGCCGATCATGCCCGATTTCACCGAGGGGAAATCCCAGTCGGGCAACCAACCGGACTGGTCGTATGCATCGAGCATGCCGGCCACATACTGGCCCTGTATGGTGGGGTGCAGCAATAGCGTCAGCGGGAACTGGGCGCGGAAAGTGTCCCAAAATCCGGTGTCGGTGTAGTAATATCCGTTGTATACTTTGTAGTCGTTGGGACTGCGGTACACGGGGTTTCCGTCGGCGCCGATCTCATAAAACCTGCGCGAAAAGAGGCTTGCCCTGAAAAAGCAGGAATAGAACGTGGCCTTGTCTTCGTCGGTCCCACCTTCTACGTACATGCGGTTCAGGTGGTTGGTCCAGATGTCGTGGGCTGCCTGTTTCGTCTGCTCCAGCTTTTTATGGCTGCCGAGTTCGCGTTTGAAAGTGACTTCGGCCTGTTCCGGACTGATGTATGAAGAAACCACGCGCGCCTGGACTTTCGCGCCTTTCCTGAACTGCACGTAAGCGCCGGCGCCGCCGTGTTCGGCCTTCCCGTAGGTCTTGGCGCCTGCGGTGACGGTCTTACCGTTATCCGTCCACGTACCGTAGGAGACGAAAGGTTGGTCGAATTCGATGATGAAGTAGTCCTTGAACTCATCAGGCAGTCCGCTGCCGTTGGTGACATATCCTGTCAGGCGGCGTTTCGCGGGGTCTATCTCGACGCTCGACCAGCGGGTGTAGCCGTCGAATACCACGTATGAGTCGCCCGTCCCTGGGAACGAAAAACGAAGGTGCGCGCCCCTTTCCGTCGGCGACATTTCGGTTTGTATGCCGTTGTCGAATTTTACGCTGTAATAGTGCGGGCGTCCGATTTCGTTGGCATGGCTGAATTTCGCGGCGCGGCCGTACTGGTCCACTTTCAATTTGCCCGTGACCGGCATCAGCGAAAATACGCAGTAGTCGCGGGACCATGAACTGCACTGGTGTGCCTGCTGGAAGCCGCGGATGGAATCACGTGCCCATTGATATTTCCATCCGTCTCCGTTCTCTCCGGTCTGTGCTCCCCATGTGTGCATTGCAAAGGGCAGGGCGGTGGTCGGATAAGTGTTGCCGCGGGTAAGCTCGAAACTCGAGTTGGTACCCTGCAGCGTGTTCACATACTCTACTGGATCGTAGTTCTTGGCGTTGACGGTAAAGACCGCTGTCGCTGCTAATAACAGCACGAAATTTTTTCCCGGCATAGATAGTAGTTTTTTGGGTTTATAAATTGATGCGTCCACTGGAATGGCAACATGGCCATAAAGATAGTTATAATCCATGCAAAAAGAGTTAAAAACGTGGAGAAATAAAAATAATCATCAAAAGAGTGTTATTTTTCTAACAGGACTCTGTGCCGTTCTCTTTTTTTTACTTACTTTTGCGACGGATTTTATACATCTTATCAACGGCTTGATATTCAAATAACAAAAATATTTTTTAAAGGACAGACATGTCGAAAATCATCAAACTGAGAAAAGGACTCGACATTCGCCTGCAGGGAGACCCTATGCCGAAACTCGTCACGGCCTGCGGTTCGGATACATATGCCGTGTCGCCGCCCGATTTCGAAGGCGTCGTTCCCAAGCTGCTCGTCCGCGTGGGCGACAAGGTGAAAGCCGGTTCCCCGTTGTTCTTCGATAAGGCCAACGAGGAAATTATCTTCACTTCGCCTGTCAGCGGCGTGGTTGCGGAGATCAGAAGGGGCGACAAACGCAAACTCCTGAACGTGGTGGTCGAAACCGATGGAAAGCAGGATTCCGTTGAGTTTAAAATTCCCGCGCTCGCCTCGGCTTCCAAGCAGGATGTCGCAGGCGTGTTGCTCGCTTCGGGCCTGTGGCCTATGATAATTCAGCGCCCATACGGCATAATAGCTGACCCGGCGATGGCTCCAAAGGCTATCTTCGTGTCCGGGTTCGATTCGGCGCCGTGTGCCCCGGATATGAATTTCGTGTTGGAAAGCGAACTAGAAAACCTGAAAAAAGGTGTCGAGGTGCTGCAAAAGCTGACCGCAGGGAAAGTTCATCTTGGACTGAAGGCCGGAACCGACGGCGTGCTGAACATGGTTGACAATGCCGAACAGCACTTTTTCAAAGGGCCGCATCCTGCAGGTAACGTGGGGGTGCAGATCCACCACATCGACCCTATCAGGAAGGGCGAGATCGTGTGGACGGTCGATGTACAGAACCTCGCCATAATCGGGCGCCTGTTCAACACGGGCAAGATCGACATGATGAAAGTCGTCGCGATGTCGGGTCCGCAAGTGCTGAATCCGTATTATCTGAAGATAGTCGGCGGTGCAGAGATAAAGTCCTTTGTAATGAATTCCAATATCAAAGCGCAGAAAAAAGGCTATTCGGTGCGCCTCGTGAGCGGGAACGCGCTTCACGGCCGCCGCATCACGCGCGATGAATTCATGCCCTTCTATTCGAACCAGATAACCGTGCTGGAAGAGGGCTGCCACTATGAGCTGCTGGGCTGGATAGCCCCGAGGTTCAACAAATTCTCCGTTTCTCGTACATATTTTTCGTGGCTATGCCCGTGGAAAAAATACGATCTCGACACAAATCTGAACGGCGGCCCCCGCGCTATCGTGGTGACCGGCCTGTGGGAAAACTATGTGCCGATGGATATCTATCCTATGTATCTGGTGAAA
Organism: Rikenellaceae bacterium; assembly: GCA_031548515.1. GTDB lineage: Bacteria > Bacteroidota > Bacteroidia > Bacteroidales > Rikenellaceae > UBA940. Next base: position 11,445 of record JAVBRB010000019.1, on the reverse strand, counting down.
GCCTGCATTGCCGGCGACATCGACAAGATGGAGAATCTGGGCATCTACGAAGTGCTGCCCGAAGATTTCGCGCTGTGCGATTTCGTCGACCCGTCGAAAACAGAGGTCCAGGCTGCTATACAAAGAGGTATTAACATTATGATTAAAGAATTGAGCTGAGTGGCAACGGCCACGGTGAATTATTTGTTATGATTGCAAAATTACTGAGAACAATAGTCGATAAGGTTAAGCCGCCGTTCGAGAAGGACGGTAGACTGGGCTTCCTGCACTCGACTTTCGACGCCTTCGAAACGTTCCTGTTCGTTCCGGATACAGTGACGAAGAAAGGCGCGCATATCCGTGACGCGGCCGACTTGAAGCGCACCATGATGGTGATGGTGGCGGCCCTGCTTCCCGCATTGCTTTTCGGCATGTACAACACGGGACTGCAGCACTTTCATGCCGTGGGGGATGCCGCCGCTGCCGCAATGATATGGAAATGCTGGTGGTACGGCTTCGTGCGTGTCCTGCCGCTGATCCTCGTATCTTACATAGTGGGCCTCGGCATCGAGTTCGCTTTCGCGCAAAAGCGCGGGCATGAAGTCAACGAAGGCTACCTGGTGACGGGGATGCTCATTCCGCTCATCATGCCTATCGATGTTCCCCTGTGGATGGTCGCCCTGGCGGTGGCTTTTGCCGTCATTATCGGCAAGGAGGTCTTCGGCGGAACGGGCATGAATATTTTCAATCCTGCGCTTCTGGCCCGTGCGTTCGTATTCTTCGCCTACACGCCGTTCATTTCGGGCGACAAGGTGTGGATTCGCGGTATGGGCAAAGGTGGCGCTTATGTCGATGGTTTCTCTGGCGCGACGCCGCTGACTCAGTTGGGCGAGAACGCACAGGATACTCTGGCAAATGCGAATATCTGGGACTGGATTGTGGGAACGATCCCCGGAAGTATCGGCGAAACTTCGTTCATCGCCATTATGATCGGCGCTGCGCTGCTGCTTTTTACGGGCGTGGCAAGCTGGAGGATCATGGTGAGTGTCTTCGCCGGGGGATACCTGATGGGACTTCTGTTCAATCTGACAGGTGGAAGCGCTTATATGGAAATGCCTGCTTATTACCACCTGTTGCTGGGTGGATTCGCGTTCGGGGCCGTGTTCATGGCGACCGACCCTGTGACAGCCTCGCAGACTAATACGGGTAAGTTCATAGTCGGTTTCCTTATAGGAGCCTTGGCGGTGCTGATACGCGTCGTGAACCCGGGCTATCCCGAGGGCATGATGCTTTCGATACTCTTTATGAACGCCCTCGCCCCGCTGGTCGACCACTACGTCGTGGCTGCAAATATCAGGCGCAGGAACAAAGGTGTCAAACTTGCAAAATAGCGGAGGACAACAGAGTATGAATAAGAACAGCAGTACATATATAATAGTCTACGCCACTGTGATGGTGGTCGTGGTTGCGGCGGTACTTGCCATTGCGGCTATGGTGTTGCAGCCCGTCCAAAACGCCAACGTGGAGGTGGAAAAGAAAGGAGACGTGCTTGCAAGCGTGGGCCTCGGCCTGGAAGCAGGCAAAGCGAAGGACAAAACCGCCTATATAAACGGTGAGTACGCGAAATATATCGTCGATGCGTTCCTTGTGAACACGAAAGGCGACCGCATCGAGGGTGACGCTTTCGAAAAGCTCGTCGACCTGAAAGCAGAATACGAAAAGCCTGCCGATGCAAGGGAACTTCCGGTATTTGTGAGCGAGGACGGCGGCAAGAGGCTGTATATCATTCCTGTGTGGGGCAGCGGCCTGTGGGGTGCAGTGTGGGGTTATGTTGCACTCGAGGGGGACTGGAGTACGATCTCCGGTGTGGTATTCGACCATGCAGGAGAAACTCCAGGCCTCGGCGCAGAGATCGCGGGCGAGAATTTCTCTTCGCAGTTTGCGGGTAAGAAACTCTTCCGCGATAATGAATTGGTAGGTATCACGGTACTGAAAGGCAGCGGTTCGTCGCGCGGCAACGAACATGCAGTCGATGCCATTTCGGGTGGTACGATCACCTCGCGCGGGGTCGAACGCATGATCTTCGACTGTATGCAGGATTATAAGGCATATATCGAAAAACAGAGGGTGAACGGCGACGTTCCGGTTATAGGGGCCGACGCGGAGACTGAAGCCCCCGTAGTTGAAAATACTGAAAACACAGAAGAAAATGAAGGGTAAGAACTGGCAATATTTCCTGGGTCCGCTGAGCAAGGACAATCCCGTGATCGTCCAGATACTCGGTATATGTTCGGCCCTGGCCGTGACGGCACAGCTGAAACCGGCTTTCGTTATGGCCGCGTCGGTGGTCGTGGTCACCGCTTTCGCCAACCTGATAATGTCGCTCCTGCGCAAAGGAGTGCCCAACCGTATCCGAATCATAGTGCAGTTGGTTGTGATTGCATTTCTTGTTATCCTGGTCGACCAGGTGCTCAAGGCTTTCGTATATGATGTCAGCAAACAGCTTTCGGTCTATGTCGGACTGATAATTACGAACTGTATCCTGATGGGCCGCGTCGAGGCTTTCGCGCTCGGAAACAAACCGTGGCCTTCGTTCATAGACGGTGCCGCCAACGGTTTTGGTTACGGCATTATCCTGCTGATACTCGGTTTTGTACGTGAACTGACCGGAAGCGGCAGCCTGTGGGGCTACCGGATAATTCCCGACAGCTGGTACATCCAGAACGGCGGTTTCTATGCCAACAACGGCCTTATGATGCTTCCGCCGATGGCGCTTATCCTGGTTGGCATCATCATCTGGGTACACCGGGGCAAGAACAAGGACCTTATAGAAAAGTAGGAGGACGGAGAGTATGGAAAGTTTCAATATCTTTATAAAGTCGATCTTCATCGACAATATGGTGTTCGCATACTTCTTCGGTATGTGTTCTTACATCGCTGTAAGTAAGAGCGTCAAGACTGCCAACGGGCTGGGCCTTGCGGTTATCTTCGTGATGGCCATGACCGTGCCGCTCAACTGGCTGCTCAACGAATTCGTGCTGAAGCCGGGCGCCTTGTCGTGGATCAGCGGAAGCTTGTCGACGGTCGACCTGAGTTTCCTGAGTTTTATCGTCTTTATCGCCGTGATCGCATCGTTCACGCAGTTGGTCGAGATGGTGGTCGAAAGGTTCGCTCCGGGGCTTTACAACCAACTGGGTATCTTCCTGCCGCTTATCGCCGTGAACTGCGCCATCATGGGTGCGTCGCTGTTCATGCAGGAGAGGGATTATCCCAATCTCGGGCAGGCGACCATGTTCGGCCTCGGCTCAGGCATCGGTTGGTGGCTTGCTATCGTCATGATGGCCGCCATACGCGAAAGGCTGCAATATTCGGAGATCCCCGCGCCTCTCCGAGGTCCCGGTATTGCCTTCATAATCACCGGCCTGATGGGGATTGCTTTCATGTCGTTCCTCGGAATCCAGATATAATTTGCAATGATAGCGGCAGATCTGCTTCCTTCGTCTCGAAAATCGCTCGGTCATTTACGATCAGTAAACTCCATCGCGATTTCCATCGACAGCGTCGCATATCTACCACTCTGATTGCAAATTTGGGATCGTAATTCGTAATTTGAAATTCGTAATTGAAAATGATGGATACTACAACACTTATAATTGCAATAGCGGCTTTCCTTGTGGTGACGCTGCTTTTGGTGGGGGTTCTGATCTTCGCCAAGAACAAGCTGACGCCATCGGGGGAGGTCAAAATAGATATTAATGCCGGCGAAAAAATACTGACCGCCGAACCGGGAAGTACTTTGCTTTCGACTTTGAGCGGGAGCGGGATTTTCCTGCCTTCGGCCTGCGGCGGCGGAGGCTCGTGCGGCATGTGCCGCTGCCAGGTGCTCGAAGGCGGGGGCGACATCCTTCCCACCGAAGTGAACTTCTTCTCGCGCCGCCAACAAAAGGAAAACTGGAGGCTGGGATGCCAGGTCAAGGTCAGGCAGGATATGAAGATCGCCGTGCCGGAAGCGGTGTTAGGCGTCAGGAAATGGGAGTGCGAGGTGGTGTCGAACCGCAACGTGGCTACGTATATCAAGGAATTCGTGGTGAAACTTCCGCCGGGCGAAACGCTGAAGTTCCGCAGCGGGGGCTATATACAGATCGACGTTCCCAAGTACGAGGGGATAAGGTTCAGTGATTTCGATATCGACGCCGAATACCGTCCTGAGTGGGAACAGATGAAGATGTTCGGCCTCGTTACGAATAATCCCGAACCCACATTCCGCGCATACTCCATGGCCAACCATCCGGCCGAAGGCAATATCGTGATGCTCAATATCCGTATCGCCACTCCGCCGTGGGACCGTGCCGCAGGAAAGTTCCTGCCGGTCAACCCGGGTATCTGCTCGTCCTATATATTCTCGCTCAAGCCCGGCGACAAGATCACCATCTCCGGCCCATATGGCGAATTCTTTGTCAGGGACACACCCAATGAGAAGATGTTCATAGGCGGCGGCGCGGGTATGGCGCCCATGCGTTCGCACCTTTTCCACCTGTTCAAGACAGAGAAGACGAAACTTCCGGTTACGTTCTGGTACGGCGCCCGGAGCCTGCGTGAAATATTCTACGCCGACCAGTTCGAAACGATCGAAAAGGAATTCCCCAACTTCAAATTCAATATCGCGCTGTCGGAGCCGAAACCCGAGGACAACTGGAAAGGCTATGTCGGATTCATACATCAGGTGATATACGAGAACTACCTGAAGAACCACGATGCTCCCGAGGATATAGAATACTATCTGTGCGGACCTCCCATGATGAACGCGGCCCTCACAAAGATGCTCGATGAACTCGGTGTTCCGCCGGAAAACGTTATGTACGACGACTTCGGTTCATAATTTCGCAGTGATAGCGGCGCTTATACTTCCGCTAATTTGAAATGCGAGGCAGTCACATACGATCAAGTATGCTCCTGCCTCGCTTTCTTCATCGAGCGTTGTCTAAGCACCACTCTGACTGCAAAAGCCGGAACGGCGGCGGTTTTAGTTGGGTAAAAACAGTAATTTGGAGGCGTCAAACAAGAATCAGACAATGAGATACTTACTTTTCATAATTACTGCAGCAGTTTTTTTATGTTATTCCGCCGCCGCTCAGGGCTTGGCTGCGGAGCGTCCCGTCAGGGAACATTGCACAGGCGACCTGGACGGCGATTTTGAAGAGGATGCCGTTTGGTATGACGTTCTGGATTCGGCGATCGTATTCAAACTTTCTTCGAGGGGATACGAAGAGTTCGGTGTCAAATACTATCTTGAAGAGGAATCGTTTGCAGAAAATCATCTGTTTATCGACGACGGAGTATTTTCCATAACGACGGCCCACATGAGAGGCTGGGAAAGCTACAGCTACAGGTATGACGCCGGTGCCGGGCGTTTTCGCCTTGCGGAGTATTACCATGAAAGCTGTGGTAACGCCGTAAGTGACGCCTCGGGCAGCATGTCGCTGGATTTTCTTGATAATTGGTTCACCGCGGACTGGAACTACTATGATTATGAAAAGAAAGAACTGGTCGCCCTGCCGACGGTAGTGGTGTATGTCAACAATCCGGTCATCTATTTCGGCGACGACACCGATTTCGAATTTCCGGGCTACGATCTTTACGACTCCTACAAGGAGGCGTATGAACCTCCTTATACCGATACCTTGAGGTTAGTCGGCTTCGAGTATGATTACGATTATCCTGTGATGGTGAGCGCGGGTGCAGACGGAGACGACTGTTACAACCTCGTTATGTGTAATTACGAGGAGCTATACCGCGGAGACCTGGTAAGCGCCACAACCTCCATATGTTTCTATCAGGAACCAGGCGAGGGCGAAAGTTACCGTGCCAGAATGGCTATATCGGATATAGAGTTGGTCGATGCCGGACCACTGCGCCGTTTTATGGAGAGCAACCGGAAAGCGATAGACTACGCCGACGACTCGCAGTATGCCGATAGATGGGATGCCCGCAGGATCGATGCCATGAACTACTACTTTGCCGTGACGCATGACAAACGGGTGGCCCGAGCCATGCGCAGACCGGGTGGGATGAGGGTTCTGTTCCGCGATTATGACACGTGGCTTAACGACAGCGTCTTATTCACAGCGGAGATATATGATGACGGTAATGGTCACGGCGATGGTGTCGATGGCTGGGATGGTGTTAAGAACGGCGAACTGAACCCCCTGCGTACTCTGGTGCTGAGGATGCACGGCGATTTCGATGTGGAGTATTGGCTTGTGAACGGACGTAACGGAACGTGGAAACAATTGAAAATCGATTAAAATGGTGCGCAAAATCTACCAGGGCATAATAAGGGGGGAGAGTAACGAGAGTTTCGCTTAAGCGAAACGGAAAACCATTTAGGAGCGGCCTTTTGGCTGCGACAACCGAGAAACGAAGCGGGAGCAGAGACTGTTCGCAGACTATGCCCCGCAAAGACGAGGAAGGCGAAGCCACCACCATCCCATATCTAGGTGAGGGTTTAACAACATTTTCCTCCTTCGCGCCTCGGCCGTCCGAGTAAATTCGATGGCGCTCGGCTTGGTGCCGGCTGGGAGGGGTGATCACGCAGTATCGCGGCTATGAAAAAACCGCTAACGAGAGTTTTGGGTAAGAACCTCACGATAATGAAGTGGTAATCTGTAGATTAATATGAATTATTATCCGAAACTTACGTCAGAGCCGGTTTTGCGGAAAATGAAGATCGGCCTTTTTCTACGTTACCTGCAAAGATGAAATAAGGACGGTGCGCCGTCCTTATTTGTATGCATTATGATCGTTCGGATTATACGAATTCACTGACGTAGGTCTGGATATCTTCGACCGATATCTGATCGCCGCCTAGTATAATGAGCCTTTCCATTACGTTGTGCAGTTCGCGGATATTCCCTCTCCAAGGCATCTGCATGAGTTCCTCTACGCTTTCCTTGCTGATCGATTTCCTGGCGATGCCGTATCCGGCGCATATGTTGTCGGTGAAGTGCTCGACGAGTTCGGGAATGTCTTCCGTGCGCTCGCTGAGGGGCGGAACGCGGATTATGATGACGCTCAGGCGATGATAAAGGTCCTCGCGGAAACGCCCCTGCTCGATCTCTTCGCGCAGGTTCTTGTTGGTAGCGGCGACGACCCTCACGTCGACCGTGACATCCTTGTCGCTTCCGACGCGGCTGATGCGGCTCTCTTGCAGTGCGCGAAGTACTTTTGCCTGAGCCGATAGGCTCATGTCGCCAATCTCGTCCATGAAGAGCGTTCCTCCGGTGGCCTGCTCGAATTTGCCTTTACGCTGCTTTATCGCTGATGTGAAAGCTCCTTTTTCATGGCCGAAAAGTTCACTCTCGATAAGTTCCGACGGGATGGCCGCACAGTTTATCTCGACGAACGGGCCTTTCGAACGGCGGCTCTTTTCGTGCAGCCAATGCGCTACTAGTTCTTTTCCCGTACCGTTCTCTCCCATGATCAGTATCCTGGCTTCCGAAGGCCCGACCCTGTCGATCAGATTTTTGACCTTGATTATTTTTTCCGACCTGCCGATGATTTCCTGTATGCGCGAAGCTTTTCTGGCGGCCTGCCGGGGCTGCGTCAATATTTCCTGCTCTTCCTCTTCCACAGACCCTATGGCCGACCTGACCGATGAGAGCAGGTGGTTCATATCTATTGGCTTGGGTATGAAGTCCCATGCCCCAGCCCTTACGCTTTCTACGGCGTTCTCGACCGAGGTGTCTTCCGACATCACAATGAACGGAACCGTGAGCTGCTGGGTGCATTCGTAACAATAGTCACTCAACACAACGTCCGGTTTGAATGCATCCCTTATCGCACGGGCTTCTTCACTGGTGGCAACGGCTTCCACCGTGTATTTCTCATATTCGAGCCTCTCTCGCAGCGTGTTGCGAATTCCGCGCGAGGCCTCGATAATCAAAATCTTGGGCATCCGGATTGTTAATTTAGAAAAAACGGTTAAATTTGCCTCAAAGTTAATGCTTCTTCTTAAAAAACGCGCTTTCGGGCGGTATTTTTTTCGTTGAGTTTTTCATCTTGAATCCGATCTTATGTTTTTGATACGCGGCAGATACCGCGAGCGATTTATTGAAGTGCAGGTCGGGTGATTCACGGCATATATCGTGCCTTAAAATATGATTTACATGTCTTTATAACATATCGCCATATTCCCGTATAATGGAAAAAAATTATAATTACACTCGCAGAAAGATGTTCCTGCCCGAATACGGCAGACATATACATGAAATGATCGATTACCTTCAGACGATCGAGGACCGCGAAGAACGTACGCGGCAGGCTTATATCGTTATAGATGTCATGGGAAACCTGAATCCATTGCTCAGGGACACGTCGGATATCGCGCATAAACTCTGGGACCATCTCTGGATAATGGCCGATTTTGACCTAGATGTTGATTCTCCGTATCCGATACCGACGCGACAGGACCTCCGTCCTAAACCCGAGATGCTGGAATATCCGAAGAAGAACATAATGTTCAAGCACTACGGCAAAAACGTAGAGAGGATGATCCGCTCGCTGAAAGAGAATCCTGACAGGGATGCGGTCGAAGAAACGCTTGAAAATATCGCACGTTACATGCGCACCAAGAGCTACGAGTACAATCAGGAACATCCCAATAATGAGGTCATTATCAATGATATCAAGCGCATGTCCAAAGGAGGTCTGGAGATCGATGAGGCCGCTCTCGGAAGTCTCAAAAGCGAATACAAGCAAAATTTCCAGCAGTACCAGAAAAAAGGAACGGGGAAAGGACAGCATAACAGCAAAAGCCAGAAAACAGGCCGCAGCGGCCAGCAGCGCCGCGGATACCAGAAATAAGACGGGGATGGAGATCTCCCACGGGGACTTTCGTTTGTCTGTCAAAAGTGAAAGGAACTTTTTAATATATTCTGAATAGTTTTCTATCTTTGTGTTTTACGCAAAATGAAAAAGATGAGAAAGAATCTTTCTATCATAGTTTTTTCAATCGTCGGACTGACGGCTGTTTCCTGCCATAAAGACAATGCCAGACTGCAGGGATACTTCATCGGAGCTGCCGGCAAACCGATATACCTCGAACGTGTTACACCCGGCTATACCTCGGTGGTGGATTCGACGAGAACGAATGAAAAGGGCGAATTCGGTTTCCGGATAGAACTGAAAGATCGGCAACCGACCATCTTCAACTTGCGTTACAACGGCGACATGGTGCCGCTGCTGATCTCGCCCGGGGAAAAGGTCAGGGTCACTTCGCTGGGAGATGTTTCACGGAGTTACAAGGTTGCAGGTTCGGAAGAAAGCGAACTGATCGGGCGGCTCCACGGGATACTGACAAACGGGATGAGCGCGTTGGATTCCATATCCAATCTTTTTACCCTGAGCAGTCCCGACGGTACTGAGCGCCGTGAACTTACACGTGCATATTACAACGAATATTACCGCATCAAGCGTGAGCAGATCCGTTTTATTGTTGAGAATTCATCGTCTCTGGCTGCGGTGTACGCGCTTTATCAGCGCCTTCCGGGCGACGAGGTTCTGTTCAACGGCGAGAGCGACTTCGTATACTACCGCATGGTCGCCGATTCTGTACACAGGCATTATCCCGAGTCGCGTTACGTGATAGCGCTTGAGAAAGAGATTGAAACGCAGAATGCCCAGCAGGAAATGCAAAACAAGCTGCTCGACCAGGTCGTCGAGATTGTGGATTACCCGGAAATCGAACTTCCTAATATGTACGGGCAGAAGATGAAACTGACATCTCTTGCCGGCAGCGTCATCATTCTTGATTTCTGGAGTGCCGCGATAGCCGATTCGCGCATTAATAACGCGGAGTTGAAAGAACTTTATTCTGAATATTCGGATAGTGGATTGGCGATATACCAGGTGTCTATTGATACATCCAAGCCGCTGTGGGTTAATGCCGTGCAGGAGCAAAAGCTGCCGTGGATAACAGTGTGCGATTTCAGCGGAGACCAGTCTCTGGCAGTAAGGATGTACAACATCAGGTCTATACCGGCCAATTTCATAATCGACCGCGAGGGCAATATTGTCGGCAAGAACCTATACGGAGACGCTCTCGTAAATAAGATCAAGGAACTTATTTGAAAAATGGTTGGTGGCTAATGATAAATCAGAAATTGCCTGATTGTTAATTAACCATTAACCATTAACCATTTTGAAAATGTATTACTTCGCCTCGGACACTCATTTGGGACTGAAATCGGAAAATGATCCGAGGGTGAGGGAGCGTATTTTCATGTCTTGGCTTGATATGGCTGCGGCCGACGCCGAGGGCATTTTCCTTGTAGGCGACATCTTCGATTTCTGGTTCGAGTATAAGCGCGTCGTCCCGAAAGGGCATGTGCGCCTTCTGGGAAAGTTGGCCGGTCTGGCCGACAGGGGTATCGAAGTGCATTTCTTTCCGGGCAACCATGATATGTGGACGGGCGGTTATTTCGCGGAAGAGGTCGGGATGATAGTCCACTCCGGGCCGGAACAACTTGAATTGTACGGTAAAAAAGTCTTTGTGGGCCACGGTGATGCGATGAACATCAAAGGTAAGCCGATGCTGCAGCTGATGAACCGGTTTTTCCGAAGTCGCATTGCCCGCAGGATATTTTCGTTAATAATTCATCCCGACCATTTCCTGAAATTCGGCAATTCGTGGTCTTCGGGCAGCCGCAAGTCTAAGGAGATAAAGGTCGATTTCCGGGGAGAAGAAGAAGGACTCGTGCAGTACGCGCGCGGATATATGCAGGACCACGAGGTCGACTATTTCGTTTTCGGGCACATTCATTGTGCGGAAGAGTATGATCTTGGCGGTGCGAAAGCCTTTTTCCTTGGCGAATGGTTCGAAAACCCGCATTACGCCTCGCTCGCGCCCGACGGCATCATGAAATTACACGCGTATAGAGGATGAAACAGTATTTAGACCTGCTGCAGACGATAAAGGACGAAGGTGTCGCCAAAAGCGACCGCACCGGGGTCGGGACGAAAAGCATTTTCGGGCACCAGATGCGTTTCGACCTGTCGGAAGGGTTCCCCGTTCTGACCACAAAAAAACTCCACCTGCGCTCGATAATCTACGAACTGCTGTGGTTCCTGCGCGGCGACACCAATGTCAAATACCTGAATACTAACGGGGTGACCATATGGGACGAATGGGCATCGCCCGATGGTGACTTGGGGCATGTCTACGGTTATCAGTGGCGCAGTTGGCCGACTCCGGACGGCCTCCATATCGACCAGATAACGCAGGTGGTCGATTCGATAAAAAACAATCCAGACTCGCGCCGCCACATCGTGAGCGCGTGGAACGTAGCCGAGATCGACAAAATGGCCCTGCCGCCGTGCCACGCGCTGTTCCAGTTCTACGTAGCGGACGGGCGCCTTTCGTGCCAACTCTACCAGCGCAGCGCCGACGTTTTCCTGGGCGTGCCGTTC
>JAVBRB010000002.1:0-22137 GCA_031548515.1 Rikenellaceae bacterium | reverse complement strand
CGCCATGGTCGGGATTTCAAAAAACCCGATGTCGCGCAGATATTCCGACGGAGTGCGTCCGTAGCGCTCGCGGATCATGCGCTGTTCGTCGAGCGTTTCCGAAACGTGGGTGTGTAAACCTATGCCATATTTCTGCGCAAGTTCCATCGCACGCCGCAGGTTTTCGGTCGAGCAACTGTAAGCCGAATGGGGGGCTATGCGGACGCTCAAACGGTCGCATCCTTCGGCGACTTTCAGCGTGGCGGGTAGTTCGCGTTCGAATTCCTCCATGCGCCGGCCGTCGACGAAGCTCGGACAGAGCACGGCACGTACACCAATATTTTGCGCAACCATCCCGATGGCGCTTTCGTGCCAATACATGTCGACCAGCGTCGTGGTGCCGCCCAACAGCATTTCTGCCATTCCGAGGCGCGCCCCGACGGCTATCTCCTCCGCACCGATGTGCGACTCGAAAGGCCAGATATGTCGCTCAAGCCACGCCATAAGCGGGATGTCGTCAGCGAAACTGCGCATCAGCGTCATGGCTACGTGGGTGTGCGTATTTATAAGCCCCGGCATCAACAGCTTGCCACGTCCGTCCACCTCACGCAACCCCGGATTGGCCCTGCGGAATTCCTCCACACGGGCGTTATCGGATGTCGCCAGAACAATTCGGTTGCCTTCAGTGGCAACCGAACCTGTAAAATATTTTTCTCCGCTCTCATCTGTCATCGGCAGAATGAGGCAGTTTGTAATCAGCGTATTCATTGCTAAAAATCACACGAACATATCGTAACTCTTACGGTACCAAATATGAAAAACTAAACCGCCGCAGCCATTGACGCCGCTTTCATTTTTTTTCCTCTATAGCGTTGCCTTTAACTATCAGGTTGCTGCGTTTATCGACAGAATTGGAATACACCTCTATCACCTTGTAGAATATCCCCGACTCCTTTTTATTGACTTCGTATGCTACAACTATCACGCCTTTCCGTCCCGGCATCACAGGTTTTTTGTCGTAACTCACCTTTACGCACGAACAAGAGGTAAGAGTCTTAGTGATAACCAGCGGGGCCGTACCGTCGTTGGTGAACTCGAAACGGCATTCCACCTGCTTCGACTTGTGCGGGATCTCGCCGAAATCATGCTCCGCATTCTCGAATTTGAAGTGTGGACCGCCGTACTTGGAAACGGAATCGCCATCCTGCGCCCACGCGGCAACAAAAAACAACAAAAATCCAATTAAAATCAGATACTTTTTCATATTCATATTTGTATGCAACCGCAAGGTTGCAAAATTTCGTAGATTCCTCGTCGGCCTTACGACCTCGCTCGGAATGACATTAAACTAATTAAGTTTGAAGATATATGTAATGGTACCTGTTTGGATATCGTTGTCGCTGGCGGTAAAGCGGGCTTTGAGCGCGGCCTTGCGGGCTTCCCTGACCAGGTCGCCGTGGTTGGTGGTGGAGCCGGTCTGTTCATAGTCGGCGCTGGTGACTTTGCCTTCGCGGTCGACGGTGATGCGGATCACTACGCGACCCTGTTCGTTGCCGACATATTCCGGTTTGGGGACAGGCGTGACAAGGTAACGTCCCGAAAGGCTGAAACCGGATACGCCCGATCCTCCCGCACTGTCGCTTCCGTTGGGGCCTCCTTCCTCCGATCCCTGGTTCCCGAGGCCTCCTGCCGTTCCCTGCGAGGCGGCGGTACTGCCTTCGGTTCGGCCGGGGAAAAGGGCGCGCTGGTTGACCTCACGCTGCGGTACGCTCTCTTCGACCTGTCGGACGGGCTGTGTCTGCGGACGCTGTTCTGTAACGACCTCCGGAGCAGTCGGATCTTCGGTCGTCATGACGGGATCGGTCAGCCGGTTCTGTCTTTGCTGACTGACCGGGCGCGTATCCAACTGGCTGTTCGCAAGGTCTGTGTCGCCGAAGCCCGTATCGGTCGTTCCGAAATCGACGAGTATCCCTAGCGAGGGTTCGGGCAGGGATATGCGGTAGGTCACGAACATCAGCGCCGCACACAATGCGAAGTAAAGCGCCACGCTTATGATACCCCACTTTCTGCCTTCACTGTCATCCTGTTCGTAGTAATTCATAAATTATTTCACTTCATTACATCCCGTTCACAATGGTATTCCTGCTAAACCGCCGCGGCGTAAGTTACTTCCCTCCGCTTTGCTACGGTCAGTGAGCTAGCCCTGCCTTGCAGGCCTCGGTTCTGTTGCTGCCCGTCCTGTTCGTAATAGCTCATTTTTCTTTTCAATTCACGATTACTCGGGGCTTGTTGCCAGCACCAGCGTGTACTTGTTGTTCTTGGCGATATTCATCACCCCGACAGCATACTTTATAGGAACATTTTCGTCGGTATGAAGCGAGATCATCGGATTTTCCTTGCCTTCGAGTTTTGCGCGCAGGGTCGGTTCGAGCTGGTTGAACGGCACCTCCTGCGTTTCGACGTAATATTTCAGATCGGGCGTAATCGACACGGTAGTGTATGGTTTTTCCTTGATCTGGTTGCTGCTCCTTGGCAGCACCAGCTTCAGGGCGTTTGGATTCACCAGAGTCAGCGCCATCAGTACGAACATGAGCAGAAGGAACACCATGTCGGTCATTGAGGCGGCGCTGAAACCGCTGTCCACTTTCGAGACTCTCTTTATTGCCATAATTCTTCAATTACGATATTCAAATTAAAAATTATAGTGCGGTACACACTCGTAATTTTTAATTCGTAATTATTTCTTTTCTACGGGTTGGTTGAGTATATCCATGAACGCGATCGAGTTGGCCTCCATTTGGAAGATAAGCCTGTCTACGCGCGCAACGAGGTAGTTGTATCCGAAGTAAGCGGGAATACCGACCATAAGACCGCCTACGGTAGTGAGCATAGCTACATACATACCACCCGCCAGGACGCTGATGTCGACCGTTCCGCCCATACCTTCCATCGCCATGAAAGCCTGCACGAGACCGATCACCGTACCCAGGAAGCCGATCATCGGGGCGCCGCCTGAGATCATAGCCAGGTAGGGAAGCCCGGCGCTGAGTTTCGACACCTCGAGATTGGCCTGGTTCTCGATGGCATTCTGTATCTCGGGCATAGGACGGCCGATGCGTTCGATGCCCTTTTCGACCATGCGTGCAATGGGTGTGTTTGTGCGTTTGCACGACTCGACAGCCGAAGCGATCTTGCCTTCAGAAATTTTGTCGCGGATGCGGTTCATGAAGTTCATGTCCATTTTCGACGCCTTGCGGATAGCGATAAAACGCTCCACAAAGAGGAAAATAGCGATTCCGCCCAGTGCGAGCAGCACCCACATGAGCCACCCTCCGGAGGTAAAAAGATCCCAGAAAGTCATAGATTCAGCTGTCGTCACCTCCAATTCTTCGGCAACCTGGGCCGCACCTTCGGCGACCTGTAAAAACATACTCATAAGATTCGATTTTTATTTATTGTTGTTTTGCCTTTCTCCTGGTTTTTTTCGTTATAACACTATCGCTGCCAAAATTAACAAAAGTATCTCTATTTTTTCGCCAAACGTCGCGGAACGAGTCAAAATCTTTTTTGTAATAGATACCAAGCCCGCTCTCCTGAAGTCCCTGGGTTTCATTGAGGCGGTCGATAGTCTGCGAAAATACTTTCAGGCGGTAGTTGCCCGCACGGTCTATCACCCAGGTAAGCGACACGTCGCCGGCAAGGTTGCTGACATTGCTCGTTCCTACACTGGTTGCGGCACGGTCGTCGACATAGTTGCCTTCTATCTCCAGCAGCAGGCGGTTGTCTATGAATGCGGTCGAGAAGCCCAGGTCGAACTGGTTGCCGATATAGTCGCTCTGCGGACGGTATTTGAAGTAGATGCTGTAGTCCTCGCTCGACAGGAAATTGCTCAACTGGTTGGTCAGAATATCGAATCCGACTGCACCGGTAGCCAGCGCACCTGAGTTGGCGGTCTGTCCGGCGAGCGAGTTGTTGGCCGCGAAATTGCCGGTCATGAGCAGCGACAGGAACTGGGTACTCTTCAATTCCTGCGTATTCATGGCGTTGTTGACGATGAGTTGCGCATCGGTATCGGCAGACGGCAGGCGCACATCGAAAGTGATCTGTGGCTGCGAAAGGCGTTCGGTAAGCCGGATGACACAGTCAACGGGAACTGTCGATCCGCCTGAGATAAAAGCGCTGTTGTCGCCTATCAGCGGCGAAAGCGAGGTACGTGTGCGATACGAAGCCTCGATATTGAGAAGCGCGTCTTCGGGTTCGCCCGTCCAGACGAGAGTACTCCCGGGCGTAATCGTGAATTCCTTGTTGAACACGTCCATCATCGAGAAATCGAAGCGTCCGTCGACTATCGAACAGTCGCCCACCATCGAGAAGAGGTCGGTGGAAGGGTTTATGCGCATGTTTATAACGCCGCGCCCGCGTGCTCTGATACCGTTGCCCAGATTGGGGTCGATAAGCAGGTTGAATTCGGCGTCGGGCGTCAGATTTACCGTGATGTCCATGTCGAGCGGTTTGCGGCGCGCTCCCCGCGACTGTCCCTGCCGGAGCTGTCTTTCATAGATGAGTTTCTTGCGGGCCAGTACGTTGGTGGAGTCGATATTGTTACGGTTCGGATCGGCCAACACCACGAAATCGGCCCACGATATATTCGATTTGGCGTTCAGCGGCATGTGGAATTTTGTTCCACGCCCCGTCGTGGCCGTGATGCCCATTTTCGTACCCATCCTGTCTGTCTTTATCCCGAGCGAGCCGGTTGCGAACACCTGCCCGTAAAAAGCCTCGCTGCTTTCCGGCCCGGTATTGAATGCCAATATATTATTTACGGCGGCATTGATGTCGACACTTATATTTCTCAGGTTCGACATATCCACTATAAGACCGATATCGGCAGTGTTGCCGAAGTTGTCGCGCACCTGTGTGGAAGGCAGTCTCAACCGCGAATTATCGAGAGTCATCACGCCTTTCTCAAGGACATACGTCGCCTGTGTGAAGCCTATGGTGGTTTCGAAATGCGGGATCTCCACGCGCCCGTCCATACGGAGTTGTTTGAAAGTGCCGTCCAACTCCACATAGAAGTTCGCCTTACCTTTGGTGTTCACAAGGATACCGTTCAGTACGGGGTCGAGAAGCCCCACGTCGAGCGAATCCATCTGTGCTACCGCATTGATGGTGCCTTTTGCCGGAGAAAAAGAACCGCTCAGTACATTGACGTTGCTACGTTGATTGAGCATCTGGAACCGCACGCGTTCGCCCGTCCTGTCCCAGAAACTGGTGAAGCGCAGCGGTGCGGCCTTTATTCCGTTCAGCGAGATGTCGCGGAATTCGATACCGGCATTCATGCGAGTACCATGCCTGAGCGACATGAAATCGATGTACCCGTTTGCGCGGCCATTCACGTCATATCCCGCGCCTTCCACAAACCGGCCCAGAGGCGACAGGTCGAAATGGTTGAATTTTACGTGCAGCGTGTCGGAAGGGCTGCGCGAAATGATTCCGTTTACAGTGAGTTCCTCGGTAGCATTCCCTTGCGAATATATTCTCAAATTATTGACAGCTATCCGGGTAGTATCATAAACAACCGATGCGGCAGCAATATACCACGTTTTTTGTTCGAGAGAAACATACGACGGCGCAAAACGGAAACGCAGGCTGCGGTTTCCATTATTCTGCTCCGAATCCACATACAGTCCCAACATCGCCGAAAAATTATCCCCGGCGTCGGTCAGTCTCGTCGAAAGAGTCGCCCGACGTCCCTTTGACCCGCCGTGCAGGGCAAATTTTGGGATGTGCAGCGAACCCGAGTAAAAATCTTCGCTTGTGAGATGGAGCGTCAGGGAGTCGGTCTTGTTGTCGGAATTAAGTTCAATGTTGGTTGCGAGCATGTTGCGGTACTCTATGAACTCCGATTTTGCCGAGAGCGAAAAATTCCGGACAAACGGATTGAACATGAACGAAACCCGGGTATCCTCGGCGACGTGAGTTCCCGGCATCAGCGCGTCGAACAACTTGTCGGTCTTCTTCACATCGAGGTTCAACACGGAATAGTTGGCAGCGGCGGCTATGTTTCGTTCGTGGACGGGAAGCGGTTTCTCAAGGCCGTCGTCATACATCACAGGTATGTATTCACGCAGGAAATCACCCAGATAAACGAACATATCCCGATATGATATGCGGCTTCGGAACTCGGCATCGGCAAATTCCGATGCGAGGCTCACGTACTTGCTGGCGGCGCTGTTTCGCCCGGTAATTTTCACAAGTGCGGTACGTACGGTGTCGGCCGGGGATATATAAACCGGATTCAGGACTTCGATGGTGCCGTTGAGATTGTCCAGGCCGTCGCCGGTAGCCGAAGCGATCACCCTGCCGGAAAGAAGCGAAACCGAATCGGCCCTATTGAGGCCGGTAGCCGCGAGGTCGGCCCTGCGCAGGTCGAGGTCGAAGTTATAACGCGGAATGGAGTCGTTGAAATCGAGCAGGCCCGAGAAATCGAAATCGAGCGACGGGTCGTGCGAGCGCACCGCACCGTCGAACATCCTGCCGTTGAGCCGTCCGCTAATGTCTATACCGCGGTATGTGTATTGCCGGAATCCCAAAGCTTCGATGCCGCCGTCTATTTCGCCTTCCATGAGGCCGCCCTTTCCGATTTTCCCATCCAGTGAGAAATCGCCTGACAGGACGCCCAGATCCTCTATAGCCAACAGCCGTCCGAGGTCGAGATTCGGAATCTCCACATGCCCATCGATGACAGGACCGCCGCGCATGCCCACGGAGGCTTGTGCACGTACTTCGCCAGCCTCTGAAACAAGCATGCCGCCTCCGGTAAAACCGTTCAATCCGCCGCTGAATTTACCAGAGAAACCACATTCCCCGAGCCTTCCCAGTGAAGCTGCCAACAATGCCGGCAGACTTTTCCCGGTAATGGCTCTCACCAGGCTGTCGATGTCGCCTCCGTTCGTTGCGACACTTCGGATGTCGGCATCGAAATGCATGTTCTCAACATCGGGAATACCACGGCTCGTGAAATCCAACGCGAAACTGGTATCGAGCGCGTGGGCCTGCGTGATGCTTCCGCCCAGGGCGGCCACCGGTCCTTTTGTTTGCAAAGTCAGTCCATCGAGCGTTATGCCCCATTCCCTTATGGACGGAACGAACCAGCCGAGGAACTCCGTCGAAAGACGCGAATTGCACATCGTAACGTCCACCGCAATGCTGTCAACAAACTCGCTGAACGCTTGCCAGTCCGTACCTCTTATGCGTATCGATGGAATGTCCAGGTCGGCGCCTGCCGACCGTATGCGTACGTTGTCCAGGCTCACCAAGCCTCCGGAGACCACCAGATCATGGGCCGACATGTCATCGATATGGAAACCACTTCGTTCATCGAACGACAGCGAGCGTATCCCTATGCGGATAGTGTCCTTTATAAACGAAAGGCCATCTATGTCGATCTTCGTGTTGCGGATGGTAAAACGGCTGAAATCGACCCCTTCATCGCGGAACGGCCTGTCATTGCGCAGCAGTCCGAAAGTGAGGCTGTCGGCCTCTATGCCCATTATTTTGAGGCGGAACTTCGGATCGGGATCTTTCACGTAGTCCTCGCCGCGCATCGCATTTATTATCTGTTTGATATTGATGGTGTCCGTGGAGTCGCGCCTGAGCCACATTTCGGCCCTTTCGAGTTTCACCCTGCCGAAAGTGAGCGGCTCGCCCGCCAATCCCAATTCGACTATCGGCGCGGTGAGTTTCGGGACGTAGAGCAGGGTGTCGCCCTGGAAATCCTCAACATAAAAACCATCCACGACCACGCGGTTAATCAGTTTGATGTGTATACGGTCTATGGAAACGGTGGTGCCAAGGTTTTCGGAAAGATTCGACATCACGCGGCGTGCAAGAGCGGTTTGGATACCCGGCAGGTTGATGAGCAGCGCTGCGAGCAGGGGCAACGTTATGAGCAGCAGCAACAGGGTGGAAATCGTGCCCACCGCCGTTTTTGTTGCTTTTTTCAGGAGATTCTTTATACCTTTGCCCATCGCAGACTTCTTGCAATTTACAAAAGTAAACTTTTTCGGACAAAAACCGCTTCCAATGAATGCTGAACCGGTAATTTTAGGGATAGAATCGTCGTGCGACGACACCTCGGCGGCCGTGATGCGCGGCAGCGTGATGCTGTCAAATATCATAGCCGGCCAGAATGTCCACATCCGCTACGGCGGCGTGATTCCCGAACTGGCTTCGCGCGCCCATCAGCAGAATATCGTTCCGGTCGTCGACGCGGCGCTGAAAGACGCAGGAGTGACGCCGGACCAGCTCGACGCAATAGCTTTCACGCGCGGCCCGGGACTGCTCGGATCGCTCCTGGTGGGGGTTTCATTCGCGAAAGGGTTGGCGCTAGCACACGATATTCCGCTCGTGGAGGTGAACCACTTGCAGGGGCATATCCTGTCGCATTTCATCGATCTGCCCGGCCGCGAGGTCCCGCACCCGGAGTTTCCTTTCCTGTGCCTGCTGGTTTCGGGAGGCCACACCCAACTTGTGGTTGTCCGTGCGCCGCTCGAGATGGAGATAGTTGGTTCGACGATAGACGACGCGGCCGGGGAGGCTTTCGACAAGTGCGCCAAGGTGATGGGCCTTCCGTATCCGGGCGGCCCGGTGATTGACCGTCTTGCGAAAGAGGGCGACGCCGGGCGTTTCGAGTTCGCGAAACCGCGAGTCGGGGAGCTGGATTACAGCTTCAGCGGCCTGAAAACCTCGTTCCTCTACTTCCTGCGCGACGAGATTGCTAAAAACCCGGACTTCATCGAGGAGAATGAAGCCGACCTGTGCGCCTCACTTCAAAAAGCGATCATCGATACGCTAATGTATAAATTGGTGAAAGCGGCCAAAGAATATAAGATCAAGGATATAGCCGCAGCCGGAGGTGTTTCGGCCAATTCGGGACTGCGCGGCGCCATCGAAGCCGAGGGGCGCAAACGCGGCTGGAGGGTCTTCCTGCCCGAACTGAAATTCACCACCGACAACGCCGCGATGATCGCCATTACAGGGTGTTACGAATACCTTGCCGGGCGTTTTTCGGACCTGGGCGCCACCCCTGCCGCCCGCCTGAAAGAGTTATAACGGGCTATTTCCCTAAACTGATATCGGCCGACATCAGGAACACATTATAGGGTTTCCACAGAGACATCAGGAACCATAACTTGTCGCCGCCACTCTTCAGGGGATGCATGTAGGCGCAGTAAAGGCCGGGATACTCATTGCTATCGGTAATGGCATGAGGCTCCGACCAGTTTATGAGGTCGGCCGATTCGCGGTAGACCAGCGAGTGGGCGTTGTATTTGTCCGCAGGATCGAAATTGTGGTCGAGCAGGTAGGTGACGATCCACCGCTGCTGTTCTTCGAGATACATGAGCGAAGTTTCCCCCACGGGCTTGCAGAATACCGGAGCGGCTGCATTTTCGTCTCCGGCGGTCCATTCCAACCCATCCCAATACCGGTATTTCCCCATGTCGAGGATATCCGCTTCGCGGAAGCGCGCAAGGTAAGCGTCGTCGCCCCTTCCCGACCGTGTGCCAAGCATGTAGACCCAACCGTCGCGCTTCGCATAGGCTACCTGTGAAAAATGGCTGTCAGTATTGAACGTCACGCTCTCCTCTCGCTGCCAGCTTTCTCCCCCGTCATGCGAAGAATAAAGCGAAGAAAAGTTGGTAAGCCAGCGTCCATCGGGCATATCCCATTTGTAAATGTTCATGTAGTGTATGTAATCCGCACCTGCCGCACGGACAGCTCCCGTGGGAATGGAGGTGTTGTAATGCTCGAGGTCGCCGGTTTTCGCTCCCGCGCATACTTCGCGGGCCTCGCCTTCGCCGTCCAACGCCCATCCGCTGATCGTCAGGCCGTCATTAAGGCAGGTGTCTTCCGAGAAAGCCAGCGTATTGGAGCGCCAATTTCCACCGTTGCCTCCGCCGCCAGGTTGCGGAGCGAATCCTCCGCCATTGGTATCTCCGAAAAAAAGGCCCACGCGATCGCCATCCATATGCCACATGATCCCCAGGTCTGTCCCGCAGACATCATACTGCACCGTGTTGTTAGGCGCTGGAAAATCCTCTCCCGGCAGCGGCGTGCCGGTAACCCGCGCAACCATCTCCAGATTCGATAAAACTAACGGTTGCGGAGCAGTATCCCCACGCGAGCCGCAGGCTGCCGCAGAGAGTGAAACAAAAAAAAGAAAGGAGCCTGCCGCTCCTTTCAAAAAACCTTTATCCATATCGTATAAGATTATTTCTGTTCGGGAGCCTCTCCATCTTCTGCAGGCTCATCTGGGAGTTTGAACTCGGTCATTCCTGCATTGACCAACACATTGTACCACTGCACGATCTTCTTCATATCCGATTGATGCACCTTGTCGGGATCATAGTCGGGAACAACTTCCGCGAACGCCGCTTCGATTTTTTTTGCGTCTTCCTTGTGTCCTACGGCCGGTTTGCCGCCGGTTTTTTCGTAAAAAGCCGTGAAAACAGCGGCCAGCGGACGGTCTTCGCCCTCGGTAAAAACCGAGATATCTGTCATCGAACTCACGCGCGCATTTGTCGGCACATTCATACGCTTTCCGTCGGACAGCGACTCAACGATCACGCCGCGCGTGCTCTGTGCAAGGTATTTGTAAAGTCCGGGATAACCCGCCACAGCCAGTATCTCTTTCAATTCCATAATTCAGATTTTAAAGTTCCGGTGCGAAAGATAGTAAAAATAAAAGTATGAATTTTTCTATGTTACTTTTTGGTCAGCAAAAAGTAACCAAAAACTGACCCGCGTACCAAAAAGCTACTTCAAAACAGCTAAAATGGGATTGCCGCACGGCTTGCAGCCGTGTAAAAAAGGAAATCCTTGATTTTTACACAATCGTCTGATTGTACATACTCCCCACTTTTCAAAAATCGTGGGCGCAGACGAAGACAAAAGTGGAAGTCGCCATGTGTGCAACTCAAGGCGTACCACTTTAGAAGAGGCGGAGTAGATTTTTGGAACGTGGCCCAGTTTTTACTCCTTTTTTCTGGTAAAAAAGTAGTTAAAGAGAAATTCTTCTTCGTCACAGTCACAATGATGTCATCCAAAATATAATTGTCCTTGGAAAACGTCGAGTTCGGCGAGGCGTTTTTCGAACATCGCGAGCAGTTGTTCATTCCGCACCAGGCCCCAGTTCCGGCCAAGGTGATAACGTGGAGGCGCCTCGCTTGCGAACCTCTCGACCACCAGCGACGGCCTCAACCGGCGCAGTATCCCTATGAAAAAATCGATATACCCGCCCATCTCCCAAAACGGATAACGCCCGGGATCCAGGACATAATCTTCCGCCATCGGCGTCCCTTTGAAAATCTGAAGCTGGTGGAACTTCACCGTGGTCAGCGGCAGCGCGTTTATCGCCGCCGTCTGCGCCAGAAGCATCTCTTCTGTCTCGCCCGGAAAACCCAGGATGAAGTGCGCTCCCGAGTGTATCCCCCTTTCGGCCGTCATCTCGACCGCCCGCTGTGCGCACCTGAAATCGTGCCCGCGGTTTATCGCCCGCAGGGTCCCGTCGTAAGTCGACTCGATACCGTATTCCAACGCAACATACTTGTGCCGTACGAGTTCAGCGAAATAATCCAACTTCCGTTCATCGACACAGTCCGGACGCGTCCCGACGATAATTCCGTCCACCAACGGATGCGACAGAGCCTCGCCGTAAATCCGCCGCAGGTCGTCTAGAGGCGCATATGTATTTGAAAAAGATTGAAAATAAGCAAGATATCGCCCGGCCTTGCGGTAACGGTTCTCGTGGAACTCAACCCCCTCGTCAATCTGTTGTGTAACGCTCTTGGAAGGCTGGCAGTACGACGGCGTAAACGCCTCGTTATTACAAAAAGCGCACCCGCCTGAACCTACCCTCCCGTCCCTGTTAGGACACGTGAACCCCGCATTTATCGCGACCTTCTGCACACGTTCCCCAAACAGCTCCCGGAAATACCGTGAATAGCTGTTGAACCTGCGTTCGTCGCCCCACGGATACATAAGTTATATTGTTTTCTTGAGTTCCGCTATAAAATCGGGAAAGAGCATCCACAGGTGCTCGGTCTGGAGCCAAAGTTCTCGGGCAAGCGCCTCCTGGGAAGGGCGTTCGCTGTCGATATCCGCCAGATAGCGTTCGTCTACCGGATGCCGGTCGGCCGTGAATTCGCGGTAGTATGGTGCAAAATGGGTTTTGAACCTGCGGAGGTTGCCCTCGAGGAAACGGCCCGAGCTGCGCTGTTCGCTCCACAGCAGAAGGACCTGTTTGTCGGCGTATTTGTCACTGACGTCGTTGATCACTTCGTCCAGCGAATCGAACTCGCCGAGGGCGATATAGGTATATGCAAGGCGCGTAGTGGCTTCGAGATGGTCTTCGGGGTCGATCTCAAGAATAAGTTCGTGCATTCCGGCGCTCATCTCCCAGTCTCCTATAAGGAAATGGTCTATTGCAGAGTAGCTGATGAGCATGACTGCGGCCCGGGTGTTTTCATCGTGCCAGTCGAGAATGGTCTCCTCGCCTTCGGGCAACAGGTCGTAGATACGCTGGAAAGCCTGGTAGCGCAGGTTACACGCTCCTTCTACATTGTTTTCACACTCCATACGCCGCGACCCGGCTATGATTGCCTGAAAATCGTAAAGACCGTGCGGATCATCGGTGGCTACGATCCGGAAAGTCTGGTCCGCGGTGGGTTTAAGCTGCGCCTGCGACATCGCTTTTACTTTGCTAAAATTTGAAAATGACCTCGGCATTGCCTCCACGGTTGTGTTACAAACGTGAAATGAGTTCATGCCAAGTCTGGAAATTTCGCAAATGTAGTAAGAATCCGCCGATTTTTTCAAGAAGTATATTATATTTGCAGGCTGAAAGCGCCGCAATAGCTCAGTTGGTAGAGCGTTTCACTCGTAATGAAGAGGTCGCCAGTTCAAGTCTGGCTTGCGGCTCCGGTCCCGATGGAAGCATCGCAGGAAAGGCCGTCTGTTTGTCAGACGGTCTTTTTTATCATTTTCAACTTCATTATACGAACCGGTAACAAATCAAAACCAGATATGAAAGATCTTCTGAAAATAACATCGTGGATTATCGCGACGACAGCTATCGCTTTGGTCTCTGTGGTCGTCATACGCACCGCAATATACCCGTTCGGAGAAATACCCGCCGCAGCATCCGGCACGGAACCGTTTGCCGACGAATTGTCACAGGAATCGGTCGACAGGCTCGCAGGCGCACTGCGCATACCCACGATCAGCGAAAATGCCGCCATGACCGCAGGCAATCCGTTCGACAGTTTCAAAACATATTTGCCGCAGGTCTATCCGGCTGTACATGCCGTGATGGACACCATGACTGTAAATCGTTACGGATTGGTTTTCCGCTGGCCGGGAAGCGACCCGCAACTTGCACCGGTGCTCTTCCTCGCCCATTATGATGTCGTTCCGGTCGCAGGATATGACGGCAACGCAACGGTCCCGGTAACAGGATGGGAGCGTCCGCCTTTTTCAGGAGACGTTTCGGAAGACAACATTTATGGACGCGGCACGCTCGACGACAAAGGGACGCTTTGCTCGTTGTTAGAGGCCGCAGACGGCCTGATCGGCGTAGGTTTTCGTCCACAGCGCGACATCTGGTTCGCATTCGGGTTCGACGAGGAGGTCAGCGGGATGAACGGCGCATACCGCATCGCACAGTATTTCTCTGAACAGGGTTTGCGTTTCGAGGCCGTATACGACGAGGGCGGGATCATCGCGGCTCCGGGACTGGGCGGCATAAACGCGACTGTGGCGCTGATCGGAACGGCCGAAAAAGGATACATGACGCTTCGCATAACGGTCCGCGGAGAGGGGGGCCACTCCTCGATGCCCCCTGCGAAGGGAGCGCTGGTGCAGGCGGCCGAAATCATAGAACGTCTGAACTCACGTCAAATGCCTGCCCGGATCACGCCTCCAGTGGCATCATTCCTCGATAAGGTAGGCGGCACGATGAATTACACCTCACGCATGGCCATAGCCAACCGGTGGCTGCTGGAGGGCGTACTGCTGAAAACCATGTCGAAAAATTCTGCCACGAATGCGCTTGTCCGCACCACTACCGCGGTAACGATGGCACACGGCAGTGACGCAGAGAACGTACTCGCCTCAACCGCGCAGGTGACGGTCAATTTTCGCATCTTGCCCGGCGATACAGTGGAAGATGTCGTAAAGCATGTCGAAAACATCTGCAAAGACTACGATACGGATATCGAAGTCGTTTCCACCCGCGAACCTTCGGCAGTTTCGCCCGAAGACACCCATTGGTTCGACCTGATGCGCGGTGCGCTCGCCGAAGTATGTCCGGAAGCCGTTCCGGCCGGATACCTAGCTGTGGTGGGGACGGACGCATATAAATACCAGAGCGTGAGCGACAATATCTACCGTTTGATGCCGGCCTTGCTGACACAGACAGAACAGGAGACGATCCACAACGAGAACGAGCATATTTCGCTGGACAACTATGCCCGCATGATAGCTTATTTCACAAATATCTTCAGCAGGCTGTGACAAATACAATTTTCGGCTGTATCTTTGCGTTGATTTCTAAATAACGCTTATATGAAAAAATTCTTTATCCTGTTCATCTCGGCAGCTGCATTGGTTTCGTGCAACGACCGAATCAAACCCAGCGGCAACGTTATCTCCATGACACGCGAAACGGGAGCATTCTCGGCCATCGAGATACACAGCGGCATAAAAACCACTGTAACAATGGCGGACGTGCCGCGGCTCGTGATAACCGCAGATGACAACATCATGCCTTACATCGAAACGTATAAACGCGGGGAAACACTGATAGTCAAAGTCAGTAACAATACTACTATAAAGGGATACGCCACTCTGAGAGCAGAGATACAAGCCGTAAGTCTGTCCGGCGTTACGGGTCATGGCGGATCATACCTCACATTTCCCGAAGGCATCGAGAACAACAACCTGGATGTGGAACTCCATGGCGGGTCACAGTGGTGGGGCGACATAGCGGTGGGAAAACTCGATGTGGAAATGCATGGGGGATCTGTTATGAGGAGTAACGGAAGCGCAACCGGGCTTGAGCTGGATTGTTCCGGTGGAAGCAGTTTCAATTGGGATGGTTACGGATTCTCTGTCGAGACTGTGGATGCCGAACTTTCGGGCGGATCTTTGGCCAAACTGACCGTGGGCACATCGCTAGACGTAGAGGCTTCGGGCGGCAGCCTGTTCTACTACAAAGGAAGTCCCGAACAAACCAATAAGAATGCGTCCGGCGGCTCGGTCATAAAGCATGTAGAATAAATCACGCGTGCCACAAAATGAAAAACTCCCGCTTAAAAGGCGGGAGTTTTTCATATCTGTTATGACAATCTATCTATCTTTTCAGTAACTCTTTAACCTGCTTGTAAACATTGCAGCCCGAGAAACCGAATTTCTCGTCAAGAACAGTATATGGGGCAGAGTATCCGAAATGGTCGAGACCGTGGATGAAACCGGCATCACCGACCAATCCGCGAAGCGTCACGGGCAGGCCCGAGGTCATGCCATAACGCGGAACGCCACATGGGATAACGTTCTTACGGTACTCTTCGGTCTGGTCGAGGAACAAACCTTCGGACGGAGCCGATACTATGCGGACTTTCACGCCTTCGGCAGCCAGTTTCTCGGCGCCTTCGACCAGCGTTGCGACTTCCGAACCGTTGGCTATCATCACCACGTCGGGAGTCCCTTCGCAATCGGCAACGACGTAAGCGCCCTTCACAAGCTTCTTTGCATCCTTACGGCGTGAACCGGACGAGGGTATATCTTTAATATTCTGGCGAGACAGGATCAGCGCGACGGGACGGGACGCCTCAACGGCATATTTCCATGCCTCGACGGTTTCAGCGCTGTCGGCAGGACGCAGCACCACCACCGAACGTTCGCCGCCGTGGTTGCGCAACTGTTCCATCAAGCGTATCTGAGCCTCTTGTTCTATTGGTTGGTGGGTGGGGCCGTCCTCGCCCACACGGAACGAATCGTGCGACCACACATAGATCACATGCAGTTTCTGCAGGGCGGCTATGCGGATCGCAGGTTTCATATAGTCCGAAAACACGAAGAATGTCCCGCAGACGGGGATAACCCCGCCGTGCAGCGCCATGCCGTTCATCACGCAGGCCATGGTAAATTCGCTAACGCCCGCCTGAAAGAATTTCCCGCTGAAATCGCCCTTCGTGAAGGCTTCGGTTTTTTTGAGAAATCCATCGGTCTTGTCGCTGTTCGACAGGTCGGCCGATGCCACTATCATGTTTCCGACCTTTTCGCCGAAGACGCCAAGCACCGTGGCCGAAGCGTTGCGGGTAGCCGAGTTCGCACCCGGATCGATAGCGTCATAGTCTATTTCGGGGAGCTTCCCCGACAGGAACATGTCGAGTTTTGCGGCAAGTCCGTTGTTCGCGGCGCGCCATTTATCCTCAATGGCCTTTTCAGCCGCATACAATTTGCGCAACTCTCCACGGCGCGCGTCGTAGAGTTCTCTGGCTTCCGGGAACACTATGAACGGTTTCGACGGATTGCCTCCGAGGTTCTTTATTGTACTCTCGACACATGCGCCTGCAGCCGAAAGGGGCTGGCCATGTGTCGAGACCTTATTTTCGAAACTTTCGCCCTCCCTGTCCAAAGCTCCTTTGCCCATAATGGTCCTGCCGATTATGAGTGTCGGTTTTTCGGTTTCGGCATTGGCTTTTTCGAGCGCGGCGCGTATCTGTGCGGCATTGCATCCGTCCACTTCCAGAACGTTCCAGTCCCATGCTCGGTATTTCTTAGCTACATCTTCGGTATCGACGAAATCCACCGTCGTCGAGAGTTGGACGTTGTTGGCATCATAGTACATTATGAAATTCGAAAGCCCCAAATGGCCCGCAATACGCCCCACTCCCTGAGAAACCTCTTCCTGAATACCGCCGTCCGAGATGTACGCATAGGTCTTATGGGCCATCCATTCTCCGAAGCGCGCCGTCATGAATCTTTCGGTGATAGCTGCGCCGAGGGCCATCGCGTGACCCTGTCCGAGCGGACCCGAGGTGTTCTCGACCATATGCACAAGGTCATGTTCCGGATGTCCGGGAGTGTGGCTTCCCCACTGGCGGAAATTTTCGAGGTCTTCCATAGTAAAGTAACCTGCAAGCGCCAACGTCGCGTAGAGCATGGGCGACATGTGCCCGGGATCGAGGAAGAAGCGGTCGCGGAAGGGCCACGCCGTGTCATCGGGATTATAGCGCAGGAACTCGGAGTAAAGCACATTGATGAAATCGGCTCCGCCCATAGCGCCTCCGGGGTGTCCCGATTTGGCTTTTTCGACCATCGAGAGGGCCAAAATGCGGATATTGTCGGCGGCTTTCTGAGTTTTGTTTTCCATAATTAACTTAAACAGGAAAGTTGGTTCGTATAAAATTTGTCTTGTACTCAACTCGCTTTTAGAGCATTGCGCATCAGTGCCAAGTCGCTGTTCTCGAGTTGCGCTTTTGCGAACGACAACGTCACGCGGAATTTATTACGGGTCGCGTCGCCCGGCAGTTCGAACATTGCCTCCATCATGATGGTCTCGCAGATCGAACGCAGGCCGCGCGCCCCCAACTTGTATTCGACCGCTTTGTCGACGATGTAGTCCAACGCGTCGTTGTCAAACGACAGTTTCACACCGTCCATCGCAAACAGGCTTTCGTACTGCTTCACGATGGCATTCTTCGGCTCGGTCAGTATCGACCTCAGCGCCGACTTGTCCAGTGGACGCATATATGTCAGGACCGGCAGACGCCCGACAAGTTCAGGAATAAGCCCGAAACTCTTGATATCCTGTGGCATCACATACTGCAACAGGTTGTCCTTGTCTACCTTGCCGCCTTCGCCCTTGCCGTAGCCTATGGCGCGGGTGTTGAGGCGGCGTGCTATCACCTTCTCGATGCCGTCGAACGCACCGCCGCAGATGAACAGGATGTTGGTCGTATCGACCTGTGTGAATTTCTGGTCGGGGTGCTTGCGGCCTCCCTGGGGCGGAACATTCACCACTGTCCCTTCGAGTATCTTCAGCAGGGCCTGCTGCACCCCCTCTCCCGAAACGTCGCGCGTGATCGACGGGTTATCGCTTTTACGTGCAATCTTATCGATTTCATCGATGAACACGATGCCCCTCTGCGCCGCCTCCACGTCGTAATCGGCAGCCTGCAACAGACGTGACAAGATACTCTCGACATCCTCTCCGACATATCCGGCCTCGGTCAGCACCGTGGCGTCGACTATCGAAAACGGCACTTTCAGTAGGCGTGCGATGGTGCGAGCCAGCAACGTCTTGCCGGTTCCGGTCGGCCCCACCATCACGATATTGGACTTGTCTATCTCGACCCGGTCGGCATCGGCCTTGTGGTGCAAGCGTTTGTAGTGGTTGTATACCGCCACGGAGATATAGCGCTTGGCGTCTTCCTGCCCGATGACGTATTCATCGAGCAAGGCCTTAATCTGCACCGGTTTCGGGAGTTCCGACAAAGGTGTGAGATCTGCAGCAGCGGTTTTCTTCCGCACCCCTGTTTCCTCGTTGAGGATACCGTAGCCGTATTCTATACAACTGTTACAGATATGTGCGTTGTGGCCCCCCGAAAAGAGCATTTCGACCTCTTCCCTCGGCGACCCGCAGAATGAACACGCTTCACCCGAGCCTCCGCTATTTCCTGTTTTTTTTGCCATTTTTATTTGTTCCGTTTCCCGAGGACTTCGTCTATCAGTCCGTATTCTTTTGCTTCGGCCGAACTCATCCAGTAGTCGCGGTCAGAGTCTTTCTCTATTTTAGATACCTTTTGCCCGGAGTGCATGGCCAGTATTTCATAAAGTTCCTTACGCGTGCGCAGGATTTCGCGGGCCGTGATCTCGATGTCGGAGGCCTGTCCCTGTGCACCGCCGAGAGGCTGGTGTATCATTATGCGTGAGTGCGGAAGCGCCGCACGCTTGCCTTTTTCGCCAGCGGTCAGAAGTATGGCGCCCATACTGGCAGCGAGTCCCGTACAGATCGTCGCGACATCCGGAGCAACCAACTGCATGGTGTCATAAATGCCCAATCCGGCCGAAACCGATCCGCCCGGCGAGTTGATGTATATCTGAATGTCTTTGTCGGCGTCGGCCGATTCGAGGAAAAGCAACTGGGCCTGTATGATGTTGGCGACGTCGTCGTAGATGGGCGCACCGAGGAATATGATGCGGTCCATCATCAGGCGCGAAAACACGTCCATTGCAGCAACGTTCATCTGACGTTCCTCGATGATGGTCGGCGAAACATAGCCCTCCATCTGCGAGCGGAAGTCATGGAGTTTAAGGCTGCTGATACCTAAATGCCCGGTGGCGTATTTTTCAAATTCTGTCTTTTTCATAGTTTTATTGTTTCCGGTTATCGTAATAAAACAATAAAATGAGCAAGTTTATTGCTATAAACCTACTGACGAACAAAGATAATGAGATTTCGGCTAATAATAAACCACATGGTGGAAAAATGGCAAAAACCACAACTCTCTGCCATAAATCGAAATCATGGAAAAATAAGGATTTTTTTCATTTTTGATTGGCAACAGACACTGCAAAGCGAGGACAGAGCCTGTAGCGCCGGTTGTACCGTTTTAGGCAAGCCGGAATAGATTTTTGGAACGCGGGGTGGGTTTGGGTTCCTTTTTTGCCAACTAAAAAGTAAATACTATATTTGTAATACATATTTAAAGAGTGTCAACTCTTTGATCCATCACAGTAAACTTGCGACCCATCGTTACCGATGGTGTTTATTCTCCGGATCGAGGTTGCCCACTCGGAGTACGCCTTTATATATATCAGGGCATCTTCGGGCGCGGGGCAGTTTCCGGAGATAAGGTTCGCAAGACCGACTGTGATGGGACTGTTACCGCGTCCTTTTTTGTGGGGCGCAGGGAAATTAACAACCTGAACGCCTTGCAAATGAAAACAAAACAACATCCTTTCGAGGGAATATGGCATGTCCTCGCCCATGATTTCCGAATAGCCGGGGAGTGGCAACGCGAATACGATTTCCCGCCCGGCGAATGGAGCCTCGGATTCCTGCCGAACGGCCGCTACGGCGCAATCTTCCGTCCGGATGGGTACTGGAGGAAATAACCGCCGGCGAATGGGCTTTCGACGCCATGACCGGGATAATTTCGATCATATATGACGTATCGGAGGCCGTCGGCAAGTGCATTTCCCGCGAAACCGGCAAAGGGATTTACCTCTATTTCTGCGACGACATGCCCCATATTCCGCCCGACATGCGCCAAATCATCGAACACCACGCACACATGCGATACAAACTGACCAAGCCGGATTTAAAATAAAAAAGCACGGGACGGTTTCACCGTCCCGTGCCACAATATTTTATACCGTAATCAGGCTTCTGCGGCTATCTTCTGGAATTCCTCGACCGAAACGCTCTTTTCGGCTACTTTCACCATAGGTTTCACCGCTTCGATCACCTTGTTCTCGCGGACGCGGTCGAAGATCCTCTGGGCCTCTTCCTTGTTAGAAAGAATGCTTTTGGCGTAACCCGTGAGCGTTTCATCGGGAACCTGGCTCATGCCGTACTGCGCGAACTGCATCTGCGCAACGGCCTTGGCCTCGGCAAGCATATCTTCCTGGGTAACATCGAGTTTAAGAGTTTCGGTAAAGTGTTTCTGCACGAGGTTCCACGCCATCATGCGCAGGAACGCCGGGAAATCCTTTTCGATCTCTTCCATCGTGAACTTGCCCTCGTTGACGGCGTATAGCCATTTCTTAAGGAATCCTTCGGGCAACTGCAACGCAGCCTTGTCCAGAAGGTAGTTCTTCAGTTGGACCGAGAACAGGTAATCGCTTTCGCGGCCGAGGTCAGCCGATATCTGGCCTTCGATGAATTTATCAAAACCGGCTTCGTCGGTAACATCACCTGCAGGGAAAGCGGCCTTGAAGAACTCTTCATTCATAGCAGGTTCGACGAACTTGCGTATCTTGGTTATGGTGGCGGTGAATTCGGGTTTGACCGCATCGAGTTCTTCAGCCTTTATTCCAAGTGTGGAGGCCAGCTGCGAGGGATTCTTATAGATTTCCTTCACGTTGACGATCATCGAGTCGCCCACCTTCTTGCCTTTGAACTGCTTGCGTTCGTCTTCGGTCATCGACACCAACCCGATGTATGCGTCGTCGGCCTTGATATCGCCGTTGTCGAGCGAAACTTCCAGAGCTTCGTCGCTTGTCACCTTTTCCACGTCTTCGAGACGGCCGAAACGGCGCACGAAGTTCGAACGGTAGCCGTCGCGCATATCCTTTGCAACCTTGATCTTATGGTAGGCAACTTTATCCGGGCCGTCCAGTTTGATGTCGACTTTTGGTGCAACGCCTATTTCGAACACGAATTCGTGTTCGGTGCCGTTATCGAAATCCATGTCGCCCTGATCGTCGCCGGGAAGCATATCGCCCATAAAGTCGATCTTGTTATCCTCCAGATATTTGAACGTGGCTTCGCTGGCTTTGCGGTATGCCTGTTCTGCGATTACGCCCTTACGGTACATCTTGTTGATGATGCCCATGGGAACCATGCCGGGACGGAAACCCGGAATATTGGCCTTGCGGCGGTATTCGCGCAGGCTTTTGTCGACTTCGGGGGCGTAATCGGCCTCCGCTACCGTAGCCTTCAGGACCATAGTCCCGCCCGGCCTCTCTTCGGTTGTAATGTTCATATGATCGTGGTTTAATTCTTTCCAGAAAAAATAGGCGACAAAGGTAACTTTTTTTTATACATTTTCCAATAAACGGCCCCGCCGCTATTATTTACTGCCACAAGTGACAAATAAATCTCCCAGCCGCAAGCGGCTAACCGCTCCTGTTATCTCCGCCGCAAAATGCCTCGGCCAAAGCCCGGCGGCTTTGAAAGTCGGCGCTCTGTCGGTGATTATTTTACTTCGTAAAACAATTTAATGATAACCCGTTGTGCATTTAAGCGACGGAGATTTTTAAGTTGTTAATATTTCGGTTGTTTAGTTTGTTGATTAGCTGTACTGTAGTGAGCGCCATTATTTTAGCGAGCACTCTGGTTCTGAATCCATCGAACGATTTGGCGTA
>JAVBRB010000010.1:0-20979 GCA_031548515.1 Rikenellaceae bacterium | reverse complement strand
TTGTGGGATAACCGGTCTGGGCGACACCGTCTACCCAGTACCGGAGTATTTCATATTCGATCCCGTCAACGGTTTCATACTTACAACCCAGCACATGGACCTTTCCGTCCGTCGATATGCCGATAAATTTCGCCTCGGTTCTCTCGGTCTCATTCAGGAGCGCCGTATTCAATACGCCGTCCACCCATACGCAGGCACGGGGATTATCAAAAGTCGGAGAATAATACCCCGCCGCGTAAACTTTATTGTTGACGGTCACGACTGAGTTCACACGGCTTAAATTGACGGATCCCGCCGGTTTTTCCTGGACTACGGCCGTTCCGTTTTCCCATACGGTCGCCGTACCCCAGTCAGGACTCTTCCCGGTTTCATGGTAGTCATGCCCTCCCACATACACATCGGTCCCGTTCAAAAAAACAGAGTTTGCGCTTGAAAACGCTTTCGTCGAGAGCTGCTGTCGTGTGACCGTGGCATCCTGATATTTCCACAGCATGGAATAGTTGTTGTCTCCGATCATTTCCTGTCCGGCCACATAGATGCTCTTGGATGTGGTCACTGGCGGCACGTAGGCATCCTGGGTAACTGTGATCTCGATGGGCGTGGCGTCGCCCGCTGTAATGGTTACCTTGGCCTCCAGTGGCGCTGTGAGCGACGTATGGGGGTCAGCCGATATCCTCAATACA
This sequence comes from Rikenellaceae bacterium, assembly GCA_031548515.1. Taxonomy (GTDB): domain Bacteria; phylum Bacteroidota; class Bacteroidia; order Bacteroidales; family Rikenellaceae; genus UBA940. The sequence goes on along the minus strand of JAVBRB010000010.1, from coordinate 20,296 downwards.
CTGTCGTCCTGTGCCAATGTAAATACATCGCACCACGTCCGGGTTGAAGAGAAACTCCAGGAGACCTGATCCGTCGTAATGACATAATCTGTAAATCCGCCCGACGCGGGGAAATTCACAGTCCGCTCGTCCGGACTGGCCGAAAGGGTCGCCGAGGTGTCGGGAGGCGTTACCGGGTTATCTTTTTTACAGGAGGATACCGACATCGACAATACTGCCAGCGTCAGAATAAATAATGTTGTGCTTTTCATAATTATGTATTTTAAGTTTGACCTTTCTCGATGATACAAAGAGCGCTATAATTACACAAAAGCATGTAACATCGCCGAAAAAACTTGTCACAAATCTGAAAATTACAGTACCAATTACGCGATATATGCGTTCCGCAGCCCGGATTAAAAGATACGGATGTATAGCCGCTTTTTTACGATGAAAACCGGAACGGGTTGGAATCACCGAAAAAAATCATATATTTATCCATTCATTCCGACAACATGATAAAAGTCGAAGTCTGCGCCGAATCCGTTACTTCCGCCCTGACAGCGCAGCAATGCGGTGCCTGCCGTGTGGAATTATGCGGCAATATGGCCGAAGGGGGAACTACGCCCTCATTCGGGCAGATAGCTGAAGTGAGAAAACGCCTCGATATCAAACTGTATCCCATAATCAGGCCGCGAGGCGGCGATTTCCTGTACAGCGCCGCCGAATTCGAAGTAATGAAACGCGACGTCGAAATGTGCGGACGGACGGGCTGCGACGGCATAGTCGTAGGAATGCTGCGTTCGGACGGAAGCGTGGATATGGAAAGATGCCGGGAACTGGCCGGTATCGCACATGACTGCGGAATGGGGGTTACGTTCCACCGCGCGTTCGACGTCGCGGCCGACCACAGGCAAGCCCTCGAAGATATTATAGCGCTCGGATGCGAAAGGATCCTGACCTCGGGAGGCGCGGCAACGGCCGAAGAGGGGATCGCGGAGTTGCGTGCGCTCGTCGAAGCGGCCGGAGAGAGAATCATCGTCATGGCCGGTGCGGGGATCACGCCCGGAAATGTGGAACGGATAGCGGAACAGACGGGTTGCAGGGAGATACACGGGACATTCCGCAGCAGATATGAAAGCATGATGGAATTCACTGCGCCTGCATGGGCCGACTGCGGCATATGGCATGCCGACCCCGAAAAAGTCAAGGCGGTCGTGGAAATCGCAAAAAAATTCCGGTAGCCCCTCCCCTGGCCGATTTATTTCTTGAACAACCGAATACTACAATGAAAATCATCATCAGAACGGTTCTTGCGGGAATGTTTCTCTTTGGTATGGGTGCCTGCGACGGCAACGAACATTTCCTTACCGACAGAGAATACAGGGAAAAAGTACATGAGAATTTCCTCGAACGTATGGAATTTGCCGCCGGCCGAAGCGAAGCGCTCTTCTCGGTATTCGGCAGCGGAAAACTGACCACGAAGCAGCGGGAAGCGTTGGAGTTCCTTTACGCCTACATGCCGCTGTGCGACCTCTCGGAATACAACGGCGAATATTTCCTGCGACAGGTGGATGGCGCGTTCCGTGCGCGCGAATACTTCCCGTGGAGTAAAACCGTGCCTGAGGACATTTTCCGTCACTTCGTGCTCGTCCACCGCGTCAGCAACGAATACATGGACGACGCGAGGGACGTTTTCTTCGATGAACTCAAAGATCGCGTCAAAGACATGTCGATGTACGACGCGGCGCTCGAAGTCAACCACTGGTGCCACGAGAAAGTGACCTATCGCGCCACGGACGCGCGTACTTCCGCACCGCTCGCCTTGATGAAAACATCTTGGGGACGCTGCGGCGAGGAATCGGTCTTCACCACGACGGCCCTGCGTGCGGTCGGAATCCCCGCGCGACAGTGCTACACTCCCCGCTGGGTGCACACCGACAGCAACCATGCATGGGTCGAAGTGTGGGTCGACGGCAAGTGGCATTATCTGGGTGCATGCGAGCCAGAACCGGAGCTTGATGTTGCTTGGTTTGACGGACCGGTACAGAGGGCGATGATGACGCATACCACAGTCTACGGACTTTACAACGGTCCGGAGGAGAAGAATATCGAAACGCCGCTATACTCGGTGATAAATACGCTTGCCAACTATGCCCAAACGCGCCGGATGGACGTCCGGGTGCTCGATATGTATGGGGATCCGGTCGGCGATGCGACGGTAAAATTCAAGGTCTACAACTCTGCTCAACTCTACCCCATCGTGACGATGCAGAGTGACGACGAAGGCCGGGCTGCAATAAATACGGGCATGGGCGACTTGATGATCTGGGCCAGCAAGGGCGACAATTACGGTTATGCCGAAAGGGGACCAGAGGCTACAGAAGCGACGGTCATGCTCAACTACAGACCGGGGGAACACTACTCGACATCGTTCACCATGAAAGCGCCGCCCGAGAAACCGTTCAGCGAACTGCCAGAAGAGAAAATAGCGGCTAATGCCGTAAGGCTGGCATATGAGGATTCGCTGCGTAATGCCTACATGGCGACCTTCCCGGATGAAGTGTATGCCCAGAAAGTTGCCGGGGAAACCGGACTCGACGGCGCACAAGTATGGCGTTACCTTGATGCATCTCAAGGTAACTGGTGCGATATAGAGAAATTTATCCGCGACCACGGCCGACAGGCTCTGAAGATGCTCGCCACCCTGCGCGACAAAGACCTGCGCGATACTCCGGCCGATGTGCTCGAAACATACATGGGAAGGCCGGACGACGACAATTTTTGGCGCTGGACGGCCTCGCCTAGGATCGGTTACGAGCTAATAACTCCGTTCAAGGAATTTTTCCCCGGCGAAAAATCCCCGCAGAAGATGATCGAGGCCGCAGGACGCATAAAAATTTCGGATGCTGATAATTACTACAACTGCCGCCAAACTCCGTCAGGAGTCCATGAAATGCAAGTGGCAGACCGAAGTTCGAGGGATATCTATTTCGTGGCACTATGTCGTTCGGCCGGAATCCAGGCAAGGTTAGACCCCGCGACAGGCACTCCGCAATACAACAGTGGCGATGGGTGGATCAATGTGGATTTCGACAGCGAGGATGCCACAAGTATCGTTCCGTCTAGGGGAAGACTCGTGCTGCAAAACGCCCCGGGCAATATAGTTACACCTGGCTACGAATCACATTTCACGGTGGCGGTCTACCGCGACGGAGATTTCAGAACACTTGGGCTGGGGAATCATTTCGGTGAAGCATGGGCCAAAGGCCAGCCCGTCGAGATTACGCTTGAAGAGGGTTACTACCGTCTGATGGTGGCCAGCCGCGCGAACGATGGTTCGGCTACATTCTACACTCAATATTTCAATATTGCGAAAGACTCCGCATACACGGCTGAGATCAAACTTCCTGAGGTTGAAGGCAAACTGTTCGTGCAGGGAATTGTAGATATGAATTCCATAGTCACCACCGACACTGGCGAAAAGACCACGCTGAAAAAACTGGCGCGAGGCAAAGGAGTCGTGCTCTGCTTCGCCGACCCTGACAAGGAGCCGACGAAACACATCCTGCAGGAACTTCCGGCCTATCGGCAGGCATTGGAAGATTGGGGCGGCGCGGTAGTATTCATGGTTCCCGGCGACAAGCGCACCGAAGCTTTCGATCCCGCGCGTTTCGGAGGCCAGCCATCACAGACGGTATGGGGCATGGACACGGGCCGCGATCTGCTCAACCAGACCGCCGGGGCACTCCAGATCGAATTCCGTAACAATTTCCCTCTCGTAGTCGCCCTCACCAACAACGGCGGGATCATTTTTTCGTCGGAAGGCTACCGGCTCGGTATACCGGAAGAGATTATGAAAACGATCAGGCTGGAAGAACAATCCTGCCGATAGTGTAAAAAACGAGAGTCTTGCTTAAGCAAAACGAAAAACCACATAAACGGCCCGGCAGCGTCGGTTCCGTCGGTGATTATTTTGCTTCGCAGAACAAATGAACATCCTCGCAGCAGAGCTTCGGGAAATGTACCCTTTTAGTTACCTCCCTCGCATGATGCTTCCCACCAGCCTGCTGCCGACAGTCGGCGCTCGGGAGATGATTATTCTGCTGCGCAAAACAATTAAAGTCGGCAATGCGAACGAATAATCCACCGCCGGAAGGCCCGGCCGGAAATTTGCACTGTTTGTGCAATACGAAGCAAGTATTTATCTTTACATCATGAACCAGGACCAATCTCTGCATTTCCGCGATATCACGCTTGCCGACAGGACCGCCGTCGGCGATTTTTTGAAACGTCATTCGACGCGGAGGCTCAATTACTGTTTCCATGTACTGTACCTCTGGGCCGGAACATGCGAATTCCGGATCTGTTTCCACGGAGGCCTCATGCTTGTCAAAACTTTCATCGACTGCCATCACAATTTTCTCTACCCTGTCGGTAAAGGCGACGTAGCGGATACCGTCGAAAAAATGATACTTTATTCTGAATCGAGGGGATGCCCTTTCCGGCTTTTCCAGATACCCGAGAGCGGCAAAGAGATGTTGGAAGCAAATTTTCCGAAGCGTTTCGTTTTCGAAACAGAGCGGAGCGAGTCGGAATACATCTACAGCAGCGGGAAGCTTGCGACGCTCACAGGCAGCAAGATGCAACAAAAACGCAACCACATCAATTACTTCGAGCGGAATTACAAATGGAGTTTCGAACCGCTTACGCCGGCAAACATAGGCGAATGCCGCGAATTCAACCGGCGGTGGTTCGGGATGCAGTGCGAAGCGGGCGATCCCGGAGAAATGCTGCGATCGGAACTGTCGGCCATTGAAAAAGCCTTCGACGAATGGGATGTGCTGGGACTCGACGGGGCGATGCTGCGGGCCGACGGTGGAACAGTGGCCTATTCGGTCGGCTGCCCGTTGGGGGACGATACCTACCTTGTGCTGTTCGAAAAGTCGCTGCATCACATAAGGGGCGCCTCGCAGCAGATAAACAGGCTTTTCGTACAGACATATGCAAAAAATTACGCATGGGTTAACCGCGGCGAGGACGGAGGAGACGAAGGACTCAGGCAGGCGAAACTGTCGTACCATCACGACATTCTGGAAGACGTTTATTCAGCAAAAATAATATGATCGAAAGAGCGACATACAACGATGCGGTAGAGCTGCGTGAACTGTGGAAACTGGTTTTCGGCGATGGAGACCGTTTCCTGGACAGTTTTTTTGAAAACATTTTCCAGCCTGAAGAATGCCTGGTCACGCGGAACTACGGGATGATAACCGCAATGCTTTTCATGCTCCCTGGCGTGTGGTCGGACAGAACGGGCGACAGGCCCATGCGCTATATCTATGCCTGCGCGACTCATCCAGGCCACCGGAGGCAGGGACTGATGGGAATGCTGTTGGAGGAAGCCGCGAGGTATGGCGAGAAAAATGGGCTGGAACTTTCGCTCGTACCTGAAGACCATCTTGTCGGATACTACGGACGTTTCGGCTTTACAAAAGAAACGTTCCTTTATATGCGGAAATACCCCGCTCCTGCAGCGACCGGAGATTCGTCGGCATGGCAGGCGGCGAAGAATGGCGCCGCGCTTTTGAACGCCCTGCGCACACATTTCTGGCATGGACGGAATGCCGTATTGTGGCCTGAAGCACACCTGAAAGTGGCGCTAGACGAGATTTCCGCTCAGGGCGGCGAGTTTCTGGTGATGAAAACCGGAGGAGGACTGCCTCCAGGTTATGCGCTCACGATCCCGGACGGCGAAACCGTCAAAATAATAGAATGTACTTCGGCTCTGTCACAGGACGATACGATAAACTCGCTGCGAAACCATTACAAAGATAAAACGACTCTCTTCTATCTCGCCGAAGGAGCAGCCGGTTCGTGTGCTGAAACGCTTTTCGGGCTGATTTACGCGCGTGAAAGCAGCAGCGGCAAACCTCCGTACCTCAACCTTGCATTGGATTTTTAACCGGACTGTCTGCCGTTCCTCCTGAATTTCCCGGGCGTGACTCCGGTCTCTTTCAGGAACGACCGCTTGAATGTGGAAAGCGAATAGAATCCGCACTGTTCCGCAATCTGCTCCATGGTCAGGCGCTCTTCCCTGTCTTCACGAAGCGTTTTTTTTGCATCCGCGACGCGGAACGAATTCACGTATTCATAGAAAGTCGACCCCAGTGAATTGTTAATGTATCCCGACAGATAAGTGCGGTTGGTGCCTATCCTGCGGGCAAGCGCGACAAGCGACAGTTTGGGATCGAGATACGCCTTGTCGACAGTCATAGCCTCTTTAAGATTCGCTTCCAGGCGGAAGTTTTCATCGGGAAGATCCGATCCATTATCCTTACCCTCATGCAGAAGAGGATTTATATAATTGGGAACGTCCGCCATAACTTCATGAGTTATGGTATAATAGAATATGATGCTCCATATGCCCATCGCGAACAGATAATAGAGCGCATCGTTGAGCCACGAGGGATAGTTGGTTTCTACAGCCCATGCGGCTAGCAGAACGAACAGCATCGTGATGACAATGCGCATCCATTTGAGACTGATGTTTTCGAGATATGAGAAGTTGCGCTTGATGAAGTTGTCATAACGTGCCGACGCCATAAATACAGTCACCATGGCGAACAGACCCAGAAGGCCCGAATAAGCTATTCCCGCCAGGAACATACCCGGCGAAGGGAACAGGATATACAACACGGTCAGCAGGATGGAAGGCACGGTCACGAAAAGCGCCCTTTTCAAGGTAACCCACCCGGGCGAAACTATCTCGAAAAAAAGCAGCATGGTGATCGGCACGCACCAGTTGTCGACAGAAAGCTGGATGCCGGATATATACTCGTTGTCCCAGTAACCGGGAATCAGATAATCGAAGTCCTTGAACTGGATGAAGGCCCAGAATATCATCTCCCAGAGCAGAAATTTCGAGAGTCGCCCGTCTTTCCTGAATTTCCTTAGAAATACGGCCGCGGTAAGAAAAAACGCGAAAGCCATTCCATGGGTGAAGTGCGCAAGATTCTCGTAGAATACCTCCATGCGTACAAAAATAAGTAATTAAATCCACAATAATCAACCCTTTAGCATGCCCCCACCGCAAACAGCGGGTAACTCATTGATTTTATGCACACAAACCACTTTTACCGTTTCTTAACAAAAAATAACGGCCCGAAAATTTGCGCTTGTTTAACAAAGTTGTTAAACTTGTGGTCTTAACACAATTGTTAAGCAACATGCAAAATTTCACCCCTGAGAATATCACGCCGATCTTCGACCGCATGATGAAGCGTGAAGACAAGGAGCGCATGCTGGGCCAACGCGGTATCATGATCTGGTTTACCGGCCTCAGCGGCTCGGGTAAAAGCACCATAGCCATAGCCCTCGAACGCGAACTGCACGGTCGCGGAGTAATGTGCCGCATTCTGGACGGCGACAATATCCGGACAGGTATAAACAACAACCTCGGATTCTCACCGCAGGACCGCACCGAGAACATACGCAGGATCGCCGAAGTGGGACGTTTGTTCGTCGACACGGGTATCGTTACAATCGCCGCGTTCATCAGTCCTTCAAACGAGTTGCGGGAAATGGCAGCCGATATTATAGGCAAGGAGGATTTTCTCGAGGTATATGTCAGCACGCCGCTCGAAGAATGCGAACGCCGCGACGTGAAGGGTCTTTACGCAAAGGCCCGCAAAGGCGAGATAGGTGAATTCACCGGCGTCTCGGCCCCTTTCGAAGCCCCGGCACACCCAGCCCTCACGCTGGACACGTCATTGTTGAGCGTAGAAGAATCGGTGGGCAAGCTGCTCGAAGTGATCCTGCCAAGGATAGTCGTATAATAGAAAACAACCAAAGAAGCATGTCTGAGTATAAATTAAGCCACCTGCAGGAACTGGAGGCGGAAGCGATAAACATTATCCGAGAAGTGGCCGCCGAGTTCGAGAACCCGGTGATGCTCTATTCCATCGGCAAGGATTCATCCGTGATGGTGCGCCTGGCTGAAAAAGCTTTTGCTCCCGGAAAAGTTCCCTTCCCTCTGATGCACATAGACTCCAAGTGGAAATTCCGCGAAATGGTCGAGTTCCGCGACGCATATGCGAAAAAATACAACTGGAACCTGATCGTCGAATCGAACATGGAGGCTTTCAACGCAGGCGTGGGGCCGTTCACACACGGCAGCAAAGTGCACACCGACCTGATGAAGACCAAAGCGCTGTTGGATGCCCTGAATAAGCACGGTTTCGATGCCGCCTTCGGGGGAGCACGCCGCGACGAGGAAAAAAGCCGCGCCAAGGAACGCATCTTCTCGTTCCGTGACAAATTCCACCAGTGGGACCCCAAGAACCAACGCCCCGAACTGTGGGACATCTACAACGCCCGCGTCCACAAGGGCGAAAGCATCCGCGTATTCCCGCTGTCGAACTGGACCGAACTGGACGTGTGGCAGTACATCCGTCTGGAGAACATTCCTATCGTTCCGCTCTATTTCGCCAAGGAAAGACCCATCGTGGAGATGGACGGCAACCTGATAATGGTCGACGACGACCGCATGCCGCCAGAACTGGCCGCGAAAGCCCGTCCGATGATGGTCCGTTTCCGCACGTTGGGATGTTATCCTCTGACCGGGGCCGTACGAAGCGACGCCGCCACGATCGAAGAGATAGTCGAAGAGATGATGACCACTACCAAGAGCGAGCGCACCACGCGGGTTATCGATTTCGACCAAGAGGGCAGTATGGAACAAAAGAAACGCGAAGGATATTTCTAATCGCAACGACGACAGCGATTTCATTGGTTCATCGCAAATAAATTGAATATGAACGCACTTAATATAAAGGAATACCTCGACCGGGACGAGCAGAAGGACCTTCTGCGGTTCCTGACAGCCGGATCGGTCGATGACGGTAAATCGACGCTGATCGGACGCCTGCTGTTCGACAGCAAGAAGATATACGAAGACCAGCTCGACGCCCTCGAACGCGACAGCAAGCGCATCGGCAACGCCGGCGACCACATCGATTACGCACTGTTGCTGGACGGCCTGAAAGCCGAACGCGAACAGGGCATCACTATCGACGTGGCCTACCGCTATTTCAGCACCAATGCGCGCAAATTCATCATTGCCGACACCCCCGGGCACGAGCAGTACACGCGCAACATGATCACAGGCGGCTCGACGGCGAACCTCGCGGTGATCCTCGTCGATGCCCGTACCGGCGTTATCACCCAGACTCGCCGCCACTCTTTCCTGGTGTCCCTGTTGGGCATCAAACATGTGGCCCTTGCCGTAAACAAAATGGACCTTGTGGACTTCGACCAGGCACGGTTCGATGAGATCGTGGCCGAATACATGGCTTTCGCGGCTCCTCTGGGCATTCCGGACGTGACTTGCATCCCGCTTTCAGCCCTCGACGGCGACAACGTCGTTGAACTCAGCGGCCGCACCCCGTGGTACATGGGCCCGTCGTTGCTTGAATACCTCGAAACCGTGCCCATAGACCAGGACCGCAACTTCGGAGATTTCCGCTTTCCGGTGCAGTATGTCCTGCGCCCAAACCTTGATTTCCGCGGCTTCAGCGGCAAAGTAGCCAGCGGAATTGTCCGCAAGGGAGAGACGCTGATGGCTCTGCCGTCGGGAAAAACGTCAAAGGTCAAAAGCATAATCACATACGACGGTGAACTGGACGAAGCTTTCCCGCCGCAGTGCATTACCATCACGCTCGAAGACGAAATAGATATTTCGCGCGGCGAGATGCTCGTGCATCCCGGCAACCTGCCGACCGTAGGCCGCAATTTCGAGGCGATGCTTGTGTGGATGGACGAGGAGCCGATGGACAAAAGCAAACAGTTCTATATCAAGCATACGACTGACACCACCCGTGCCCGTATCGACAGCGTGCGTTGGCGCGTCGATGTGAACACGATGGAACAATCGGGTGCAGAATCGCTGTCTCTCAACGAAATAGGGAAAGCCGTCTTCACAACGGGAAAAGAACTGTTCTTCGACCCCTACAAACGGAATAAGCAGACCGGCTCATTCATCCTGATCGACCCTGTCACCAACAACACCTCGGCCGTGGGTATGATAATCGACCGCGTCGAAGCGAAAGACATGGTAGCGGACGATGTTTTCGCCACTCTGGACCTGGCTGCAATGGGAATCGGCAGGGAACACTACGAAGCGGTACGCAAGATAGGCGAAGAGTTGAAGAAACAGGGACTGCCCATTAAAATCATAGAATAATTACGAATTACGAGGAAGTGGAATATGGCTTTTACGTTTGACAATCTACCAGTAAACACACTTGTCGGCGCACGTTGGGACACATTCAAAACACTGGCGCCAAAAAGCGAAGTCGAAAAGGAATATATGCGGAAATACCGCCTGACAAAGGCCGTGTGCGCAATACTGAGCAGACTGCAACCCATCGAGGACAGACGCTACCGCAAACTGGAAGACCCTTCGACAGCCGATCCGCTGTTCATATTGGGACACTGGCGCAGCGGCACTACGTTTGTACACAACGTCTTCGCCTGTGACGACCACTTCGGGTACGCCACCACCTACCAGACCGTCTTCCCCAACCTGATGTTGTTCGGGCAGCCGTTCTTCAAGAAGTTCGTTTCGTGGCTCATGCCTGAAAAGCGTCCGACCGACAACATGGACCTGAAGGTCGACCTGCCGCAGGAAGAGGAATTCGCGCTGTCGAACATGATACCCTATTCATATTACGATTTCTGGTTCTTCCCGCAGAGGATGCTGGAATACTGTGACCGCTTCCTGACTTTCGAAAAGATAACAGAGCAGGAAAAGCAGGTATTCATGGAGGAATTCAGGCGGTTGGTAGTGACGAGCCTGCACAACACCGGGGGAACGCAGTTCCTGAGCAAGAACCCTCCGCATACCGGCCGCATCGAAACGCTGCTCGAAATGTATCCCGACGCGAAGTTCATTTATCTGAAGCGCAATCCGTACACGGTATTCGAAAGTACGTGGAGTTTCTTCAACAATATCATCCCGCCGCTCCAATTCCAACATATAACGCCTGAACAGCTCGAGACCAACATCCTGGAAGCCTACCGCCGCCTTTATTTCAGGTACGAGGAGCAAAAACGCCTCATTCCGGCAGGGAACCTGGTGGAGATCAGGTTCGAAGATTTCGAGGCAGATCCGTTCGGCCTGACGCGCGATCTCTACGGACAACTCGATTTACCCGGTTTCACAGAATCAGAAAAAGCTATCGCCGCATATCTCGACAAAAAGAAAGGCTACAAAAAGAACCAGTATAAATACGAAAACCGTACCGTGAGGGTGGTCGAGGACAACTGGGATATGGCGCTCAAAGAGTGGGGGTATAGTTTGTAAAACCCTGTAAACCGGAAAATACAATGAAAAAGGCACTCTGTATTTCGGCAATACTCCTTTCGGCACTGTATACGCGCGCGCAGGCGCAGGATATGGCGGCCGCAACAGAACCGGACCAGACGGCGGAACGTGTTTCGAAACTCGAGAAGATCGTTTCCAAACTTCCGTCCATTTCCGGCTTCGTCAATCTGCGCTACCAATACAATGGTCAAACGGAGACCAACAGTTTCGACGTGCGCAGGGCGAGGCTCGACGTGAAAGGCAATATCGGCAGCAAAGTCGGCTACCGCCTGCAGGTGGATTTCGCCGGAACTCCCAGGATACTCGACGCATATGTCACGTGGAAGATATGCGACTACGCAGGCATGCAGGTCGGCCAGTTCAAGGTTCCGTTCTCCCTGGAGAACCCGTACAGTCCGACCGCGCTGGAGACAATGGACAATTCTCTGGTTGTCACCGCACTGGCCGGTTATGCAGACGTTGCAAACATTTCGGCCAACGGACGCGACATCGGCCTCGGCTTCAATGGCAATTTCCTCAAAAGGGATGGTTTCAGCATCATAAACTGGTCGGTGGGCGTGTTCAACGGTGCGGGAATCAACCGCATGGACAATAACAAACAGAAGGATTTCTCGGGAATACTGACCATAAACCCGATCAAAAACCTTTCATTGGCCGCATACCACTACAACGGTTGGGGATACAGAACGGTGGGAGACGAAGGTGAAAATTTCCGAAGGATACGTTCGGGGGGAGGTGCCAAATACGACGACGGACGATGGCTCGCCCGCAGCGAATACATATGGGGCAAGACCGGCGGCCTGCACAGCCAGGGGGCGTATGCCGTTCTGGGTTATTTTATCTGTGGCAAAGTGCAGCCCGTGTTGAAGTACGACTACTGGCAGCGCGACATTACGAGCAATGATACGCGCTGGAATTACTATACCGCGGGTATAACCTATGTGCCTATCAAATACTGCAGGGTGCAATTTAATTATTCATACAGAACTTCGCCGGGTAACGACAGCTACCACTATGCAGGAGCGCAGGTCTTCGGAATATTTTAACGACGCCACTCCCGATGGATTTTCGTTTTGCTTAAGCAAAACTCAGATAATTAACAACCATACGATTATGAAAAAGTTACTGGTATCCGTTTCAATTATGGCCGTTGCGCTTTCATCGGTCTCATGCGGCAATCGCCAAAAAGCAAAAGAAGGCGAACTCAGCGGGGAGATAACTATTTCCGGAGCCTTTGCTCTCTATCCCCTCGCGGTCAAATGGGCAGAAGAATTCCGGTTGCTGCACCCGGCAGTGCGCATCGACATTTCGGCCGGGGGCGCAGGCAAGGGCATGACAGACGTCTTGGCCAACGTAGCCGACCTCGGTATGGTGTCGCGCGAGGTATATCCGCCCGAACTTGAAAAGGGGGCCGTTCCTTTCGCGGTCGCCAAAGATGCCGTTGTGCCGACTGTCAACAGCGAGAACCCGATTCTGGCCGACCTGCTGAAAAGCGGACTCACACGCGAAGACGCGATCGCCCTGTGGATGACCGGTGTATACAAGGCCTGGGGAGAAGTGGCTGGAACGAATGATAAAAGCCCCATCCACTTATATACTCGATCGGACGCCTGCGGAGCAGCAGAAACATGGGCGCTGTGGATCGGCGGAAAACAGGAAGACCTTGGCGGAACCGCCGTTTACGGCGACCCGGGACTTGCTCAGGCAGTGCAGAGGGACAAACTGGGCATCGGTTTCAACAACCTTTCGTATGCTTACGACGAGAGCACCCGCCTGCCGAATCCGGGCATATTGATACTGCCGATCGATGTGAACGGCAACGGACAGATAGACCCCGAAGAAACGTTCTACGACACCAAGGACCATATAATCGAAGCCATTGCAGCCGATAAATATCCTTCGCCTCCCGCACGCGACCTCTATCTGGTCGCCAACGGAATACCGAAAAACGAGGCTGTTACCGAATTTTTGAAATTCATAATGACCGATGGGCAGCAGTACAATGTCCCGACCGGCTACATCGCTTTGCCGAAAGAAAAACTGGACCGGGGACTTGCGCTGCTGGGCGTCGATCCGAGCGCTGAAACCGCGAGTTCACCGACCGAAGCCGGTGATCCGGCACAAAGTGCCGGCGCAGTTGAAGCGGAGGAAGGCAACGATTAAACAACGAAACACCCATGACCACGAGATTCCGCATATGGAAAGATAAGACTGCAGGCGGCGTGATGTTCGTACTGACCTTGGCATCGCTTCTGCTTGTAGTGGCCATGGCTGTGGGACTGTATGTCAAATCCGCCCCGATATTCGAAGAACACTCACTGGGCGAACTGCTCGGCTCGGCCAACTGGAAGCCCCTGAAAGGCGAGTTCGGTTTCCTGCCTTTCCTTATGGGAACGCTCTGGGTTACGGGCATAGCCATAATCCTCGCCTTACCGGTATCTTTGCTGACGGCCATCTGGCTGGTGGAATACGGCAAACCGCGCATAAAGAAATTCATATTCCCTGCCCTGGACATTCTCGCCGGACTGCCTTCGGTAATCTATGGAGTGTGGGGAGCGTTGCTGATAGTACCGTGGATATCGGAAAAACTGGCCCCGCATTTCGTCGAATTCTCGACCGGATACACGGTACTTGCCGGAGGAATCGTGCTGGGAGTAATGATAATCCCGCTGTTGGTAAGCCTGTTCATCGAGATATTCTGCACGGTGCCCGAACACCTTCGCGAATCTTCAGTGTCGCTAGGGGCAACAAAATGGCAGACCATCAAGAAAGTGGTACTGCGTAAAACCACGCCGGGGATACTTGCGGCTGTCGTGCTTGCGGTTTCGAGGGCCTTCGGGGAAACCATAGCGGTGCTGATGGTGTGCGGCAACATCGCTCAGATACCCAATTCGCTCTTCGACGCGGCCTATCCCATTCCGGCACTGATCGCCAACAACTACGGCGAAATGCTCTCGCTGCCCAACTACGAGGCAGCACTGATGTTCGCAGCACTGATACTCTTCGTCGTCATACTGCTGTTCAACCTCGTGTCACGGATCATACTCTACCGGATCGACAAAAAATTCGCCTGATGGGAAAAGGGAAATTCATAGAAGAAGGCATCTTCAAGGTACTCATGTATCTGTGCACCTTTATCGTAGTGTTCGTGGTGGCGAGCATCCTGTGGACGATCGTCAGCAAAGGCTGGGGCGCAATGAGTTGGGATATGATAACCAAACTGCCCGGCGGCGGATTCTACATCGGCAAGGAAGGAGGTTTCCTCAACGCCATCGTTGGCTCGATATACATAGTGGGCGCAGCGACTATCCTGGGACTGGCAGTGAGCATCCCGGTGGTCTTCTACCTGAACGTCTACCTGAAAAAGAACTCGAAGTTCGCCTACACCGCACGTCTGGCCTATGACGTGCTGTTCGGCATCCCGTCCATCGTCTACGGCGCGTTCGGGTTCGCACTGATGATCTATCTTGGAATGAGGGCCTCGCTCGGAGGCGGTATCATTGTAGTGACGTTGCTCATAATTCCTATATTCATACGCTCGATGGACGAGGCGGCGCGGCAGTTCCCGCGAGAGATTCTCGACACGGCCTATTCTCTGGGGGCGACGCGCTTCGAAACCATCAAAGTCGTGCTTCGCCAGATAGCTCCGGGCATCGCGACCGCAACGCTGCTCTCGATAGGGCGCGCCATCGGGGACGCGGCCGGGGTGATGTTCACGGCAGGTTACACAGACAGTATCCCGACATCGCTGTCCCAGCCCGCGGCGACGCTTCCGCTCGCCGTATTCTTCCAGATGAGCAGTCCGGTCAAAGAAGTGCAGGACAGGGCATATGCCGCCGCATTGGTGCTTACGATCATAGTGCTCGTGCTGAGCATCGGCGGCAGACTTATAACGAATTGGGTCTCAAGAAATAAGTTAAAGTAATGAAAAATTTCTTTGCATCCGTGACCGGCACAGCCGGCAGACATACCGAAGGTGGCGAGACCGTAGGACAGGAAAAGAAATACTTCCGCCCCGACCATAAATTCGTCCGCAAAGCCGAATGTTCCGGAATGCAGGTTCAGGGACTGAATGTGCATATCAAGGGCAACCACATCCTGAAAGATGTCGACCTGACCCTGCCGGACCGCAAAATTACCTGCATCATCGGTCCGTCGGGATGCGGCAAAACCACCCTGCTCAAGACTATGAACCGGCTTACCGATTCTGTCGACGGAGCGCGCATCGCCGGAAAGATCATGCTGGGATCGGAAGATATTATAGGCAGCGGCCGCAACATCACGGAACTGCGTCGGCGTATCGGACTCGTGTCTCAGAAACCGTGTCCGCTGCCCATGTCCATATTTGACAACATAGCCTACGGATGCCGCATCCACGGCATCACCGACAAACGGAAACTCCGTATGATAGTGCAGTACTATCTGGAAGCTGTCGGGCTGTGGGACGAAGTGAAAGACAGGCTCAAAAGTCCAGCCTCGAAACTCTCGATAGGACAACAGCAGCGCCTTTGCCTTGCGCGCAGCCTTGCCGTCGAACCACAGTTCATCCTCGCCGACGAGGCCACCAGTTCGCTCGACCCGATATCGAGCAAAAACGTCGAAGAGTTGTTTGTCCGCCTAAAGCGCGACTATTCGATCATCATGGTGACGCATACGCTGCGGCAGGCGCGGCGCATAGCCGACCATGTGGTGTTCATGTACCTCGGCGAGGTGATCGAGTCTGGCCCGGCAGATCAGGTTTTCAACGATCCGCAGCACGAACTGACAAGAAAATACTTATCCGGAGCATTCAGTTAGATGCCAATTTCCAGCTATGAAAAAGCCAGCCGAACAAAATATGAAAGCCGAAGCGGGCAACGAAAAACTGATTCTCGAAGCTGCGGAAGCCGAATTCCTTGAAAAAGGATACCACAATGCGAAAACCACCGCCATCGCCGAGAGGGCTGGAGTCACACATGCCATGCTGCATTATTACTTCCGGACGAAGGAGAATCTGTTCAATGTTGTTTTCCAGAAAAAATTAGAAAAGACCGCAGATCTTTTCATGCCGATATTCGACACGGATGCCCCGTTCGAGGAGGTGATACGCAGCATCATGGAGTCGCAGTTCGAACTTTTGGCGGCAAATCCGCAGTTGATGAACTTCGTTTACAACGAGTCCATCTCGAGCCAGGTCAACAAGGAAACTTTCATGGAATTTATAATCCCGAAGGTGGAAAATTTGTATGTCGCTCTTGATCTGCTGCTGAAGAAAGAAATCGCCCGTGGCGCCGTGAGGCCCATCGAAACCCTCGACCTGCTGCTCAACATGGCCGCGTTGAATACTATGAGCTTCAAAACTGGCTCGATCGTATACAATTCGGAGCTTATGTGGAATGATAAATCGATTACAGAGATGCTCAAGGAGAGGAAGGAAAGCAACATACAGTTTGTACTGAATGCCCTGCGGCGGTAAAATTATTCGCCATCCCGACAAAGTCTGATGAAAAGATCAATTACCCCGGGATTATCTATATATGATGACGAGGGAGACTACGCAGTCGGCGTTCCGACCGGATCACCGGAAACATCCTCAAGTCCGACCAGTTTGTTGACTATCGCATAAATGGTAAGCCCGGCCGTGCTGTGGATATCGAGTTTCGTCGAAATATTGCGTCTATGGGTGATCACGGTATGGGCCGAAAGGCATAGTTTATCGGCTATCTGCTTATTGGTCATCCCTTTAACCACACAAATAACAACCTCCTTTTCGCGCTGGCTGAGAGCTTCACTGCGCTTATCATGCTCGGGTTCGCTCACGAGTCTCCCCAACCTGGACGCCAGATGCTCGGCAGTATCGTAGATCGAAATCACCTCGTCGTATTCACGCAACACGGCGGCATCGGCGAGCGAAGTTTGCAGGGCTACGCATTTCATGTCAGGATTCGCAGCTTCTTTTTTCAGGCCTGACAGCGATAACGCACCGACAAGCGATGGATTGACTATAAGTATGTCCGGACGCTGCCATGCAAGCGAGGATCTCAATTGCGTGGGATCGGCGATCTCGGAAACTTCGGAATGGAACGCGCGCATTTTCTTAAGCATGCTGCCAAGGCCCCTGCGCAGCATCTCCGAAGGTTCGACAATAGTTATTCTGACAGACCTGTTCATTTTCCCGAACCGGTGTTCTGTTCCATGAGCATTATGACAGGAACGAAAAGCTTGTCTTCGACCAGATTGTGCGATGCCAAGTCATTCTCGCAATTAAATATGTCGAAAAGCACTCCGTTAAGTTCATTGCTGCCGCTGGACGGATAATACTTGATGAGTATATTTTTGAATTCGGTAAGACGGGCTTCGACCTGGTCATGGCGGCCGCGGAATATTCCTATATTGTAGTTGCCCTTGTAATCGCCGGCGACGAGCGAACGGACATACGGGAAAACGGTTTTTTCCTCATACATCATGTGTTTGCGCACCTCGCTGACGTATTCATCGAAATAGCGTATTACGGCCTTAGTAAGGTCATCCTGCCGTCCTCCGAGCACATCGACGAGATCCCGGCGGATACCAGGCAGGCGGAAAGCGAGGAAATAGTCGTGGGAACTGTGCAGGTACTGCAGCAGCGACGGTACTGAAACAGAATCTATACAGACCGCCGGGGCACTTTCGGGATAGAGCACTGTGTTGGTCACGGCAACGAACGTCGCCGTATCGACCCCGTTTTCGGCGCAAACTTCGCCTATGGTCTTGTCGCCCATCCCCAGCCTGATGCCGAAACGACTCATAACCAAAAGTATCCGGTAATTATTACTCACCAGATCGCTCATCCTGTCCGCAGCACTGTATTTCATATTCTCCACCATCCTGATATGCGCAAAGATAAGATTTTTTTAACTCCTCCGCAGCCTCTCACGATATAAAAGATAAAGGACGGGCCGCCCGTGCAACCCGCCCTATACCCACATGATAACTTTGGCTTACGGGTACAAAGATAGCGCGTCCGCCCCATGCGCGAAATACCTACAACATGCTATAATATCATTGCCGGATACCTGAAATCAAAGCAACACGGACCCTATCCGCTCCAGTTCGCTTGTAGTGAAATCTGTCAACTCCAGGGCTTTCAGGTTGTCTTCTAGTTGTGCAACGGAACTCGCCCCTATCAGTACGCTTGTCACCCGATCGTCGCGGAGCAGCCATGCAAGTGCCATTTCGGCAAGTGTCTGGCCGCGTTCAACGGCAATATCATTCAATGCACGAATCTGCGCGAGCCTTTCGATCGTCAGTTCGCTCTTGCGGAGGAAACCGGTCGGACGGGCGGCACGCGAATCTTTCGGAATGCCGTCGAGGTAACGGTTCGTAAGCATCCCCTGCGCCAGCGGCGAAAAAGCTATCAACCCCACACCCTCTTTCTCGAGAGTGTCCAGAAGACCCTCTTCCGGTTTGCGCACGAACATCGAATACTTGGCCTGGTGGATAAGGCAGGGTGTGCCGTTGCGGCGCAGTATTTCTATCGCCTGCCGCGTCTGCAGCTCGTTGTAGTTGGAGATCCCCGCATATAGAGCCTTTCCCTGACGGACGGCGTCCGACAGCGCGCCCATAGTTTCCTCAAACGGAGTATCGGGGTCGGGGCGATGCGAATAAAATATGTCGACGTATTCGAGTCCCATTCTCCGGAGACTCTGATCGAGACTGGCCATAAGGTACTTGCGGCTGCCCAGATCGCCATAAGGGCCGGGCCACATGGTGTATCCGGCCTTGGTGGAAATGATAAGCTCGTCGCGGTACGCGTGCAGGCTTTCGCGCAGGATGCGTCCGAAATTTTCTTCGGCCGAACCAGGGTCAGGACCATAGTTATTCGCGAGATCGAAATGGGTGATACCGCTGTCGAAAGCCCGCAGGGCAATGGCGTTGTAGTTCTCGAAGCTGTCGACGCTTCCGAAGTTGTGCCACAGGCCGAGAGAAATTTTCGGAAGCAGCAGGCCGCTCCGTCCGCAGCGGCGGTATTCCATCTTCTCATAGCGGTCCGCAGCCGCAGTGTATCGGTTTTCCATAAGGCAGTTGGTTTTCCGTTCTCCACAAAGTTAGTATAATCGCACATGATTATTATAGCCCGGCCTTAAAAAAAGACGCTCCCGAAAAAGGAGCGTCTTTTTTATTATCAATTGAATCTGTCAATAGAGTGGTGACTATGCAACGCTGTCGATGAAAATCATAAAGGAGCATACTGAACGTATGTGACTGAATGATTTCCAAGACTAAGGAAGCAGAGCCGCCGCTATCTCGGCAAATTACAACTTCGGGCCGGCAGGGATCAGCGACTTCCCGTGGGGAGTGTCGGTGTACTGCTCGAAGTTCTTGATGTACTTCGCGGCGAGGCTCTTCGCCTTTTCTTCCCATACCTTGACGTCAGAGTAGGTCTGGCGCGGGTCGAGGATGCCTTCGCTCACGTTGTTCAGTTTTGTAGGAACGGTGAGGTTCAGGATGGGTACGTCGGTAGTCGGAGCCTTCTCGATCGAGCCGTCGATGATGGCGTCGATGATGGCACGGGTATCTTTGATCGAGATGCGCTTGCCGGTTCCGTTCCATCCGGTGTTCACCAGATAAGCCTTAGCTCCGTGTTCTTTCATCTTCTTCGACAGCGTGCTTGCGTAGACGGTCGGGTGGAGCGTCAGGAACGCTTCGCCGAACGCGGGCGAGAACGAAGGAACGGGTTCGGTGATGCCGCGTTCGGTTCCGGCCAGCTTCGAGGTGTAGCCGCACAGGAAATGGTACTGTGCCTGGGCGTCGTCGAGGATCGAAACCGGGGGCAGAACGCCGAATGCGTCGGCCGACAGATAGATGATCTTCTTGGCGTGTCCGGCTTTCGAAGGCAGCACGATCTTGTTGATGAAATATATCGGGTACGATACGCGGGTGTTCTCGGTGATCGAGCCGTCGGCGTAGTCG
>JAVBRB010000029.1:0-12340 GCA_031548515.1 Rikenellaceae bacterium | reverse complement strand
GATCTGGTCGGCCGAACGCATCGTGTCTTCGTCATGTTCAACCACGATGACCGTGTTTCCTATGTCGCGAAGCTGTTTGAGCACCTTTATCAGGCGGTCGGTGTCGCGCGGATGAAGCCCTATGCTCGGTTCGTCGAGGATATAGAGCGATCCCACGAGATTGCTCCCGAGCGACGCCGAAAGGTTTATGCGCTGGCTCTCGCCGCCCGAAAGCGTCGAGGAGAGGCGGTCGAGTGTCAGGTAGCCAAGCCCGACGTCGGAAAGGTATTGCAAACGGTTGGTTATTTCGAGAAGCACGCGCCCTCCGGCTTTTCGATCGTGCCCGTCGAGTTCCAGCCC
Source organism: Rikenellaceae bacterium (assembly GCA_031548515.1). GTDB lineage: Bacteria > Bacteroidota > Bacteroidia > Bacteroidales > Rikenellaceae > UBA940. Next base: position 12,001 of record JAVBRB010000029.1, on the reverse strand, counting down.
CGCAAAAAACCGGCTAAGGTCGTCTACCGGCATCATCACAAGGTCGCCTATGGATTTGCCGCCTACTTTAACATAAAATGCCTCCCTGCGCAGACGTCCGCCTGCGCAAGCCGGACAAAGCGTCTTGCCGGTATAGCGCGAAAGCATCACGCGGTACTGTATCTTGTATCTCTCTTTTTCGAGATACTCGAAAAACTCGTCAAGCCCGTGAAAATATTCGTTCCCCGTCCAAAGCAGACGCTTCTGTTCCGGCGTCAGGTCATAGAACGGCGCATGTATCGGAAAATCGAACTTGTAGGCGTTGTCGACCAGTTGCTCGCGCCACCACCCCATCGTTTCGCCGCGCCATGCCACTATCGCGCCGTCGTAAATGGTCTTGGTTTTATCCGGCACCACGAGGTCTTCGTCGATCCCGACCACCTTGCCGTAGCCCTCGCACTGCGGGCATGCTCCCAGAGGATTGTTGAAACTGAACAGGTGCTCGGTAGGCTGCTCGAACTCGATGCCATCCATTTCGAAGCGCGAAGAAAATTCCGTGACTGTATCCTTGCCGGAAATGATTCGGCAAATGCCGCTTCCGAAAGAGAATGCACGGGCGACCGAATCTCCCAACCGCGTCAAAAAATCCTCTTCGGACGACACCTTCAGGCGGTCGACAATGATATCCATCGATTCTGCGGCCGTATTTTCCGATATCTTCGGCAGTACATCCTCGATCAACTGCGCTTCGCCACCGTACCACACCCGCTGCATTCCTTCCTTCATCAGCAAGGTCAGCTTCTCAATCACCCCCTGGTTCTGGCCGAGCAGCATCGGAGCGGTAATCACCACCCGCTCGCCCTCTGGCAGAGAAGCCACGTGCGCCACCACGCCGTCGACCGTGTAGCACCGCACTTCGCGTCCGGAAACAGGCGAAAATGTCCGGCCGATTCGGGCGTACAGCAGTTTAAGATAGTCATATATCTCGGTAGAAGTGCCGACCGTCGAACGCGGATTGCGCGTGTTGACCTTCTGCTCTATGGCTATGGCGGGAGCTATACCGGTAATATGATCGACATCGGGTTTGTCTATGCGCCCCAGGAACTGCCGGGCATAGGCCGAAAGGCTCTCGACATAGCGCCGCTGGCCCTCTGCAAAGATCGTGTCGAAAGCAAGGGTCGATTTACCGGAACCCGAAAGCCCTGTCACAACAACCAGTTGGTTGTGTGGAATATAGACTTCTATATTCTTGAGATTATGGACCCTGGCCCCTTTTATATGTATTGAATTATGTGCCAAAAAAACTAAAACTTAATAATATTTCCGCAAGCGGCGAATGATCCTCCTGCTATTACCGCCTCTCCTTTCCTGCGCATCGCTTACGCGATGGCCGTCCATGATTATTTATTTCATAAGTAAATCAACCCTTTTAGTTATCTCCCTCGCAAGATGCCTCCACCGGCATGCGGCCGACGGTCGGCGCTCGGTAGATGATTATTTTGCTCCGCAAAACAATTGAAATACGGTTTTTTTCCCAAACGGCTTTATCCTGAATACGGCATCGCCTTCCCGCTGGCGGCAATCCTCTATCGGCGAGCTGCACGGAATATCATAATAAAACTCCCCGAGCCGGGCTTTTATTATGTTGTCGCTGAAGGAAACGAACGGCAATTCGGCCGACGCATCTGCGGTCAGTTCCATTTCCCACACGAAACCCTTCTGCCCGGATTCGCAGGTTATCTCTATCTCATCTTCGCGAAACCACACAGTAAGCATGGCTTCTCCTCCGTTCAGAGGAGTCTTTACCAGAAGTTCGTTACCTTTTTCTTCGACGACAGGATCACCTGACGAAACTTCCTTCAACCCGCCTTTTTTAGTCCCCGTCTTGACGCGCAATCCGGCCGTGCATTGTGCACCGCTCCACATGCAGCCGTCGACGACAGGCAGCGTCGTATAAATGCACTGCGACGATCTCAGCACGTTCTTCAGGTAATATGATTCGTAATCCTGGTCGAAAGCATGTATGTCCCGGAAACGGAACGACGCCCCCTCCCACAGCAGGTTGGCCCTGTAAAAACGGCTGTTGAACCATACCGTTTTGCGGCCCTCGCCTTTCCAGTCTGTAAGGGCTGTAACGGCAGTGGCGGGAGTCACAGGGAATCGCTCCCTGAACCACCGGCCCGACTCTCCAAGAGTTTCCACCCTTATCCTGCCCTGGTCCGAAAGTTCGGAAAGTATGGGGATCTGGAACCCAAGCCCCTTTTTCATCGCGTCCCACGTGAATGAATTCTCCTGTCCGGCCTGCACATAGGCGAACGCAAGGCACGGCTCGTCGAACATCGAACGGAAGAACCACTCCACCCATTGGCTGCTGCCTCCCCCATGCGGATAGACAGGCTCCAGGCTTATAACCGACTGCACCCGTCCCCCTACTCCGCTGTCATATTGATAAATGGGGTCACTACCTAGCATCCTGAAAACAGGCACCGGTATCTGCCCGTGTTCGGTCTGCGCAGGCATATAGGCGTTCAGGCGGCTTGGGTAATACGCCTGGTTCCAGTAGCCGCCCCACAGTGTGTACCCGTCGGTACCTATCTGGTCCTTGCAGTTACAGGAAGCAGTAATGCCGTATTTGTCATACATGTAGCCGAGCGTGTGGGCGTCTATGAACCACGACCCCACGGAAGATGGATAACGGCCGAAAATCTCGCGGAATTTTTCCATATACACGTCGACCAGTTTCTCACGTTCAACCGGAGTGTATCCGGGGGAAAAGCCGACATCGGCATGCCAGTCCCACGGAAAACGGCCTCGCCACACCATTCCCGCCGCCTCCACGTGCGGTTGGGTTATCTCCCACCATCCGCCGATCTCGGAGCCTTCGTAAAGTCCGTCTTTCAGGAGAGCCTGGTACTTGGGATTGATAAGAGCGTCGTACTGTAGCAGGAACGTCGCAGGCAGACGGTAATCATTGAGTTGTTTCACCTGTTCTGCAACGGTCTGATACAGCACCTCGTCTGTTATTTCCTCGCTACGCGGTTCGGTCTGGCGGATAAAATTAATAATGTTCACTATCCCTGGCCTGTCGCCTGCGGCAACAGACGTACCCACTGCCGTACACGCCAACAATATGGAAACAAAAACTACACTTACCGATTTCATAGGCCGGCATATATTAAGGCATTAATACTTCGGATTACGCTTTTTTAAGTTCCATCCGTTTTTGCGAAGTCAGTTTTTCGCAGTAACGGCAACGCAGACCTATCCCGCCATCCTTGTTGACAACGTCGAATGCCGTCTCAACAGGCTGGTGGTTGGTGACGCACATCGGATTGGCGCACTTCACGAATCCTTCGATGCGTTCGGGAACATCCACACGGCGTTTCTCCACCACTTCGAAATTGCGTATCGTGTTGACCCTCGCATCGGGTGCAAAGAGCGCTATGCGGTCTATCTCATGCGGCTCGCAGTAGCGGTCGTTGATCTTAATGATCGCCTTCATACCCATGCGCTTGCTTTCGAGGTTGGTCCCGATGGTCATGCGGTGCTCGGTGTCGCGATCAAGCCCCATGATGGTGATTATCTTGAAAAGGGCCGCGGGCGGGATGTGGTCTATCACCGTGCCGTTCTCAATGGCCCTTACTTCCATTCTCTTGTCCTGCATAACTTCCTATCTTTTAACACCCAACAGGTAACATATGATAGCCATACGGGCGTAAACGCCGTTCTCGGTCTGGTTGAAATAGTATGCTTTGGGATTCCGGTCTACATCGCAAGCTATCTCGCCCACGCGCGGCAGCGGATGCAATATTCTCATATTTCCTTTAGTTCCGGCAAGCATGGCATTGTCCAGGACATAAGCGTTCTTCACGCGCTCGTACTCCATCGGGTCGTTGAACCGCTCCTTCTGGATGCGCGTCATATAAACTATGTCCATGTCGGCCATATTTCCTTCCAGCTCAGTCAACTCTGTGTATTTCAAACCATTTTCATCGAGAAAATCTTTGTATTCGGCGGGCATGCGCAGTTCGGGCGGCGAGACGAAAGTAAACTCGGTATTGAAGTTCGACATCGCCTGCAGCAGCGAATGAACCGTGCGGCCGTATTTCAGGTCGCCCACCATCATAATTCTGAGGTTGTCGAGCGTGCCCTGGGTTTTCTTGATCGAATAGAGGTCTAGAAGCGTCTGCGAAGGGTGCTGGTTCGCCCCGTCTCCGGCGTTGACGACAGGCACTTTCGCCACCTCGCTGGCATACCTCGCGGCTCCCTCCAGCGTGTGGCGCATCACGATCATGTCGCAGTAATTCGAGATGACCGAGATGGTGTCGTGAAGCGTTTCGCCCTTCGAAACACTGGTGTTGCTGGCATCCGAGAAACCTATCACGCGTGCTCCGAGGCGATTCATAGCGCTCTCGAAACTAAGGCGGGTGCGTGTAGACGGTTCGAAAAAGAGCGAGGCGATGACCTTTCCCTGCAGCAGCGGTTGGTGCGGATTCCGCTCGAATTCCGCCGCCAGCTCCATGATGCGCAGCATCTCATCCTTCGAAAAGTCTGTGATCGAAATTAAGCTCCGTTTGGGTTCCATAGGCTATAGGTTTGAATTATTATTCCTTCGACCTTTTCGAGTTTTGCCAGCAGTGCTCCGCTCCTGCCCTGCCGGATCGACAGCCTCATGCGGCACACGTTGTCGAAATCCTGCGCATGCACCCGAGGCTCCTGCTCCTTGACGACCCGCATCACGTCGTTCACCGACCCGTATGGAAACTCGATATCGAGCGTAACATCTACCGTTCTTTCAACGATTTCAGCCGCTTCGACCGCCTCCGCAGCCGAATCTTTGTAAGCGGCGATCAGTCCCGGCACTCCCAGTTTCGTTCCGCCGAAATACCTTACTACAGCTATCAAGCAATATGTCAGCTCATTGGACAGCATTTGCCCCAGTATCGGCTTTCCGGCCGTTCCCGACGGCTCGCCGTCGTCGTTGGCACGGTACTGTTCGCCTTTAGGCCCCAACCTCCATGCGTAGCAATGGTGCGTAGCGTCGTAATATTTCTTGCGCAAGGCGTCCAAATGTACCTTTATCTCCTCTTCGGACATTACAGGCCATGCGAAGGCCAAAAACTTGCTGCTGCGCTCACGCAGAGCCGTTTCGACCGGAGCCGCAATGGTTTTATAGACGTCGTCTTCCAATTAACGCACCTTCTTGAACATCTTTTTCCAGCGTATCTTGCCATCGAACCATCCTTTTTCCTTGTCGAGCGACAGCCACACGAACGATGCCTTGCCAACGACATGGTCTTCAGGAACGAATCCCCAGAAACGCGAATCGGCCGAATTCTGCCGGTTGTCGCCCATCATCCAATAGTAGTTCATTTTGAACGTATAACTTGTCGCGGACTGGTCGTTTATGTATATCACGCCGTCGCGTACCGCCAGGTCGTTCGACTCGTAAACGTCGATTATCCGCCGGTATACCGGCAGGTTTTCGAGCGTCAGTTCGACGGTTGCGCCCTTTTCCGGAATCCACAGAGGCCCGAAATCGTTCTCCGTCCAGTTGTAGTGTATGTCATTGGGGAAAATCTCGGATCCGGAGCCGCGCTGGTACTGTTCAATACCAAGCACGTTCTTCATCCCTTTCACCTTTTCGAGATTGGCGGCTGTCAGCGGCAACAGGTAGTCGCCCGTCGCGCTGCTGTGCATCACGTCGCTATTGGCGATGCCCATATTGTCGAGTGCCATCTGGGAAAAAGGCGAAGTGGTCGAAACATAGTACATCTGCTGTATTCCAGGAATTTCTTTCTGCCGTTCGCCGTTCACGTAAAGCTGCGACGCGACAAGCCTTATGCTGTCGCCGGGAAGCGCCACACAGCGTTTTACGTAGTTTTCGCGCTTGTCGACCGGACGTGAAACAACAGTATAGTCGTTGTTCAGACGGCGGCGGCCTTCTTTATCTCCCAAACGGGTCTGGTATTCCCTCAGCACATCATAGTAGGTAACCCCCTGGTATTCGAGCAGTACGGTGTCTCCGGCCGGAAAATTGAACACAACCACGTCGTCATGCCTTATCGGTTTCAGTCCCGAAAGCCGTTTGTACGGCCGCTTTATCGCCTCTGAATAGGATCTCGCCGTCTGCGAGAAAGGCATCGTGTTATGCACCAACGGCATCGACAGCGGCGTATTTGGCATCTTGGGACCATAACTCAACTTGCTTACATACAAATAGTCGCCGACCAACAGACTCTTCTCCATCGACGGCGTGGGAATGACGTACATCTGGAAAACGAGAATATGGACCAGAGATGCGACGATTACAGCAAACAATATAGCCTCTACCCATGACATCACTTCTTTGTACATACGGTTCTTTTTACGCCACTCGCGATGATATTTCAGTACGTAACAGCTGAAATACTTGGTGATATAGATGTCGAAAATCACCGGAATGCCAAACAGCATCCAGGGATTACGCATCCACACGACGAATATCAGTACCCACAGCGTAGCGGCAAGCAGGAATCTGAACCACTTGTTTTTCAATATCGCTTTCAGTTTTTCCATATTTTAACGTGAGTTCGGTATAAGAACTCGTTTTAAGTTATTCATTTCCTTTGTCTTGCCCGCGAGTTCTTATTCCGGACCCGCGTTAAGGGTCTTTAACAGCCCCTGTTTTGTCGATCACCCCTCCCACCGACCTCCCCTAAATATGGGATGGCCCTTGTCGCAGCCGCTCAGGCTGCTCCCAATCGGGTTGAGTTCGTTATTGCGCTTCGATTATCCCGAACTCGGGTTATTTTAAAGGTTTTAGAAACCGAGCAAATCTCTCATAGAAAATACGCCTTTCTTCCCTGCGAGGAATTCGGCGGCAAGCACAGCCCCCGCAGCCAGTCCGCTGCGACTTTTAATATTATGCGTCACGGTCAGGCTGTCGACGTCCGACTCATAAGTCACAGTGTGCGTACCCGGCGCGACGCTCCTGCGCACGGACACCACCTCAAGTTCAACCGGATCTGTCGTGGTCTGCCCCACCCATTTTGTTTTGCGCCCGAGGGACGCGACAATGTCATCGGCAATCGTAATGGCCGTTCCGCTCGGGGCATCCTTTTTCTGGACATGGTGCACCTCTTCGACGGTCACGTCGTACTCGGGGAAGCGGTTCATCATCGCTGCCAGGCGGCGGTTCATCTCGAACATCACGTTGACGCCGATACTGTAGTTTGAAGCGTAGAAAAATGCCCCGTCCTTCTCCCTGCATAACGCCTCCACTTCGGGCAGGTGCGCAGTCCAGGCGGTAGTTCCGCAAACTACAGGCACCCCGATTTCAAGACATTTTTTAATGTTCCCGAGGGCGGTATCCGGAGTCGTGAACTCGATCGCGACGTCGATGCCGCGCATTTTTTCGGCATTGAAATCTGCAATGTTATCAACATCTATTACAAGGGCGATTTCATGCCCCCTTTCGTGCAGTATCCGCTCTATCTCGCGGCCCATTTTGCCGTATCCTATAATAGCTGCTTTCATGCTTGCACCTCCAGTTTTTTAAGCGCGTTGTCAATTCGAAACATGGTTTCGGGCTTGCCTATGATGTCGCATATGTCCGCCAAGCCGGGACCCATCGAGGCTCCCACGACCGCCAGACGCAGCGAATTCATCACCTGCCCCATCGGGTATTCCTTTTTCTCGATCCACTCATGTATGAGCTTTTCGAGGTTCGCCGCGCTGAAATCCTGTTCGCGGAACAGTACCTCGCGCAGTTCGGCGATACGGGCCGGATTCTCACCTTTCCAGAACTTTTTGGCTGCCTTTTCCTCGTAATGCATCGGGGCTATGAAGAAATACGATGACAGTTCCCAGAAATCGCTCACGAACGTCGCGCGCTCTTTTATCAACCCCACGATGCGCTCTATCTTTTCGCGCTCCCATGCTATACCCTTTTCGAGCAGGATCGGGATGAACATATCCGTAAGTTCGGCGTCGCTCTTGATGTGCATGTACTGCTGGTTGAACCAGCGGGCCTTTTCGGGCTGGAACCGTGCGCCCGATTTGCTGACGCGGTCGAGCGAAAATTCAGCGATGAGTTCGTCCATCGAGAAAAGTTCCTGCTCCGTGCCGGGATTCCACCCCAGCAGAGCCAACATATTTACGAACGCCTCAGGAAAATATCCATCCTCTTTATAACCCGACGATATCTCGCCGTCGGCAGAGATCCAGCGCATCGGAAAGACCGGAAAACCCAACTTGTCGCCGTCGCGTTTGCTCAGTTTGCCGCCTCCTGTCGGCTTCAACAGCAGCGGCAGGTGGGCGAAAAGCGGCTGGCTGTCCGTCCATCCGAACGCCCTGTAAAGCAGGTAGTGCAGCGGCAGCGACGGCAGCCATTCCTCGCCGCGGATGACATGGCTGATCTCCATCAGGTGGTCGTCCACAATGTTGGCAAGGTGATATGTGGGGAGTCCGTCGGACGATTTATACAGCACCTTGTCGTCGAGCGTCGAGGTGTTTATGATGACTTCGCCGCGGATAAGGTCGTTCATCACGACGTCCTCGTTTTCCGGCATTTTGAAGCGCACCACATACTGGTCGCCGCGCGCGATGCGTTCCGCAACCTCCTCAGGCGACAGCCGTAGCGACGTTTCCAGTCCGTTGCGCACGGTGCTGTCGTATGAGAACGTCTTTCCGGCAGCTTCGGCTTCGGCGCGCAGGGCGTCGAGCGACTCTGCACTATCGAAAGCGTAATATGCATTCCCCGACTCAACGAGTCGCAGGGCATATTTGTGGTATATTTCCTTCCGTTCGCTCTGGCGGTAAGGCGCATGGGGGCCTCCCACGCCGACGCCCTCGTCGACCTTGATCCCGCACCAGTCGAGCGAATCCAGGATATACTGTTCCGCACCGGGAACGAACCTCTGCGAATCGGTATCCTCGATGCGGATTATGAACGTTCCGCCGTTGCGCCGCGCGAAAAGGTAGTTATACAGGGCGGTCCTCACGCCGCCCATATGCAGTGGTCCCGTAGGCGACGGGGCGAATCTGACTCGTATATCTCGGTTATTCATCTTTATACGTTGAATAAGAAGTGCATGATATCGCCGTCCTGGACGACGTACTCTTTGCCTTCGATGGCTATTTTGCCCGCCTCGCGGCACGCTTTTTCCGAACCCAGCGCAACGTAATCGGCGTATTTTATCACCTCGGCACGGATGAAGCCGCGTTCGAAGTCGGTGTGGATAATGCCTGCCGTCTGCGGCGCTTTCATCCCCCGGGTAAAGGTCCAGGCGCGGCTTTCGTCCGCTCCGGTCGTGAAATATGTCTGCAGGTCGAGCAGTTTGTAGGCCGCTTTTATCAGGCGGCTCACACCCGATTCTTCCAACCCGATCTCGGCAAGGAACATCTGCCGCTCCTCGTAATCTTCGAGTTCGGCAATATCGGCCTCGATGGCCGCGGCGACGATCAGAATTTCGGCATTTTCGCCTGCAATAGCCTGCTTCACAGCCTCCACATATCGGTTACCCTTCACCGCGCTGGCCTCGTCGACGTTGCAGACGTAAAGCACCGGCTTGTCAGTCAAGAGGTTCAGGTCGCTGATGAATTTGCGGTCTTCCTTGTCGAGCGTCACCATGCGCGCACTTCTGCCAGCCTGCAGGGCCTCCAAATACTTCAAGAGTATGTCGTAGGCGCGTTTTGCATTTTTATCTCCGCCGGTTTCGGCCTGTTTTTTAACCTTTCCGATGCGGCTTTCGACCGTCTCGAGGTCCTTGAGCTGCAATTCCATATCGATAATTTCCTTGTCGCGCACAGGGTCTATCGAACCGTCGACGTGGGTGATGTCGCCGCTGTCGAAACACCTCAGCACATGGATTATCGCGTCCGTGTTGCGAATGTTGCCCAGAAATTTATTGCCGAGTCCCTCGCCTTTCGAAGCGCCTTTCACAAGGCCCGCAATGTCGACTATCTCGATTGTCGTGGGAACTACTTTCCGGGGTTTATCTATCTCGACCAGTTTCGCCAGCCGTTCGTCCGGCACCGTAATGACGCCCACGTTGGGTTCTATGGTGCAAAAAGGGAAATTGGCGGCCTGGGCCTTTGCGTTTGAGAGTGAGTTGAACAGAGTGGATTTACCTACGTTGGGCAGTCCCACTATGCCGCATTGTAATGCCATTGAATCTTTGTCGTTAAATTAATCATACAAAGATAGTCATTTTTTCGTTATCTTTGCCATTAACATATTGAACACGGAAAGTGTTTAGCTGATTCTGACTGGCAAATCTGGTAAATTTCGCAAGGTCACGGAACAGCGACTTATCTCACGCATCATATCTGATATGGGCGTGGGCTGTTGCTTGTTTTTGACCAAGGTTTACCAGAACCCGCCAGTAAAATTCTCTAACAGTCCCACGCTTTCTTTTTTGTATTTATTGCCGATCAGGGACTGGCAGGCAATCAAACAAAATTCTAAACAATGAAGAAAATCGTATCAATGGTGCTTACGATCCTGATGCTGCATGTGAGTACATGTGGTGTGTATGCACAAACCTCCGAACCAGTCATACTGAAACGGGGAACGAATGTACCGGTACATCTGACTTCCGATGCATCGAGCAACAAGAAAAATCAGGTTACAGCGGTCGTAACTGCAAATGTTATCGACAAATCGACAAAAGAGGTACTGATAGCACAAGGCACGCCCATACAGTTGAGCGTCGAAAGACAAAAAGCAAAAGGCATGGGTAAGGGCGGGTCCATCAAAGTACAGGCGGTATCCACCACAGCCATTGACGGCACAACCGTTATGCTGACCGGAAACGCTTCAAAAGAAGGCGACGATACGAATGCCGCCCTGATCACGGGATTGGTGACGGGACTGACCGTACTGCCTGTCGTGGGATTCGCCTTTTTCGCCCTTAAAGGCGAACAGGCACAATTCCAATCGGGTTATGTGATTACGAATGTGATAGTTGCAGATGATCATAATGTTTCTTTGTAATCCGCTGCGATTCTGATTTACGGACAGCCCCTCCTGCGCCACAAGGCAGGAGGGGTTTCTTATATCTCTTCCCCTTGCAGGGTGGCGGAAGAGCAGCCGGTGATGCGGACTTTCACGTAGTCGCCGATTTCGTGGCCGCCGCGGTCAATGACAACGACCTTGTTCTGCGAGGTGCGGCCGAAAAGTTTATCCGCGCTGCGTTTGCTGCTCCCCTCGATGAGTATTTCGTATTCACGGCCCACGTCGCGGCGGTTACTCGCCAGCGAAAGTTCGTTCTGCAACTCGATTATTTCCGTAAGGCGGGCGGTCTTCACATCGTCGGGGACGTCGTCGGCCATGCTCTTCTGGGCCGCCGTGCCGGGCCTTTCCGAGTATTTGAACATGAACGCGAACTCGTACACCACCTCGCGCATCAGTGACAGCGTTTCGGCGTGGTCCTCGGGGGTTTCGCCGCAGAATCCGGCTATAATGTCGGTTGAGATCGCGCAGTCGGGCATCAGTCGGCGGATAGCGGCGATACGGTCCAGATACCACTCGCGCGTGTATTTGCGGTTCATGGCCTCCAGCACGCGGCTGCTCCCGGACTGTGCCGGCAGGTGTATGGCGCGGCAGATATTGGGCATCGAGGCCATGGTTTCGAGCAGCGCGTCGCTCATATCCTTGGGATGCGACGTCGCAAAACGCACGCGCAGCAGGGGACTGGCCTCGGCGACCATTTTGATAAGTTCCGGGAAACCGACCGCCTCCCATTGATAGGAGTTGACGTTCTGGCCCAGAAGCGTCACTTCGCGGTATCCGGCGTCGAAAAGTTCGCGCACTTCGCGCAGGATGGTCTGCGGATCGCGGCTCCGTTCTCGCCCGCGGGTGTATGGCACGACGCAGTAGGAACAAAAATTGTTGCATCCGCGCATGATAGACACAAAGGCGCTGACGCCATTTTTATCCATGCGGACGGGCGAAATTTCGGCGTAGGTCTCCTCCTTGCTCAGCTCGGTATTGATGCCCTTTGCACCCTCGTCGGCGCGGCGCACGAGCGAAGGCAGG
>JAVBRB010000042.1:0-4049 GCA_031548515.1 Rikenellaceae bacterium | reverse complement strand
CTCAAACAGCTTCGCGACATAGGAAACACGGTCATCGTGGTTGAACATGACGAAGACACGATGCGTTCGGCCGACCAGATCATAGACATCGGCCCGAGAGCCGGATACAACGGCGGCGAAATAGTATACAGCGGTGATTTCGAGGGGCTTCTGAAAGACAAGAAGAGCATAACGGCGGATTACCTCACCGGCCGCCGCAGGATAGAACCGCCTGCAAGCGTTCGCGGGTGGCGCAACTACGTCGAATTGAAAGGGGTGCGCGAGAACAACCTGAAAGGCGTGGATGTGAAATTTCCTCTTGGCATAATGACCTGTGTTACAGGTGTCAGCGGAAGCGGAAAATCGTCGCTCGTGCGCGGCGTCCTTTATCCTGCCCTGCGCCGACTGCTTTACGAAACCGGTCTGAAACCCGGTAGCTTCGCCTCTCTCGGAGGTGATGTAAAGTTGCTAACCGGCATCGAAATGATCGACCAGAATCCCATAGGCAAGTCGTCCAGATCCAATCCGGTCACATACATCAAGGCCTATGACGAGATTCGCAAACTTTTTTCGGACCAGCCCTATGCCAAACATAATGGCATGACGCCAGCGTTCTTTTCGTTCAATACGGCGGGAGGACGCTGCGAAGAGTGTCAGGGCGAGGGTGTTATCCGCGTGGGGATGCAGTTTATGGCCGACGTCGAGCTGACCTGTGACACCTGCGGTGGCAAACGCTTCAAAGACGATGTGCTTGAGGTGCGCTACCGCGAAAAAAATATCTACGACGTTCTGGAAATGACGGTCGACGGAGCTATCGATTTCTTTGGCGACGACAAGGGTTCGACTGCCAAACGTGTTGTCGAACGGCTGAAACCATTGCAGGACGTCGGTCTGAGCTATGTGAAGTTAGGACAGTCGTCATCGACGCTTTCGGGCGGCGAAAGCCAGAGGGTAAAACTGGCCACGTTCCTGCTGAAAGACAGTGCGGCCGGAAACGTGATGTTTATCTTCGACGAACCCACCACGGGACTGCATTTCCACGATATCAATAAATTGCTGAAGTCGCTTAACGCACTGATAGCCAAAGGTCACACGGTTGTCATAGTTGAACATAACATGGATGTTATCCGTTCGGCCGACTGGGTGATCGACCTCGGTCCCGAAGGCGGTGCAGAGGGGGGCGGGGTAGTGTTTGAAGGCACTCCCGCGGACCTTATGAATTGCCGTGAAAGTTACACGGGGCAGTACCTCGCCCGCCACGAGAAATAGCATAAAAAGTAATGGAATTTTTCACTTTCACACTCCCCAACGGCATCCGCTGCATCCACAAAAGGGTGCGGTCGTCGGTAGCACACTGCGCCCTGACGGTCAATGCCGGAACCCGGGATGAACTTGCTGCCGAGCACGGCATCGCCCATCTTGTTGAACATTCGATATTTAAAGGTACGGAACACCGCCGCGCTTTCCACATCAACTGCCGGCTTGAAAATCTCGGCGGCGAACTTAATGCTTTCACGACAAAAGAGGATACGGCGGTCCACGCCACGACGCTTAAAACCGATTTTCCGAAGGCGGCCGAACTGATTTCCGACATAGTATTCCATTCGACTTTCCCGGAACACGAAGTCGAACGTGAGAAACAAGTGGTTATCGATGAGATAAACACATACCGCGACATTCCCCAGGAGATGATATACGACCGGTTCGAGGCGCTGATGTTCCCCTCCTCTCCGCTAGGGCGCAATATTCTCGGCACTAAACAGTCGGTTAAGAAATTTAACTCTGCGACGGTTAAGAAATTTATCTCGCGCACCTATACGCCAGACCAGATGGTTTTTTCGGCAGTCGGCAACATTTCTGAGAAAACTTTCGTGAAAACCGCTGAACGCTGTTTCGGCGAAGTACCGGCTGCGACGCGGAATTTCGAGAGGATAGCGCCTCCGGCCTATGTGCCGTTCGAGGAGATAGGCCCCCGTAACGGTAACCATCAGGCCCATTGTATAATAGGTAACCGTGCCTACAGTCTGAACGATCTGCGCCGCCTGCCACTGGCACTGTTGGTCAATATCCTGGGTGGTCCGGCGGCTAATTCGCGCCTAAATACCGTTCTGCGCGAGCGTAATGGACTGTCGTACAATATAGAAGCTGGATATTCGCCTCTTTCAGATACCGGTTTCGCAGGCGTCTATTTCAGCTGCGAGAAGGATAGGGTAGAACGTTGCCGCGAGCTTGTGGACTCCGAATTACAGCGTATTATGGAAACTCCGCTCACTCCCCGCCAACTATCTATGGCAAAAAAACAGTATGTCGGACAGTTCTCTATCTCAATGGAAAGCAATGAAGGTTATATGCTGGGTGCTGCCAAAAGTTTCTTGGTTTACAATGAGATAGATTCGCCGCAGACCATCGTCCGCAAGGTTAATGACATTACCGTCGATGACATTATGAACGCCGCTCGGGATATTTTCACCGGCACTTCCATAGTCGTTTACCGTTAGGACACCCGGATATGGACAAGATCGAACAGTACATAGAGGAACACTCCCAGCCGGAGGAGCCGCTGCTGATCGAACTCGACCGCGAAACCAACCTGAGCGTCATCCAGCCGAAAATGGTTTCAGGAAGGGTGCAGGGTGCATTCCTGAAAATGATTGTCGAGATGCTACGGCCGCGCACGGTGCTCGAAATCGGCACTTTTACCGGATATTCGGCCCTCGCGATGGCCGCCGGACTGGAGGAGGGCGCCGAACTGCACACGGTTGAGGTCGACGACGAACTCGAGCATATCGCACGGTCGTATTTCGACCGCAGTCCGCACGGCTCCATGATTAATCTTCATATAGGTTCGGCGCTCGATATCGTTCCTTCGCTCGGGAAAATCTTCGACCTTATATATATAGACGGGGATAAACGTGAATATCCGGACTATTACCGTATGCTGCTCGACACGCCGATGGTGCGTCCGGGCAGCGTGATCCTTGCCGACAATGTCCTGTGGTACGGCAAAGTTGCTGAGGATGTGAAAAATAGCGACCGTATGTCGCAAGGCATACTGGAATTCAACCGCATTGTGGCCGAGGACGGCAGGGTAGAGAACGTGATAGTATCCCTGCGCGACGGCATCAATATGATACGCGTCAAATAGCATTTATGAACGCCGCGACAAGATATCTCAGACAAGCGTTTGCAGCGGCAGCCTTTCTGTGCGCCGCGGCATTCTGTTCGTGCGGCGACCCTTTCGAGCGGGAGTACCGGAAAGAGTTCCGCACGGCGGTCGAATATTTCACAACATCCGGGTTCGCGGCCGTGACCGACACCATGCGGCTGTCGCACACTCCCGAATTCATCTACTCGATCGTCGCTCCCGAGGTCATAATCTATACCCGCCTCAAGGATCGGATCGAAACCCACCTCACAGCCATACTCTACATAAGCCGCGGGGCTGGGTACGGCGACTTTTCTGTCGGCAGGTTCCAGATGAAGCCGTCGTTCGCCGAGAGCGTCGAAACGCACATATGGCGCAATCCCGAGCTGTGGGAACGCTATAACTATTGTGTGGTCAGGGGAACTGACGAGCGTGCCGGACGTGAGGAACGCATGCGCCGCCTGATGGACGACGAGTGGCAGATGCGCTACATCGCGGTTGTTACCGAGATAATCCGCAGCCGTTTTGCAGGCATAGAGTTCGGGAGTATGGAAGAGGAGCTGGCATTCTATGCTACGGCGTACAACGGCGGTTTCCTGAATTCCGAGAGTTATATCCGCAGCCGGACGGGGCTGAAACTCTTTCCGCGTTTCTCGAAAAAGAAATACAACTACGCCTCGGTCTCGGCGGCGGTTTACGGCGAACTGGCCAAAAGCCGTAACGGCGTCGGCGATTTACACAGACCTTACCAAAACAAATAACCGGCCCCAAGAGGAGACGGTTATTTGTTTTGAAAACTTCCGGAAGCCCCGCGTCAGTCGAAATAGATGTCGCTGATATCGCCGCCGAAATCACATTCGTATTTTTTCCCGTCTATGACGGCATCGAATTTTATCCGGTAATTTTTCGAGGAAATCTGATCGAT
>JAVBRB010000040.1:0-26202 GCA_031548515.1 Rikenellaceae bacterium | reverse complement strand
GTCGGCCTGCCGGTACAAGCAAGCTTGTCCGTCATTCCGTCTGTCGAAGCATCACCTGTCGGTGTTTATTGCCGTTTTGTTTTTCACTCGGCTGTTTTAGCAGGTCCGAACAGAGAAGTTAAGCCCATTCACGCCGATGGTACTGCAGTAAAATGTGGGAGAGTAGGTAGCCGCCTCCTTAAGGAATCCTAAAAAGGGTCCCTTTTTTGTTTGCATAACGGCAACAGCGCTGACGCGCTTATCGCCTCTCATGACAGCTATCCGTTGCAAGCGAGCTTGCCGTTTATCTGCCATGAGATGCCCCACCTCCGTTGCCGTTGCCGTCCTCTAAAAATATAACGACATTCATCGCTCTCCTTAAGGCGAAGTCGGCTTATTGCGGCAGTTACCTCCCTCGCATGATGCCTCCTTAAGGTCATATCGCAAGGTCTGACCTTTTTATTGGCGGGACATCAGCCTGCCGCTGCGCGACTGTAAATAACAAAACAGAATAGAATTAGCAAGCTGGCTTCATCTGTCAAGAGCCATTGTATAATGCAAATATCACGGCCCGCGATGTCTCCTGATTATAAATTCGCCGGAAATACCTATATTTGTAAGTTAGCGCGAAATAGACCGCAAATTTTGCAATGTCAGAACAACGTAATATAAACATAAAAAACCGCCGGGCGACGTTCGACTACGAGATCATCGAGGAGTGGATCGCGGGTATCGTGCTGACCGGCACCGAAATAAAGTCGCTGCGCTTGGGAAAGGCGTCGCTGACCGAGTCGTATTGTTATTTCTCTAACGGCGAATTGTGGCTGCGCGGACTCAATATATCGCTCTACCACTGGGGTACTTACAACAATCACCAACCCAAGCGCGACCGCAAACTGCTGCTCAACAAGAAGGAGCTGCGCAAACTCGAGCGGGCTTCGCAGGACGTGGGCCTGACTATCGTCGCCCTGCGCCTGTTCATCAACGAACGCGGTCTGGCTAAGGTGGTTATAGGTCTGGCGCGCGGCCGCAAGAGCTACGACAAGCGCGAATATATAAAAGAAAAGGACGCCAAACGCGAGATAGACCGCTTTCATACCGCGAAATAATGTCATACATACTTTGCATAGAAACCGGCACCGACATCTGTTCGGTGGGGCTTGCCCGGGGTGGCGAGTTGGTTGCCTTGCGCGAAAGCGCGGATGAGCGCGACCATGCGCGCCGCGTCGCCGTGTATACCAACGAAATCCTTGAGGGTCACGACATCGACCCTGCGGCACTCAGCGCTATTGCCGTGAGCAAAGGCCCGGGGTCGTATACCGGGCTGCGCATCGGCGTGTCGTTCGCAAAGGGGCTGTGCTACGGGCTGAATATTCCGCTGATAGGCGTGGGGTCGCTCGACAGCCTGTGTGAAGCGGCGCGCGAGGACCACGAAGCCGGGCTTATCAAGGCCGTGGATTGGGACTCGGCATTGCTTGTGCCGATGATCGATGCGCGCAGGATGGAGGTTTTCGGACAGGCTTTCAACACGCAGGGAGTTGCGATTACCGAAGCCGGAGCATGGATATTCGATGATCAGGGTGTGGAAGGAAGCCAGAATGTCGGCGGAACGAGTTGGGAAGACCGCTTTGCCGGGATATACGGGAAGCATGAGATATTGATCTTCGGAAGCGGGGCCGAAAAGTGCCGCGGAGTATTGCCCGGCACTCGTTTCGTAGAGGTAACACCGAGCGCGCGCGGCATGGTAAGACTGGCGTCGGAGGCCTTCGAAAACGAAAAGTTCGAGGATACGGCCTATTTTGAACCGTTCTACCTCAAAGATTTCGTCATAACGACTTCGAAGAAGAAACTCTTATGAGTCGTTGTTGTCGTATTTTATAATTCGTAATTACCTCGGTCGGCTGTTTCCTGCGCTTCCGCAAGCGGCGACAGGCGGGCCTTCCTCGGTGATTATTTGACGGGCAAATAATTCGTAATTCGTAATTGAAATGGCTGGCTACGAAGAGACCAAACAGCGTAAACTCGACATCCGCTATATCCGCATGGCTCGCGTGTGGGCCGAGAATTCCTATTGCGTGCGCCGCCAGGTGGGCGCATTGATAGTCAAGGACAAGATGATCATTTCGGACGGTTACAACGGAACCCCGTCCGGTTTCGAGAACGTGTGCGAGGACGAGATAACGGGCAAAACCAAGCCGTACGTTCTTCATGCCGAGGCTAATGCGATTACAAAAGTTGCCAAGAGCGCCAACAATTGCGATGGTGCGACGCTTTACATCACGGCGTCGCCCTGCATCGAGTGTTCAAAGCTGATAATCCAGGCGGGGATACGGCGCGTGGTATATTGCGACGATTACCACAGCGACGAGGGTATACTGTTGCTCCGGCGTGTCGGGATCGAAACTGTGCAGATAGATGCTGCCGAGTGCTCCTGATCGCCCCGCCTGTGAACAAGCGGAAACCTAAACCTGATCGATATGAATAGTACAAAGACAATCATATTAGCCTTGGTGGCAGCGGTACTGTTGCCGGCATGCGGCGGCAGGGGCGGTAATGGTAAACTCCCGGCCTATCTCGACAGCTCGAAACCTATCGAAACCCGCATTGAGGACGCACTGCAGAGAATGACGCTCGAGGAGAAGATCGGAATGCTCCATGCACAGTCGAAATTTTCCTCGAGCGGCGTTCCACGTCTGGGGATTCCCGACGTCTGGTGTACCGACGGTTCCCATGGTGTACGCGGGGAGACCATGTGGAACGAATATGAGAGCGCCGGATGGACCAACGATTCATGCACTGCTTTCCCTGCTTTGACGTGCCTTGCCGCCACATGGGATCCCGAAATGTCGGCTCTTTACGGCCGTTCGATCGGCGAAGAGGCGCGCTTCCGTGGCAAACATATCCTACTGGGGCCGGGCGTCAACATTTGCCGGACTCCCCTCGGCGGCCGCAATTTCGAATACATGGGAGAAGACCCGTACCTGGCATCGCAGATGGTGGTGCCTTATATAAAAGGAGTTCAGTCTCAGGGCGTCGCGGCGTGCGTCAAGAATTTCGCGCTCAATAACCAGGAGACTGACAAACTCGGGATCAACGTTTCTGTAAGCGACCGCGCATTGTACGAAATATACCTTCCGGCGTTCCGCGCAGCGGTCGGGGAAGGCGGGGCATGGGCCGTGATGGGGGCTTCCAATCGCTACAAAGAGCAGTATTGCAGCCACAACCAGTACCTGTTGAATGATATCCTTAAAAGCGAATGGGCTTTTGACGGGGTCGTTATTTCGGATTGGGACGGTACGCACGACACGAAGCAGGCGGCATTGAACGGACTCGACCTCGAGTTCGGCACACGGACCGACAGCATTGGCGGAAGCGGCGATTATAATAATTACCACATGGCCGGCCCACTGCTGGCGATGGTTAAAGGCGGCGATGTCGATGAAAAGGTGGTGGACGAGAAGGTAAGGCGCATTTTACGGCTCGTTTTCCGTACCTCGATGGACCGCAGCCGTCCGTTCGGTTCGTTCGCAACGCCTGAACATTTCGCCGCCGGCCGAACCATAGCAGAGAACGGTATCGTGCTGTTGAAAAACGGGGGCGGCTTGTTGCCTCTCGAACCGGGCAATGGGGGAACGATCCTGGTCGTGGGTGAAAATGCGGACCTGTCCATGGTTGCGGGCAATGAAAGTTCTTCCTTGAAAGCGAAATACGAGGTGACTCCTCTCGACGGCCTGCGAGCCAGATACGGCGACCGGATACTCTATATGAGGGGCTATTCGAGCTATGCTGATTCCGTCAGCCGGGGCGAACCGCTGCCTGAAATAATAGAGGCTGCACAAACTGCCGATGCGGTTCTGTTCATAGGAGGCCTCAACAGGACGCTGCACCAGGATGCCGAAGGCGCGGACCGCCTGTCGATAGCCCTGCCGTATGGACAGGACGAGTTGATATCCGCCCTTGCGGAGGCGAATCCGCGCACTGCTGTCGTGGTCATAAGCGGCAATGCGGTGGCGATGCCGTGGAAAGACAAGGTGGCATCCATAGTGCAGGGATGGTATCTGGGCAGCGAAGCGGGCAATGCGTTGGCGGCGGTAGTTTCGGGCGATGTTAACCCGTCGGGCAAACTACCGTTCACATACTACTCGTCGCTTGCTGACTGCGGAGCGCATGTCTTGGGCGACTATCCGGGTGCGGACCATCGTGAAACCTATATGGACGACATCTGGGTGGGGTACCGCTACACGGACAAAAAAGGGGAGGGTGCCAACCCTAATTTCCCGTTCGGCCACGGACTGAGCTACACTATGTTCGAATATTCGTCGATCGCGGGCGACAAGGAAGTGATCGCTGCCGACGGAACGGTGAAGATATCGGTGACGGTGAAGAATACCGGCAAAAAGCGCGGTTCGGAGGTGGTGCAGCTTTATATCGGCGACAATCACGCCACTCTTTCGCGTCCGCTCAAGGAACTGAAGGGTTTCCGGAAAGTTACTCTCGATCCTGGCAAGAGCGAGAAAGTCACTTTCACGGTCGGCCGCGACGCGCTGTCGTTCTTCGACGATAAACGCCACCAGTGGGTTCTCGAGAACGGCAATTTCACAGCTTTCGTGGCGTCTTCCGCTACCGATATCCGCGGTATCGTCGAGTTTTCGGTACTTTAACGGCAACGGTCGCCGCGGTCGGAACGCCGACAGCGGTTCAATTGTTTTGCTTCGCAAAATAATCATCGACCGAGCGCCGGCCGTCGGAGGCCTCTTGCGAGGGAGATAACTAAAAGGGTAGATTTCCCGCCGCTTGCGGCGATATTTTATAAATTTCTGTTTTGGATACCCCGTTACTTGAGGCAAGGCAGTTCATTTTATCACCCCGGGCGAGCCGTAATCAAGAGTCTCGGGAGAAATGGGAAGGTATAGTCCGGTGACGAGGGAACTGCCTCTTATTTGGCGGGTTGGCTCATGTTGTCGTAATCTGGTACTATATGGTGATACAAAACCCTATAAAAGCGATCTGTTATGAAAAAAATGATTTCACTTATCTGCTGCATCGTTCTGGCGGCCTGCGGACAGGCGCAGAACGACAAGGCGCAAACCACCAAGACCATGGATTCAGAAACAATCACACTCACCGCACCGCAGGAGAGCGGCGCGACCCTGCTCGAAGCACTCACCAAACGCGCCTCGGTGCGCGAATACACTGCCGGAGGACTCACCCTGGAACAGCTTTCGGGCATAATGTGGGCTGCAGCCGGGCAGAATCGTCCCGACGGCCGCCTCACGGCTCCCTCGGCGATGGCGCTCTATCCCATTAAGGTGTACGCTGTTATTCCCAACGGGATATATCTCTACGATTCGAAGAAGCACAAGCTGACGCTGGTCAAAAAGGGCGACTTCATGAAACTTGCAGGCCTGCAGGATTTCGTCTACACGGCTCCGCTCAACATCATGTACGTAGCCGATCTGGATGCATATGCCGAACGGCTCGGTGATCTGCCCGAAACGGACAAGATACGCCTGTGCAGCCTCGATGCGGCGGGTTACTGCCAGAATGCCAACCTTTGGGCGGCGGCCAACGGCATGGGTTCCGTGACACGTGCCGGAGCGCACGGAGCCGAATTCCTGAAGACTGTCGAAGCTCCCGCATCATACCGCTTCATTCTTGCCCAGACAATCGGGATGCCTGTTGAATAAGGCGGTCATATGCCTGTAAATTAACGGCCGGAGCAACCATTTGCTCCGGCCGTTTCCGTTTATTCGTTGCCGGTATCCGGTTCGGGTTCTGATTCCTGTTCCTGTTCCGGTGCGGGTTTGTAGTCCATCAGACGTTCGGGTTCGCCCTCACGTCTCACGATGACCGTTTCGAGGTCTGGCGAATTGAATATCTCCCATCCGTAATGAGTGTTTTCCCATCCGCTGATGAACAGTGTGTCTCCAGAGATATAGGCCGTTTGCAGTGCGGCGCTGTTTATGTTCAGCGATTTTCTGCTGCCCTGCCTCGAAAAGCGTTCGAAGTATTGGCCCGTTTCGTCGGTATTCGTCAGACAGACTACACGTATGCTTTTCCTGTCGAGTTCTGCCGCGAGTTCTTCGGCAACAGGCGTCAGTTTCTTATACTGGATTCCGGCGTTTATGGCGTTTGCAGCGCATATCGCGGCGGCGGCAGCGGCAACGCCCAGGAATATTTTAGTGCTTGTTTTCATTTGCTTTTTCTGCTTTTGTATTGGTTATAGAACTCGGTTATATCTGCGGGCGGAATGCCCAGCACATCCATCCTGTCGAATATTTCGGGCAGGTCGTATAGCAGGAAGAATTCCCTCTGCCTGCCGAGTATCTTGCCGTTGGCCCCTTCGCTGACGAAAAAGCCGACGCCTCGTTTGTTGAATATCACTCCGGCGCCCTGCAGGCTTTCGTATGCCCTCATCACGGTGTTGGGGTTCACCTGCATTTCCATCGCCAGTTCACGCACGGCGGGAATGCGTTCCCCGTCGGGCCACTCGCCGCGCATGACCTTGTCTTCCATCCGGTCGATGATCTGGCGGTATATCGGTTTATCGAAATTGAATCCCATGGTTTGCATTATTTAGCTGAACGTTCCCTGAAATTGAACCATGCGGCGACCCAGAATACCAATGTTACCACAGCGGCAAGGCCTGTCGCCAGTTTTTCGCCATTGATATTATAGATAGTTCTCAATATATCGGACAACCCGTAAGTGACTTGTGTGTTCTCTACGTTGACTGTGCCGGTATTTCCCAGGAACAGCGGGCCGAAACTTATGTCGGTGTGGAACCGTTGGTTGATAAGTTCTGGAAATCCTCCGAAGAACACCACTCCTGCGACAACGGTCACCGCAACCAGCAGCATCGAGACTATGTGCCTTCGCCTTTCCATAGTTCCTGCGTACATTACAATGGCTTGCAGAGGTAGCCATAGCCACAGAAACAACTTGATTATCAAATTATCGTCATTGTATAAATAGTCGCCAAGCGTTCCCACTCCGAGTGTGGCTATACCCAAAGCCGCTATCATGAAAATAGTAAGTAAATACACTGCGAAGAAAACCACCGTCGTATTGAGCAGTATGAACAGGTATCTCTCTGTTCCGGATGCAGGAATTGTGTTTTCGACGGCCAGCGTGTGCCTACTTTTCATTGGCTTCATCACCGAGATCGTAAATACCTCGATACATGCTACTATCAGGAAACCGAAATTCAGCCCCCACATCTCCTGGATATCGTTGCTATTCAGATATTTGCCTCGTGTGATTTTCAGGAATAAAAGTTCGAGCAGCAGCGCACCGAGCAGCGTTGCGGCCATGATGGCATATTTTTTCCAGTTGGCCCGGTAATCCCTTGCCGCGTATGCGCCGAAGCGTTTGAGGTTGAAAAGGTCGTTCATATCGTTCTTGTTTTTCATTTTTTACGGTTAATGATTTCTGTCAGGCGGTTGCGGTTGCGCACTGCGGCGTTGAAGAGCAGCGTCAGGTCGACGCTCGTTTCTACGCCTGCGGTGTTTTCCGCCACGCCCATCAGCCCGGTCAGCATCTCCTCTTTGTAGAGGCAGTCGGCATTTTTCTCCACCGGCCCAAAGTAAAGCTTCTCTTCCAGGTCGCGGGTCGCCGCCGACAGGATTATCCCGTTGTTATCCATAATGGTGACGCTGTCCACGAGTTTTTCGAGGTCGGCCACCTGGTGGGTAGAGATGATGATCGTCGTGCCGGCATCCGCCTGTGCGGCCAGAAGGCGTTTGAGGACGCTTTTCGCCGGAATGTCGAGGCCGTTCGTAGGCTCGTCCATGATGAGATAACTGGTACGGCATGCGAGGGCGAAAGCTATGTATGACTTTTTGCGCTGCCCCATCGACATGGCGTCGAGGTTGGTTGAAGCATCCACATCCATCTCGCGGCAGTTGTCCAGAAAAACTTCCTGTGAAAAGTTCGGGTAGAACGGCGAAGTCATTTTCGCGTATGCAGACAGGGTCACAGGCGGCAAGCCGAACTCCTCGGGAACGAAAAACAGTTCGCGCAGCGTCGAGGGAAGCCTGAGGGAAGAGGACTTGTTATCGACCGCAACGGTTCCGGCATAGGGAACGAGCAGGCCGCAGACGGCTTTCAGCATTGTGGTCTTGCCGACGCCGTTGGCGCCTAAAAGCCCATGGACGGAGTGCTCTGAAAAACCTCCGTTTAGGTTTTTCAGAACCGGTTTTTTTCGACGGTATCCGACCGTCAGATTGGAAAATGTAATCATATGTCAGTTGTATTAATGTGTTGGTGTATTAATACTCTGTAAAAATATGTGATATCGCTATACTGTGTTAGTGTATTGGTGTATTAATACACTGCAAATATAGGCAATGTTTTCATACTTCAAAATTTCTCCGGATTTTTTTGAGACATGGGGCCTTTGGGTATAAAATATGAAAGTACTATATTTGCGGTTCGGTTCGTTTATACATAAAGTGAACCGCAATAATATTTCAGAAATGATAAAAACCTTTCGAATACTCGGCGGAATACTTCCGGTGGTCATTATGGCTGCAGGGTTTGCGGCATGCGGCGGTGAACCGGAAGACGAAGGTTTCCTGTATCTTTCTGTGAGTCCGTCGAAAGTTCTTTATAATCCGCTGAATACGTCGCAGAACGTGATAGATATAAATTCAGGCTCTCCATGGACGGTCTCGGTAAGCGATCCCGGTCTGAAACTGAGCAGGACGAGCGGAGGTTCAGGCCGTCAAAGCATATCGGTAACGGCTATGGACGAAGGGAGGACATATACGGCCACCTTCAGGACGACCAGGACCGATCCCGGCGGAAACCCGATCTTAAGGGTTGTAGACATCTCTACGGGTGCTTTCGAATGGGCCGAGCTTCCCGAAACGGAGAAGGAGAGCGACGATTACAAGTATATCGTGCATTACTCCAAAACGATTAAGACAAAGAAGGACGTGCGCAACTATTCGGCCTGTTACGATACCCGCAGGCATAATCCGATGTATGTGGCGTTCCCTTACCATACGATCTATTATGAAGGAGGCTTTGCAAGGACGACTCCCGACCCTTGGCGTCCGGATCCCGGTATGACGGAAGCCGAACAGTCTGTCATATACAGGACCGATTGGAATGACTGGCCATGGGACGGCGACGGTTACGCGCCGTATTCGACCTGGGGAAGATATCCTTTCTCCGGTTCCGGTTCGAGCGTTTCTTTCGTTCGAGGGCACATGATGCGTTCGGCGGAAAGGGGCGGCGCGGGTTCGGAACTGAATGTCCAGACATTCTATCCGACCAACATTGCGCCGGAAAGGTTGAAATACGAGACCCATTGGACGGCTGTCGAGGGGATAATGCCGACCGACTGGGTGTGCAGGGATACGGTATACGTCGTCGTGGGCTGCCACTATGCGAACGACAACTATACGACGTATGACGCCGCCAGCGGTTCGTCTTCGAGCGCCAGGTCGAAGAAAGTCATAATCCCGACGGCCCGCTACAAGTTGTTTCTGCGCACGAAACTCGGAAATACTGGAAAATCCATAGCACAGTGCAATGCCAATGAGGTTATGGCCATCGGGTTCTGGTTCGAACAGAATTTCGGGCCGGATATTCCGGACAGTCAGGACCCTCCGCTCAAGACAGTTATCTATTCGGTCGAAGATATCGAGGAAATGACGGGCAATATCTTCAACTTCTTCCCGCAGGCTCCAGGCGGGGTGAAGAACAGCTATAATATCAACGACTGGCCGGGCCTGCCTGCCATCGCTAATAAATAGGCAATGATTTATACGGTTGTAGTACTTACGGTAGTGGCATACCTGCTGGGTTCGATACCGAGCGCAGTGTGGATAGGCAAGCATTTCTATGGCGTCGATATCCGCGAACACGGCAGCAAGAACGCCGGGACGACCAACATGCTCCGCGTCCTGGGCCGCCGGGCCGCATTCCCGGTTTTCGGCATAGATTTCCTGAAAGGGTTCGTCGCGGTAACGCTGTCGAACCTTGTGGAGTATCTGCCGGGTGTCGGACTAAATGACGTCTATAACCTGAAGATACTGCTTGTGGTGGCGGTGGTGCTGGGGCATATCTTTCCGCTTTTTGCAGGATTCAAAGGCGGAAAGGGCGTAGCCACGCTTGCAGGGGCCGTGATGGGGGTTTGTCCTCCGGCGGTGCTGCTGTGCCTCGGGGTGTGGTTCTTCGTTCTGATGGCCTCACATTATGTTTCGCTCAGTTCGATTATTGCCGGATGCACGTTCCCCCTGTTCATACTGATATCTCCCAAGACGAATGGCAGCATCTCGCTGATAATATTCTCGTTCGTAGTGATGCTGCTGCTGCTTGTGACGCACCGCAAAAACATCAAACGCCTGCGCGACGGAACGGAGTCGAAAACCTATATCTGGAAAAAACCGGTTGGAAAAGAACCTCCTGAAAAACAGGAATGAATATTGCAGCGGCAGTTTTAGGACTGCCGCTGTTTTTTGACAGTGTGGCGGGCGCCGGCAATTACCGCATTTGCAGAAGGGCAGGATGCGGTCCCGGCGGGAATCGATGAAACCGGTTGAGCCTTCGGCTTTCACCATATTTCTTTTGTGTTAAATTATTTCTAAATTTGCAGTACCGGAACCTTAATAAATCCCAAGACTATGCTCGACGTTAACCTGATAAGAATCTACGAGGACAGTTTCAGAAACAACCGTGAACTGCCGGCCCTTACCGATTATTTCAAAAAGGAGACATTCTCGTATTACGAGATGGCGAAGGAGATAGCCAAAATTCATCTGCTGTTCGAGAAGGCCAAAATAAAAAAAGGCGACAAGATAGCCCTGCTCGGACGGGCCAATCCGCGCTGGTGCATGACCTACCTGGCCACAATGACCTATGGCGCTGTGATCGTGCCCATACTTCAGGATTTCAACAGCAACGACATCATACACATAATAAACCATTCCGAAAGCCGGATGCTGTTCCTGGGAGACAATTACTGGGATGTGATCGAGCCTGACCAGGTAGAGAACATAGAAGCTGTGTTTTCGCTGACGGATTTCCACTGTATTTTCGAACGGGAAGGGCACAACCTGTCGAAGTTCCAGAAAAACATCACGAAGATTTACCGCGAGAAATATCCGAACGGCTTTTCGGCCGCGGATATCAAATACGCCGATGTGCCCAACGACCAGGTTATCCTGTTGAATTACACTTCCGGCACGACAGGCTACAGCAAGGGGGTGATGCTGACGGTGAACAACCTCACAGGCAACGTCCAGTTCGCCCTGGACGAAAAAATATATTTCCGCGGAAGCCGCGTCCTGTCGTTCCTGCCGCTGGCCCATGCCTACGGCTGTATGTTCGACTTCCTGGGGCCGCTGGCCGCGGGGACGCATATTACGCTCCTGGGAAAGATCCCTGCCGTGAAGATACTTATGGAGGCGA
Organism: Rikenellaceae bacterium; assembly: GCA_031548515.1. Lineage (GTDB taxonomy): Bacteria > Bacteroidota > Bacteroidia > Bacteroidales > Rikenellaceae > UBA940. The sequence goes on along the minus strand of JAVBRB010000040.1, from coordinate 14,802 downwards.
TGCTGGAGGTCCGTCCGCACCTTATATGCTGCGTTCCGCTGGTACTCGAGAAAATCTACCGCAAGCAGGTAGTGCCCATGCTCGAGAAAGGGCCGATGCGCTTTGCGCTCAAAATCCCCCTTGTCGACCAGGCCATATATTCCACCATCCGAAAGAAACTGCTCGACGCATTCGGTGGCGAAGTAGGACAGTTCATTGTTGGCGGCGCGGCCATCAGTCCAGACACCGAGGAATTCCTCATGAGGATCAAATTCCCAATTACGGTGGGGTACGGAATGACCGAAACGGCCCCGCTGATCAGCTATACATACTGGACAGGCTTCAAGCCCGGCTCGGTGGGAATGTACCTTAAGAATTACCTCGAAGTGAAGATAGACTCGCCCGATCCGGAACACACTGCCGGTGAGATCGTAGTGCGCGGAGAAAACGTGATGAAAGGATATTACAAGAACGAACAGGCTACCCGCGAAGTCCTGAAAGACGGCTGGCTCCATACCGGAGATATCGCAACTATGGACTCTGACGGGACGCTCTATATACGCGGACGCAGCAAAACGATGATCCTTTCGGGCAGCGGCCAGAATATCTACCCCGAAGAGATCGAAGCCAAGCTTAACAACCTCTACCTTGTGATGGAGTCTCTGATCGTCGAACGCGAAGGCAAACTGACGGCACTGGTTTACCCGGATTACGAGACGGCGCAGATCGAGGGCGTTTCCGCCGAGGCGATTCCCGAGATCATGGAAAAAAACCTTGCCGAGCTGAACTCGCTGGTCGCCCCATACGAAAAGGTGTCCAACATAGTGATCTATCCTACGGAGTTCGAGAAAACACCCAAGAAGAGCATCCGGCGGTATTTGTACCAACTGTAAAACATCAGGGCGGGAAAAACTCCCGCCCTGATGTTTTACAGTTGAAGATGGAAGATGAAAAATTATGGTGCGGCATTTTTGCCGCAGTTTTTTGTTTTATAAATTATTGGTCGTATCGTCGGGAAACCGCACCGTCCAGTTAACTGCTTTTGCTTCGTCGCCCGACAAATCGATATATCCGAGATAATCCCCAGGATTCAGGTTTCGCGGCTTTCCTCCAGCGGCATCGAAAACATCCTTGCCGATAATGTAAAATCTGAGCCTGTCTGTGGGGTCGCCAGGAAACTTTTCAAAATATATCGGAGTCATATCCAATATAAGTTCCGAATGAGGTTCTATGTTAGGTGTACCCGACTCAAACACATATGAGAATGTGACTCGAGGATCACGGGATCCGACCAACGTAGACCCCGCCCTGTTGCCTGTAACGACTATCGTATAATCGCTGTTATTTATTATCGTTACAAAATAATGCCTGTCTTCCCTGCAACCTGACAATGACAAAATAAGCAGCATCGCAAAAAGAATGATAAATTTTTTCATGCCGCTTATTATTAAAAATGAAGACGCAAGCTTTGATTGCACTACGATCTTTCATCTTTCGTATTTCATCTGCCTGTAATGCCAGAGGTATTACAGGTACTCCTCGCCTCCGTCGAACTTCATGGTGGTGGTGATCTGCTTGATCTCCTGCTCGCGGTCGCGCGGCCATACCAGCAACACGTCGTCGGTATCGACTACTACATAGTCCTCCAATCCCTCTATCACCGCGAGTTTGCCTTCCGGTATCCTCACGATAGTGCGTTCCGTTCCCGACAGTATGGTCTTTCCTGTCGCAGCATTGCCCTGAGCGTCCTTCGGAAGATTCTGGTAGAGCGAGTTCCAGGTCCCCACGTCGCTCCAACCGAAACTGCTGCACCGGACATATACGTTCGGCGCCTTTTCGATAACCCCGTAGTCTATCGAAATGCTTCGCGTCTCGGGATATATCCGCCGGACGGTCTCGATCTCGGCAGGAGTCCCGAATCGCTCTTCCTCTGCCGCAAACGGCTGGTATGTTTCGTTGAGGTAGGTGTCGAGCGCCTTGAGTATCGTTGTCGTCTTCCAGATGAAGATACCTGAGTTCCAAAAAAACTCTCCGCTCTCCACGAAAACCTTAGCAAGCTCCTCATTGGGTTTTTCGGTAAAGGTCTTGACCTTGTTGACGCCTTCGCATTTTTCCGCAACCTGTATGTAGCCGTAGCCGGTGTCGGGCCGCGTCGGCTTTATGCCGATGGTCATCATTACATCGTTGTTGCGGGCGAATTCCACGCCTTCGCGAACGGCCTTTCCGAATTCCTCCTCGCCTGTGATGAGATGGTCGGAGGGGGTGACTATCATTACGGCGTCGGGATTCCGGGCTTTCAGGCGAAATGCCGCATAGGTGATGCACGGGGCAGTGTTGCGCCCGAGCGGTTCGGCGAGGATCTGCTCGGGCATGAGCATCGGCAGTTGGTCGGCTACGATGTCGCGGTACTGCTCATTGGTAACGACGAGAATGTTCCCGGCGGGTACCAGAGGCAGGAACCTCTCGTACGTCTGCTGCAGGAACGTTTTACCGGTGCCCAGGATGTCGAGGAACTGCTTGGGGTGAGACTGGCGGCTGACAGGCCAGAAACGGCTTCCGATTCCGCCTGCCATTATGACGCAATAAATGTCGTTCTTCATGGTTATGGTTAAGGTATCAGCGGTCTGTGTTCAGACTTATATTACCCAAATATAATAATAAAATCGGTGAAAAGCACTATATTTGCACCAATTATTTGCTTCTCAAATAATCATCGACCGAAGCCCGTTGGTCAGCGCATTCGTGTGCCGGCGCGGATCAGCGAAGGGAGGTTCTTAATTAAATTTAATGGCTGCACAGTCATGAAGGTAAAAATGTTCACGCTTCCGAATATGATCACGCTGGCAAATCTCGCCTGCGGGTGTGCCGCCATTGTGCTGGCGTCGGGTGCTTCCGGTAACCTTGCATTGGCATTCTGGTTTATCGCCGGCGCGGCGGTCCTCGATTTTCTGGATGGATTTGCGGCGCGCCTGACCGGGCAGTACTCAAAAATCGGTGTGGAACTCGATTCGCTTGCAGATATGGTGAGTTTCGGCGCGGCTCCGGCGGCGGTGCTGTTCGTGATGTACCGCGATTCGTTCGCCATCTGGAACCCGGGACCGTTCCTCGCCGCCTGGCCCGGCTGGATTGTTTTCACAGTGGCGCTGTTCTCCGCCCTGAGGCTTGCCAGGTTCAATATAGACGAAACGCAGACGACGGAATTTATCGGCCTTCCCACTCCGGCAGCGGCGCTGATGACGGCTTCCCTTGGCTGGTTGACATACAACGGGAATCTTGAGATCGGCCGCGAGATCATTCTAGTCTTTGCGCTCGCGGTCAGTTACCTGCTGATATGCCCCGTGAGGATGTTTTCTCTGAAATTCACAGGTTTCGGCTGGAGAGGCAACGAATTGAGATACACATTCCTGCTTTGTTGTGCGGCGCTTGCCGCATGGTTGGGCATAGGAGGCGTCGCGGCCTCCATAGCACTCTATATAGTCGTTTCGACAATACGCCATTTCCTGTGTCCCCGGGGCGGTAAACCGGCTAAAGCTGAAGGAAAATAGCGGTTGTCACCGTTTTTAATTATCTTTGCCACGGTTTTTGCAAGCAGGTATGGCGAAAAATATCATTTATATGATAGTATTGGCAGGGATGTTTGTTTTCTCTCCCGGGAAAACTGCGGCCCAGATACCTGACCGCACCGACAGCCGTACCTTACCGGGACAGACAGGACAGGCTGCCCTGCAAGATCCGAATACGCCGTTTTTCGGCGAAGGGACAGAGGAAGAAGTATTGCCGGACAGTCTCAAGAAAAAGGAAAAAAGGCCGAAACGCCCGCTGGAGTCTTACCATTTTCCCGATTCGGTGCGCGGCCGCCAGAATATGGAATGGACGGTGGACCCTTACACAAATCAGATTAATATCGGCTCGATTGATACATTGCAGCAGGATTTCCAGATACAGTATCCATTCATGAAGGAGGGCGTCGGAAGCGCTTACCTCGGCAATCTGGGCGCGCCGTCGTACTATCTGAGCTTTTTCGACCGCTGTTACAGCCGCGACCATTCGTTCGCCAATCCGTGGAGTGCATACATCCGGACGATGGAGACTACCCCTTTCTATAACGTCAAGCTGCCATTCACACAGTTCAATTACGCGTGGGCCGGGCAGAAAGCCAAGCAGGAGGAGGATTTCGGAGCCATTCACGCGCAGAACTACAGTCCGCAGACGGGTTTCAACGTCAACTACAGAAGTCTGGGCACCAAGGGCATATACGCATGGCAGGCGACGCGCGACAAAACGCTTTCGCTGGCGTTCTCACATACCGGGAAACGGTACACCGTGCATGCGGGGTATATCTATAACGGAATCTACAACCGCGAAAACGGCGGGACGGTCGACGACGACGACATAATTATCTACATAAGCGATTACGAGCTTTCGCAGAATATACCGATGCGGATGTCAGATCCTAAAAACTGGATCAAGAACAACTCCTATTTCGTGACGCAGTCCTATGGCGTGCCGCTCAAGAGGATGACACAGGCCGACTTCTCGATGGCCGACCGCCCGGCTGTGTTCATCGGGCACACGCTGCAGTACAACCGCTGGGTGCGGCGCTACCAGGATACGTACAGCGGTACGGTGTACCGGGATCCTGCCGGCACGGAAGCCGCTCTGCCGTATTACGAAAACTGGTATGTCAGCCCTACGCAGTCCAGGGACTCGCTTTTCGAAGGACAGCTGACCAACCGCGTTTTCGTGCAGATACAGCCATGGGACCGCAACGGCGTGATCGGGACGATAGACGGCGGGGTAGGCGTGGACATGCTGCGCTATTACCACTTCTCGACGGAAGATTATCTTACGGGGCCGGCCGAGGCCCGCAAGGAAAATTCGTACTACATATATGCCGGCGCCAATGGCCGGATAAAGAAATATTTCGATTGGGCGGGGGATTTCAAGATACACCCGTTCGGCTACCGCGGCGGTGACGTCGAGTTCGGAGCCACGGCTTCCGCCCGTGTTTTTATAAAAGGACGCCCTCTTTCCGTTTCCGGTAATTTCCGTTTCAGTTCGCTGGAACCGGGCTACTGGGAGCAGAATTTTTCCTCTAACCACTTCAGGTGGTCGAACTCCTTCGGCAAGGAGAATGAAACCCGTTTCGATGTGACGCTGCGTGTTCCCCATCTGGGGTTCGAAGCGTCGGGATACCAAAGCGTACTGGGCAACAAGGTCTATTACGGCGCGGATTTTCTTCCGGTGCAGGCCAATGGTACCGTCAGCGTGACGGGGGTGTATCTTCGTGAAGATATAAAGATAGGGATCAAATCCTCGTCTTTAAATCTCAACCACAGGGTAATGCTACAATGGAGTACGGATCAGAAAATCGTTCCCGTTCCGATGTTGAGCGCCTTCCTCTCTTATTACTACGAATTCAACGTAGTGAAGAACGTACTGAGGCTCCAGGTCGGGGTCGACGGCCGGTATAATACCAGGTATTATGCCCAGGGCTACAACCCCGGGACGGCACAGTTCTACAACCAGAGGGAGAAGAAGCTCGGCGATTATGTCTGGATGGACGTTTTCGTCAATGCGAAATGGAAACGCATGAGAATCCTTTTGAAAATGCAGCACCTCAACGACGATATGTTCGGAACGAGGAACTATTTCAGCGTGCTGCACTATCCGATGAACCAACGGATATTCAAGATCGGAATCTCGTGGAATTTCTACGATTAGCGGCTCTTATTGTGCGTGAAATGCTGCCCGCAGAGTAACGAGTAATGAACAGAAAAACTTATTCAGTATTATTGATTTCAGTTGCCGCGGTATGCGGCGTTGTAAATTTAGCGGTGTCGGATGCCCTGTCTAACAGCGATCCGGCACTTGCAGATCCGTCGGCCACGGAAGAAACCGCAGTGCCGTCGGGACGGAAGAATGGACATTCCGATTATTATGCCTCGAACGGCCCGTCGTGGGGTTTGAGAAGGTCTCGCGTAGTGATTTCGGAGTACGATCCGATCATACGCCAGATAGCTGCAGATAAAGGCTACGACTGGCGGTTCATATCGGCCATTGCATGCGCCGAATCGAAATTCGATAACGGCGTTGTCTCAGGAGCGGGAGCGGTGGGCCTGATGCAGATAATGCCCGTTGTGGCGCGCCAGTTCGAGGTAGACCCACTTCACATGAGCGATCCGCATACCAATGTCGCTCTGGGTGTCGAATTGCTTGATTATATCTGTGGAACGCTCCGCTTTCCGGAGTCCATGCCTGAGAAAGACCGCCTAAGCATCATCCTTGCCAGCTACAACTGCGGTATGGGTCATGTTCTGGATGCGCGCAGGCTTGCGGCGAAGTACGGCGAGAATCCCAATTCATGGGACGTTGTCTCGCGTTATCTGGAACTGAAGAACGAACCGGAGTATTACGAGGACGATGTGGTTCGCTGCGGGCAGTTCGTCGATAATGAGCAAACGCTGGGGTTTGTCAAAAAGGTGATGCGGTATTACGACTCGTACTGCGAGTTGGCGGTACTGTAGCCAGTGAGACATAGGAATAACAATAATTAAAGGCCGGAGATTTTCCGGCCTTCTTTTTTGTGGTTGAGGGTAAGCCCTATTTAAAAGGCTGGACGAAAGACCAATGGGTATGTATTATTTTCCATTGACCGAAAGAGTCTAACATATAAACCTCCGTGCAGTTCATCCTGAAGGTCTGCCCGTTTCTCTCAGCCTCATAATTATAGGCCAGCACAGCAGCGCTTGCCGCTGCCTGGATCACCGGCCCTATCATTTTCCACGATTCTATGTGAATCTTACCCCTTATAGTGTTATAATAATTCTCGAGGGCTTTTTTACCTTCGAGCTTACTTTCGAAAACGGGGTCGAAATAAACGACGTCGTCCACGGATAAATCCAGGAACCCGTCGGGGTTCCCTTTGTTCCACAGTTCCAGAGCTTGTTTTTCCAAGGCTATGATCGTAGCCTTGACGTCTTCATTGGAGGGTGTCGTGCATCCGGCCATAAATAATAAGATTAAGATGTATCTGAGACACAATGCCGTTAGCTTGTATCTCAATTTATACCTGTTTTTTTACAATATATAATGTTTCGCGCCGGACGCCGTAGAGCTTCTGCTCTTCGGGCGCGAGGGCGGAGAAATAATCGACCTCTTCGACATCGAAGCCTGTCTTCCGCAGCCTGCCGGCATAATCGCGGCCGTATACGCGCCGGTGGTCGTACTGGCCGAAGATGCGGGTGCGCTCGGCCGGATCGGTAATGGAATCGTCCTCGAAAGTTTCCGCACGGGAGTCGTCGACCGGTGAAAGCATCACTCCCCATCCTCCGGGACGCATAACGCGGTGCATTTCGCACATAGCCAGGCGGTCGTCGGCGACGTGTTCCAGTATGTGATTGCAGAAAATGACGTCGAAACTGTTCTCGGGAAAAGGGATCGCCTGCACGTCCATCTTGACCTTTGCAAGGGGGCTTTCCAAGTCGGCCGTAACATACCGCGCGGCTTTTTCGCCTGTGTAGACCTTTTTGAATTTACGCATCAGGCACACTTCGGGGGCGATATGCAGAAATTCCGGCGCAGCGGTCGTCATGTCGGTTTCACGTTCGATCCACAGCCACAGCAGGCGGTGGCGCTCGAGCGCAAGGCACCGCGGGCAAAGTGCGTTGGGGCGCGTCTCCACGTAGCCGTACGGCATGAAACGGCGGTAACGCGCGCCGCAGACGGGGCACCGCACGCCCCGTCCGACATAGGCCAATCCTGCGACAGGCACGGCCCATCCGGCTATTTTCTGCAGCACGGGCCTCGGAGTGTGGTTGAGGATAAATTTAATCATCTCCGGTAATTAAAATGAATTACGAATTTCAAATTACGGATGAAAGATAAATGATTTATGATTCATGATTGTCATCAGAGAGGACGGCATTGACCTCTTTTTCGGCCTTTACGAGCCGTTCCTTGCAGTATTTGATCAGTTCGGTGGCGCGTTTCACCTCGGCGGCGAGAGTGTCCACGTCGAGCGTTCCGTCGCCGAAACGGGCAAGTATCGCCTCCACTTCCGCGATCGCTTCGCCGTAATTTTTGGGTTGTTTTTCCATATCCTATTCTTCTTTTTTGTTCCGTAGATTCTCCCATATCCTTCCAACATTTTCAGCCTCGCCGTCGAAATACCCGGTCCGCGAATCGTTGCGGAACTGTTCCGCGGAGGGGATTATCATCAGCCTTTCCGAGTCGGGATATTCGGCTATGTCGCATCCGGCGAAAGTCCTTATGTCTAGGTAGATGCATGATTCGCTCGTATGGTTGAACATCTGGTGCGCGCCGGTCTCGCCGGTTTCAAAGAAGACGATGTCCCCGCTCCCGACCTCCTGCAGCCCCTCCGGAGTGCGGATCGTCGCCGTGCCGGAAACTATCATGAACAGTTCCTCGGCGTGCCTATGGAAGTGGTAAAGCGACGAATATTCGCCCGGATTGAGCTGCCTCAGGTCGAATTTCAGGCTGTTTGTTTCGGCGTTCTTTGCGCTTATCGACACCTCGGACATCAGCCTGAAGCCGTCTATCCTGCCGGGATTTTCCTTGAACTTCCGTTCGTTTTTCTTAAATATTGTCGCCATATTATTTCGTAATTTCAGCTTTTGCGGAGCCGCGTGCCAGGGCGATATCGACTTGCTGGCCTTCGGCGAGCTGCGCGGCGTCGCGGATGGCCCGGCCGTCGGCCCTCACTATTGCGAAACCCAACGCGAGTATATTTTCGGGACGCCTCAGCGCCACCGTTTTCTCCATAGCCTCGAGCCGTTCGGCCTGGCGCGCCAAAAAAATCTTCGGACGCTCGGCGAGGAACGCCCCGCAGTTCGCCACCCTGTTGTTCTGCCGGATGAAATATTCACCCGACCGCCGTGCGAGTTCCGCCGAGAGCCTTTCGAGCCTCGTTTCAAGTCTCCTTGTCATCTCTACCGCGCCGATCGAGACTACTCGAGCGATGCGTTCCAGACGGATGCGTTCGCCCTCGAGCAGGTACTGCGCCCCGGCACGTATCTTTTCGTCCAGTTCATCGAGCAGGCGGTCGAGGGCTGCGAGCCTTTCTCCGAGCCAGCCCGCGACGGCGGTGGGGGTTTTCAACTCTACGGCCGCAACCATATCGGCGACGCTGCGGTCCTTGTCGTGGCCGATCCCCGTCAGAACCGGCAGAGGGAACTGCGCGATGTGGCAACAGAGGCGGTAGGAGTTGAACGCCGCAAGGTCGCTCTGCGAGCCTCCGCCGCGGATCATCGCCACGGCGTCGAAGCTGTCGAGGCTTTCGGCGATGTTTTCCAACGCGGCGATTATCGAATCCTCGGCCGCGTGTCCCTGCACCACAGACTCGAAAAGCGTGATGTGTATGTTGTATGGAAAACGGCCCAGTTCCTGCATGAAGTCGCGGTAACCGGCCGCTCCGGCCGACGAAACAACGGCGATGCGCTGTATCGCGTGCGGCAAGCCCAGTTCGCGGTTCATGTCGAAAACCCCGTCGGCTTGCAGGCGGGCGATTGTCTCCTGCCGCTGGCGTTCCCAGTCTCCCAGGGTATATGAAGCGTCTATGTCGGTGATCTGCAGCGAAAATCCGTAAAGTTCATGGTATGTTACGAGCACTTTGAACAGCGCCTTCATCCCCGCAGCCAGATCGCTTCCGGTGACTCCGCGGAAGTAGGCCGCCAGCGAAGTCCAGTTGGAGCGCCACACGACGGCCCTCGCCTGCGCCTGGGGAACAGAATTAGCGCCGCCTTTCTCGACCAGCTCCAGGTAGCAGTGCCCGTTCTGGTTTACCTTCATCTCGGCGATCTCGGCTGCCACCCACACGGGAACGGGAAAAGCCTCGTCGAGGCTCCGTTTGACCATGCCCTGCAGTTCAAGCAGCGAGATGTGTTTGTTTTCCGCCATATCATACAAAGGTAGTAAGAAAATAGTGAAAAAATCACTACTTTTACGGGAGTAGACTCCCGTGAATATAGGCTGCGCCTTGGACAAGATAAAATAAATTTTGCTTGTCGCTCGGCTTGCGCTATATTTGCACTCGATTACAGCAGATACGACATATGGCAGACAACATTATATTGCAAAGGCTCGACGGCCTGAAAGCCAAATACGAAGACCTCGCGGCGCAGATGGCGGCCCCGGAAGCGATGTCGGACATGAAGCGTTTCGTGTCGCTCAACAAGGAGTACAAGGAACTCGGGCCGATCATCGCGGCGAGCGAAAAATACCGCACGGCGTGGAACAACCTCCAGAATGCCAAGGACGTTCTTGCTAATGAAAAGGACGAGGAATTCCGCGAAATGGCGCGCGAGGAGGCGGCAGGTCTGGAACCCGAACTCGAAGCGCTCGAAGAGGAGATCAAACTGCTGCTCATACCCAAGGACCCGCAGGACGACAAGAACGCCATCCTCGAGATCCGGGGCGGCACGGGCGGCGACGAGGCTGCGATCTTCGCAGGCGACCTGTTCCGCATGTACACCCATTACATCGAGAACCGCGGCTGGAAATACGAGGTCAACAGCATCAGCGAAGGTTCGTCCGGCGGTTACAAGGAGATCGTGCTGCGCGTTATAGGCCAGGGCGTCTACGGTGTGCTCAAATACGAGTCGGGCGTCCACCGCGTCCAGCGCGTGCCGCAGACCGAAACGCAGGGCCGCGTGCACACCTCGGCCGCATCGGTGGCTGTCCTTCCGGAAGCCGAAGAATTCGATATAGAACTGAACATGGGCGATATACGCAAGGACACCTTTTGCGCCTCCGGCCCTGGCGGCCAGTCTGTCAACACCACCTATTCCGCGATACGACTCACCCACGTTCCTACGGGGATCGTGGTGCAGTGCCAGGACCAGAAGTCGCAGTTGAAGAATTTCGACAAGGCGTTGGAAGAACTCCGCACGCGTATATTCAACCTTGAATACCAGAAATACCTCGACGAGATCGCCGGAAAGCGCAAGACGATGGTTTCGACCGGCGACCGCAGCGCCAAGATCCGCACCTACAACTATCCGCAGGGACGCATCACCGACCACCGTATAAACTACACGATATATAATCTCGGCCCGTTCATGGACGGCGGGATACAGGATATGCTGGACCACCTCGTTGTGGCCGAAAACGCCGAGAGGTTGAAGGATGCGGGTGGGTTTTCGTGAGAACGAGCTGTCTGCTTCCTTTGTTTCAAAAATCGTTCGGTCACATACATCATGTATGCTCTCTCGCGATTTTATCGACAGCGTTGCATGCGACACGTTTTGACAAACTCTTAATTACGAATTACGAAATGACAAGGGACGAACTTTTCGGACAGATACAAAAAAAGCGCAGTTTCCTGTGCGTGGGACTAGACACGGATATTCGTAAGATTCCGCAGCACATGCATCTTGTCAAAAGCCCCTTGTACGAGTTCAACCGTGCGGTGATAGATGCTACGGCGCCTTACGCGGTCGCTTATAAACCCAACCTCGCTTTCTACGAGGCGCACGGGGCGGACGGCGTCGAACAGTTCGAAAAAACCTGCTGCTATATCCGCGAACGCTATCCCGAGATTTTCATAATAGCCGATGCCAAACGCGGCGACATAGGCAACACATCGGAGATGTACGCCCGCACGTTCTACGACGAAAACCTCGCCGACGCGGTGACGCTCGCGCCCTACATGGGCCGCGACTCGGTCGAGCCATTCCTAAAATACAACGGCAAGTGGGCGGTGGTGCTTGCGCTTACTTCGAACCCCAGCGCCGGCGATTTCGAGACCCTGCCGCTTGCGAACGGCAAACCGCTCTGGAAACAGGTTTTGGAGACCGCCGCAGGGTGGGGCACACAGGACAACACGATGTTCGTGGTCGGAGCCACGCGGGCCGAAATGCTGCGCGAAGTACGCGAAACAGTTCCCGACCATTTCCTGCTCGTTCCGGGAGTGGGTGCACAGGGCGGAAGCCTTGCCGAAGTCGCGAAATACGGAATGAATGACCGCTGCGGCCTGTTGGTGAACTCTTCGCGGGCGATAATATACGCCGACAGTACGGAAAATTTCGCCGGAGCCGCGGCTGCCGAAGCCCGCAAAGCCGCCTCCGAAATGTCCGTACTGCTCGACCTGTATCTGTAATCCTGAGGCCGGCTGTGCCCGAATTCCTCGATATATCTTACCTTGCGGAGGGCAATCCGCGGCAGAGGCGGTGCTGTGAAATACTCCGCCAGACCCGCGTGATGGAGATTCTTGCTCCATATGATCCGATTCTGACCGGCACTATTCCCATCGGGATAGATATTCCGTCGAGCGATCTCGACATAGTTTGTGAGGTTCATGACGCAGAAAATTTCACGGAACTTCTCCGCGAAAAATTCGATAGATACGACAGTTTTGACGTCCGCGTGAACGGCGGTACGGTCGTGTGCGGATTTCGGGCGTGGCATAAAGCCAATGGAAGTAACAATGCGGCCGCTCCGTACTTCGGATACTCCTCTGCGGGAGGGGAACTTATCGAGATTTTCGGTTCGCCGGTGCCTTCCGTACAAAATAACGCCTACCGCCACATGCTGGTCGAATACCGGCTGTTGACGCTTTTCGGTGAAAATCTCAGGCGACGGGTAGTGGAATTGAAATCGGGCGGCCTGAAAACGGAACCGGCCTTTGCCCGCCTTCTGGGTCTTGGCGGAGATCCGTACGACGCTCTGCTCGAAATCGAAACCATGACTGACGAGCGTCTGGTATCGTCTTTTCATGGATGACCACTCGCCGGTCATTCTTTCCCGTTCACCCGTTCGTCTGTTGTTTTTGAGCAGGTTTTTGCTATTTTTGTATTGAACTACCCCGCTGCAGGCAAAGGGTATCTCCAAACAGGTGTTTATAATATCGCCGCAAGCGGCTGAAAATATACACTGTTACTTCCGTCGCAAAATGCTTCGGACAAAGCCCGGCGGCTTTGAAAGTCGGCGCTCCGTCGGTGATTTTTTACTTCGTAGAACAATTGAAACCTATTAAATTTGACCGAGCCATGAAAAAGACCATTGCATTTTTGTTCTGCGTCCTGTTCGCATGGGGCGCCGTTGCGCAGGAGAATAAAAAGGAGCCGTTTCTCCCGCCAATGGACGACTACAAATCGTTGGTGCGGGAACAATCACCGGCGCCGCGGCTCAGGGTAAGGGGAATGTCTGTCGACGACGGTTACGGCACCTTGAGTCCTTATGGCGCCGCCAGCCTTTTCGGCGGAACCCCGGCGTACGAAGATTATTCGGCGGGCATGAGATACGCCACGATCAGCTACTATACGTTGTGGACGGGGGTAGGCCTCTCTGCCGGGGGGGCGTTAACGATGATATTTGCTGCTACAAATGCCAATGCTTTGAATAACAACCCTGCCTTTAGCGACCCCTTCTTCGGTAAGGAAGATTTTTGGAGCACGGGAGGCGGTATCGGCCTAGGATTATTCATTGCGGGTATTCCTTTGATCGCCACCGGCGCGACGTTCACGGTGAAGGCGAAAAAAAGGATCGCCAGAGCTGTGGATATTTATAATGAATATACCGGATCGACATCTTATAATTATTCCGCTCCGGAGTTGTCGTTGGGCTTTACTCCCGGGGGAGTGGGAATGGTCCTGAAATTCTGACAGGTTACCGGGTATATTGCAACGGCTTCCAGATAAAGGAAGCCGTTTTTGTTTTAAAATCATACAGTGTCGCGAATGATATGTCTACCTGCGGGGGCGAGTTCCGGAAGGGTATCCTGTTTCGGGATGGTGTCGCGCCTGTCCGGTTGCTTAAAGTATTCCATGCGCTGCCGGAACGCACCGCCGGCTTCTTTTTTGATGAATCCCCAGCGTGCGATGACGGCGACAAGCGATATTACCAGCAATGCCAGCAGCCATTTTTCCTGCTTAGTCCTGTCTTTAAGCCACTTTATCATATCCGTACTATGCTAGTAAAAATAAACTTGCGGCCATGACGACCATACCCGTAACGAGTCCGTAGAGAGGTATGTGGCTTTCGCCGTATTCGCGTGCGGCGGGCAGCAGCTCGTCGAGCGAAATGAAGACCATGATGCCGGCGACGGCCGCGAAAACGATGTTCATCAGCATCGGCGACAGGAACGGCATCAGCACCAGCCAAGCCAGCAGCGCGCCCGTCGGTTCGGCCAGTCCTGACAGAAATGACATCCAGAACGCTTTTTTCTTACTCCCGGTTGCGGCGTACATCGGTACCGAAACCGCAATCCCCTCGGGAATGTTGTGTATGGCGACCGCTACCGCAATGGCAATGCCGGTTCCCGGATCGCCGAGCGCCGAAACGAAAGTGGCGATGCCCTCGGGAAAGTTATGTATACCGATAGCCAGCGCGACAACCAGGCCCGTGCGTTTCAGCTTTTTGTTGTGATGGCTGCCGGGATCTTTCAACTCGTCCATTGTGTGCATTTCGTGGGGGTTTTCATCCTTGGGCACGAGGCCGTCAATCAGCCCTGCGAAAACAATTCCACCGAGGAAAGCCAGCGCGGTGTAGAGAATGCCCATTTTAGGACTTCCCGTCAGTTCTGTAATGCCTGTGCGGGCGTCGAACAGCAGTTCCATGAACGAAATGTAGATCATCACCCCGGCCGACAGCCCCAGCGCGAACGACAGGAAGCGTTCGTTGGTCTTCTTATAGAAAAAGGCGATGAAACTGCCTATCCCCGTTGCGAGTCCGGCGAAAAGCGATAGGCCAAGTGCGTATAAAACTTCGTTAGTCATGATTTCCGTGAAAACAGGTCGTCTGCTGCGTTACGCTCAAAATTGAAATCCTCACATACGCACAGTATGCTGCGGTTTCAATTTCTTC
>JAVBRB010000028.1:0-33523 GCA_031548515.1 Rikenellaceae bacterium | reverse complement strand
AATGTTCCCAAAATCTTTTCGTAACTTGCGCTAAAGTTGTTCATGATATTTATCTGATTGGTAGTCAAATAAATATACGGATATTATCCGACATGAACAACTTTTTTTATGATTTTATTCTAAATGCACAACGGGTTACATTGACTATAAAGTTACAAAATTTTCCAGTAATCATAAAAAAAGACATCCCGTATAGGGCGTCTTGTCACAAATTTGGAGTATAAAGTCAGATTCGCGCGACCATGCAGTCAGAAAAGCCGATGAGTTGCGCTGTCTGTCGCAATCCCTGTATTAGCGCGTCTGTTTTCACGCATGCGGTCCAGTTCCCTGCTTCGTTCGAATCTGGGATGATGGAGTATTATGTTCCCGTTCCCATCTTTCAGACAATAATTCATGCTCGGGTCGGCACCGGCATAAACAACCTCGCATGTATCTCCAAGGAATATATCGTCGTTGTATTTCATATCCCCCTGCCGGAATAAACGATACTGTCTACAACGAATTCATATCCGAAACCGTAACCGTGTTTATAATTATAAAACCTCACTATGACACCGGCCGTGCGTTCCGACGACTCTTTCAACAAGCGTTCGTGTCTTTTATCCCTGGTTATTCCCCAGACGGAGATAATAGCAAGGAATAATATCACATAACCAAGTATTTTCAAATCCCTCTTTAATTCCAGAGTCATGATTATATATGGCTGGCGACCCAGTTCGTCAGGTCGACGAACTGCGCCACAGAGAGTTTTTCTGCGCGGTCGCTGAAAAGCGGATATTCCGCTCCCCCGAAATCACCGAAGACCGCCCTGAGAGAGTTGCGGATCATCTTCCGGCGCTGTCCGAAAGCCGCCTTGACGACCTTTACAAAAAGCGCCTCATCGCAGCCCAACTCTTTCATCGGGTTACGAGTGAGGCGTATCACGGCGCTCTTTACTTTTGGGGGAGGAGAAAAAACGTTCTCGTTGACCGTAAAAAGATATTCAATGTCGTACCATGCCTGCAGCAGCACGCTCATGATTCCGTAGGTACGGCTGCCCGGGGGTTCGGCGATGCGCTGCGCCACCTCGCGCTGGATCATGCCCACCACCTCTGGAACGATATCGCGGTTCTCCAGAACCTTGAAAAATATCTGCGAGGAGATGTTGTATGGGAAGTTGCCTATAATTTTCACGCCGTCCGGGAACCGCCCCCGAAGATCGAACTTCAGGAAATCCCCCTCGATGAGCCTCGATGAAAATTCGGGGAAATGTTCGCGCATATAGGCTATACTCTCCCTGTCGATCTCAATCCCCCACAGGCGGATGTCGTCCCTCTGAAGCAGGAACTGCGTCAACACGCCCATCCCCCCTCCTATCTCCAACACGTCGCCACCGCCCGAAAGCGAATCTGCTATCTTACGCGCAATATTGAGGTCTGTCAGGAAATGCTGCCCCAGTGATTTTTTAGCCCTTACTTCCATTCAATAATTCAAACAATAAAAACATCTTGTCAAAAATATCCGTATGCAACCGACGGATAAGCGAGTGGCAAGTGTTTACATTTTGCCAGAACGCTAAGGAGGAAGGCGAAGCCAACGCCTGCACAACCACAAGGACCACAACTTATTAACTCTAAATGAAGATCCGGGCATCAAGTGTAACCAGCAGACGGGCGTTTTTCACAAGATCAATGACCTTGTTCGCAGAGGAACTTAATACGCACCAGGCGGATCTCTTCTTCGGTGAAGTCCGAACCCAACTCTTTGACCGCCTCTTCGATGGAGTCGCTTTCGGCATCCTCTTTAAAATAAAGGTATATTTCCTCAGCCTTGTCCTCGTCCATAGCTTCATCGATATAGTAGCTTATATTGAGCTTGGTGCCGGAATATACGATGCTTTCGATCTCGCCCAGAAGTTCGTCCAGATCGAGGTCTTTGGCGCGTGCGATATCCGAGAAATCCATCTTGCGGTCGATGCTCTGGATGATGTAAACCTTGTTGGCGCTCTTATTTGCAACGCTTTTCACCACCATGTCCTGCGGTCGGACTATATCTTTCTCCTCGACGTAGCGCCTGATGAGTTCGATGAACGGCTGACCGAATTTTTTAGCCTTACCTGCACCCACGCCACTGATATTCTGCATCTCATCGATGGTAATGGGATAATGCACCGACATATCTTCGATAGAGGGATCCTGAAAGACGACGAACGGGGGCAGTCCATGCTGTTTAGCCACTTTCCTGGTAAGTTCTTTCAACATCCGGAACAATTCTTCGTCGGCTGCGCCACCCTTGCCCATGGGCTGTGCCGCTCCGTCCTCGTCCTCGCCTTCCGAGTCGTATTCGTGGTCGAGCGTAACGGTAACCGGGAATGGTTTTTCGATAAATGCCAACCCCTTGGCATTTATCGCCAACAAACCGTAATTTTCGATATTCTTGTCAATAAGCCCCAAAATCAGGCCCTGGCGTATTACGGCACCCCAGTAGCGGGCGGCACGCTCTGTGCCTGCACCGAATTGTTCTATTTTGTGATGGCGGTACGATTTGATGAGCGTGGTGGTTTTTCCCGTCAACACGCTTTCGAGGTAATCTATCTTGAACTTATCGCCTATCGCCTGCAATGTTTCCAACACAAGTTGCATATCGGCCGTAGCATCGATCTTCGGTTTCGGATTGAGACAGTTGTCGCAACTCCCGCAGTTGTTCTGCTTGTATTCTTCGCCGAAATAGTGCAGCAGCGTCTTGCGGCGGCATATGGATGACTCGGCGTATGAAACAGTCTCCATAAGAAGCAGCTTGCCTATCTCCTGCTCGGCGATCGGCTTACCCTGCATGAACTTTTCGAGTTTCTGGATATCTTTGTAACTGTAGAATGTAACGCACTGGCCTTCACCGCCGTCGCGTCCAGCGCGTCCGGTCTCCTGGTAGTAACCCTCGAGGCTCTTGGGGATGTCGTAATGTATCACGTAGCGCACGTCGGGTTTGTCGATGCCCATGCCGAAAGCGATGGTGGCTACGATGACGTCCACGTTCTCCATCAGGAAATCGTCCTGGTTCCTGGCTCTTGTCACCGCGTCCATACCGGCATGGTATGCGTGGGCCTTGATGCCGTTGGCCAACAATAATTCGGTCAGTTCCTCTACCTTTTTGCGGCTCAGGCAATATACTATCCCCGATTTACCTTCGTTGGTTTTTATATAGCGGATGATCTCTTTCGGGGCGTCGACCTTGGCACGTATCTCGTAGTAGAGGTTCGGGCGGTTGAACGACGACTTGAACACCGCAGCCTCCTGCATACCGAGATTCTTCTGGATATCCATCTGCACCTTAGGAGTGGCGGTGGCGGTGAGCGCGATTATGGGAGCATTGCCTATATCATTGATTATTGGCCTAATGCGTCGGTATTCCGGACGAAAGTCATGACCCCACTCCGAGATGCAGTGAGCTTCGTCGATGGCAAAGAACGATATTTTGATCTTGCGCAGAAACGCAACGTTGTCCTCTTTGGTTAGCGATTCGGGCGCGAAGTACAACAGTTTGGTCTTTCCGGCCAGAACGTCGTCGCGCACCTGCTGGATAGCGCCCTTGTTGAGCGACGAATTAAGGAAATGGGCAACGCCTTCCGTTTCGCTGAACGCACGCATCGAATCGACCTGATTTTTCATCAGGGCGATGAGTGGAGAGATTACTATGGCGACGCCATCCATTATAAGGGCTGGCAACTGGTAACACAGCGACTTGCCTCCGCCGGTGGGCATCAGCACGAAAGTGTCGCGCCCGTCGAGCACGTTTCGGATCACGGCCTCCTGGTTGCCTTTAAAAGAAGTGAAGCCGAAGTACTCCTTCAGCTTATCATAAAGCATGGTATCCGGTTGTGCTTTCACTGAACTTTGGCGTCGGTTTTCAATTTTAACAGATTAAAGATATACATAATTTCCAAATTTCCCTATTTTTACGGAAAATATGCAAATTTCCATAAATATGGGCTGCGCCCCGGAAAAAGACTATCTTTGTAAAATAATTACCATCATACTATTTCCTCCCCTTCGGTTATATGGGAGGATCAAGAGAGGGGTGATCGAACACGCTGCGATGCCAAAGCATCGTTAACTTATGTTCGGGATAACAAACTCCAAATGGATATTAATAATTAAAAAGGGATAACCGTTATCCCGAATTTAAGTTATGAGGTTATATACAGCGGATCTGGTGAAGCAGTACAAAACGCGTACTGTTGTGGATCACGTTTCGATAGATGTAAACCAGGGAGAGATCGTAGGGTTGCTGGGACCTAACGGGGCCGGTAAGACGACCACTTTCTATATGGTCGTGGGGCTTGTCAAACCCAACCAGGGGTCTATTTTCCTGGAAAACGACGAAGGAGTCGCCACCGACATCACCAAACTGCCGGTCTACAAGCGCGCGCAGATGGGCGTCGGCTATCTGGCGCAGGAAGCGTCGGTTTTCCGCCGCCTGAGTGTCGAGGACAATATCAAGGCTGTATTGGAGATGACCGAATTCACCCGCCAGTACCAAAAGGAAAGGCTCGAGTCGCTCATCGCTGAGTTCGGCCTGCAGAAGGTTCGCAAAAGCAAGGGCATCCAGTTGTCGGGCGGCGAACGCCGCCGCTGCGAGATCGCCCGAGCGGTTGCCATAAATCCCGCGTTCATCCTGCTCGACGAACCGTTCGCGGGTGTGGACCCGATCGCAGTGGAAGATATCCAGACAATCGTCGGCAGCCTCAAGGACCGAAATATCGGGGTAATCATCACCGACCACAACGTGCACGAAACATTGAAGATCACCGACCGAACTTACCTGTTGTTCGAGGGAAAGATACTGAAATCGGGTACGGCCGAAGAGCTTGCGAACGATGAAAGAGTGCGTGAGGTTTATCTGGGTAAGGACTTTGAGCTAAGGTGATTATGGACAAAATAGTGACCTGCGGGACGGTAGAAGGCGATATAGTCCCTCCGAGTTCCAAAAGTTACGCCCAACGGGCGATTGCCGCGGCGCTGCTGGCGCCAGGGGAATCAACCCTATACAACGTCGAGATGTGCGACGACACGGAAGCCGCCTTGCGCGTGGTCCAGGTACTGGGTGCACAGGTCCGCAGGCTCGACAATACCACCTACGCCATACGCGGAGGGCTGAGTCCCGTATCGGGCATACTCGACATCGGCGAATCGGGACTCTCGACCCGCCTCTTCACCCCCATCGCATCGCTCTGCGGCGGCCCGATGACCATAGATGGCCGGGGCAGCATCCTGCGCCGCCCGATGACCATGATGGCCGAACCTCTGCGGCAACTGGGCGTAAAAGTGAAAGACAACAAGGGGTTCCTGCCTGTAATCGTGAAAGGCCCGATGCTCGGAGGCGAGGTTCGGCTCGACGGATCGGTTTCGTCGCAGTTCCTGACCGGCCTTCTGATGTCGCTCCCGCTCGCCGAACGGGGTACTACCATATATGTCGACGGACTGAAAAGTTTTCCCTATATCGACATGACCATCGACACTATGGACAAGTTCGGCATCGATATCGACCACCGCGACTACGAGGAGTTCTACGTTCCGGGCGGACAGGAATATACCCCTGCGGATTTCATAATGGAGGGGGACTGGAGCGCAGCTTCGTGCCTGCTGGTGGCAGGAGCGGTAGCTGGGATGGTGACGGTACATAATCTGAAAAGCGTATCGCTGCAGGCCGACACCGCCATTATAGACGTCCTCTCCCGTACTGGAGCGCGTATCGAAGAGACCGGGGATTCGGTCACGGTCTGCCGGCGCGAACTGAACGCATTCGAATTCGATGCTACTGACTGTCCGGACCTTTTCCCAGCACTCGTGGCTCTGGCCGCCAACTGCGAAGGGACTTCGGTCATAACTGGCACCAACCGCCTCGTACACAAAGAGAGTGACCGTGCAGAAACCCTTCGGAGCGAATACGGCAAGTTGGGCATAGAGGTCGATACGGACGGTGAGAACATTATGCGCGTCACCGGCGGGCAGATAGGCGGAGGAACCGTCGAAAGTCACGGAGACCACCGTATAGCCATGTCGCTCGCGGTTGCGGCGCTCAACGCCTCGTCGCCCGTCACGATCCGCGGCGCCGAGTGCGTTTCGAAATCATACGCCGGCTTCTGGCAGGATTTCGAAAAATTAACCGGAACGTCGGCAGCGGTTTAGTTAGAATGTCATCCCGACGGAAGAACGCAGTTCCGACGAGGGATCTACCTTAATAATATCAATCTAACGAATGAACGGTTTCGGAAGAAATTTCAGGATAACGATTTTCGGCGAATCTCATGGCGAGGCCCTGGGGGTCGTCATGGACGGCGTTCCGGCGGGAATTCCACTGGTCCCGGCCGACTTTGAGGCAGATCTTTCACGCCGCCGCAGTGGCGCCAAGGGCACCACGCCGCGCAAGGAAGCCGACATACCCGAAATTGTTTCGGGCGTTTTCGAGGGACATACGACCGGCGCGCCGCTGACGGTGCTTTTCCGTAACGGGGACACCCGCTCGAAGGATTACTCAAAACTTGTCGAACATCCGAGGCCCTCGCACGCCGATTTCGTAGCCTCTCAAAAATTCGACGGCCACAATGACTACCGCGGAGGCGGACACTTCTCGGGCCGCGTGACACTAGGATTGGTTGCGGCAGGGGCTGTTGCAAAAAAGATTTTAGGAGAGGTGCAGATTGCGGCCGGAATAATCGAGATAGGCGGATCGAGCGACCGGACGATGTTCGACACTATAATTTCCGAAGCCATGCGTGAAGGGGATTCCGTAGGCGGAGTCGTGGAATGCCGTGCGTCGGGAGTTCCAGCGGGACTGGGCGAACCCTTCTTCGATTCGGTCGAAAGCATGGTAGGGCACCTGATGTTTTCGATCCCGGGAGTGAAAGGAGTCGAGTTCGGACGCGGTTTCGACGCCGCGAAACTGCGCGGGTCCGAAAACAACGACATGATCGTCGATGCGCGCGGAACCACCTGCACGAATAACGCAGGCGGGATCAACGGCGGCATCACCAACGGCAATGAACTCGTGGTGCGCATCGCCGTGAAACCCACCGCCAGCATTTCGCGTCCGCAGGAAACGTTCAACTTCGCTTCAGGACGGGTCGAAACGCTCGTCGTCGGAGGACGTCACGATGCCTGCATAGCGCTGCGCGTACCTGTGATCGCCGAAGCCGCCGTGGCGATAGCATTGGCAGACTTTAGTCTATGAATATACTCGGAAATATAGTTTGGGTTCTGTTCGGCGGCCTTTTCGTGGCGTTGGGATACTTCATAGCCGGTGCACTACTGTGCGTGACCATCATCGGGATACCATTCGGTTTCCAGGCTTTCAAGATAGGCGCATTCGCATTCCTGCCTTTCGGAAGGAATACCATCATAGACCACAGCGGGAGCGGTTGCCTCTACACACTGATGAACATCCTGTGGGTTTTCACGGCAGGACTGTGCCTGGCCCTGACGCACCTGGCTTTCGGACTCCTGTTATGCACAACCATCGTCGGGATACCGTTCGGACTCCAGCATTTCAAACTGATGGCTGTGGCGTTCACTCCGTTCGGGCACGACGTCGTGCCATGTTAAACTAAAAAACGGGAGCTTCGCAGGCTCCCGTTCTTATTACAGGCTTTCCAGTATCCCGATCAGCAGTTTCCAGAATCTGTCGACCGTCGGGATCTCGAGCCGTTCGTCCGGAGAATGGACTCCGCGCAGGGTCGGCCCGATCGACACCATCTCCAGATCAGGATATTTCGTAAGGAACAGTCCGCACTCGAGGCCCGCATGGATCGCGCGCACCTTGGCTTTAGTGCCGAACAGTTTCAGATAAGCCGCCTCCGTCACTTCAAGTATATGCGAATGGGGATTGGGCGCCCAACCGGGATAACCGTCCGAATGTTCGACACGCGCACCCGCAAGTGCGAATACTGATTCCACTGCAGCAGCCGTTGCTTTTTTGGCGCTCTCGACCGACGAACGCTGCGAAGTCGTTACCACGATCTTGCCATCGCCCATCTTGACCGATGCAAGGTTCGTCGAAGTTTCGACCAATCCTTGCATCGCAAAACTCATCGCCTGCACTCCGTTGGGCACCCCTGTGAGGGCGTAAACCAGGTTGCGTGCGGTTTTTTCGTCGATGACATCCGCCGCTTCGGCCTTATCTATCTCGACCTTGATGCCTGCGTCGGTATATTGCAGTTCAGCGGCAATGTCGGCGGCAAAACCCTCGAAAAATTTCATGAACGCGGCGGCCTTACCTTCGGGAACTGAGACCGAAGCCCGTGCCTCGCGCGGAATCGCGTTACGCAGGTTCCCGCCGTCGATATGCGAGAGCCTCAGCCCGAAATCCGCGATCCCGGACCACAACAGGCGGGCCATTATCTTATTGGAGTTGCCGCGACCTTTCTCAATGTCATCGCCGCTGTGGCCTCCCTGCAATCCCGAAACCGAAACATCGAAAAACCGGTATCCGGTCGGAGCTTTTTCTGTTTTGTAATCGAGATATGCAAGCGTATCCACACCCCCGGCGCAGCCTATAAACACCTCGCCTTCATCCTCCGAATCGAGATTCACAAGGTACTTGCCCGATATCATATCGCCTCCGAGGTTGAACGCGCCGGTCAGACCGGTCTCCTCGTCCACCGTGAACAGCGCCTCCAGCGGCCCGTGTTTCACCTCATTGTCAAGCAGCATGGCAAGCGCGGCGGCTATTCCGATTCCGTCATCGGCGCCCAGAGTCGTCCCTTCAGCCCTCACCCAGTCGCCGTCGATGCGTGTGCGGATGGCGTCGCGCTCGAAATCGAAATCCACACCGGAGTTCTTTTCGCACACCATATCCATATGGCTCTGAAGCACCACTGTCGGACGGCTCTCCATACCTGCCGCAGCCGGTTTTATGATCACGACGTTGCCGGCCGCGTCCTTTCTATATTCCAACCCGTGCGCCTTCGCAAAATCCACGAGGAATGCGATCATTTTCCCCTCTTTTTTCGACGGGCGCGGGATCTTGGTTACAGCCTCGAACTGCTCCCACACAGCATGAGGCTCTAGTTTCGATAAATCTGCCATAATATTTTTAGTTTTTCAAATTTCTTTATGTGCAATAAAGATACAAAATATCAGCCAAAGTAAAAAAGAGCCGCACAATTCGAAATAAGGTATGAAAATTGCAGTTGTTTTTATTTCCGAATCAACTTGAAAACCAACAAATAAAATCCAGGATTATGAATAAGTATCAAACCAGCATCGATCTGCTGAACAAAGGGGTCAGAATGGAGACAACGGCTTCGCTGCAGTATATGGATTTCCACGTCCGCCTCGAAGACATCGGCTACAAGTACCTCGCAAAGATTTTCAAGAGGGTGGCCATTCAGGAAATGAAGCACACCGAAGAGTTCGCCGAAAGGATACTGTTCCTGGAGGGCGACTTCGACATGATGCCCGACCAGAAGGTTGTCAAAATCAGCGAAAAAGATGTCAAGGCGATCCTGCAGAAAGGCATCGAACTCGAACAGAACACCATCGACAGCTACAATGATTGGGCGCGCGTATGCGGCGAAGCCAAGGATGCCACCTCGAAACGTATCTTCGAAGAACTTATAGCCGAAGAGGAAGAGCATCTGGACACTTTCCGCACGGAACTCGACAACCTCGAGCGCTACGGAGACAATTATCTGGCGTTGCAGTCTATAGCCGAAAGCAAAGAAGTTTCCAAGCATATCGGTCATGAATAATACTGACCTGCTGCTAAAAGTAAAAAGCTCCGGAAATCCGGAGCTTTTTACTTTCAGTATAGCTTTATCTCGGCTTTGCAGATCGAGAGGCCTTCCCCGTTGCGTATGTCGAAACGGTGGATATCGCCGGTTTCGGCATAGCAAACCGCCAGCGCCTGTCCGAGTTTGGCTTCGTGGATATAATTAATGTCGAAACGCAATCCTGCAGCCTTTTCCAGCAGTTCCGCAGGCATTGTGTCGGCCATCCACTCCAGGTATTTCATACTGTTGACATGGCCGTTGAAATCGATGTCGCTGTAGACGACCCTATGCGGTCTTTCGAGCGCACATTCGAACGGGCCGATCTTGCGTGGTTTTTCGATGGGAGGCTCGCGGTCCACGAGCGAAGTCCGTTTATCGGACAGCGCCGACAGGTCGAGCGGACGGCGCGTATCGAGATCTATCATCGCCCATTGCGTCACCGCGGCGCCTATCCCGCAGCCTTCTTCGTCCGACAGCGTCATATTGCGTGTGGTCATCAACCGTCCGTAATCGCTGACCCATGTATAAACGTCTATCCGCTCATGCCGTGACGGAATCCTTTCCAGTTCGATCGCCAGACGTGAAAGTACCCACGACGAATTGCTGACATTCAGGTCGCGCACCCCGAAACCAAGCATGTCGGCATCGTCGTTGGCGGCCCGAAGCACATAATCACCCATCGTGTATATCCTCACCCGCAGCGTTGAGTCCACGTCACGAGGCTCTATCCTGTAGCTGTATGTTCCCGCCATGTCGTTTCCATATTCCGATTGAACTACCCCGCCGCTTGCGGCGGGAAATCTACCATTTTAGTTATCCCCCTCGCAAGATACCTCCACCGGCCTGCGGCCGACGGTCGGCGCTCGGTCGATGATTATTTTGCTCCGCAAAACAATTGAATGCAAAGATAGGGATTTCAGCCTTTATTACATAAAAAACGGTTCCTGATGAAATAAGAGACACCTTTCCTTTGGGAAATCCGCCGAATTAACCCTCCCTGACTGTGAGGAGAGGGTTTGGAAAGAGTCATCGAATAAAAAAGCGGGGTTATTAACCCCGCTAAAACAGGCTTCAGATAGGGATTATCATATTTAAACTGTTCCCTCTCTTTTCTACCTGAAGCTTGTGTTATTTCACGTCGCTGCTGTTATTGAGCATGAACTGGTTGGTGGCGAAACCGCCGCTACCGGAGGTGTAAAGATTGACGATACCCGTCATGTCGACCATCCGGCCGTCTGCAGGAACGGGATCGAGGGCGAACCTCGAATAACCGCTCGTGCGGACCACGATGGCTACGCTGCCCACTGTAAACCGCGCGCTGCCGTAGTACCTAGCCGTGCCCATATACTCCTGATAGGCCCATGTCGGTACCCTGGGATCGTAATAGAAATTTCCCGGACGCGGAACGCTCGGTTCGTCGGCTGCCTGCCCCGACGCGACCGCAGCATCGTATGCGTCCCACTCCGCAAAAAGGTCGGTGTACAATACGTTTTCATAACCGTCTTCGGCGGATAGCTGGAACGAAGGATATGGGTTACCGTTGAAGGTTCCCCATGTACTCAGCGCGCCTTCGAACCTTACCAGACGGCCGCTCATATCCGTATTGAACATGCCGCCAGAACCGATATACTGTCCAATGTTCGTCGGGTTTATCACAAGCGTGTCGGCTGCCGACAGCGTAGTCCGGCTTCCCTGCTTCAGATGAATGTCGACAAGGTATTTCACTTCTATATTCTTGTTGGCATACTCTCCCGAAGTATCGGGCATGCCGAGGCTCAGGTTGCGCCGGTAATTGCCCACGGCAAGGTCCTGACAAACCACATAAATGGTCTCTCCTACCACATATTTGGTGTACATTCCCGTCAGACCGACCTTGATCTCCATCCCGCCGGTGTCGTCCTGTATGTAAAGGTTGCGGTAGAAGTTGCCGAAAGCGTCATTGCTTATAACCTTACCCTTGATATAGTAAGGCTCTACTATGTAGTAGTATTTGCCGTAGGTTGCAGTATTTGCCGGATCGCCGACCTGGTCTGCGAACAACTGTTCGATGTCGGATATCGAAACCTGTTGGTAACCGTTGTCGGCAAACCACTGGTCGTCGTAGATCTTCTGCGGCTGCGGCGCATCGAATTTTTCGTAGCATCCCGCCAGCACGGCCGACAGCGCCACGGCAACCATTCCCAATAATATATTCTTCGTTCTCATGATCTTTTTCGTTTTTACATATTAGAAACGGTAGTAAATATTCGCATAGAAATTGATCCCGTAGAGGTAGAAGTATTTAGAGTCGAATTTGTTATACTCTCCCGTCGCTTCGTCCTGCCACAGTCGGCCGTATTCATATCCCCCCGTGCGGATATCCTGTTTGTTCAGGAGGTTTTTGGCTTCGACCGTAAATCCGAGCTGCCCCTTGTGCAGATACCAGAACTTGCCTATGTTGGCGTTCATCACCCACGCGAAGTCGAATTTTTCCTGGGAAAGCATCGCCTTTATTGCGGCTGGATCGTCCCACATGCCATTGAGCGCAGTATCGGTGCGGTAGAGCGGGTTCATGGAGAGATACATCCTGTCGTAGAGGTTGAAGTCCACGCCTGCAAACCAGTTGTTGCCGCTGCGGTAGGAAAGCCCCAGGTTGAAAGCCCACTGCGGGGTACTCTCCACATAAAGGTTTTTGTAATACACATCCGCATTCTCCATGAGTGTCTGCGCACTGTTGTCGACGGTCTGCGTCACGATAGGGTCTGAAGTATAGATATATTCGCCCCAGCTGATAGCGCTGTTGAACGAA
The DNA here is from genome assembly GCA_031548515.1 of Rikenellaceae bacterium. Classification (GTDB taxonomy): domain Bacteria; phylum Bacteroidota; class Bacteroidia; order Bacteroidales; family Rikenellaceae; genus UBA940. The sequence continues at coordinate 20,990 of JAVBRB010000028.1, read as the reverse complement.
ATTCCGGCAACGATGGGTATCTGCAGCGCGGCCTCGATCCCCATGTGGCGCTGATCTATACCGCTCATGGCGAAGTTGGTGTAGGTCTTGTAATAGTCGTCGTAGAAATTGAGCACCTTGGTGTTGTCCCACTGCTTCATCCAGTATGCCGACAGGCGCATGCGCATCCACGAATAACGCATATTGTAGGTAAGGTCGGCGGCGAACGTCTTCGAGGTGGTCAGCCCCGGGGTCACCTCGTTGCGTGTGCGCGGAGAAACAAAAGAGTATTGGAAATAAGGCGCATCCTGCGAGTATCCCGCATTGGCGCTTAACTGGTGCGCTCCCGAGATGTTGTAGTTCAGTCCGAGTTTCGCCTTGTATGTGAAGAAATTGAGCCTTTCTGATTCTCCCAGCGACCTGTTCCCTATATCCTGCTTCTGCCCGTTGACATACGTGGGGAAGAGGCCCTTTTCGACAAGGCCGTCACGCCAAAGGTTGTTGAATCCTGCCTCGAACGCGGCTACAGCGCTGATACGAGGGCCTGCATAGTTGTACATCGCCCACATTTTACCTTCCCGGACGTTCGCGTAATAGTCATAGCCATATTTGTCGCCTTCATATACCGCACGGTTGGGACGCGCGAGGTCGTTCTGCGACTGCTGCGAATTGGGAAAATCGCGATCGGCGAAGTTATCGAGGTCGATGTAGTAGTCTCCTCCCAAAAGGTCCTTCAATATTTTGAAGTATTCTGTGCGGTTCCAACGGTAATTCAGCCCGTAGGTCAGCTTTGAATTTACAGAAAGCTGCTGTTCGAGTCGGGCATTGAAATTGACGTCATTCTGGTCGGTACGCCTTTCTTCGAGGACGTACACCGAACGCCGCATAGTCCCTGTGTCCACTCCCTTGGGGACTACGCCGTCCACCTGCACGCTGTTCTTATTCTGCTGAACGAGCCAGTCCCAGTCGATCTGCGAATATTTGGGATATTTCCACATATCTTCGGCGGCGGCACGCAGACGGGGATCCGCATTTTCGTATTTATCGGTAAACCAGTCGTCCACATAGCGGTAGTAGTCGGGCCTCGGATCGGAGTTGTTGTACCAATCGAGAGCTGAATAGCCGTTGCGGCCGAAACGGTACGACATTGCCGCATTGAATATCAGTTTGCCGTCCGGTTGGTTATAGGTATAGTTGAGCATGGCCACCGGCTCGTGGTTGTTTCGGATACGGGCATTACGCACCTTACCGTCTTGGTAACCCCAGTTGGAGTTGTAGTAGTTCGAACCGGATATCCGATACACCTCGTCTGTCGAGGCATTTTGCGCGCCTCGCTGCGTAGGCGTTCCGAAAAATGTAAGGCCCAGATTATGGCCGTTCCTGAAACGCTTTTCGACCGACCCGAAATATCCCCATGTGTTGTAATAAACCCCGTCTACCCAGGCATGGCGTCCCTGGCGTGTGGACACCGAAAATGCGTAAGACCATCCGTTGTCGAGCATCCCCGAAGCATAAGTGGCCATGAGGCGCAGCAAGTAGGAATTAGTCCCGCCGGCAACTCCAACGCGCGTTCCCTTACGCATCTGCGATGCACGGGCGTTTATATTGGTATTGCCGTTCAGCCCGCCCACGCCATAGCTCAAAGAGCCGACACCGGACATGGATTCCTGGTTGCGGGTGGCATCGTTCAGCCCTGTCCAAAGCGACCACGGCGAGTAGCCGTTCAAAGCGTCGTTGAACCCGATGCCGTTCAGGTACACCGTTTCGTTGTTAAGGCCGCGCATTTCGAAGCGCATTTCGCTGAACTTATATCCGGCCAGGTTCGAAAACAGGTCTTTGGAGGCGGAGAGGTTCGAGGATGAATACTGTGCATCGTCACTGCCTTCTATGTCGAAGTCGACCACATCCAACTCCTCCAGACCGCTTATTGCAACCATCGCTATCATCGGGACGGTCACTTCGCGGACGGTTCCGGCAACGCGTACATTGACATCGGCATCTTCGAAATCATACGATTCGAATTTGACCGTGTATTGGCCGGCAGGAAGCCCCTCGAATGAAAAGCGTCCTCCGTCCTCCGTATAGCGGACAAGCCCGCCCGGCATCAGCGTAACTTTTACGCCGTCGATCGGGACTCTGCCGACACGCGTCACTGCCTGTCCTCCGATCCCTCCCGTCGATTCCTGCGCCCACACATCTACGGCACAAAAAGCCAGGACCGCAATAAGTAAATGTTTTATTCTCATAATCCGATCAGATTTTATTTGCCTAACTATTTTGCTATAACTATATAAACGGGGAGATGGTCGCTGTATCCGCTTTGGAAGTTGTCTCCCACATATGTGCGCAGCGGATAGCCCTTGTACTGTCCCTCCTGTTGGAAAAGATATTTCGCACGGAAGATATTGCCATAGAAGATATTGCCTTCAGTTTTAACGATGTGCCACGCGCCGCGAGGTGCATTGACCAGGTTTTCGCTCACCACGATGTTGTCGAAAAGGTTCCATGCATCCTGATAAGCAAGCGTACCGTGCCCCTTTTTGAACATTTCGCAATAGGGATTGAACATGTCGCCCGGCTGCAGATCCTTGATCTTCTGCTTTCCGCCCAGAACGACCGCAACACTCTTATCAGTCGGATCGTCGTTGAGGTCGCCCATCACCACGATCTTGGTGGCGGGATTGGCTGTAAGCACCGAATCGACGACATGGCGCATAACTTCCGCGGCCCTGATGCGCCTCGGTTCTGAAGCCTGCTGTCCGCCCAGCCTCGAAGGCCAGTGCGCGACCATGAAGTAGAAAGGCTCGCCGTCCATCGTCCCCCACATCGCGAGGATATCGCGTGTAAGGAAATCGGGAAGTTCCTCCATCCTGACCGGATGCGGCCAACTCCCTTCGAGTTTGAACCTGTCGGCACGATAGAGGAAGCCCACATCGACACCGCGCCTGTCGGGCGAGTCGAAGTGCACTATCCTGTAATTGGCCTTGCGTATCTTTTCCATCATGACCAAGTCTTCCAGCACGCTGCGGTTCTCGATCTCGGACACGCCGATGACAGCCGGGAAATCCTTGTTGGCCTGGGCGATGCCGTACAGCACCTGGTCGACATTATGCATTTTCGTCCAGTACTTGTGGCTGTTCCATTTTTTATTGCCGTCGGGAATGAACTCCCTGTCATTGGTATCCGGATCGGGAATGGTATCGAAAAGGTTCTCGAGGTTGTAGAACATTATGGTGTTGCGCAATTCTGTCTGGCCGTACACGGCAGTCCCCGTGCCGATCAGCAACAGCGCAATGACAAGGATCAGTCTTTTAGTTCTCATAATCGCAGAAATAGGTTTTACATCTGTCATTTCGCGGCTGACAGGAATCATTCGTCGGCCACATGGCAGCCGGTAGGGTTTTGAACAGGGCAGGAGCGCAGACACACTCCTGCCCTGTAATCAAACCGGATTAATCTACCGTTTCTATCTTGATCTTGAACTCCTGCACGCGGCTGTTCGCAGTTGTGCTTGAGGATTTTATCACAACAGCGTAATAAGCTGAAGCTACAGGAGTGTCGAATACAAATACGGTATCGCCTGAACCGCCAACTGCACCCGTCCCGTTAGGATCTATCATTTCAGCCTGCTTCACCCATGTAGTCCCATCTGTACTATAGGAGATACCCATCGTGATGGGATCATCGGGACGGCCAGATACGGTTATCCTCCCTACATTCGGAATAGAGGTATCAGAAATGAGCGCAGAGGCTATAGACGTATCTGTCAGATCGAAAGGCGCCCCTACTTTGGCATTGGCGGCGCCCAACACCATTTTACCACCAGTCACGGCAGAGGCATTACCTCCTAATATGGTATTGTTACCGCAAGCCAATGTCCAACTGATGGCATTAGTAGTAACAGGATCGGTATATGAGCCGGTGTAAGAAGCGTAAGCCGAGTTAGTTGTGAACTCCATTTTGTTCATCGTATAGTAAGTGCTGTAAGATACTACCGAAGCCGCCGCCTGGTTAAAGACGATATCGTAGGTCTTGGTCGCGATAGCGGCATCCGTGGTGGAGACGCGGATTGTCACGGCCTTTGCGGTCTGTTCGGTATTTGCAGCGATCGTGAAGGAGACGGTCCCTGCACCGGTACCGCTTGCAGGAGCAGGCTGTGCCGAAAGTGGGGCGGTGTTGCCTGCCACTACTTCCGCCATCCAATCGACATTGCCCGTCACATTAACAGTCTGTGCTCCACCTGCCGCAGTAACTGCAACGGGCGACGCCGTGCTGACACCGAAGGTCTTGGCGGCTGCTGCTGCCGCCTGGTTAAAGACGATATCGTAGGTCTTGGTCGCGATAGCGGCATCCGTGGTGGAGACGCGGATGGTCACGCTCTTCGCAGTCTGCTCTGTGTTGGCGGCGATCGTGAAAGTGACGGTCCCTGCACCGGTACCGCTCGCAGGCGCAGGCTGTGCCGAAAGTGTGGCGGTGTTGCCTGCCACTACTTCCGCCGTCCAATCGACATTGCCCGTCACATTAACAGTCTGTGCTCCACCTGCCGCGGTAACCGCTACGGGCGACGTCGTGCTGACACCGAAAGCAGGCGCGGGAGCCGCAGCCTTGAAGAAGAACACGCCGGTCGCAGCGGAAATCGGAGGAGTTCCGGGCGAAGTCGTATTTACAAAGCAGCGAATGTAATTCGATGAGGCCGACGTCGAAGTCGAAAGGTAGCCGCCATTGCAAACCGGATTTACACCCGCCGTAGAAGCATCCCCAAACACCCAGGCGACAGGAGTAGCCGACCATGCCAGCTTATGGTTCGAAGAATTGCTGGTATTGTTGAGGTACTGCTCGCCATACTTGATATAATAGGTGTTAGCAGCGCCCGCCGAAACCAGTTCCATAACATTCGCCCCATCCGCGGCAACCGGAGTAAGGACTCCTCCCGAATAAGTGTAGCTGTTGGTCGCACAGTATACACTGGTTGTTCCCGAAAGGGCACCTGTCCACAGTTCGTATGTATTTCCCGCTTCTTTTTGGGCAGCCATATAGTATGTGCCGGCGGTAAGGCCTGCGATCTTATCGACAAGCGTTTCTCCGGCACCTGCAGCTACCTGATTGAAAACGATATCATAGGTTTGTGTCGTAACGCCGGTATCCATCGTGGATATGCGCAGTGTCAGGGTTTTGGCGGCAGCTTCGGTATTTTCGGCAAACGTCAGAGATACCGCTTGGTTGTCGGAACCGAAAGCTGGCGTCGGGCCTGCCGTGAGCGTAGCTGTATTTCCGTTCACGACAGCGGCGGTCCATGCGACGTTGGCCGCAACGTTCACGGTCTGCACTCCTCCCGTAGAAGGAACCGTAACAGGCCCTGCCGGTGTGACGTTAAGGTATTTGGCATCTCCCCCGAAACGGGCCGCTGTGAGGCCGGAGAAATCAGCCGTACTGCGCGGCATCAACTGGTTGACCGGCGTAGCGCCTGCAATCGAACCGACTCCGATTATATAACCGCTCTTATCGGGAACCGGGGTTGCTTTGAATTTCGCATAGTACGACATATAAACCGGGAAATTATCGGCGGTGTTGCTTTCCATCCCCACAGTCGTAGCAGACGTGCTGCTGGTAGGAGTGATCTTAAAGCTGTCGTCGTTCATATTTTTGCCCAGTGCGGTCGAAACGAACTGCACATTCGATATTTTGACCAGCATGCTCTGGTAGGCACCCGAATTAAACTGTGCCGCAGTGATCTCCGACGGAGTGATCGACTTGGTCTGGCCGGTCTTCACCACATTCGCGTTCGGCACATTGTTCAACTGTACCAATCCCTGGTATGCAGTAAGGGTAAGGCCTCTAAGATTTACATAGACCTCGGTGTTAACAGGATAGTCCGCAGGCACGACGTCAGCTGTAAGGCGCACGGTAATACCGCTCACGCCGTCGGAAATCATCATGTTCTTGAGCGAAGCGACATTATTCTGGTCGAAGTCGACGATAACGCTGCCCTGTGTGTATTTGTCTTCGGTAAAAGTATAGTCCGTACCCGTATAAAGCGCGCGTACCTCCGCAATGGTAAGGGGATCGCCTTCCGGCTCCGGACCGGGACCGCCGCCCGGATTGATGAGTGCGCCGTCGCCGCCTGCGGTCAGCGTAAAGTCATCCATACGCAGACCTTCGCCCGTACTGTAACTGCCGAATACCATATAAAGTTTATCCGTTCCGGACGGCACACTGAACTCGGCCTTAACGTTGGTCCAGCCATTGCCGATAACTTCGCCCACAGTATAGGCAACATCGGCGTAATCGGTCCCATTGAAACCTACCTGAAGTTTGACTGAAGTGGTAGAAATAGGAGTCATGACAGGCGGAGTAACGGATCCGCTCTGGGTATCCTGCATAACCCATGTGAAGATAAATTTGGTAGCGCCGCCGGTACTGATGCCGTTTATTTCAAACGGCTGTCCGGAACTGGCATTGGCTCCCAAAAATACATAAGGGGCAAGTTTTTCCGTAGAGGCAGGTTCCCAATTGGCTCCGGAATTGCGTACGCTGGCTTTACCCGTGTAGGTCACAGCGCTCTGGTCAACCGAACCCTGCCTGGTCCAACCTGTGAAGTCGGTAACGTAAGGCCAGTAGCCCGATTCGTCTTTAGAAACCGCAGTGCCGGCATCCTCGAAATAGATATCGCCGCCGCCCATACCTTGGTTGACAACTACTTTCCTTTGGTTGGCACCGTCGGTTGTTGTGAATATCAGCGTGACACTCCTTCCTGCAGCGGGATCGGGATTTGCATCGACCGCGATATCCACCCCGGTATCCTTGTCCTTATCTCCTTCCGTGGGATTGACATGGATCCAGTTTGCAGAAACGTCCTGCATTTTCCAGTTGCGCGAAGACTGCACCACAATCTGATATTCGCCGCCGGTCTCCGGAACGGGAATGGTAAGGTTATTGTTGATCTCGTCTCCGTAAATAATGTTGAGATAAGGCTGGGTGGGAATTTCCGGCTCTTTCTCGTCGCATCCCGTAAGTCCCCACGCCAGCAGAATGGCGGCGGTGAGGGCCCATAATCTTCTTGTAACCAGACAACTGTTTTTCATACGATAATGTTTTAGAATGAACGTTATTTTGTATCTCTTTTTTTTCTGTTAATTTTGCCTCCCTCAGGCATAAACAAAAGGTGCAGCAACACCGTCCAAGGACACAATAGTCCCTGTCGTGGTGTTGCTGCACCTTTATCATATAGCCTCGCCTGAGAAACAGGCTATATGGAGGCGGGGACTTTTTCCATCCCCTTGGCCTGTCGTTATTTCCTTTTTCCTATTCTTACGAAACCACCCCTTTTGAAAAAGATCTGCTTAGGATTTCTCCCAAAAACGTACTTCAAATATATAAAATTTTCTTAAAACGTCAAATTTGTTAATATTTATTCATCCTGCACCATGCTTTTCATCGGTGTAAAAAAGGCTTCCCCCCTTATTTCTTAAAATTTCATAAAGCAGGCGAAGATTCCCGAACTGTCCGGGAACGTAATTTCCTGCCGCCATATGGCAAGATGTGCTCTTCTTAAAGCAGTTTTTCGAGTTTAGCCTGAAGATCCGACTTACTTAGTGCGCCCACATGGCGTTCTGCCAATTCCCCGTTCTTGAAGAAGAGGATGGTCGGAATATTGCGGATAGAATATTTCACAGGCAAGTCGTTATCGGTATCGACATTGCATTTGCCCACGTTAATTCGATCCTTGTATTCTTCCGCCAGTTCTCCGACAATAGGGGCGATCATACGGCACGGTCCGCACCATTCCGCCCAAAAATCGACCACGAGTGGTTTGCCGCTCTCCAGAAGTTGCTGAAAATTGGCGCTTGTAATTTCCAAAGCCATAAAATTCGTACGTTATATTAGTATTTGTGATGTTTCAAAGGTTATTGTATAGTGTATCTCAGTTCATTATCATCGAGAAAATCGGTAAATCCGGACGCCAGGCCGACCTTGTATTTGCGCGAATACATTCTCACCGATATATTTCCCTTGCGGTCGACTATTCTCATACTGAGCTTCAATCCGCCTTCACACTCCCGGGCCGCTTGATCGAGAGATGCAACAAACGGGCCATCGACAGTGTCGAGTGGCACCGTAACACAAATTTCCTTTAAAAAATCTTTCTCTACGTCACCTAATTGCACTATCGAAGCGATGCGCGCCTCGTATTCGTCCTTGTTATACATTTTGGGCTGCACACGGCCGCGGATGAACAGAAAATAGTCCGTAAAAAAGAAGATGCGGTACTTCTCGTAATCTTTGTCGAACATGGTGAATTCATGGGTGTTGCCATCATAATCCTCGACTTTGATGCGGCCGTATGGCTTGCCCTTCTGTGACATGAGGTTCTGCACGCCGGTCACCATTCCGGCGACTGTGAAATCCTGATTGCCCCTCCCGGCTGGATTTTCCAGATCCTGCAGCGTCATGTTGCACAGGTGCTTGATCACGACCTGGTACTTGTCGAGCGGATGCGACGAGAGGTAAATCCCGATAGCCTCGCGCTCGCGGTTCAGCGTTTCGAGCTGCGACCAGTCGGGAAAAACGGGCAGCAGCGGACGCTGTATAGCGGCTTCCTGCGCTCCCGTTCCGAACAGGCTCTGCTGTGCGTTGGATTTTTCATTCTGCACCTTCGAACCGTAGCGCATCAGTTGCTCGAGAAATATTCCACTCCCGTCGGCTGAATCCGTGGCGAAAAACTTGCTGCGGTGGAAACCCGATACGGCATCGAGCGCACCCGCGACAGCCAGACCTTCCAGCGTCTTTTTATTGACCGACTGGAAATTTATACGCTCCATGAAATCGTATACGTCTTTATATTTACCGTTCGCCCGCCGCTCCTCGATGATCGACTTAACGGCGGCCTCGCCCACTCCTTTGATGCCCCCCAGTCCGAAACGCACGTTGCCCTCCTTGTCCGAAGAGAACATATGGTAGCTTTCGTTGACATCAGGCCCCAGCACATTCATCCCCATGCGTTTACACTCCTGCATATAGAGCGTGATATTCTTGATATCCGACAGGTTGCGACTCAGCAGTGCCGCCATGAACTCCGACGGGTAGTGCGCCTTGAGCCAGCCGGTCTGATAGGCCACGTAGGCGTAACACGTCGAGTGCGATTTATTGAACGCATACGATGCGAAAGCCTCCCAGTCGCCCCATATCTTCTCGACGATCTTGGGATCGTGACCGTTCTTCGCGGCACCGGCGATGAAGTCGGGCTTCATCTTGTCCAACACATCTTTCTGCTTCTTGCCCATTGCCTTGCGGAGAGTATCGGCTTGCCCGCCGGTAAACCCGGCGAGTTTCTGGGACAGAAGCATCACCTGTTCCTGGTAGACCGTGATACCGTAAGTATCGTTCAGGTATTCCTCCATCTCGGCGATCTCATACTCCACTGGTTCGTCGCCGTTCTTGCGCTTGATGAACGAAGGGATATAGTCCATCGGACCCGGACGATAGAGGGCGTTCATCGCGATGAGGTCTTCGAAACGCGTGGGTTTCAGGTTTTTGAGATGTTTGCGCATCCCCGCCGATTCGAACTGGAACAGTCCGTGCGTTTCGCCGCGGCTGAAAAGTTGATATGTTTCAGGATCATCCAACCCCACTGCATCGATGTCGATCTTCAGCCCGTGGACATATTCCACGTTCTTCAGCGCGTCCTTTATGATAGATAAGGTGCGCAGCCCCAGGAAGTCCATCTTGATAAGGCCGACGCTTTCGACCTGCGTCCCTTCGAACTGCACCACATTTTTCAGGTCTTCATCGCGCTCATCTTTCGATTTGGGCTTCTCTTTCGATCCCTTCGCATCCTTGTCGCGCGCTGTGGCGATGGGGACGTAAAGCTCCAGATCGTCCTTGCCGATGATAACGCCGCAGGCATGCACTCCGACCTGGCGCACCGAACCTTCCAGTTTTTCGGCGTACTCCAGTGTTTTACGGACCGTCTGGTTGGGCGACTCCTTCTCGGCGCGCATCTCGGGAGAAACTTCGTAGACGAACTCGAAAGGCGTCTGCCCTTTCTTCGGAGTCAGGCGGTCGGGCACCAGTTTGGTGAGGCGGTCGCTCTCCTGAAGCGGCAGTTTCTGCACGCGCGCAACGTCCTTTATAGCCATTTTAGGGGCCATCGTACCGAAAGTCACTATCTGGGCGACCCGCTTCTTACCATATTTTTCTGTCACATAATTCAGCACGTCGGCGCGGCCGTCCTCATCGAAGTCGATATCGACATCGGGCAACGAAATGCGGTCGGGGTTGAGGAAACGCTCGAACAGCAGGTCATACTGCAGAGGATCTATATTGGTGATGCGCAGCGCATAGGCGACGACCGAGCCAGCCGCCGAACCGCGTCCCGGTCCCACCGACACCCCCATTTCACGGGCGGCGCGTATGAAATCCCACACGATCAGGAAGTAGCCCGGAAATCCCATCCACTCGATAGTGTCGAGTTCATATTTCAGGCGCCGCTCTATCTCGTCGGACAGTTCCTCGCCGTAACGTTCCTTCGCTCCTTTCCTGGCGAGGTAGACCATGTAACGGAACTGCTTGGCCACCATTAATTTGCCTTCCAAACCTTCATCCTTCGCCAACACCTCGATCTCCTCCTGCGACTGCGTGGCCATGATCCTGGCTTTCTGCTCTTCGCTTTTCACTGCCCCGGCGAACGATGTCCGCATATCTTCGAAATGTATCTCGAAACCTGGAGGAGGAGGAAAGTCAGGCATCAGCGGATCATGCTTCAGCGAATAAGCCTCGATCTTGTCAGCTATCTCCAACGTGGTCGCCAAGGCTTCGGGATGCTCCGGGAAGAGAGCGGCCATTTCGTCGGCCGTTTTCAGGTACTCCTGGAACGTATATTTCATGCGGTTCGGATCGTCGAGGTCACGTCCAGTGTTGAGGCAGATGAGGTGGTCGTGCGCCTCGGCGTCTTCGGCCATAATGAAATGGACGTCGTTGGAACAAATGTACTTCAGGCCGTGTTTCTCCGCAAGTTCGACAATGATCTTGTTGACCCGGACCTGGTTGTCGTAGACATTGCGGTCGCGTTCGTCGCCAGTCGGATGTAGCTGCATTTCCAGGTAATAGTCGTTCCCGAACATGCTCTTGAACTCCAATATGGCCTCTTCCGCGGCCTTTATGTCGTTGCGCATTATGGCCTGCGGTACTTCGCCCCCGAGGCATGCCGAACAGCATATCAGGTCGGAGCCGTACTCGCGCAACAGCGACTTGTCGATACGCGGCTTATAGTAGAACCCTTCGGTCCACGAGTAGCTTACTATCTTGCAGAGATTCTGGTAGCCTTTGTGGTTTTTGGCCAGCAGTATGAGGTGATCGCCGGCTTTTTCGTCCTTGTCGTTATCGAAACGGTTCCTCACCACGTAGACCTCGCATCCGATGATCGGTTTGACTCCTTCTTTGGTCGCAACATCGTGGAACTCCTTCACGCCGTACATATTGCCATGATCTGTGATGGCGACGGCCGGCATGCCAAGATCCTTGGCCCGGCGGATAAGTTTCCGGATATCGGAAGCTCCGTCGAGGATGGAATATTGCGTATGTACGTGCAGATGAACGAAATCAGGCATCGGCATTGGTTTTTAACCCCCTTACCAGGGGGTAACAGGGACAACAAATTTACTTAAAAGGTACGGTATTTAATGCCTTCGGGAGATAAAGTTTTTAACAAAATTTCGTTACCTTTACATTACAAATGTTAACTTTTGAAACATCGTGCGATTATGAAACAGGAACAGGAATTTACGGTACTGATGACCTTCAATACGGCAGGCGAGGCGGCGATTTATTCTTCGCTGCTAGACTCGGCCGGGATTGATAATTTCATCAAAAACGATGTGACCTCTACCGTGCTGACGATGCTCAACGACAGCGTCGGCATCAAACTGGTTGTCCGCACGGAGGATGTTCCGCGTGCAGAAGAATTCCTGCGGGCAAAGATCAGCAAAGACGAATAACCGACGGATGGCAGCAGAAAAGACTCCGGAGCTATATGCCGAGATAATCCTGCCCATAGCCGGACCATGCTACACATTTTCGGTAGGTGTGGAACTGGCAGGGGCCATAAGGATGGGTTGTGCCGTGTCGGTGCAGTTCGGTCCGCACAAAATCACGACTGGCATAGTCCGCAGCCTGTCCGGCCAAAAACCCCCTTACAAAAACATAAAGCCCATACTGTCGCTGCTGTTTCCTGAACCGGTCGTGGACGCAGTGCAGATGCGACTGTGGGAGTGGATGGCGGCGTATTATATGTGCACGCCGGGTGAGGTGATGCGTGCGGCACTGCCCTCGATGCTGAAGCCTTCGGGATTTTCGGCCGAAGAATTTGCCGGAGATGAGTTCCGTCCGCGGCTGGTGCGCTTCGTCGCGCTTTCCCGCCATATTCTCGTAGAAGAGCAACTCCATGAAATTTGCGAGAAGATCCGCCGCCGCGCTCCGAAACAACACGACGCGCTGATGGAGTTTTCCGGGCGCCTCAACGGACGTATCTTCGGCGGCGAAGTTCCGCGCAGCCTGATCGAAGCCGATGCCGCCACTCTTGCCGCACTGCAGAAAAAAGGTATTATCACCATCACCGAACGTGAAGTGGAATGGACGAAATATGCCGAACAGGCATTTACTCTGCCCAGACTGACATACGCCCAGAAAGCCGCTTTGGAACAGTTGCGCGAGTCGCTGCGCCACAAGGAGACTGCCCTTCTGTTCGGTGTGCCGTCGAGCGGAAAGAGCGAGGTATGTTTCCACGCAATCGCAAAGACCCTTGCCCAAGGGCGCGACGTATTGTTGCTGTTGCCAGAAATCTCGCTCTCGACACAGTTCGTGAGGCGTGTGCGCGGGATTTTCGGCGACCGCGTGGTGCTGTACCACTCGGGGTTGGCAGACCGCCGCCGTGCCGAGGCCTACGTCCGCCTGATGCGGGCAGAAGGCGGCTCTCTTATAGTTGGGGTACGCTCGTCGGTCTTCCTGCCGATGAAACACCTGGGCCTGATCGTCGTCGACGAGGAGCAGGACAGCAGTTACAAACAGCAGGATCCCGCCCCGCGGTACAATGCCCGCGACACGGCAGTCGTGCTGGCCTGCCTGCACAACGCCCGTGTGATACTCGCCAGCGCCACCCCTTCGCTCGAGACATGGGCCAATACGGTTTCCGGAAAATACGGACTTGTCACGCTCTCCGAGCGTTTCGGCGAAGCACCGGCACCCGAGGTCATAATCTCAGACACCATCCGCGCGGCAAAGCGTGGCGAGCGGAAATCACACTTCAACAAGGAGTTGCTCGACCGCATCGGACAGACACTCCAACGTAACGAACAGGTCATCCTGTTCCAGAACCGCCGCGGCATCGCACCTTATATAGAATGCACCGACTGCGGCTCAGTACCCCAATGCAGCCACTGCGGCATCCCGATGACCGTTCATCGTTCTACGCTCCGCTGCCACTATTGCGGTGCGCATTCGCCCCTGCCGTCACTTTGTCCTAAATGTGGCAGCATGAATATCACAACGCAGGGTTTCGGCACCGAAAAGATAGAGGAAGAACTCGCACGGCTTTTCCCTGCGGCCCGCATCTCGCGGCTCGACCGCGACAGCGCCGGTTCGGAAACCGCCTACAACCGCATTATCAACGATTTCGAGCACGGCGCGACCGATATTCTGGTGGGTACGCAGATGGTCACAAAGGGACTCGACTTCGCAGGGGTTTCGCTAGTGGGCATCCTCAACGCCGACAACCTGCTGAACCATCCCGATTTCCGTGCTTCGGAACGCGCCTACCAGTTGATAGCTCAGGTAGCGGGACGTGCAGGACGGCGCGACAAACGCGGCGAAGTCGTAATCCAGACGGCCGATCCAGGCAACCGCATAATCAACCAAGCCGCCGCCGGTGATTTCCACGGCATGGCCGCCGAAACGCTTGCCGAACGCGCCAGTTTCCAATATCCGCCCTACACGCGGCTCGTTTCGGTGATGTTGCGCCATCCAGACCGCGACACCCTGTACGCCGCCGCACGCCGTTACGGCGATATCCTGCGACCGGTATTCCGCGACCGTCTGTTGGGGCCACAGTCCCCTGTCGTCGAGAAAATCAAGGGCGAGTATGCTCTCGTCTACCTCTTTAAAATACCGCGCAACAAGCCGATGTCTGAGATCCGCGAAACCCTCGCGAATGCTGTCAACGTTCTCCGCGCCGACCCTCAGTTCCGGCGCGTGACCGTCACCCCAAACATAGATCCGCAATAGTTTTATTTCTTTTCCACTTTTGGCCGGCAAAAGTGGAGCAAAACCGGCCTACGGGCGAAAAAGGCGGATTCTCAATAAAGCATTCCGCTTCTTTATTTCACGACCATAGGCCGTGCACAAAATCCCATCTTTCAAAAAGCGTTAAACATAGGAGCAGGCTAAAATGGAATTCAGCCATGTGCGATAGCTCCGCGTTAGCTCAAGGCTGTACCATTTTAGACAAAACGAAGTAGCTTTTTGGAAAATGGGTCAGTTTTTGGTTACTTTTTGCTGACCAAAAAGTAACCAATACAACGCCATAGGAATGACATCCCAATTCTTTCATCGGGGGTTAATACTCTCGTTTTTTGTTGTCGAATAAAGAAAACTTTGCGTGTGATAAAACTCACGCGCTATGGTGGATTTCAAAGAAAATTTCGACTACACAATCTCTCGCATCAAAGAACTACGAAAAAAAAGCGGATGGTCAATTCAAGAACTCGGATATCGTGCCGATATCGACCGTTCCGAACTGAGCAAAATTGAGAAAGGCAAGAAAAACATCACTTACCGCACTCTGTGCAAGATCGCTACCGGTCTGGAGGTCAAACTCAGCGATCTGGTGAAGTAATGCCGAATCCTGCAAGAGATTTGCGAGACCTGTTCTTCCCGCCGGTGTGCCCGGCGTGCGGACGGGTCATGAACGAGGCTACGGGATTCCTATGCATCTCCTGCCAGTGGGATATTCCGCTCACAGGTTATGAGAACATGCCCGACAACCCGGTCGCCCGCCGTTTCTGGGGACTGTTACCGCTCGAGAACGCCACGGCTTTCGTATGGTTCATACATGAGAGCGGTTACCGCCGCCTCGTCCACAGTTTCAAATACTCGGGCAGTTGGATGATCGCCCGCGACATGGGGCAGTGGTTCGGGCGCGTGCTGTCGGAAACAGACGCCTATTCCGGTGTCGATGCGATCGTCCCGGTTCCGCTCCATACCCGCAAGATACTGCGACGCGGCTACAACCAGTCGGAATACATAGCCGAAGGGATGTCTAAAAGCATGGGCGTCCCGGTAGAAAGGCATGCCGTGGTGCGCCGCGTGAACAACCGCAGCCAGACCGAACAGCCGAAAGAGAAACGTTGGGAAAATGTGAAGGACGTTTTTGCAGTACGCAGTCCGGAACGACTTGCCGGAAAACACATCCTGTTGGTCGACGACGTGCTGACGACCGGCGCGACGATAGGTTCGTGCGCCGAGGCAATCTTTGCCGCCGCGCCCGGATGCCGCATAAGCATCGCCACCCTCTACGCCTCGAAACAGGGCTTGGGCATTAAAGAATAACCCGTCTCGCATGTGTTTTCCAAAAAACAAGGGGAGGCAGCCCGGACAGCAGCCTCCCTTGTTTTCATACGGATTGTCTACCGCACGTTCCCGTACACAGACGTATAACTGCCCTTGATACGTATATAGAACCCGAAAACATCGCTTGATTTATAATCTACAAGTCTAATGATCAAATTCTTACCCGATTTTTCATATTCAAGGGTATAATAATTGGAACTGGCAAACACAGGCTCGACTTCAAAGTCGGAAGTGGGCAGGGGCAGTATAATCTCGTAACCGTCTGGGTAATCATAATGATTGAAAGATCCTATATTTTTGTTGTATTCCGGCAAACCGTAGCCGGGTACATCCGAAAGTACGAATTTCACATTTGCACCGGTTACCACGTCGTTCTGCTTTATCTGCGACACGGCATAAACGTTATAGTAGTCGCCGGTGATATTGAGCGCAGATTCACCCGAAGGAAATTTCCGGATAGCAGCGCTTAAGAATATCTGATAAGCTTTCCCCTGTTCAACGGCCACTCTGGGAGCCGTACCGTCCAGTGCGGGAGAAGCATTCTTCAATCCGTTCTTTTTCCCCAGGCCGGATATTGAGCAGGAAGGGCCATAAAAATTGTATGAGTCGTCGATATACACATCGGAATTCCCGAGCAGAGTTTTGCCGTTCGCCTCATCCATCATGTTGAGGGAAATAGTTCCGGCCGGATCCGAATTGTCTTCCTTGCCGCAGGCAACTGCCGACATTATAAGTACGGCTGCTGAGGCCATACGGAGAAAAGGAGTGAATTTCATATTGCGCTTGTTTATTAAAATAAATGACGCAATGTAGTGAAAAATCATGCTGTATGAGTTACGAAATAAACAAGTCCCTATTCCGCAAGTCCCATTTCGTGGAGATCGCGGTATTGGTCCACAACTATTCCACTGCCGTCGATCACCCACAGCGTTGGCGTTGAAGCGACCCGATACCTCTTGAAATTCACGCCTGAAAAACCCTGCAGGTCGCACAGTTTGTCGGGCCATGGCATTTCCGCCGCATATGCCTCGAATTTTGCGGCGTCACTGTCCGACGAGACAGTAATGACGCGTATGTTTTGGGTATGGAGTATGTCGTAAACATCAATCATTTCCTCAATCATCGGACCACAGGTGCGGCATCCGGTCTCGTAGAAGAACACAATAGTTGCCGAAGGAGGAGGCACCGGGACAGGATTCGCCCCTTCTATCGCCGGAGCCTGCTGTCCGGGAAGAAGCGCCGCACCAAGAAGCCTTTCGGCAATCTCGCTGTAGGTATTTCCGGGCAGGTCGAAACCGTGAGGATAAGCAGCTATGGCAGCGGCAGCGGCGAAATCTCCGGAGGCAACCAACTGTCCGCAGAGGGTGCGCACCAGGGGTTTTACCTTGTCCGGCGACTGCTCTGCGGCACGTAGCAGGATGTGCTTGGCAACTTCCGTGATCTTGATGTCGAATTCGCTGCCGATGCTTTTACGGTACATGGCGATCCACTCGCGGAAATATTCGTCCCACAAGCCCGACGATGCCAGCACATCGAAATCGAGCGAATCGGCGGCCCACTCCTTCTCGACGTTGCGCTGGGATGTCGTTGTTGCCTGCGCCATGCGCTGGATATGGGCGCGCAACTCCTGCACGGGATCGGCTTTTTTCTGCCCGCTGCACGCAAAAGAGGCCGCAGCTATCATTATTACGACAAAAAGGCGTTTCATGGTAAACTTTGTTTTCGTCAAAAGTACAAAATCCGCATGGAAACATAAACAAGTGCAAATAAAAAATCCCGCCGAAAATTACCGGCAGGATTTTCATTAACTATTTCATCGTATATCTATATGGGAATCCTGACACAGCGCACATTCATCATACCGTAAGTCGGAACGGAGACGGTGAAATTGGCGATACCGGAGGTATCCATACCATAGATGTTCACACTATATTGACCCCCGTGTCCAGGATAACCGGCATTATACCATATATAAGCTTCATATTTAGCTTGGAGCAGGTTGTCTCTGAACCTGTATCCGGTAAGGGGGAATTTGATGCCGAGACTGGTGTGCATGACCATATTGTCGGTTATCGTATTGCCAGATGTCGGCACGTCCGGCAAATTTGATGCAGCTGGCAGTTTCCATCCCGCGGGACACGGATCGTAAACGGTCTTTCCACCGTTGTTCCATGATGCCGCTCCGCCGGAACCTTCCCATCCAAAAGCCGTAGAACAGAATTTAAGCGGATTCTTGACCGCTTCTGCGGCATTGGTCACCGCATCTAAAGCGTTATTCGCATTACTGAACGCAGTAAGGGTGGTACCGCCGGCATAGTACTGGTTAACAGCAGGGAACGCATCTTTACGGCCCCACTGGTAGAACAGCCCGGTTGTTTTGGAGAACTGATCCTCGCTGTACGCCGAATTCACATAAGGGGTTGCAGCCAGCGCTCCCAAGTTGCGGTCCATCCATTTGTTGCCCGTACCCGCACCGGCCCCGATCACATCCTTGTCGGCGGTTACCCAGATATGCCAGCTCCATTTCTTGACGTAGGCTCCGTTCTCCCACTGGCTGACAGAAACCACCGCGTTGCCCTCTTTCAATCCCTTGACTATGAGATAGGCTTCCGGGGTGCCCACGTAATCCTCATGGGTATATCTTATCGGCGTATCGACGAGCTGTACCACTCCGGGAGAATCGCTCCATTCGATTTCCGCCATCATCCATTTTGTCCTGGGCACTCCGGCCGACACGTCGATCCAGTTCGGTCCGAGTTCCGCGGTCTGGTTCGCCTGGCTCAGCGGAATGCCCGGAGTGCAGTCGCCCGGTTTGACTATATACGAGTTGGCGCGCTCTCCGACCGGCACCACTTTTATATCGAAATTAAAACTCTTGGTCCCGCCGTATCCGTTATAAAGCGAAGTGGACATATTGAAAGACACCGTACAGCCGGTCCCCAGATCGGACACGCTCTTGGTATAGAGATTAATGCCGCTCCCCAGACCCAGACCTCCGGAATTGTCGAAAGGATTATTGTACAGGTCGGCCAGGGTGGTAGTCGAACTGGTATAGCCCGTCACGTTCATCGGGTCCGATGTCTTCGTTATGGTAAAGGTGGTATTGGCAGCCATACCTATGTGTTGCTGTAATTTGTCCGAAGCAATATAGACGTAATCGGGCGAACTAAGGTATACACAAATATTCTTGTGCTTCACGGATATTTCTTTGGTCACAGTCCCGTTGTCGCCTTTGGCTGTCACCCTGATCTTGCTTCTTAACGGGGATGACTCAACGGTAAAGTCAAGCGGTGCAGGGGCAATGGTAAACAGCTTCTTGCTACCCGTGTATGTAGCCGGCCCCGCAGGATTGTCATAACCCGCCGCCGTGGAGAATACGAACGGGATGAAAGTCGTGACGGGATTGGTGACGGGAGCGGTCTCCGCAACAGTCTCCACGATCACGCTGTTGTCGGATGATATCCAATCGAGCATCAACTGGGATTTGTAATTTTCCAGCGGTACACCCATCCACGAATAGAATAGGAATTCACCAGGCAACTGCTCTGCATTGATAGATGCGTTCACGGAGGTTCCCGACTGCCTTATCGTTATGATTTGTGAAAGTTTTCCCGCCCCGATCGTGAAGGTCAGCACACGGTCCTGGCTGGTGGGATTCGGATCGACCCTGAAGCGGATCTTTCCGGTCAAATACGCAGGCCCCATAAAGAAAGTCATGGTTTCCGTGACAGGCACGCCGACAGGCGTGATCTCCGGATCGTTCTTGGTCACTTTCCATGCGTCTGCAGTATGCTGCGAACTGTCGTAGTTCGTCCTCACGAGAACTTCCAGAACGTCGGGATCGGCCACGCCTATTTTCGGCACCTCGAACTCGTTCCTGTCCACAGACAGGTAGTAATTGCCGTCATAGACCATGTGCCCGGCCTCTTCGTTCTCGGTAAGAATGGTGTAGCGCAGGTTGTTGACCTCTCCTTTAGACGAGCCGGCATCGGAGAAAGTCGCATAGCCCTGGCCCAGGACTTCATTTATCACCACCTTGTAGCGGTAATTCCTCTTGACCGGTATAAATTCGCCTTTTGCATAACCGGGGAACGAGCCGTCGGATATGAAATCCACGCGGTAGTAGTAATACACGCCGGCATATTTAGCCCTCACAATCACAAAGCCGTAGGATCCGACATCCCCCGCCTGCGCCGGTTCTTCGAAAACATAGAACCCTTCAGCGCTTTTGAAGCTGGCGCCGGGCAGCCGGGGATACAAAACAATATCACGGCCGGATACGCCCGGGTTCTGGAAACTTCCGTTGAACGCAAGGCTTCCCGAAGTTTGGAAATATCTGAACCATATGTCCTTGATATCCGAAGCGGCATCTTCCATATGGAAGTCTATGCGGGCGTGCACGCGGCACAGCTCCACATTTATAGCTTCATCGGCAGAAGGGATCGACGCCAGCACGGTCTCGCCGTACATGGGAAGGCCTTCAGGTTGTGCCTTATTCCAGTTCCACAGGATATTGTTAAAGTTGTTATCGGCCTTCTGCTTTACCTGCAGGTTCTTGAAATCGGCCTTGCTCATGCCGGTCAGTGCAGCGGCTTCGATAGTTGAACGGAAATTGGCGACAACCGCTACGGTATAGCCAGTCCCAATAGTTGCCGGTGCGTAAGCCTGTGTTACAGAACCGCCTGCCAGGCCTGTCGCGATGATGTTTGCTCGCACGTGTTCGACGAAAATACCGGCGGCATCGAACACGACGATATCCAATGTCGAAACCGTATTGTCGCCGGCGCGCGTCGCACTCTTCATTCCGGGAACCGAAATATTAAATGTCATGCCGTCCGTCTCGGGGCGTACGGGAAATTCATCGGCATTGTCGCGCAGACAGCCCGAGAATCCCAGGGCCGTGATCAACATTGCCGGTATAACCGTTTTACGTATGATAGACAATATATTCATCAAAAATCTATTTAGCAACTGTCCGAAATATCATTTGATCGACTGTCAGTCCTTAATTCCTACACAGGCGGCATTATCTTTACGCACCTCACATTATACATAACATTGTGAACACTGGCTCCCGAATGGAAATATGCAGCTTGTGAAGCGGAGAAGGACTTCAGGGGAAGTATACCGGCATGAGTATACCAATAATACCCTTTAGCACCTTGTTCTTTTAACTGCACGTTGTCCCTGTAGCCGCAGAACTGGAAAGTACCGTAACCGGAAATAGTCATATTATCGGTGTTTGCACTATATATGTCGAGGGGCGGAATATCGTGTTCGTTCGGGATCTTCCATCCGGCGGGACATGGGTCGTAAACGGATTTCTGGGATCCGTTCCAGCATGAAAGTCCGTCGGAACCGTTCCAGTCAGTCGTTCCGTCGGTCTTCATCGG
>JAVBRB010000022.1:0-24221 GCA_031548515.1 Rikenellaceae bacterium | reverse complement strand
GCACTCTGTTCCTATAGAAAGTAAACCTGACAGGTTTGTTTGGATCGGCATCTGACGGCAAGACATAATCGAATCTCTGCGGTGCGATATCTTTTGGGGAATATCAGACGGTCATTCCCATTGTGTCGGCCTTTGAATAGGCGACGATTTTTTCGATATAGTGGTGTTCTTCATCATTACCACTATATCATTCTGTTTTCGGTTGCTTGTTCATTTTAGCTAAAATTTCATGGTTTATAAAGTCTAAATTTAGTGAAAATTAGCGAGATAAACAAGAAAAAAGAAAGGACAAACCTGTGCAAAGGGTCTTATAAGTAACCCTTTCGCACAAGTCTGTCCTGAATTAATTTGAAGCTACTATTTGTAAGATATTATAGAATAATATTTCACACCGTCATCAATCCTTGTTGCAGTAATTTTAGTCGGACATCCATCGGAATCTAACTCATAGTCAAAGGTTGCACCCCCATCATGACCGTAGTCATATGTATTAACAGCTTTTATTAAATGCTTGCTCCTTTTTCCAAATAATTCATTGGTAGCTGTTCTTAAATAGCTTGCAGGGTCATTGACCGCATCCCAAGCATCATAAGCTACGAAATCAAAATTTGTCTTATTTACTGTTTTCGTATATTCATAATTAGTGTAGTTAGTTCCGTCGCTTTCACGGATCAAGTCCCCATTGCTCCAAACGCATTGGACTTCTACTCTACCTCTCTCATCGGATTCATAAGTCATTTTAGTCATATAACCGTTAGCATCGTAAGTATAATGACAAGTATATGATTCTGTTGTGTGATTTTCAAAAGTATATGATCCTATTGTCAGAGTTTCAATATAGCCTTGCTTATTCAGATGACAGATTTTTTCGTATCCATTTTCTGTAATGATAACTTTATCAGAATAATAATCAAATGTCATAATGCCCCAGCTGTCGTCCATCTTTATTATTCTATTTTGAGAATCGTAATAAAAAAGGTCTGTGTATGTACTTGCACTATCATCCTCAAGTTCAACAAGCTGGCTGACGAGTTTAACAGAAAAATTGTTTTCGTCCCCGTCGCCATTTTTAGAGCAGGACGAGAATGTGATTGCGGTAATAAGAATTGTGGCAATTAAAGTTAGTTTTTTCATGATTGTAGGGTTTTTATTGCTGGTTTATATATGATGTGATGTCGGTAAAAGAGAAATTCGCAGTTGTGGTCTTATTAAACGAGATTGTTACTTTTTGGCATTGAAATGTTTTATAAACTTTGCGTTTCAGACTTTCGATAGGCTCATTTGGATAGTAGCAATATACGGACACGCTGGCTACCATCGTGTAACTGCCTATCGGACTATAAATCGAATTATATTCCGAGTAACCGTGCAGGTCTGCATATTCGCCGTTTAGCATTATATTTTCTATTGCCGTTTGAAGTTCAAAAATGTCAGGCTGTTGATAATTCTGCATTATAGCATTATTATGCTGATTTATCAAACTGATTACCAAATCACTTTTAGCAGAGGGCACCGCAGAAACACGGCAAAATTCCAGAGCGTTTGTGTGCATTCCAGAGTACATAACCGTTCCCGAAACCTCTCCCCAATAATTATTATCTGGCGGGTCTTCGATGGTTTCTTTCTTGTCGCAGGAAATAGCGTAAAAACCAATTACACAAAGTGTAACCAAAAATGTAATTCTTCTCATTTTGAAATTGAATTTGGTTTCCCGTCAAGTCCCGAAACAGGATAATCTTTAAAAGAAAGTGAGGACTATTAACTTAATCACGATAACAGGTCTTAGGAAACCCTCAGCAATGAAAAAGCAACAGCCCCCACGTAATAAAACGTGCGAGAAGTTAGCTTTGTCCTCTTGCTGATATGAAGTTCCTAAGTTCGTTATCAGAGAATCGAGCTAAACACTTTCCGTGTTTGTATGTATCTGCAAATATAGCAAATAATCAAACAAAAGGCTGTTGCAAATTGAGATTGGAGAGTTAAAGGCTACTTATATTCAATAATTAGTGATTATATCGTGATCAATTGGCGGATTATTGAGCAAAAACGCTCTTTTACTGAAAAATCGGGATAACACCCAACAGCAACGCTTTGTAAGTGTCCTGTTATCAGATGTTACCCCGATTCTACAAGTAATAAAATGGCGCGTTATTCTTCGGCTATCGACTGTATAACGCTGTCCATGTAGAGAGCCTGTCCCGATGTCTGCCGTCCCCACCAACAACAGCCGTAATCTTCGACGATAACCTCGCCCTCGTCCTGTAATTGACGGGCAAGCCAGTCTGTAACGAGCCACCATTCGAGAACATCGTCCAGAAACGGATAAAGGTTTTCGTTGGGAATCATGTCGGCCAGAATCATATCGACAATGAGCGACGATTGGCAATAAAGCACTTCACGGCTTACTAAATCTTGTGCAGTCATAATTTTGATGGATTAAATGTTTGAAAAACAGAATTATATATCCATCAATAGCCGTAATAAAACTATATAAATAACACTCATATAACTGCGCCTAAAAATCGGTTTTCCATTAGCAAAGGGGGGAGGGGCAAAATTCTATGTATCTTTAAGCTCGGAAGATATATTAAATTTTCTAAAGCACTTTAATGCCTAAATTTTCTACTATTATCGTCAAATAGCATATTAAAAGTGACATATGGAATAAAGCCCCAATTCGGTACAAGTTTCTATGTATTAATAAATTGAAATTTATTTTTATATTTGTTAGACACTAACTAAACTTGGCAATATGGCTAACACATCTTACGAAGGGTATGTATTGTATGGAAAAGAGGATTTGAAATCAGCTCCCTTCGGAATAATCTCATCTGACCATAAGAGAAAAGCGAAATTATCACAAGTTCCATCCAGAGTTCAGAGGTATTTGATCGAGGTGGAAGATCGAAGGTTTTATCAGCATTCAGGATTAGATTATAAAGGTATTGGCAGAGCTATCATTACGAACATGAAACATGGGAAAATGTTACAAGGTGGTAGTACGATCACTCAGCAACTTGCGAGGAATTTATTAGAGGATAACAGAAAGACAATATCGAGAAAGTTCAAGGAATCAGCTTATGCCTTACAATTAGAGAAAAAGTATTTCAAAGATTGTATAATAAAGATGTATTTTGATAATGTATTTTGGGGCAATAATATATATGGTCTTAGGGCAGCCAGCTTATCGTATTTTGGGAAAGAGCCCTATTCTTTAACAGATCAAGAATATATATTATTAATTACCTTGTTAAGAGGACCGAATCTATATTTGAATAATGAAAAGCAATTATCCAAGCGCTATGAATTACTGAATCATCTGTTGCTAGATAGGAATCAACTTAATCGGCATCATTATGTTCGAAATATAAAAAATCAACCAACGATCTCTTATCAAGGGCTTGATAGCGTAAAGACAAATCTGGTTCCTTATATAGCAAGCAAAATAGATGATAAAAAGCTAAAAATAGAGACAACGATTGACGTTAATATTCAAAGGTCGATTAATCAATATGTAAAGGAATCTCCATATCCCGTATCGGTAGTAGCATTTTACAAAAACAAACTTTGTGCAGTCCAGAGTACATATGGACATGATTATCCGATAACCTTCAAATCTAATGTTGGCTCGACCTTAAAGCCGTTTCTATATGTTTTTCTACGAGAAAACGGAATAGATGCAAAGGAGCTATTCAGTTCCTCAGAAAATGATTTTGAAAATATCAGAGAAGGGAATATCCCAACTAAGCCATTCTACACTCTGGAAGAAGGGTTGCTCCATTCAAATAATAATGTGTTTATTAATGCCTCTCAGAAAGTTGGTTTATATAAAACATATAAATTTCTAGCAGAGCTACTTAACAAAAATATATCTGAAATTTCTTTAGCAACTATTCTTGGCTCAACAGAATCTGGCCTGTCTTTATATGAATTAGGTAGCCTTTACTCGAAATTTTTTAGCGCATCAGAAAACCAACATAGAAAGGAATGTTTTGACATATTAAATAAAAATGCATCATCACAATGGAAAGTCGATGCATCATTTTTCCTGAAAACGGGAACGACGAATAATAACAAGGAATGTTTTGCCATTACGGGGGATTTTGAATTCGTATTGTGTGTAATGAGACAAAATGAAGGTGCGAAAAAATTCAAAGCCACTTCTCTTGTAAAGTCAGTGAAGGACTTTTTTAACAGAGATAAAAAATATTACAGATGGATGCGTTCAAAGAAGTAATCAATCCTATTCTACCTATTCTAAACAACTTGGCGTCAACGGATGGACGCATTGTGGCTGCACTTGTCACGATCCTTGCAGGATTTATAGCCTGGATATATAGAGAAGTTACATATAAGCCATTGCAAGATTCTCGGGAGACATTTTATAGGCATGCTGAAAAAAGGATTTTAGTATTATCTGAGATCAGAAATATCTTAATGATATTAAGAGGAAATCGAAAAGAAGTCTCTGCTAAAGATAAATTAAAAGAAATTCTTCAATCAGAAGAAATTGGTTATTTAGATGAAACAATGAATTATGATCTGATCGAAATTGCCTATGGCAGTTTTGACGAAAATCTATTGTGGAAAGTTCAAGGAGAAATAAAAGATGAACTAATAACGCTTCTGGGGCAAATTGAAAAAGAAAACAATCATTTTTTAGACCAAGCAAGACAGAGCATCTTAGGTAGAGTATTACAATTCTTAGTCTTCACGATAAAGATTATATTAATCTCTGGCATTCTTTTAGTTGCGTTGTTCTATTTTGTAACCTTTATTATATTTTTAGGATGGGGCTGGAAGATCGCTGTAATAATATTAACCATTCTGTTAGTTTTGATTCTTAACAGTAGATGGTTTAGGCATTACTGCAACGATAAATATGAGCATATTTCCCGTACACTAAAGAAGGGCAAATAATAAAACTCTATCACAATTCTGCATATATATAGTACTTAAAAGTAGTGGAAAGAATTTTTTGAACATTCTTTTTCATGTATAAATTGAAACTTGAATAGAAAGACACATGGTCTTTTTGATCTGTATTTTCCTCAAGATATTTTGTCCAACTATATATTTTATCCATTATTTGGCCATATTCGTACCAAATGATCTGCTCTTTGGTCGTTCCTAGCATAGGGGCTATTGCATTTAGGGTTGCTATAATATTGTAAATATCTCCATTCCCACATCCTCCCTCTGAGAACATTGTTTCTATTGTGTCGGAGTCCCCATCTGCAAATTTGAATTCATTATAACTAGCGCCAGCTAATTCGCTGTTTGCATTAAACAGCTTAATAAAGGTTGCGATTTGGTCATTGTTTATGCCTTGGCGCAAAAAATCTAATAATCTCAATGTATTTTCTAGCCTGCGCTGTTTTGCAAAATCCATGAAAATTTTGATTATAAAGCACGTTCCGACTATGGAAACAATAAATATTATCCAATATATTAACTCCGTTCCTAGAATTTTCATAATCGCATTTATTAATTTCGAAACAAGGTACGAAAATATTTCGTATGAAGATTTTTATGGACAAACATTGAACAAGGGGCTTAAATATAAACCCCTTGTCAATGTCTGTCCGTGATATATTAAAATTCAAATTTCTTCTTGCCGAAACTAAAAGCCCTATCTTC
The DNA here is from genome assembly GCA_031548515.1 of Rikenellaceae bacterium. Taxonomy (GTDB): domain Bacteria; phylum Bacteroidota; class Bacteroidia; order Bacteroidales; family Rikenellaceae; genus UBA940. Next base: position 18,581 of record JAVBRB010000022.1, on the reverse strand, counting down.
CTTAATTTTACAGTCTCCGATTTCAAAAAACAGACCGATAACTTTCCTATCAATCCGACCGTCGAATATTATCCCGTTATCTTTTATCAGTTGGTGCATGAAATTGTTTACTTCAGACACCCGTACCACATCGCCCGTACTGAATCGTTTATAAACGGCATCTTGCATCTTCTCCGATGTCAGCATCTGGTTTTCTTCGACACAGCCTAACGCCCTTTCTATCTTACGAAGATCGTAGCCGAGTTCTTCCATGCGCTTTGCTCCCAGCAATATGAACGCCTTTATTATCACCGCAAATTCTTCTCCGAGTTCTTCCAACATATAGCTGGCCTCTGCGTTGGGGATTGCGGTCATGAGTTTAGATAGCTGGCCTACCACATCTTTGCAACGCTCTTTCGACGTTATGAGTTTAGATTCCCGACGCAAGCGGTCTTCGTCGGTTATCGGCCGTTTATAAATCATTTTATTCAGAATGAACGGTGCGGTACTGTATGCGTCCAGCAGGGATTCTTCGTTTATGTAGTAAGACGTGATCCGCTCATCTTCCCAAGCATTGTCCCACATAAAATAGTTCCGTTTGCCGTTGCGTGTTACAAAACGCTTATAGTCCATTCCATTGAGAGCCTGCCCCAGCACCTCTTTTTCAATCCCATTGCTTGTTGGAATGGCAACTACCTTGTTATAAATATTCTCGGCACTTTCCAGCGAATGATGCAGTTCGGCTTGTGTCTGAAATTGCAGGCGGTCGTATGTATTTGATATATGGAACACCTTTGTTATCCCGTTACGGAATCGCCCAATAGCCTGCACGACCTCTGTATGGGGGTCTATCATCGAAAACTCTGCCCGTATTACGTCCGACAGTATAATGACGTATGGTTTATATGGCAGTTCAATGTCTACCGCTGAATAGAATCGGCTGGTAAGAAAATTTATATCGGCCAACTCGCCTAACTTGTCGCTCACGTCCGAGAAATTCTGTCGTTTGAGTTTGCGTACACTCGTTTCACTACAAAACACCTTGCATCTTCCTTGCAGTTTAAGGGTCTCTATCAGTCCTAGAATCGTGTCGGTCGAGTTTATAAATATGCAGACCTTAGCTTGCTTTTCTGCCGTAAGTTCCAATGATTTACGCAGTACAGCCACAGTATTGTTAGTAACTATCAATGTCAGTGGCTGGCGGTGGTCATAGGTCGGTGTTATCTTCAACGTCTCAAATCCCTGATCCTCAAAACGGGGATCGGACGGTATGATGGGCGTTGCCGACACCATAGCCTTGCCTTTGAATTTGAAAAAGTCCTCAACGGGCAGATATATGTCCCCACGATAGCCGACATCTTGTATCGTCTTCTCGCACTCATCAAGCAATAGGAAATAATCCTCATAAATAGGCGTCCCTGTTTCGTACATTGCTGGCAGAACTTTTTTATCGAATCCCTCTGGGGTGGTCATTATTTTACGATAGCCGTCATGTTCGCCAGCAAGATAGGCTTTCACGTCCTCTTTCGATATTCCCTCATGGACTGTAAACAGGAAATCGTGCTTTGCTTTCTTGCCGACAATAACGGGTACGTTCGGCACGATGATAATAGAATCACGGCTGGCATTTATCTCTAATGTAGTCGCACCACAACCCGTGATTGTTTTATTAAGGATGGTATTCGTCGGTATCTCTGTAATTATGTCCGACAAAAACTGTCCCCGATCTATTTTCAATTCTCTTTCGAGCATTTTTAGAAGTTATTGGGAGCGGGCGTTAAACCCGCTCCCTGATTTAACTTAATCGAACAAAGCTGTTATATCGTCCATGATCTCGGCTGGCATAATTACCGCCCCATTGGGGAAGTACCACTTATGCGAGAGGTAGCCTGTTCCGTCCTCTGTTTCGAGGAACATTTCAAACCTCTTACTGGTGTGCTGGCGAATTTCCTTGTCGAGTTCTTCCAGCCACTCACCCTGACAGCAAATTTCCTTGTCAGCATCGTACTTGTTGATTTCGGGCAATTCCTCCCCCAGCAGGAACGCCAGCAGGTAGTTCCATATCTGATAGTTCAATAATAATTTACCTTGGAGTTCGGTCTGACCTTTACGCAGGCCGATCCAAACATAACCACACCCAGCCATATCCACGCGAGGTGTGATAATAATTTTCGTGATGCCTTTACCAACGGCATTCTGCATGGTTGCAACCATCTGCTCGTTATTCTCGTATTTCATCTTCACGATGCGACGAGAATTTTTCTTTTCGCGGTTGCCAACCTCTTGTAGCAATGCCGCGTTTTGTGAAATTAGATTCATCTAATATTCTTTATTAATATTTTGCCTACTCTTTCGGGCGGTCGGCTTTTCTCCCTGCGACGTCTGCCAGCCGTACGCTCTGACTCGGTCGTTACACATATAAGACACTTAAACTCAGTCTTTATCCCGTCGATTTTGGGTAGACATTACAGGCCATATTGCGACCTATTCTCTACCTCTGATATTCACTTAGTTACATTTCGATTTTTCATCCGTTTTTCGTCCGTTTTTCACGTTCATTTTTTGCTCGATATGGCAGTCCCTTTTCCTAATTTCTAACCTACATTAACTGATCCTTTGTCATGTTTGGCAGGGTAGACAATAGAGGGTAAAAAGCAGGCATATTCTTTACCCCTGCTGTCGAAAGAGTTGAAAAACAGTGCTGATTCTGACCGTTTTGCGTGTCATGTCAGCGCGTCATGACATGGCAGATTTTGCCGAAAAAAGAAAGGGAGCCGTTCACAGCGGCTCCCTCAAAGGTGTTTTACTATATGAACGTCAGAATAAATCTCTAAACTCGAAATCCTGTCCGAGAATAAGTTCTGGCAACGCTATCTGTTTGAATTTTGGTAATATGTTTTTAGATGCTCGCCCTTTCAGATAGCCAATGGCAGCACGTATTAGGTCTGGCTCGAATATTTCAGGATGCCCGTATGAACTTGTATGAGGATAACAGTCAGTGAAACGTGTAAATCTATATATAAACTCACATAGTTCGTTTGGGGCGTCAAACTCGTCAGGTATGGCGTTTTCTTCATGCAACATCCTATAAATGCCGTGGACTACGGCGTGATAGAATGGGTTGGCCTTTTTCGCTCCTGTCCTCGGTTTACGTGATTCCATGTCTTGTTGGGCATCTTCAACAGACTGGATCGGGAAGTAGTCTGAAACTTCCTTTTTAATAAGCCTAAATAGCCAATTATCAGTATTTTCAACTACTATCCTCTCCTTCATCCCTGCATTGGTTTGGATGGTTATAGAGGTGTTGGGAGTCGTGTTCTTCTCGGCTCGTTTGTTCTCCCTCTGCTCCATTTCATCTATAAACAGATAAAGTTTCGCCCATTCGCTTTGGTAAGTGTCCCATTTGTAATTCTCAAAAAGATCGTTGTAATATGCCTCGTCATATTTACGCTCTCGGATGCAGTATGCGACAAGTAAAATGGTTTCCACCAATAACGGAGAAAGGGGATTGTATTCTTCGACTATCTCTAAGTAATCTTCGACATTAAGGGTGTCAAATTTTAGCGTCAAATTGCAATCCTTTTTAACCTTATATCTTACGATATTAGGTTGTTCCTCTGTTCTGTATGGCTCAAGACATTTGCTTGCTTTGAGTTCTTCATGGAAATAGCCAGCTGTGATGCCGAAGTATCGCTCCAACAGGGGCAGACATTTAGTAAAATATTCCGTCGTTACTTGACTGTAAAATCGTTCTTCCTGATGTTCGTTTAGCTGTTCTTCCATAAGGCTATATTTATGAGGTCGAAATTACGAAATATTGACTTACATATAGATAACTATATAAAGAAAATGCAGGACAGACTTTGTAAAGGGGTCTTATATAAACCCCTTTTACAAAGTTCGTCCCTGCTTTCTCACAACAAATTTTTCATTGCATCATCTATCTGGCTATTCTCGAAACTGTCGAGGTAGTATTGAGTTACTTTCTCTGACGAATGGCCTAATGATTCGCAAATTATCGAAGTGCTGACACCGCTACGTTTCAATACGGTTGCAAATGAATGCCTTGCAACATAGGTGGTAAGCGCTATCGGAAGTTCCAGATGCTCCCCGATCAATTTCAGGTACTTGTTTATCCGCTTATTCACCCGTTGCACCCGTCCGTATTGTTGTTCTGCCGTTATATGGATTTGACAGTTTAAGACAGGGAAAATGTAATCGTCGTGCGTCCAAAATGGAGAGCGATATTTCTCTATCAGTTCTTCCGCAAACGGCTGTAACTGAAACGAGATCAGCTTGCCCGTTTTCTGCCTGTGGAACGTAACCCGCCCCTCTGCAACATTCTTATATGTCAGGTGCAGAATGTCGGTCAGGTTGATCCCGCAACTGAAATAGCTGAACAAAAACAGGTCTTTCGCCAATGCGAGGAATGGTGTAGGATATTTGTACTCCTGCAACTCGGACGGGTCGAGGTCTATAATCCGTTTTATTTGCTCCTTGCTGATTGACCTTTTAGCGGTCTGCTCTTTGAATTGGCTGACCTTAAATTCGTCGAACGGGTAATTTGCCTTTCTTACAAGGCCGTCTGAAACTGCATTGTTATATAACGCCCTCAATGAACGGAAACGGATGCCTATTGTGTTGTCAGAGTAGCTTTTGGCCGTCCTCATCCAATGCTCGTATTGTTTCAGCCAGTCCACATCCATGTCGATGAAATAGAAATCCAACGACTTGCAAAAATTGGTAAGTGATGTCCTTAACTCCTTAAATGTTTTGGCATTTCCTATACGATTTTCAGCAACCAAACGCTCTATGTAAATGTCGAGATAGTCAGCCACATTTTGACGAACAGTTGTCTTGGATGCTTTTCTGACAAGCGTGTGAAGTGTATAATCCTTGTCGCTCGTTTTGAAATCCATGACCTGCTCCTGATACTCCTTTAGCTTTTGGTCTATGAGCGAGTTTATCTGCTCCTTGTTGGGACAGTTTCGTTTAGGACGGCTCTTGTTGAAGTCCCAAAACTCAGGGTTTAAGGATAAATGCAGGCTGATGTACTTAAGTTTACGGTTTTTCGTCAGCCTTAACATTAGAGGATGTTGGCCGTTAGACAGCGTTTTAGAGGTGTACAGTACCACTGAAATGCTTGTGTTCATCGTGTTTTTCGGTTTAAACACTGGTTTAAACAACCCGTTCAAAACCACCTGAAACTATGCCCGTATCTCAAACAAAAAACGGTCTACATCTCTGTAAACCGTTTCTGGAGTGACACCACCAGGACTCAAACCTGGAACCTTCTGATCCGTAGTCAGATGCTCTATTCAATTAAGCTATGGTGCCTTCTTTGCGGGGACAAATATAAATAACTTTTATTTAAAAACCGCAATAGTCACTTGTTTTTTATCTCGCGACCCGAATTCTCCCCCTGCGTTTTTCTGAGCCACCGTTTCACGGCGACTGTCCGACTCCGGTCGATGAGCCGTTTTACCGGTCACTTCTTAATCTCGCGGTCCGGGTTCTGGCGAAGAAAATCTTCCCACGAAGAGCCGCCGCTCTTTTTGCGCGAAACGCATCTCGAAGCGGGAATGCGCGACGAGGTCATAAAATAATGGCACAGCGCAACAGCCATACCATCCGTAGCATCGAGCCTTTTCAGATCGTATTCGATGCCAAGTATACTCTTCAGCAGTGCGGCCACCTGCTCCTTAGCAGCCGCACCCTGTCCGGTAATGGCCTGCTTGACGCGGCGCGGAGCATACTCGAAAACATCTACGCCCCGACTCAAGGCCGCAGCCATCGCTACACCCTGGGCGCGCCCGAGCTTGAGCATGCTTTGGACATTCTCGCCGAAAAACGGCGATTCCAAGGCCACTTCGTCGGGACGGTAACCGTCTACCAACTGACATGTACGCTCGAAGATAATGGCGAGTTTCTGGTAAGGATCGCGCACCTTGCGCAGGTCGATATCGCCCAAAGCAAGGGGACGCAAAAGGTTTCCATCGACCTCCAACACCCCGTAGCCGGTACGGGTAGTACCCGGGTCTATGCCCATTATGACCTTTCTAGACAATTTACAGTTGAAAAAATGCAGATTAAAACCACCTCCGCCGCTTCGCGCCATTCCCCAAAATGGAGGGAACTCATAACCCGAAACCCATAATTATTTCTTCAGCCCGCGGACCTCTTTTTCGAGATTCGACAGACGCATGCTCAAATCAGGCAGATTGCGGAACACCGCATTGGAACGGTGGAATTTCATCCCCGGCATGGCAGGCGCTCCCATGATCGCGCTGTCGTCCGGAATATCGTTCGAGATACCGCTCTGCGAAGCGGCTTTGACGTTGTTGCCTATCGTCAGGTGCCCTGCTATGCCTACCTGTCCGCCGAACATGCAATTGTCGCCCACTTTCGAACTTCCCGCGATGCCGAACTGCGCCGCAGCAACCGTATCATGCCCGATGACCACGTTGTGGCCCACCTGTATCAGATTGTCGAGCTTCACACCATGACGGATGACGGTAGATCCCATCGTGGCGCGGTCGATACAGGTATTCGCGCCGATTTCGACATTATCCTCGATCACCACGTTGCCCAACTGCGGTATCTTTTCGTAGACCCCACCGCCATCGGGAGCAAAACCGAATCCGTCGGCTCCGATCACGGCTCCGGCATGGATCGTCACGCCGCCGCCTATCACGCACTGGCCGTAGACCTTCACCCCGGCGTACAGCGTCGTGCCGTTGCCGATCTCAACGCCAGGCCCGACGTAGCACTGCGGATAAACAGCGCATCTGTCGCCTATCGACGTGCCGCTCTCGATCACTGCGAAATCGCCGACGTAGCAATCCTCGCCGAGGACGACGCCTTCGGCTATAGACGCTCGGGGACTGACACCTTTCGGACGCGGACGATTCTCGTCATAGAGCCTCAACAGCGATGCAAAAGCCGCATACGGATCATCCACTTTGATAAGCGTGGCTTTTACCGGCGAGGCCGGTTCGAATTTTTTATCGACGATCACTATCGTGGACCGGGTATCGTATATGTGGTGCTCGTACTTCGGGTTGGCAAGGAAAGAAAGTGCGCCCGGGCGGCCTTCTTCTATTTTGGCGAAGTCGCTGACCGTCGCGTTCTTGTCGCCTACGACTTCCCCCTTGAGGAATCCGGCTATAAGTTCAGCTGTAAACTGCATGGTTTTATCTGGTGGGGTTAAAGGTATTTCGTGATATCGATCCCGTCGGGCAGGAACAGCGACGGGTCTCCTCCCATTGTGATTATCTCGCGCACGAGCCTCGACGAAACTGAAATATATTCGGCAGGCGTGAAAATCGAAACAGTGGTGATCTCGGGGTACATACGTGTGTTGACCATTTCCATCGTGTGTTCGTATTCGAAGTCCGAGGTGTTGCGTATGCCGCGCAGAATGTGGCTGATGCCCCTCTGACGGCAGAAGTCGCCTGTAAGCCCTTCGTACAGCGTCGCATCGACACGCGGATTGCCGCCGAAAACATCGTCGATGAGATTCACACGGTGCTGCGGCGCAAGCAGGCTGCGTTTTTCGGGATTGTTGCCTACTCCTACCAGTATGCGGTCGAACATCGTAAGCCCGCGTACCACAATGGCCAGATGTCCCAGTGTGAAAGGATCGAACGATCCGGGGAAAAGCGCGATTTTTTCCATTGGAATAAGGATGTTTTATCGGACCGCCAAGGTAGTAATAAATGTGGAGATACACAAAGGCCTCTTCCCCGGCGACAACAAATTTTTTCTCCGGTTCCCCGCCTTTATCGCGATGGTATAAAAGCATTCCGACAGATATTCATAGAAAAAATCCCCGGACCCATATGGCCCGGGGATATGCGGTTTGCCTTCACGGCTTCCGCCGCTCTGAGCAGTTCTTACTTCAAAGGCTTGTTGCAGGCCTGCCATACCAGCGAGATACCTATATTGGTGAGCGAGAACGCACACTTCCAGTCGGTGCCGGGATTGGCATCGCGTCCATCGTAGTAACCTATGCCCGAGACACCCACGCCGATATTGTAATCTACAGCGAAATTACGTTTCACCCTTTGCATGTAACCGAAAGTTCCGCCGACCGAAGCCGTCACATAATGCTCGTTGCCGTAAGCGGAATTATCGAAACAACGCCCCAGGTAACCGAACTGCAGCATCGGGCCTGCGTACCATGCTTTCTGCTGGCCGAGATAGAACCTCACCTCGGGCGCACCCCAGAAACCGTATGTATTATCCCTGCTCTCGCCGCCGGCCCAAGGCCAGTAGAAGCCGCCGAAACCAAGGCGGAAACCCACGCTTTCGTCGCGGCGCCATTCTAAACTCATGTTCGGAGCAAGGGCTGCATATGCCAGCACATTAGTTCCCAGATAAAACGCGTCGCCGGCAAAGTCGGCAAACATCGTCCTGTTGAAATCGCGGTACTGCGCGTTGCAGCAGAACATGGGCATTCCTCCGGGAGACATCAGAAATGCGTGTTTCCCATATGCCTTGTCGCGGCAACATGGTTTATCACATGCTTCACCGCATTTCTTATCACCGGCAGGAACAACTACCGGGTCGTAGCTTTCGCGGGGACGTACCGGCTGCTTGGGTTTTTCCTCCACGGGACGCACCGAAACATATGGCTTACCGGACTCTGCAGGCTCGATCTTTACAGGCTCGGCCGGAACGGCGCGGGCAATCGATCTTTCAGCCTTTGCGGCTTTACGATCCGCACGGGGTTCACTAATGTAGCCTTTCCCGCCCTTTTTGCACTCCTTCCCGTCCGCTTTGGCCTTAGCCTGATCTTCCTTCGAATACACGGTCAGTTTTACATCGTACTGTTTGTCCTGTGCGGAGACGGGCAGGACCACGGCCGCCACGAGCAGGCCGGCAAGAATATATTTCCCGATTTTCATAAAATTATTGGATTTAAGTTTGAATTATTTTAAAAAAATCTCCGTCCGAGCGCCGACCGTCAGCCGGAAGCTGATGGAGCCTCTCGCGAGGAAGGTAATTATCGAATCATTATCATTAAAATCAGGTCATTAATATCAAGCCTTGCCAGTGCCGCAAAACTGTGCGCAGGATAAAGACAACTGAGGTAATTCTCATACCGGCACGGCCGGAATATCGCAAATGCTACCAAAACCATGAAAACAGGCCGGCCAATCCGATCCAGAAGAGGCGAAACACTGCATTCCGTAGTTGTAAAAATAAAAACTAAAATACAATTACCACACAGCCAGCGTAAAAAATTCCGGATTTGCAACGAAAGTTTACAGAATTCGCACATCGCACAGGCCGGCAAAACAACAATTGCGCGCATTCCTGAAGCAGCCGGAATAGGATTATGCGCGGAAAAAAGAAGCAGTACGTTTTTTTATCATGAATTCCGGGATTCCGGTTTTGCAACATCTTTCCGCACATGCCAGGGCCACTGTAAGCACGCATGATGGAAAAAGTGCGGATAGCGCAAAGATATTCATCAAGCCTTGCCGGAAATGGTACGGAAGTTGTCTGTGATAATTGCAAAATAAACCTCTAAAAATTACGCATATGGCAAAAATTTACGAATCGATCATGCTGCTCGTCAAGCCGGAAGTGATCGCTATGGCTGCAACTACCCTGAACGAAACCGAACAGAAAGTTTCGGCAGGCGTGGACATTATCCTCCCCTCTCTGCTCGCAAGGGCACTTAAGAAAGGGGATACCCCCGAGATCCGCAATATCATCGAAGAGGCCGGAAAACTCAGGATGCATGAAGAATACGGCAGGATATGGGAAGGCGACGGGATCTTCGACGGTAAAAACATCGGAGTCCGACTGGAAAACCAACTGATCGGGGTCGAAAACCCCCGCTTCTACGCTACTGCGGCCGCCCGGTCGGGACTTCAAAAAGAACACACAAACCGCCTCACCAACTGGATAGCCGGCACCATAGCCGCTTATCTGGGTGAAAAGGCCGCGCAGGGCAGACTTTACGTCGATATGTTGGCCGACCTGGCAATTGAAAGAGAGGAACTGCGCCGCGACATTCCCTCTACCGTCGTGGACGAATTGGGACTGGCTTCAACCTTAGGTATCACGGAAAAAAACACAGCCATAACCGACACCAAAAAGAAAAAAAGCTCGGAATGGCTGCTGTGGCTGGCACTTATAATCCTGATCACGATGGTCCTGCTGTGGTGGAGGTCGTGCGACCGCAAAAAGAAAACCGAAGAACTGCTGGTTGTGACCGAACAGGTGGTCGAGGTTCCGCAGGCCGCGGAGCCTGAAGTCAAAATGCCCATCGAAAAGAAAAGGACTCTCGACGGTCAGCCTGTGACCGTCTGCAAAGATGCGATGTCCTGTAATATCAAGGCTTACCTGGACTCGAACAAGTTCAATAATGCCACCGAAGCTCAGCGTAAAACCGTTTGGTTCGAGTTTCCCGGCATCGGTTTCGAACACAACAGCGCGACAGATCTGACGGCCGGCGCCGAAAAACAGGTGCAGGAACTCGCATCGCTGCTAAAAAACTATCCGGACGTGAAGGTTCTGGTCGGAGCATTCGCAGACAAGACCGGAACGAATGCCCTGAACTTTGCCATCAGCGAGAAGAGAGCCGCCAACATCGCGACCGCTTTTGAAAAAGCGGGCATCGACAAAAAGCGCATCTCCACCGAAGGCTTCGGCGAGGGCTATGCCGAGGTTGCAGAAAGCGCCGATGATGCAAAGCGTGCGCCCGACCGCGATATAGCACTGCGTTTTACAAAATAAACTCCACATCGAACAAATTTCAGAGGGCTGTCCCTGCGGACAGTCCTCTTTTTATTTAATTATTTCGATATAATTGACAGCATAAACATTTTTTTCGTACTTTTGCATCAATTGGAAAAATAATAATAATTAAAAAAGTCCGTGCGGAAGCGGCGGGTTTACTCCTCCACAAAGCGTTCAAGATGCAAGAAAGGTTACTGTAAAACCGCTGTGCCCGTTGGCACGCAAACAAATGCCTAAAGTCTATGACAAGGTAAATGTTAAAATAAAACCAGATTGGCTTAAAATCAAACTTCACAGCGATCCCGGATTCGCACGGGTAGCGCAAATTGTCGAACAACACGGGCTGCATACCATTTGCAGCAGCGGCAGGTGCCCCAATAAAGCTGAGTGTTGGAGTCGCAGGACGGCGACTTTTATGATTTTGGGCGATGTATGTACGAGGGCGTGCAGATTTTGCGCCACAGCCACTGGAAAACCTTTACCTATCGACGCCGGCGAGCCTGAAAAGGTGGCCAGTTCCATCGCCCTGATGGAACTAAAACATGCGGTCATCACATCCGTGACTAGGGACGACCTCGCGGATGGAGGTGCGGCGCATTGGTGCAGGGTCATAGAAACTGTCAGAAAGGAGAATCCCGGAATCACCATAGAAATACTGATCCCCGACATGGACGGGCGGCCCGAGTTGCTTGATATCATACTGGCGGCGCGCCCCGACATCACCGGCCACAATATCGAAACCGTCGAAAGGCTGACCCCCGAAATACGTTCTCGCGCCCGGTACCGTACCAGCTTGCGCACATTGTCGTACATAGCGGCCATGGGTGCGGCAGCGAAAAGCGGCATCATGGTCGGCCTGGGCGAAACCGAAGACGAGGTTCTGGCCGCGATGGACGACCTAAGGGAAGCGGGAGCAAGCATCATAACCCTTGGGCAGTACCTTCGCCCGACGCAGCAGCACCTTCCGGTGGCCGAATATGTAACACCATCGAAATTTGATTTCTACAGACAGGAGGCTCTGGCACGAGGATTCTCGTATGTAGCCAGCAGCCCCTTGGTACGTTCTTCATATATGGCTCACGAGGCACTACCGAGTTTGAAACAGCATGCGGTATGACGCCGTCGGTGGAATTTCTGGACCTCGGCACGATAGCCTACAAAGAGTGCTGGGAGCGGCAGCAGGAGATGTTCAACCGGCTTTTGGCGGAAAAGGCCGAAGGCAGGGGTGATCCGGGAAAAGCAGGATACCTGATACTGTGCGAGCATCCGCACGTTTACACTTTGGGTAAAAGCGGGTGCGAGGAGAACCTGCTGGTGAGCGAAGAATCCCTGATGAGCGCAGGGGCGTCGTTCTACCGCATCGACCGTGGAGGCGACATCACTTATCACGGACCGGGGCAGATAGTGGGCTACCCTATTCTGGATCTGGAGAAAACGGGAATGGGGCTGCGCGATTATATTGCGGCTGTGGAGCAGAGCGTCATCGAGACCGTGGCCGAATTCGGCATCGCAGCCGGAAGGAAAGAGGGAGCGACGGGGGTGTGGATAAATGATGCCCGCAGTGAGCGGAAAATATGTGCGATAGGAGTGCGGAGTTCGCGTTTTATTACGATGCACGGTTTCGCACTGAACGTAGCGACCGACCTGAAGTACTTCAGCCATATAAACCCGTGCGGATTCGCGGGCGGAGGGGTGGCTTCGATAGAGGCGGAGACCGGGCGGAAAGTCCCGATGGAAGAGGTAAAAAGGCTCCTCTGCCGCAAACTAATGTTGAATATGAATATAAATATATAAAATGCAAAGTCATGCCAATAGAAAAACAATGGGTTATCCTCGAACAGGGTGATCCGGCCAAGGTGGAGGCGCTGGCTTCCGCACTGAGCCTGTCGCCTGTTCTTGCGAACCTGCTTGTTCAGCGCGGCATAGAGACTCCGGAAGAGGCGGCGGGTTTCTTCAATCCGTCGCTCGACGACCTCCACGATCCGTTTCTGATGAAGGATATGGACAAAGCCGTGGACCGCATCACGCGGGCCGTGGCCGACGGGGAGACGGTCTTGGTGTGGGGAGATTACGACGTGGACGGCACTAGCGCCGTCGCTCTGATGTACTCTTTCCTGCGTCGTCTGGGACACGAGAACCTGATGTTCTACATTCCCGACCGCTACACGGAAGGGTATGGAGTGTCGATCAAGGGGATCGACTATGCCAGGTCGCACGGGGTTTCGCTCATCATCACGCTGGACTGCGGGATCAAGGCGGTCGAAAAGGTCGTATACGCAAAGGAACAGGGAATCGATTTCATCATTACGGACCACCACCTGGCCGGAAGCAAACTTCCCAAAGCGGTGGCGGTACTTGACCCGAAGCGCCCCGACTGCGGGTATCCTTTCAAGGAGCTTTCGGGCTGCGGCGTGGGGTTCAAGATCGCTCAGGCATACTGCCAGAGGCACAACATCCCGTTCTCCGAGATAGAGCGCCTGCTGGACCTGGTGGTCATCAGCATCGCCTCAGACATAGTCCCGGTGACTGGCGAGAACCGCATCCTCTCCTACTACGGACTGGAAAGGCTCAACACCCGTCCGAACAAAGGACTGCACTCGATCGTCAAAATATGCGGCCTGGACAGGCACTGCATCTCGATCGACGACATAGTGTTCAAGATCGGGCCGAGGATCAACGCCGCCGGACGCATGCGCATGGGGGAAGGCGACGAACATTCGGGGGGGCATTCGGCCGTAAACCTGATGATTGAACGCGATGAGAGTGCCGCAGGCATGTTCGGAGCCGCAATCGACGAGGCCAACAGCGACCGCAAAACGATCGACCGCACAGTCACGCAGGAAGCCCACGACTTTATAGAGGGAAACCCCGAACTGAAAAAGATGAAATGCACGGTCATTTACAATCCGAAATGGATGAAAGGCATCGTGGGGATCGTTGCATCGAGGCTCATAGAGACATATTACCGTCCGACCGTGGTTCTGACCATGAGCAACGGATTTGCAACCGGCTCGGCGCGCAGCGTCCCCGGATTCGATCTATATCAGGCCGTGGAATCGTGCGCCGACCTGCTGGAGAATTTCGGTGGACATATGTACGCTGCCGGGCTGACGATGAAACCTGAAAACATAGCCGAATTCACTCGCCGGTTCAATAAATACGTAGAAGAGAACATCACCGACGAACTGCTGACGCCGACGGTCGAAATAGACTCGCCCCTGCTGTTCAGTGACATCACACCCGAATTCAGGCGTGACCTTATGCGCTTCCAACCGTTCGGGCCGGGCAATACGGCACCGGTTTTCGTAACCTACGGCGCAAGTAACCGCGGCGACGCAAAACTTGTCGGCGCCGAGGGAGAACACCTTAAAATGGACCTTGTCCAGAAGGAGAAGCCCAACACGACGATACCTGCCATAGCATTCCAACAGCCGCAGGCTTATGAATGGATCCGAAGCGGACGACCCGTCGACGTGTGCTACACCGTAGTCGAAAACCACTACCGGGGAACGGTCACGCCGCAGCTTCGCGTGAAGGATATAAAGCCGGTAATGTAACCTGTGTACAAAAAATTTGGATTTACAACATTTTTTCATACCTTTGTGATGTGAGAAAGAAGGGTTTAGGGGACGAGAGTCCCCTAAATTTTTAAATAACGGGAACTTTAACGTTGCAAATGATTGGGAAAGAAGACATTCTGAAGGCGGCCGAAGAAGGGCTGAAAGAGATGGGAAACGATGGACTTTTCCTCGTGGAGATAAAATCGAAGCCCGGCGAAGAGTTCGAAATTTATATCGACGGCGATGCCAGGGTCGGAGTGGACGACTGCATCGCCCTCAGCCGCGCCATCGAAGCGCAGTTCGACCGTGATATTGAAGACTTCGCGCTGACCGTTTCCTCTGCAGGCATCGGACAGCCCCTCAAAGTGCTGCGCCAGTACAAAAAACTGGCGGGCAAACCGGCCGAAGTGGTACTGAACGACGGAGTTAAGATACTCGGGACCCTGGAAGCGGCCGACGCGGAAAGCATCACGCTCTCCTACCCCGAAAAACGCGCAATGGAAGGAAAAAAAAGGCCGGAAACAGTGACGGTTACCAAAACGTTCGCGCTCGACGAAGTCAAGTCGACAAAAGAGTATTTGGACTTTAAATAAACGGTCACACACCGTCATTCCTAACCGGACGATAGTAAACATGATGAATCTACCGCTGATATTATAAGGAAGATTCCTCGTCGGCAGATGGTTTCGATCAATATTTCAGAAACTTTTGGTTCTGCCCCGCTCGGAATGACAAGAATAAAACAAGAATAAAATTCTAAAAATATAAAACCAAAAATGGATACCAACAGCCTGATAAGCAACTTTGCCGAGTTCAAAGAGCTTAAGAATATCGACAAGAGCACCATGATCGGCGTTCTCGAAGACGTTTTCCACCATCTGCTGCAGAAAACCTATGAGGACGACAGCAATTTCGACATCATCATCAACGCAGACAAGGGAGACCTCGAAATATGGCGCAACCGCATCATAGTTCCGGACGGCGAAGTCGAAAACCCCAACCAGCAGATATCACTCAGCGATGCGCACAAAATAGACGACAGCTACGAAGTGGGGGAAGAGATCGCCGACGAGATCAAGCTCGAGTCGTTCGGACGCCGCTCGGTGTTATCGCTGAGGCAGAACCTCGCCTCGCGCATCCTCGATCTCGAAAAAGCCAGCCTCTACGAAAAATACAAGGAAAAAGTGGGCGATATAATCACGGGCGAAGTGTACCAGGTGTGGAAAAAAGAGATCCTCGTGCTGGACGACGACGACAACGAACTGGTCCTTCCCAAGAGCGAACAGATCCCCAACGACTTCTTCCGCAAAGGCGATACGATCCGAGCCATAGTGTCGAAAGTCGAAATGGTGAACAACTCGCCCAGGATCATACTGAGCCGCACGGCCAACGAATTCCTCGAAAGGCTGTTCGAACTGGAAGTGCCCGAAATTTTCGACGGACTGATCACCATCAAGAAGATTGCGCGAATACCGGGAGAACGGGCCAAGGTCGCAGTCGAATCATATGACGACCGCATCGACCCCGTTGGAGCCTGCGTCGGCATGAAGGGTTCGCGTATCTATTCGATAGTGAAAGAATTGCGCAACGAGAATATCGATGTGGTGAACTACACCGCCAACCCTCAGCTCTTCATCCAGAGGGCGCTCAACCCCGCGAAGATATCGACCATCAACATCGATGAGGAAAAGAAAACAGCGGCTGTTTACCTCAAGCCGAGCGAAGTGTCGCTTGCTATCGGTAAAGGCGGGCTGAACATCCGTCTGGCCAGCATGCTCACCGGTTACGATATCGACGTGTACCGCGAAATCGAGGAAGAAGACGTCAATCTCGACGAATTCGGCGATGAAATAGACCAGTGGATCATCGACACGCTGAAAAGCGTCGGCTGTGACACTGCAAAACGGGTACTGGAACACAGTGTGGAGGACCTTGCTGCACGCACAGACCTCGAAGAGGAAACCATCAAAGAGGTGATGGATATACTCAAATCTGAATTTGAGTAAATGAAGAGTGAAGAGTGAAGAAAGTAAGCGTTTTTCACTTTTTATTAACGAAGTCGCAAAGCGACACCGCGATTCATGTTTCATGTCTCATGTTTCATGATTGAACAAAAGAAATAAATAGCTATATATGACAATAGAAAGAAAGATCAGGCTGTTGCAGGCGGCGAAAGAGTTCAAGGTGGGACTCTCGACCATTACCGACTTTCTGGCAAAGAAAGGGGTCAAGATCGAGAATTCGCCAAACACACCCATTACTCCCGAAGTCTACGAGATCATCGAGAAAGAATTCGGTGGAAACCGTCCGGCAGGTTCGTCGCAGAGCTTTCGCGAACGTATCGGCGTGAAGCAGGAGACCGTTTCGCTCCAGGACCGCAAGGAAGCTCCGAAAGCCGAAGAGTTCGCGGACGAAGTGGTCATCAAAACAAAGACCGCTATCATCGAAGAAACCGTTCCGACAGGCCCCAAGGTTCTTGGCAAGATAGACCTGACACCCAAGCCCAAAGCGGAACCTAAGCCCGAGCCCAAGCCTGTGCCGCCGTCACAACCTAAACCGGAAGTTAAAGTCGAGCCAAGGTCGGCCGAAAGTCGACCGAACCCACCGGCCGATACCCGCCAGTCGCCGTCAGGCGGCGCAGGGAAAACCGTGGAACGTAAACCCGAACCGGAACCCATCGTAGTCCAGACAAAGACCTACGACGAACGCATGGCTGAAAACAATGCCAATGTCTTTCGCCCGGACGAGGAAAACAAGCTCGAAGGACCGAAAGTCCTCGGCAAGATCGACGTTTCCACATTGCCCGCAGACTCTTCCAGGGGCGGACGGCGCGAAAAACGCAAACGCATCACCAAGGACAAGGTCGATGTCACCAAGCCGCAGCCGGGAGCAGGACAGCATGGACACGGCAAACCCGGTCAGAAAGGCGGAGCGCAGCCCCCGAAGAACGAAGGAAAAGGCAGGAAAAAAGGTCCGAAACCCATAGTGCG
This sequence comes from Rikenellaceae bacterium, assembly GCA_031548515.1. Lineage (GTDB taxonomy): Bacteria > Bacteroidota > Bacteroidia > Bacteroidales > Rikenellaceae > UBA940. Next base: position 1,297 of record JAVBRB010000022.1, on the reverse strand, counting down.
CCCCGAAGTCAATGAAGAGGAGGTGCAGAAACAGGTAAAGGAAACACTGGCGCGCCTCACCGCCAAAGGAGGAAAGGGCAAGGGCGCCAAATACCGCAAGGACAAACGCGATGCCGGAGCGGCCCGCCGCGACGAGGAGATGGAACGCGAACAGATGGACAAGACGACGCTGAAAGTGACGGAATTCGTCACCGTGAGCGAACTTGCCACCATGATGGACGCCGCTGTCACCGAAGTCATCATGGCCTGCATGAACCTGGGACTGATGGTTTCGATAAACCAGAGGCTCGACGCCGAAGCACTGGTCATTGTCGCCGAGGAGTTCGGCTACAAGGTCGAGTTCGTGTCGGCGGAGATACAGGAATCCATCGACGAAACCGAGGAGGCCGACAAGCCGGAAGACCTCAGTCCGCGTCCGCCGATCGTGACCGTCATGGGGCACGTCGACCACGGCAAGACGTCGCTGCTGGACAATATCCGTAAGACCAACGTCATTGAAGGCGAGGCCGGTGGTATCACACAGCACATCGGCGCGTACAGCGTAGAGTTGAACGGCCAGAAAATAACCTTCCTCGATACCCCCGGCCACGAAGCGTTCACCGCCATGCGTGCCCGCGGGGCCAAGATTACCGACGTCGCCATCATTATCGTGGCAGCCGACGACAGCGTGATGCCACAGACCGTGGAAGCCGTCAACCACGCGGTCGCTGCAGGCGTGCCCATGGTATTTGCTATAAACAAGATAGACAAACCGAACGCAGACGCGGAAAAAATAAAGGAACAACTGGCCCAGATGAACTACCTCGTGGAAGACTGGGGCGGGAAGTACCAATCGCAGGACGTGTCGGCCAAAAAGGGGCTGAACCTCGACAAACTGCTCGAAAAAGTACTGCTGGAAGCAGAACTACTTGACCTCAAGGCAAATCCGAACCGCAAGGCGAGCGGTGCGGTCATCGAGTCGACACTCGACAAGGGACGGGGTTACGTATCAACGGTGTTGGTCGAGAACGGTACGCTGCGCGTGGGCGACGTGATGCTCGCCGGAACCAACACAGGCCGCGTCAAGGCAATGTACGACGAACACGGACGCAAGGTCGAGGAGGCCGGTCCGTCCACTCCCGTGCTGGTGCTGGGTCTGAACGGCGCACCCCAGGCCGGCGACACGTTCAACGTGATGGACGACGACAAGAGCGCCCGCAGCATCGCCAACAAGCGCGAACAGCTGCAGAGGATGCAGGGTCTGCGCACGCAGAAGCACGTTACGCTGGACGAGATCGGGCGCCGCATAGCGATCGGT
>JAVBRB010000006.1:0-14558 GCA_031548515.1 Rikenellaceae bacterium | reverse complement strand
CAGGTTGGCGGATATCTCGCCTCTGCGGCTCCCTGCCAGAAGCCCCACCACAGGCCGTTCGTCGAGGCCGTTGGCGCGCCGGAATTCCTCCGGAGAAGGCAGCGAGACGCTCCTTTCGGCGATCTCGTCGACAAGCGGATTACCCTCGTAGATCCCCTCGATACCTTTGCCGCGAAAATACCCTATCTCGAATGGGAAAATGATGAAAAGCCGGTCGACGTATTTGCGGATGCGTTCGACGCGCTTTTCCTTCCACGCCCACACTTTCGGGGCTATGTACCAAAACGTGCGGATTCCCAGTCCGTGCGCGTACTCTGCCATTCGGAAATTAAAACCCGGATAGTCTATGAGTATCAGCACGTCGGGCATCCAGTCCCGGATATCCGTTTTGCACTCTTTTATCTGACCGAGCACCGTGCGGAGATTCGCCGCGACCTGGAAAAAACCGAAAAACGAGGTCTCCCTGTAGTGTTTCACAAGGTTCGCCCCGCCACCGACGGCCGCCATACGGTCGCCGCCCCAGAAACGGAACTCCGCCTGCGGGTCGCTTTTCAGGATTCCCCTCATCAGTTTCGACCCGTGCAGGTCGCCAGAAGCTTCACCTGCTATCAAATAGTATTTCATAATTCCTTTAACTACTTTTTGACCTGCAAAAAGGCGGCGACGGCCGCAACAGTTTTTTTCTTAATTACTTTTTGACGAACAAAAAGTAACAAAAATTCGCCGAGGTTCCAAAAAACTACTGCGGCTTGCCTAAAATGGTACGCCTTGAGCTAACGCGGAGCTATCGCACATGGCGACTTCCATTTTAGTCGACACCTCCGTTTCACGCTTTTTGAGAACTCGGTTTCATTTTACTTATTATTTATCGAGCAGGTCAGGCCGCAGACGTTTGGTGCGCTCCCAGGCCTGTTCCTCTTTCCATTTGTCTATCTCGGCGAAGTTGCCCGAAAGCAGTATTTCGGGAACTTTCCAGCCGTTGAACTCCGCCGGACGGGTGTAGACCGGCGGGGCGAGCATGTCGTCCTGGAAGCAGTCGGTCAGGGCCGATTCCTCGTCGCCTATCGCGCCTGGGATTATTCTCACTACGCTGTCCACGATCACCGCCGCCGCAAGTTCGCCGCCCGTCAGGACATAGTCACCTATGCTTATCTCGCGCGTGACCAGGTGGTCGCGTATGCGCTGGTCAAGCCCCTTGTAGTGGCCGCACAGGATGATAATGTTGCCGAGCGTCGAAAGGCGGTTTGCCTCGTGCTGGTCATAGCGGATGCCGTCGGGCGAGGTATAGATGATCTCGTCGTACGCGCGCTCAGAGCGCAGTTTTTCGATGACGCGGAATACCGGCTCGGGCTTCATCACCATTCCGGCCTCGCCGCCGAAGGGGTAGTCGTCCACCTGGCGGTGCTTGTCGGTCGTATAGTCGCGTATGTTATGTACGACTATTTCGACAAGCCCTGCCTTCTGCGCCCGCTTGAGTATCGATTCGTTCAGGGGCGACACGAGCAGTTCAGGCACAACCGTAAGTATATCTATCCTCATTTAATGTGAATTACGGGAATAATCTCAATTCGTTTTATTAGATCATAGCCTTGTGAATATTATCCGTAATTCACATTAAAGCGACTTTCTCAAAGCCGCAGGCATTCGATCACCCCTCCTGAATCCTCCCCTGACCGTAGGGGAGGACTTATTCTACTATAAGGTGTTTTAGTTCGTCGTGGCGGTGTCCGGGTATGAAAACGATATCCTTGTCGCCCTCCTCGCGCATCAGCGAAACGAGCCGGCCGTTTTTCAGCACATACCCCGCGTAACCCCACTCCCGGAACAGTTTCAGTATCTGCATCCGGTTGGGGCCGCCGGTTTCGATCAGCACCACCGGCATGAACCGTTCGATGGCGGGCGCCATTTCGGGGATCACGACGGTTTCGTAACCCTCTATGTCGCATTTGATGAAATCAAGGCGTTCCAGCCCGGCGAAAAGTTCGCTTCCCCGGCGCATTTCAGCTGCAAATTCCAAATCGGGCTTGCCATGTTCCTTCGCATCGAGCACATAGTTTCTTCCGGTGCCCATGTATCCGGTATAGCGCGACGAGTCGTTTGCCATCACTATGCTTTTATTTTCGCGGCCCAAGGCGTAAGGCAGGATCTCGACGTTGTCACAGCCGCGCAGGTTGCGCCTCAGCACTTCGAGTATCGGCTTCACCGGTTCGACGGCGTATAACCTCCCCTGAGGACCCGCAAGACGGGACAGTATCCGCGAATAGTACCCCAGATTGGCCCCGATGTCGATTATGGTATCTCCGCGCCGGACGAGGTGTTTCAGGAAGCGCGGATACTCGTATGCCGGCGAGTTTCCACCAAGCCCCAACCGGTAGCCGGCAAAAAACATGCGGCTCACCGCCCGCAGGTAATTTTCGAGGGAAAGGCGCTTGTATAGGAACCGTTTTACGGCGTTGGAAACATTTGCCATATCACTTGTAATTAACGTCGCCGTCAATGACCTCTACTATGAACGGGTTGTTGGCCGCTTCATGGGCAATGGTGGTGTCGGGACCGTGGCCGGGATATACGCGCACGTCGCCCCCCAACGGCAGCAGATTCCCGAGTATGCTTTTCATTATCCAACTGTAATCGCCGCCCGGCAGGTCGGTGCGGCCGATGCTGTCGGCGAAAAGCGTGTCTCCGGTGAAAACCACGCGGCTCTCGGGTTCGAACAACGCCACATGGCCCGGAGTGTGCCCCGGAACCGGAACTATTCTCAGCACCGTGTTACCGAACCTGATCTCTCCGCGCCCTTTCAGGTCTATATCGACCGAGGGCATTACGCCCAACTGCATTCCGTATACATATGCCGACGGCCCCATTGCATCCAGAAGAAACTGGTCGTCCGAATTCAGCGCGAACTTGATACCGTAGGTGTCTTTCAGGTAATCCACCCCCAGCAGGTGGTCGAAATGGCCATGGGTATTGATCGCCAGAACCGGCTTAAGGCCCTTTTCGGCAATAAATTCAGACAGGACCTTATCCTCTTTGGCGGCATAGTTCCCGGCGTCTATCACGGCCGCCTCGCCCGTTTCGTCCCACACGACATATGTGTTTTCGGATATCGGATTGAAAACAAATCTTGCTATGTTCATCAATTCTTAATTTAATCTCAAATACAAAGGTATTATTTAATGTTATATTTGCACAAAATTGTTTTTATGGGTAAGAGACGCAGGGACAACCCCGTGATCGAGGGACTCGAAATAACCGGTCTGGCGGCTGAAGGGAAAGCCATGGGGCATCACGACGGGATGGTTGTGTTCGTGCCGTTGGCAGTGCCTGGCGACGTTGTGGACGTGCAGGTACGCACAAAACGCCGCCGCTTTATGGAGGCGTACGTCCTGCGCTGGGTGAAGCGTTCGCCGATGAGGGCTGATCCGGTTTGCGAACACTTCGGGGTGTGCGGCGGCTGCAAATGGCAGAACCTGCCATACCCCGAACAGTTGAAATTCAAACAGCGGCAGGTCGCCGACCAGCTTTCGCGCATCGGAAAAATGGAGTTGCCCGAGATCAGCTCCATCCTCGGCTCGGCCAAAACCACTTTCTACCGCAACAAGCTGGAATACACCTTCGCGCCCCGCCGGTGGTTTACCAATGAGGAAGTCGCCGCGGGAGGGGACATTACCTCTGAACCGGCGCTTGGTTTCCATATCCCGGGTATGTTCGACAAGATACTCGACATCCGCAAATGCTGGCTGCAGCCCGATCCGTCGAACGCCATACGCCTTGAAACCAAGCGCTTCTGTATCGAGCGCGGTTACAAATTCTACAACATCCGCGAGCACACGGGCCTCGTGCGCAACATGGTCATCCGCACCTCGTCGACAGGCGAGACGATGGTTATAATGGTCTTCGCGCAGCCCGACTGCGAACGCATCGGCGCGCTGATGGAACATCTGAAAAACACCTTCCCCGAGATCACATCGCTGATGTATATGATCAACACCAAGCTCAACGACTCGACAGGCGACATCGATGCGAAACTTTACGCCGGCCGCGACCATATTTTTGAGGAGATGGAGGGCCTGCGGTTCAAGATAGGACCGAAATCGTTCTACCAGACCAATTCGGAGCAGGCTTACGAACTTTATAAAGTCACGCGCGATTTCGCGGGGCTGACCGGCACGGAAACCGTCTACGACCTCTACACGGGAACCGGAACGATAGCCAATTTCGTGGCGAGGCAGGCGGCCAGGGTTGTCGGCGTGGAGTATGTCCCCGAGGCGATAGAGGACGCGCGGGTCAACTCGGATTTGAACGGGATCACGAACACGGTATTTTACGCCGGAGATATGAAAAACGTGCTGAACGACGCCTTTGTAGCCGCGAACGGACGTCCGGACGTGGTGATCCTCGATCCCCCGAGGGCGGGAGTCGACGCCCCGGTTGTCGACGTCATACTGCGCGCTGCACCGGCAACCATCGTTTATGTGAGTTGCAATCCGGCGACGCAGGCCCGCGACCTGGCGCTGATGGACGAGATGTACAAGGTCGCCGCCGTCCAACCCGTGGATATGTTCCCACACACACATCACGTCGAGAATGTGGTAAAGCTCGTCAAAAGAAAATAAATGCATAACTTTTGCGTTAATTTTGTAAAACCAAAAACCAACGATATGAAAAAGATCATTTTTATGGCGGCAGCCCTGTTGATGACGGGTTTCGCGGCAATGGCTCAAACAATCCAGGCGCCCCAATACGAAGATGCCATACAGGTATCCGGCAAGGCTGAAAAAAAGGTAACCCCCGACGAGATCTATGTGGCTATCACCGTCAAGACGGGCGACATCAAAGGCCAGTCGGTCGACCAGATAGAGTCGCAGATGAAGAGCAAGTTCAAGGCAATAGGTATCGATATCGAAAAGAACCTGCGCGTGACATCGATGGCCAACGCGCCGAAAAAGAAAACCGACATCGACACAAAACGCTCCTACGAACTCAAGGTGGGCGACGTGTGGACGCTGAACTCCGTCTTCACCACGCTCGGTGACATGGGCATCGCCGATGCAAACGTTACCAGGGTATCGAACAGCAAGATGGAAGAATACCGCAAGGAAGTGCGTATCGAAGCCGTAAAAGACGCCAAGTCAAATGCCGAAACGCTGGCCGCCGCGCTGGGCCAGAGTATGGGTCCGGCAGTGTGGATTTTCGACGGCGGCAACGTTTACGAAAACTCGCCCATGCCCGTCATGATGCGCTCAAAGGGCTATGTGATGGATTCGGTTTACGAAGCGGGCACGGCCGAACAGGGTCTCGACATGCAGGACATCACACTTTCATACAACATCACGGTAAAATTTATCCTGAACCGCAAATAGCGATGAGGACGTGAGTTTTGCTTGAACAAAACTCACATTCATTTGAGGAGCAGCATAAAGCTGCGACAAACGTCCTTCCCCCGAGAGGAGGACCGAGGAGGGGTAGTCGTATATAAACGCGGCTTTTGAAAAGCCGCTAAGGTCGGTTTCGGATAATGATTTCGCAATAAAAACATAAAGACGAACAAGACAGTATGAATTCTTATCCGAAACCCACCTTATGAAACGCCGACCGACCGTCGAGATAACGGAAGATGGATCGGCGACGCTCCGCACTCCGCTCGGCGATGTCACATACCATTCGACCCGCGGCGCGGTAGGCGAGAGTCGGCACGTCTTTATCGGGAACGGCTTACTGCAGACCGGGTGCGACCCCGTCAGGATACTCGAAGCGGGTTTCGGGACGGGCCTCAACGCATGGCTCACATATCTCGAGGCGGCGCGGCAGGGACGTGCGGTGGAATACACGGCCGTGGAGTTTTATCCCGTCCCGGCGGAGGTCGTGGCACAGCTGAATTACACCGACGACCCGCGTTTTACGGCGATGCACGCGGCGAAATGGGATGCCCGTACCGCCATATCCGATAGTTTCAACCTACACAAAGTGCGTGCGGATTTGGCCGTGATGGATTTTTCGGGTAGTTTTGACCTTGTGTATTACGATGCCTTTGCGCCCGACACCCAGCCGGAACTGTGGACAGAAGAGATTTTTTCCAAAATATACAGCGCGATGTCGGACGGGGGGATACTGGTGACATACTCGGCGAAAGGCGACGTAAAAAGGGTTCTGCGGTCGGCAGGATTTATAATCGAAAGGCTTCCGGGAGCATTGGGCAAACACCACATGCTCCGCGCGCGAAAACCGAGCATCGCATATGCGAGTTCCACGGCAGAGGCTCGTATGCCATCCGCAGGCTGGCGCGGATAAAGCCGCCTGAGATAACAAAAACAAAAAAATGCAGAAAGAGTATAAATTCGATTACGAAGCGTATGGAAGCAGGGCCGCACTGCCGGGAACCGATAGGGAACTTGTCGAGAAGGCTTTCGAAGCATGCGGACTGGCCTATGCGCCATTCTCTAAATTCCGGGTGGGAGCGGCGGCAAGGCTGCGCAGCGGCCTTATCCTGACCGGAGCGAATCAGGAAAGCGAAGTTTTCCCGGCCGGATTGTGTGCCGAACGGACGTTGCTGTTCAATTGGATGGCGCACTATTCCGGCGATCCCATTGTGGCGTTGGCCATAGCATCAATTCCGGGCGAAAGGGAGTGTTATCCGTGCGGGCAGTGCCGTCAGGTGCTGCTCGACGCCGAACGGCGTCAGGAAAGTCCCATGCGCATCATCATGTGCAGCGACCGCACCGCTTCGGCGGTGAACTCCGTGAAAGACCTGCTGCCGTTCCAGTTTGAATTGTAGATTGTCGCAGTGAACTACCCAACCATGCTGGTCCCTCAAGGAGAGGGAACTAATAACTCATAAACCCATGACTCATAAATTCTCTTCCGACGATATTCTCTATGAGGACAACCACCTGCTGGTGGTCAACAAACATGCGGGCGAACTGGTACAGGCCGACGCGGAAGGCGAAACCGGGCTTGAAGATGCCATAAAAGCGTTTATACGCCGCCGGGACAGTAAGCCGGGCGACGTTTTCCTGGGTGTGGCACACCGCATAGACCGTCCGGTGAGCGGAGCTGTCGTGTTCGCAAAAACGAGCAAGGCCCTCGTACGCCTCAACGAAATGATCCGTCACAGCGAATTCGACAAAACCTATTGGGCAGTCACCGAAGAACTGACGCCCGAACAAGAGGGTACGCTCGTCCACCACATAGTCCGCGATGGGAAAGCCAATCGTTCACGTGCCTATGACTCCCCGAAAAAAGAGAGTAAGGAAGCGCGCCTGAAGTATAAAATGATCGCCGGCAGCACAAATTATTATCTCTTCGAGGTGAAACTTCTGACCGGACGCCACCATCAGATCCGTGCGCAGTTTTCGAAGATCGGCGCACCCATAAAAGGCGACCTGAAGTACGGAGCGAAGCGTTCGAATCCCGACGGCAGCATTTCGCTCCATTCGCGCAGGGTGGCGTTCGTCCACCCGGTTAAGAAAGAGCCGCTGGAGATCGTCGCCCCTGTTCCAAAGGGTGACAATCTCTGGAAATATTTCGAAGATGCGACAAAATAAACAGGGACGGAAAACAATTCCGTCCCTGTTTATTTGTGCCCGGTCCGTTAAATATCTATCCTCATACCCATGTAGAAATCGAGTATCTTGGCGCGAAAAAGGAAATCGTATTTGGCCTGCAGACGTGACGACTGGCTCGACAGCAGTTTTGTCTGCGTTTCGTTGTATTCGTAAACCGTTGCCTTGCCGCTGTCGTAGCGCAACTGCATTGCCCGGAAAGATTCCTCGGCCGCATCGAGCGCTTTGCCGGTGGCGTCGTAGCGTGCCTGTGCCGCAACGGCCCTCTGATAGGCCTGCTGTATCTCCTTGTAAAGCGAAACCTTAACGTTATCGAGCTGCAGCGAATAGTTCGCCGCATTGAGACGGGCCGTGCGGACACCGTTACGCGTCTGGTTCCGGTTGAAAATAGGAATGCTCATATTCAGCCCCACGCTTTCGCCGTGTTTATTGCGTATCTGTTCTCCAAGACTGACATTGCGGTCCGACCCGAACATATAGTAATACCCGTCGCTGAACGACGCGCCAAGACTGATCGATGGCCAGTAAGCCGATTTTGCCAACTTGACCTGATATTCACTGCCCTGCAAACGGTATTCAGCCTCACGCACATGCGGTTTCACACCTATGGCTGTCTGGTAAATGACATCAGGCGACCGCAGGCTCGACATGTTGTCTGCAATGGCATTCTCCATATCCGGCTCCACGATATCGAATCCTGACGACCGTTCAAGGTTCAAAGCCTGCGAAAGGTTCAGCAATGCTAACGATAGGTCATTCTGCGCGTTTATCTCATTGACTTCATCGGAAGCCTGCTGCGAAATGATATCATAAAGCTGGGATCGCGCCGCTTTGCCGCTTTCCACCATTTCTTCGGTCTTGACAACCTGTTCACGGCTCAAAGCGGCCTGCTCGCGGTAGACGCCAAGTATCTCTTTTTTGAAAAGCACCTCGAGATAAAGGCCCGTTATCTCCAGTTCAAGATTTTCTTTGGCCTTGTTCAGATTCTCGGTAGCAGCCTTCAGATTTAGCTTGTTCTGTTTTATCTGATTGTTGATACGCATACCCTGGAACACCGGGATGCTTGTCGACACAGACAGCGACGTGTTGGACGCCTGCGTATTTACATAGGAGTTGTCTATTTCCGAAGCCATGCGCCCGAAACTGAAATTCTGGCCCACACCGGCACTCAGGCTCGGCAGACGGCTGTTTTTAGAAGTGTTCAGGTCTATCTCCGCAGATTCGACATTAAGCGCGGTCTGCTGTATCGCGATGTTGTTCTCCACGGCATAGTCGACGCATTGCCGCAGTGTCCACTTTTCCTGCGCGACAGCCGATACGACGGCCGCCACAGCCGACATTGTCAATAATATCCTTTTCATAACTATAAGGCTAAGGATTCTTTTTTTCTTCCTTCTTGCTTGGCACGATCGCGTTCCCGCGTACTTTTTGTCCCGGTTCGAGGCCTTCCTTTACCTCTATCAGTATACCGTTGGAAAGCCCTGTCTCTATATCCCTGCGTTCGAACACCTGTTTTTTCGAAAGCGTGTCGGTTTGTATGAACACGAATGTGGAGTCGCCCGAGAAAGAGACCGCACTTTCGGGTACCGTCACCACACTCTCGACCCTGGCCAGCACGATCTCGGCATTGGCACTGTAGTTTGCACGAATGGTCACCGTATCGGGAATGGAGGCGGCTGCCTTTATCTCGAACTGGATGGCCCCGTTCTGCTCCACCCCCTGCGGCGAGATATATTCGAGATGTGCGTCGAAATGACGGTTCTCGACGGCTCCGACCGTCAGTTTAACAGGCATTCCTACATGCACACGCCCAACTTCGGTTTCGTCCACGTTGCCTATGAATATCAGGTCGCTCATGTCGGCAACGGTCGCTATAGTAGTCCCTTCGTTGAAGGTGTTGGACAGGATCACCGATGTCCCGACCTTAACCGGAATATCGAGTATTGTGCCAGTTATCGTCGAACGTATCTGCGTGTTGCTGATAGCGCTGGTGCTTTTCGAGGAGCCTTCCCGGACGATATCAAGCGCGTCTTTAGAATTCTGCACCTCTTCCACCGCCTTTTTATATGCGGCTTCCGACTGGTCCATCTCTTCTCGCGAGATAACACCGTTTTCGAAGAGCTGCCTCTGCCGCTTGAATTCGGCTTCGGTTACTTCGAGATTTATTCCGGCAAGACGGACCCGCGATTCGGCCGAGTTCAACGAACTCATATCCGGAATCACCTTCACGACCGCTATGACTTCCCCCTGACGGACAAAATCGCCGGCCTCTTTCTTGATCTCGGAAATGATGCCCGAGATTTGTGGCTTTATCATGATCTGGTCGCGGGGTGAAACCTTGCCCGTAGCCACGGAAGAGTTCTGTATCGTTTCGCGGGTTACTTCGACCAGTTCATATACGGTTTCGACGGGACGAGACTTTTTCCACAGGAACCAGAAAGTCCCTAACACCACGACTGCAAGCAGTACGAGTAAAATGATTCTGGAAACTTTTTTCATGATGCTCTTATTTTTTATTGTTGTTTTACCTTTAAGAAAGTTTCATTCCCTATTCGTCGCGGATAGCATCTATAGCCTTGATTTTCAATGCTCGCCAAGCAGGAATAACCCCTGCGGACACTCCGCTCACTATCAGCACAGCCATAGCGGTAAGCGCCAGGTTGAATGACACCAGGGGTTCATTACTGGACTGCAGCGCCTCCCCGAAATTCACCATCCGGTCAACGACAAGCGAGCCTCCGACCCCCACAAGAAAACCCAACAGGCCCGCAATGGCAGTCAACACGAAACTCTCGCTCATGATCTGAAGCATTATATTCCACGGCTTGGCCCCCAATGCACGACGGACGCCTATTTCGCGCATTCTCTCACGCACGGTCACCAACATGATGTTGCTGATGCCGATAATTCCCGAGAACAAGGCTCCCAAACCGACGATCCACATCAGGATATTGATACCCAGGAATAGATTCCGTACCATCCGGAACTGCAGCTCCAGATTGAATGTCCACATGGCCCTATCGTCGGTAGGCGAAATGCTGTGCGCGGCTTTAAGTATGGCTTTCACCTCGTTCTCAACCTCCGACGCACTGTATCCGTCCCTGGCCGTACAGCATATGAAAGTGAAACTGTCGCCACGGCTGAACATCATCTGCTGGGTCGTAAAAGGCAGAAATATAGACTCTTCGACACTGCCGCCTATCGACATATTCGTTTTGGAACTTACCACGCCTATGACCTGGAAATATATGCCGTTTATGCGTATGAACTGCCCTTCGGGATCCTCTCCCTTATCGAACAGGGTTTCGTAGACAGCTTTTCCGATGACGCACACCTTTCGCTTTTGGCCTACGTCAATGTCGTTAAATGTACGGCCGTACAATAGATACATCGGTTCCACCTCGAAATGGGCCGGATAACATCCGCGGAAACCATAGTTGCCGCTTTTTACGCCGCGAACCACATTTTTGTCGGAACTCCAGCCCCAGAGCATCGGCGAAATGAGCTTCACCGACTGCGCCCTGTCGCGTATAAGCTGCAGGTCCCGGTTGTTGAACGCCCAATACCGCCCTTTACGGTAACCTTTATATGGTTCGCTCGTGCGGTTGGGCTCGAAGAAAACGGAATTCTCTGCAAAACCTTCGACCTGGCTCATGATCTGTTGGCTGATCTTGGTGCCTATGGCCAACAGCACGATCAGCATGAACAAACCCCAGAACACGCCGAACCCGGTCAGCACGCTGCGGAACTTATTGCGGGTTATGGTCGCCCATATCTCCTGCCAGTTGTCTATGTCGAAAATTTTCATTTCTCACTCCATTTTCTGTCGCCCCGGCTTAGTCGGCTCTCATCGCCTCTATCGGACGTATGCGGGTAGCCCTGAGCGACGGTATCAATCCCGCCACAATGCCGCATGCTATGAGCAGCGCGGTCGCCGCAAGGACTACCCCTATGCTCACGCTCGGGTCGAGGAATACCGTCATATTGTTCTCTCCGCCACCCTGCGGCAGGTTCCGGGCCACAAGTTCTACAAGGCCTATCCCCAGCACGATGCCAACATATCCGGCACAGGTCGTAATGAATATGGCTTCGACGATAATCATCTTGATTATCGACCACGGCGTGGCGCCGATAGCCTTGCGGATACCAATTTCGCGGGTACGTTCCTTTACGGTAATGAGCATTATGTTACCCACTCCGACAATACCGGCCATAAGAGAAGCAAACCCTATCACCCACAGGAACATATTGATAAAAAGGAATATGTTCTGTGTTTCCACGGCCTGTTTTGCACTGTTCCAAAGCCAGACGGCGGAACGGTCCGCCGGGTCGAAACCTGCATATGGCCCGAGTTTCTGCCTGATGCGCTCCGACAAGGCATCAGCCTCTTCTATTGTCTTGATTCCTGTCACGGTAAATTCTATCCGGCGGATCCCCCAACCCCTGTCATAGAGCATTTTACCGGTGGTAAGCGGAATATAGCAGGGAGGATCGAACGACTGTGCGAGAGGTCTTTTGTAAACCCCAACGACCTGATACGCTATCCCGTCGGCATTTATATACTTCCCGACGGGATCTTCTCCCTTGAATAAAATAGTCTCCTGCGCCTCGCCTATCACGACCACCTTGCGCCTTTGCCTCATGTCTGCTTCATTAATGAAGCGCCCCTTGGTGATTATAATGTAGTTTATATAAGAAATATCGGGCATACACGCCTCAAGACGCCATGCACCATATTCCTCTCCGTATGAGAAACTGTTCGTATTTTGACCGAAACCTCCCGAGATATGTTCTATCTCGGGTATCTCCCTGCTCAGATAATCTATCGTCCGTTCATCGAAAAGTATACGTCTGTTGGCCCGGTAACCCTTATATGGCATCGAAGTCCAGCCCGGATTGACAGAGATCGTGTTTATGGCGCGACCCTGGAAGTTGGACATCATACCGTTGCGCAGCCCGTTGCCCGCCGCAAGCAGCACGATCAGCATGAAAATACCCCACGCCACGGCGAATCCCGTGAGGAATGTGCGCATCTTGTTGCGCTTCATGGTGGCCAGTATTTCGTTCAGCAGGTCAAGCATTTTGCTTCGGAAAGAATTACGAATTAAAATTCGATGACGGGATTCGGATTTTTCGTGTCTGACTCTATCACGCCGTCGCGCAGGTATATGACACGATCAGTTGCCTTGGCCACTGCCGCTTCATGGGTTACTATCAACATGGTGATACCGTCGGTACGGTTCACCTCGCGCATGATCTCAATTACCTCCCGGGAAGTGGTGGTGTCGAGCGCACCCGTTGGTTCATCGGCCAGGATAATGCTCGGACGGGCGATCAGCGCACGGGCGATGGCAACCCGCTGTTTCTGTCCACCGGAAAGCTCGTTGGGGAGATGGCCGGCATGCGTGGCGAGTCCCAGTTTGTCGAGATATTCCATAGCCAGCGCATTACGTTTCTTGCGGTTCATCCCCTGGTAATAAAGCGGCAGTGCGACGTTTTCCATCGCGTTTTTGAAAGATATCAGGTTGAACGACTGAAAAATAAAACCCACCTTGCGGTTACGCAGTTCGGCTGCTCGCGTTTCGTTCAGGTCTTTTATAAGCGTGCCGTCGAGTATATATTCGCCGCTGTCGTAATTGTCGAGTATTCCTATAATGTTAAGGAGAGTCGATTTCCCCGATCCCGACGCACCCATGATGGAGAGAAATTCACCTTTGGCTACATCCATGTCTATACCTTTAAGTACATGTAGGGCATTGGAACTGTCCGGGTTGTAGGTTTTGTTCAGGTCGCGTATCTTTATCATAAAAGAGATGTTGGTCTTAACCGATGTTTTCCGAACGTAATTAAGTCTGTTTTGTTGTGGCTGCGGCCGCAATTTTGCAAATTTACTCTATTTAACTTTAAATAACTCTTTTAAAAGACTAATTGTAACTTGCGGAGTGTCTTTTATATTTTAATGCGACAAAGATATATAAAAAATAATACTATGCAATACATATATCTATTTTTTACACACAATTAATAAAGAATCAAGACTCGTTTGGCGCGGATATTGCATTTTTAATTTTTAAAATCACTATATTTGTATTCATTACAAACATTACAATTAATATTGATCATCTAAAAATAGAAAACATGACAAAAATCATCGAACAAGCCTACTCGATAGGAGCTACCTCGGTTGGCGGACGTAACGGAAAAGTATGGTCGGACGACCGCGTAATAGACCTCGAAATGAAATCCCCGGGCACCCCCGGATCGGAAGGGTTCGCAAATCCTGAAATGCTCTTTGCAGCGGGATATGCGGCATGCTTCAACGGAGCGCTGAAATATGCCGCGAACCTGAAGCGTATCCATGTCGGCGAAACCGAAGTTAAAGTCACGGTATCGCTGGGCAAGGACGCCGACGGCAATTTCCAGTTAGGAGCCGTAATAGATGTGAAGGTTCCCGGCGTCGACCAGAAAACCGCCGAAGAACTGGCGCGCGATGCCCATGGCATATGTCCTTATTCGAGGGCAACGCGCGGCAATATCGAAGCTGAGGTCCGGGCCGAAGCAGTATAATACACGCTCTCCGTCATTGTTGGCAGCTTCTCAAATGTTTTACGGAGTAAAATAATCACCGACGGAGGGCCTCTTTCAAAGCTTGACGGCTTTGAAAGAGGCATTTTGCGACGGAGATAACAGGGTCGATTCCCCGCCGCTCACGGCGGGGAATTTCATCTTTAAGGGGCCGCGACCGTCGATTTTTGACCTCCGTCACCTCCAGAACGTGTAAGTGACCCGATGCTATACCCCAGTCTCTCATATGCCGCCAACTCAACATCTATTTCTCCTGAACGGGTAGTCGGTGGAATCTTTTCGCCATCCATGGGAATATAGCATTCTCGTATGATCTCATACATCATATCTTCGGGAAAATCGAAGTCGTGTTTTACCGTGGTATATAACCATCCGGGCTGACCATCGGCAATAGTCGGGTCTATATATTCT
>JAVBRB010000007.1:0-33802 GCA_031548515.1 Rikenellaceae bacterium | reverse complement strand
CTGACCGTCGCTATCCGTTAGCAGTACCTGATCGAAGCTCACCGGGGAACCTTCTTCCCCTTTAAGACGGTGAACATAGAGCTTCCGACCCTTCTCAGCCTTGAACTGCTGACCTGCTATCTCTACAATTACGTACATGTTGTGACATGAATATTGGGATGCAAATATATCTATTTTTTACTTTCCGGCAAACAAATGTGTGAATTTTTCCTCAAACAACTTTTTATGATAGGGTGTGACATATTGGTTTTCCGTTTTTTTCGTTATTTTGTATCCGACTTTAATGTACCTCTTTAATAAAATATCATGCGCATCACAGGAATAATCCTTATTTCATTCTTTATCTTCAGTTTTTCATCTGCTTCCGCGCAGGTTGTGTCCGAGATCCCGGTACAGGCCGGGGAAAAATGGTGGGGGATGTTTGCCGGGAACTGTCCGGAGCAACCCCTTGGGCCTTTTGTGACGGTTACTCCCCATATGGCCTGCAGCTGTTTTTGTACGGGATATCTTGTTTCTTCTGCGGGAAGGTACATACGCAATGACGAGCCGATGAGGGTGGTTTTCGATGACAAGAAGTTCACGATTACATCCGACGTCGAAATCAGCGCCGAGAAAGGAGGCCGGACGCTTCGTCAGGCATATCTTGCGATGCATCACAGTGATTTCACGGGAACAGACAAATTCCCGTCGCCCGAACTTTTCTCCGATATAGTCTACGAAACAGAGGCGGATTTCGGATTTCTGCAAAATGCCGACGATATTCTGGCTTACGCCCGCCGGTTGCTCAAAGAGGGGTATCCCGCGGGTATAATGGTCTTGGCCGACGGTTGGAGGACTCCGCTGCAAAACGACTTCGACAAACTAAGATATCCCGACCCCAAGGCGTTCGTCGACGAAATGCACGGCCTCGGATTCAAAGTCCTTCTGACCGCCAGACCATACATAGCCGCTTACGGCGCAGAATACGCCTTGTTCAATGAATTCGGGGTGCTCGTCGCCGATGGTGGCAAGCCTTGGACTATGTATACTGGCGACGGAGTATGTTCTGTTGTCGACGTAACCAATTCCCGTACCGCCGATGCAATCAAATCGGGTTTACATGAGGTTGCCGGCAAATATGGTGTAGACGGGTTTCGTATGGATTGCATCGATTTTATAGACCGTTACGATGGTTCTGCAGTCGACAAAAAAACTTTTTTGAGAGCATGGCATGAAACAGGCGCGGGATTTGCAATCACAGAATTCCGGCCGGGGATGCCGGAATTCCGGACGGATTACGTGTCGTCGGTTCGAACCGCCAAGGAGAGTCAGGCCGAATACATGACAGATATAGTCACGGCGGGCATTGCCGCAGGACCGTTTGTGCAGGTGCTGCCGGGATTTGCGGACCTGGGGAGAGCCGGAGAGCAAGAGACTGTGCGTTACGCGCTGATGCAGTTGATGATGCCTGTCGCGCATGTTCCGTTCGCGCCGTGGAAATACGGCTTCGCGGCCGACGAAATGAAACGGGTGCTCGCTTTCCGCGCGTCGCTGGCTTCATATATGGAAAAGGCATACGCCGAAGCTTGCAAAACCGTAGAACCGATAATCCGTCCCATGGAATATATGTTTGCGGATGACGGTTTCGCAGACTGTACCGGCCAGTACATGTTGGGTGACAAATACCTGATAGCCCCGGCCCTGGACGACAGCCCACGGAGGCTCGTCAGGCTCCCGAAAGGAACATGGCGCGACATGAACGGCAAGAAATATAAAGGACCTATGGTCTTGGAAGCTGAAACCGATGGTTATAAAATGATTTGGTTAGAGCTGCAGTAAGCTGGAATTCCGGCGGCAATTTATTAGCTATAAAAAACCTTATTGGTTATGAAAGACGGAAAGTATTTGAATGCGCAGCAGAGGGAATATCTCGTGCCGAAGGCTTACAATGCCGCTTTGAGGGCTGGAGCGGTCATTCTGGACGTTTACAGGCGTAAGGGGGATTACGACGTCGACCTGAAGCGCGACCAAACGCCCATAACCTTGGCCGACAAGCTGGCACACACCGTCATAAAGGAATACCTGGGGCAGACGCACATCCCGCTGTTGAGCGAGGAGGGGCGCGAGATGCGTTTCGACGAACGCAGGGATTGGGATATGTTCTGGCTGGTCGATCCGTTGGACGGTACCAAAGAGTTCATTAAGGGCAACAACGAGTTCACGGTCAACATCGCGCTGGTGATGAACAACCGTCCGGTGATCGGGGTGATCTACGTTCCATATTTTGAAAAGATATATTTCTGCGAAAAGGGACACGGTTCGTTCATGAGACGGGAGGTAAAACCCGATCCGGACGCCGAACTGACCTATGAAGATGTTTTCGAGGGAGCTATGAAACTACCCCTGAAAAAGGAGTGCAACAGTCCGATCCGCATTGCCGTGAGTCGTTCGCACAAGACGCCCGAGACGATGGAGCATATCGATATGATAAAGGCGAAGCATCCCGACGCGGTGCTGGTCGAGCAGGGCAGCTCATATAAGTTCTGCATGCTGGCCGAGGGCGAAATAGATTACTATCCGCGCACTTCGGATACCTATGAGTGGGATACGGCGGCCGGGGAGATCATCCTTTCGGACACGGGCGGAACGACTAAATCGCTGCCCGGATTAGGGAAGTTCACGTATAATAAGGAGTCGCTTCTGAACCCGTGGTTCGTGTGCCGGAGCGCTGCATTTCAGGATTAAATAACAATGATAGAATAACTCTCTTCCCATTCGTCATTCGCTCATAAACACGTCACGGGCCTGCAGTATTGCAGGCCCGTGACGTGTTCCGGTAAACCTGTCAGAGCGAATATTCCTTTATGGCAGCCTCCATCGCGGCGCGGAGCTTCCCGCTGGCCTCAACGAGCGGCAGCCTCACATCCGCACGGCAAACACCCTTGACCGACAACGCAGTCTTTATCCCGGTAGGATTGCCCTCGACGAAAAGCATCGGGCAGAGATATTCGAAATCAGCCCAGATGGCCTGCGCCTTCGCCACACTTTTTTGGGCAGTATGCACCATCTGGCTGAAGCGTTCGGGAAAAGCGTTGGCAACCACTGATATAACACCATGTCCGCCAACCGACATCAGCGGCAGGGTCATGGCGTCGTCACCCGACAGCACGAGGAATCCTTCCGGCGCGCCTTTCACTATATCCTGCATCTGGCTTATCTCGCCGCATGCCTCCTTGACTGCGATCACGTTCGGCACTTCGCGGGCGATACGCAGTGTGGTTTCAGCACTCATATTGACGCCTGTGCGCGACGGGACATTGTAAAGTATGACCGGCAGCGGCGAAGCCTCGGCAACGGCTTTATAGTGACGGTAAAGCCCTTCCTGAGAGGGTTTATTATAATAAGGCGTTACACTCAGCACGGCATCAAATCCAGTGGGATCGAAATTGCGGAGCTGCCCGCAAAGTTTTATGGTGTCGTTGCCGCCCATGCCTATCACCAGCGGCACGCGCCCTGCGTTGCGTTCCCTGATGAAGCGTGCCACACCGTTGCGCTCGGCATGTGTCATGGTGGGTGTTTCGGCGGTAGTACCCAACGCGACTATATAATCCACTCCGCCGTCTATTACATTGTCCACAAGCCTGCCGAGCGCGTCGTAATCGACTTCCCCGGCCTGGTCGAACGGGGTCACCAGCGCGACGCCCAATCCTGTAAAGTTACTTTTCATAAAGTCTTGACTCTTTCGATGGTGCAAATTTACCTCTTTTGTTAAAACAATGTTCTTTGAGTCGGATTATTTTCGTTTTTTACACTCTCTGTTAAAATTTCGGCCTCGTTTGCAGGTTCGGCACCGCTAATCATAGTTATAAATTCATTTTCATTGATAATTTTAATGCCGAGTTTGGTGGCCTTGGCGAGTTTTGCGGGACCGATCCTGTCGCCTGCCAACAGGTAATCGGTATTGGACGACACGGCGGCCTGGTTCTTTCCCCCATGCAGTTCGATCAACTCCTTGAGTTCGTCGCGGCTGTGACCGGCAAAACTACCGCTGATGACGATGTGTTTGCCCGACAAAGCATCAGACGCCGTGACGATTTCCTCGGCCTCGAAGCGGAGTCCTGCCGCACGGAGGCGTTCCAGAATTGCGATGTTTTCGTGATTGCGGAAATACTCCGCGATGCTTTCGGCTATCTTCCCGCCAACTTCTTCGGCCTGTGCGAGTTCCTCCACAGGTGCGGCGGCGACGGCATCGAGCGAACGGAAATGCGCCGCGACATATTTGGCCGTCGTTTCTCCCACAAATCTGATACCCAATGCATAAAGCACCCTCGAAAACGGGATGTCGGCCGAACGGCGCACACCTTCGACAATATTTGCAGCCGATTTCTCGCCTAGACGCGGAAGTACGGCAAGCTGCTCCGTGCGCAGGTCATAAAGGTCGGCGATGGTTTCCACCAGTCCCTTGTTATGTAAAAGCGTTATGGTCTCTTCGCCCAGGCCCTCGATGTCCATCGCACGGCGGGACACGAAATGGGCGATGCGTCCAACTATCTGAGGCGGGCAGTGGTTCTGGTTGGGGCAGTAATGGCGTGCTTCGCCGTCGTAGCGCACGAGCGGCGCCTCGCAGGCTGGACAGTTCACCGGAAACACGATGGGAATGCTGTCGGCAGGCCTTTCCGAAAGTTCGACGCCAGTTATCTTTGGAATTATCTCGCCTCCTTTTTCCACATAAACCATGTCTCCGACCCGGACGTCGAGGATCGCTATCTGGTCTGCGTTGTGCATCGAGGCGCGCTTGACAGTTGTTCCGGCCAGTTGAACCGGATCGAGGTTAGCGACCGGAGTAACGGCTCCAGTGCGGCCCACTGAAAATTCGACGCTTTCGAGCCGGGTAAGCGCCTGTTCGGCAGCGAATTTATATGCGACGGCCCATCGAGGCGATTTAGCCGTGGAACCCAGGCGACGCTGTTCGGTGTAGCTGTTGACCTTTATAACCACCCCGTCGGTGGCGTATGAGAGCGTTCCGCGCAGTTTATCCGTGTCGGTGATGTAGTCATAGATTTCCTGCACCGAACGGCAAAGGCGCATCTTGTCCGACACCTTGAAACCCCATCGGCGGGCCGCTTCCATGCTTTCCCAATGCGTTTTGAACGGCAGGTCGTCGCCCGCTACGTTGTACAGGAAACCGTCAAGCCCGCGTTTTGCGACTGCCGCCGAAGATTGCAGTTTGAGACTCCCGGCGGCGGCGTTGCGCGGATTTGCGAAAAGCGGCTCCCCGGTCTCCTCGCGCTCGGCATTGAGGCGGTTGAAAGCGGGAAATGGCATCAGTATCTCGCCCCGGATCTCGAAATGGGCAGGGTAATCGCCGTGAAGTTTCAGGGGGATCGAATATATTGTCTTTATGTTCTCCGTGACGTCGTCACCCGCCACGCCGTCGCCGCGCGTTACGGCCTGCACCAGAAGTCCGTTATCATATGTGAGCGAAATGGCGGTGCCGTCGAATTTCAGCTCACATACATATTCGACCGCCCCTACTTCGTTTTCCACATGGAGGCTGAAATCAGCCACTTCTTCCAAAGAGTAGGTATTTGACAGCGAAAGCATCGGCCAACGATGGCGCACCATGCTGAATTGGTTTTTGGTAAGGTCGCTGCCGACTCGCTGCGTGGGAGAATTGGGATCGTAGAATTCGGGGTGCGCGGCTTCGAGTTCCGCAAGTTCGCGCATCAGCCTGTCGTATTCGAAATCGCTGATCTCCGGCGCGTTTTCGATGTAATATTTATAATTATGCCGCGCAAGTTCTTCACGCAACCGCCTTATTCTTTGCTCCATAGATTATAGTGTATAAAACACCGTAAAAATAACAAAATTTCGCTGCCGGAGGCTCGTTTCCGGGCAAAACTGCATATATTTTGAGAAAAGAACGCATATGGTATTCGCGTTTTAAAATTTTGCTTATAATTGCAAAAAATTTCAGCGACAGAAAGATATGAGCAAAGAGACCGTAAGCAACAAGAAGAGGCTGATTACCAGCTACCACAACCTTCCTGTTGAATTGCAGGAGGAGTTGAAAAGACAGTATCCCACCGGATATACAGAGAAAATGATCCGTATTGAAAAGGGCCCCGCCGACTTTTTTTATGCCGTACTGTTGGAGACCCCCGATATAAACTACCTCGTGAAAGTGGACGTCAAGATCGATGAAGACGTGGAGGAAGAAGAGGACAAGGGCTACTACGACGACGATATAAAGGGGGCGGACGATATAATCGCCGATGACGAAGAAGAAGATAACGACCGCGACGACATGTAGAGGCCGCAAAATAACAAAATGAGGCGCGGCGCGACCGCGCCTCATTTGTTAAACGCACGGACTTAATAATTTCTTGACATTTTTTACTATTTTTGCAGAATGCGGGACAAGCTCCGGATAAGTTTAACCTGCGGACAGACTGGAGGGTTGGGAACGGATGGGTTAGTGTCCGGATTTGTCCGAACGAAAAAAGCGAAGCCAATTTCGCAAGCAGTTGGGATGCGGACGGACCATGCCCCGCAAGGAGGGGAAAGGCTGCGCCAAGTAGATTTGGTTTATCTCCCGGCTTTCACTGATATTTAGGCTTGCAAGATCGACACAAAATGAAGGATATCATAGATCCGGTACGGGCAGAACTGCTCGAAAGTGAACTCACTTCCGACAAAATGGTGAGGCGCACGAATAAGGCGGACAATGAAATATATATAGTTACGGCACACGACAGCCCGAATGTTATGCTCGAAATAGGCCGTCTGCGCGAAGTCGCATTCCGCACGGCCGGGGGCGGTACGGGTGAAAGCGTCGATATCGACGAAGAAGACAGGGCCGAAGATGGCTACAAACAACTTCTCGTGTGGGATCCTGCGGCAAAAGAGATTATGGGAGGCTACCGCTTCATCGTTTCGAACAGCACGCACCCGCAACATCTCTCCACCGAGCATTACTTTCGTTTCAGCGAACGTTTCCGCACCGAATATCTTCCCTACACCATCGAACTGGGACGTTCGTTCGTCATACCGCGCAAGAACGGGATAACAAAAAACCCCAAGGCTATATACGCCCTCGACAACCTGTGGGACGGATTGGGGGCGCTTATGTTGATGCACCCCGAGTCCCGGTACCTCTTCGGCAAAGTGACGATGTATGGCGACTACAACCGTGAGGCGCGCAACATACTGATCTATTTCCTCAACCGCTATTTTCCCGACACCGAGAACCTGATCGAGCCGATCGATCCCGTGGAACTGGATATAGACGAGGGAAAAATGGCGAGGCTTTTCAGCGGCAGTGATTTCGACGAGAACCGCCGCATCCTTTTCCAGCAAGTCAGGCTTTTCGACGAAAATGTACCGCCGCTAATCAATTCGTATATGAACCTGTCGCCGTCGATGAAGGTCTTCGGCACGGTAAGGAATCCCGATTTCGGCGATGTCGAGGAAACCGGCCTGATGATAACGATCAAGGACATCCATCCCGAAAAAACCCAGCGCCATCTCAATATGCAATTCCCGGATATCGAGATCATATAGGCGCCCGGCATTGCCCGCATCCATCAAACATTCTGTAAAGACGTTCGAACTTATGGAAAGAGAAAGAGACGCTGCAAAGGAAATAGACTTCGTAATTACATGGGTGGATATGGATGACCCCGAGTGGAAGAAAGTTTTCGCAGAATATTCGGGAAGGATCGACAACTCGAACAACTCGGTGTCCGAGGCCCGTTTCCGCGACCAGGGTTTCCTGAGATACTGGTTCCGGGGAGTGGAGAAATTCGCTCCTTGGGTGAATAAGATTCATTTCGTCACGTGCGGGCAAAAGCCCGAGTGGCTCGATGAAAACAACCCGAAACTCAACCTTGTTGATCACAAGGATTATATTCCGGGGCAATTCCTGCCGTCTTTCAACTCCACCACGATCGAATCGCACATGTACAAGATCCCCGGCCTGTCCGAGCATTTCGTATACTTCAACGACGATTTCTTTATTATAAACACCATTGAAAAAGAACGTTTTTTCAAGAACGGGCTGCCCTGCGACATTGCCGCATTCCGTTTCAATTCGGGTTTGGGCCAATGGGCGAAAAGGATAAAGAATAATGTAAGGCTCATAAACAGGCACTTCGACAAGAAAGAGGTCATGAGCCGGTTCCACGACAAGTGGTATAACAAGATATACGGTAAGAAAAGCCGGATGACCCGCCTTCTGAGATGTTATCCGAAGTTCGTCACCCTGCGAGTGCCGCACAATGCACAGCCTTACCTGAAAAGTACTTTCGAGGATGTGTGGGCCGCGGCGGGAACGGAGCTTATGGAATCGTCAACGCACCGCGTCCGCTCTACAAAGGACCTGACGCCCGAACTCTTCCGGACATGGCAGATCTGCAAAGGCGATTTCGAACCTTACAACACCTACAGCGACACAAAGATGTTCCCGCTTGTCATAAAGCCGAAGCAAGCCGTTGCGGCGGTGCGTAACCAGTCCTACAAACTGGTATGCCTCAACGACAATGTGCATATCCGCAACTACCAGCGGACAATGGAAAACATCAGGGATGCATTTGAAAGTATCCTGCCGGAAAAATCGGGTTTTGAGAAATGAACAAGGCACTCGCAGAAGCCCTGGCCAGCATCATTCCCGGCAAAATGGCAAGGAACCGTTGGCGCGGCATCTTTCGTTACGGGGTGACGCGTGGACTGAAACTCAGGTGGAAAATGTGGCGTGCAAAGAATACCCCGCCGCGTTACTATCTGGCTGTGTGTGCGATAGCCAAGAATGAAGGCCCGTATTTCCAGGAATGGATCGAATGGCATCGAAGCATGGGCGTCGAAAAATTCTATATCTACGACAACGAGAGTACGGACGGCACCAAAAAAATCCTCGCCCCATACATAGAATCCGGATTGGTGGATTATGTCTATCGGGAGGGGAAAAAGCAGCAATTGCCCGCATATGACGACTGTCTGGAAAAACATCGCCTGGAAGCTCGTTGGATCGCGGTTATCGACCTGGACGAATTCATAGTTCCGGTACAGGACAAAACGATCCCCGGGTTCCTGCAGCGGTTCGAGCAATTCCCCGCGGTTGAGATAAACTGGCTGGTGTATGGAAGCGGCGGCGCCAGGAGAAAAGAGCCGGGAGGCGTAATGGAAAGGTTCCGGAAACATTCGGTCCCCGGCCACATATTGAACCGGCACGTGAAAAGCATCGTCGATCCGCGTCGCGTCTTTTCATTCATCGGATGTCACGAGGCGGCAAGGATTTCGGGCCGTGCAGCCGATTCCCACGGCATGCCGATAAGGAGGAATTTCAGGGATCGCCCTCCGCAGCAGGACATTATCCGCATCAACCACTATGCGGTAAAATCATATGAAGAATTTTTGGGGAAGCGCGAACGCGGCAGGGCACGGATAAATACCCGGCGCGGTCTGGAATACTTCGACCGGTATGACCTCAACGACATGGAAGATTAACCCCGGACGCTTTTAGAAGCATTTCTACCGGAAAGATTTTGAATAATGAATAAAGTATTTGCAGAAACGATAGCCGCAATCATGCCCACTAAACTGGGGAGAAACCGCTGGCGCGGTATTCTGCGGCGATACGGCCCGGTGCGTGCGCTTAAACTCAAGAAGATGCTGCGGCACGCAAAGGATACTCCGACGCGCTATTACCTGGCAATATGTGCGATAGCCAAAAACGAAGGCCCTTATTTCGAGGAGTGGATCGAATGGCACCAACGCATGGGCGTCGAAAAGTTCTATGTCTACGACAACGAAAGCACGGACGATACAAAAGCGGTCCTCGAACCGTACATAAAGTCGGGACTTGTCGAATACATTTACTGGGAAGGGAAAAAGCAACAGTTGGCCGTGTATGCCGACTGTCTCGACAGGCATCGCCTGGAAACGCGTTGGATTGCGGTTATCGACCTGGATGAATTCATAGTCCCGGTAAAAGACAAAACGATACCCGAATTTCTGAAGCGGTTCGAAGGATTCCCGGCCGTGGAAATAAACTGGTTGATATACGGCAGCGGTGGCGCCAGGGAAAAAGAGGAGGGAAAAGTAATGGACAGGTTCCGGAAACATTCCGTTCCGAACCATCCATTGAACAGGCATGTGAAAAGCATTGTGGACCCCAGGCAAGTCTTTACGCTCACAGGATGCCATGAAGCTGCGAGAATATCTGGTTATGCCGCAGACTCTCACGGGAACCCCATAAAGAAAGTATTCATGGAGCGCGAACCACAGCAAGATGTTATCCGCATCAATCACTATTCAGTGAAGTCTTACGAAGAATTTTTAGGGAAACGTGCCCGCGGACGGGCAAGGTTAACGACCATGCGCGACCTGAACTATTTCGACGAGTTCGACCTCAACGACATGGAAGAACAATAAACGTCAACAGAAACTCTGCGTAAAACAGGTTCAATTGTTTTACGAAGTAAAATAATGGTAATGGTGCCAAAAGAGGTGGGTTAATTCATCACACAACAAATTTAATATCATCCATATACACCATGTTATAAGAAAATGTTTTCTTCTAATGCGCAATAAGTCATCCCTAACCTTGTGTGAGGGATCTACAAAATATATGTTAAGGTAGATTCCTCGTCGCTATGCTTCCCTCGGAATGACATCCCTGATGCCTCTTTTGGTACCATTATCCAGAGACAAAGCATAGATTGATATATAGATACTTAAAACACGGCAAATGTTTAATCAATATTTGCCGTGTTTTACAAAGATGGAGTTACCTGATTTTTATCCTGAGGACGATTCCTGCATGGGCGCGCATCGCACATTTGTTTTAAGGCACCTGCTCTGTTACACGTTTTTCGGTTTTCATGCAACGTGAAGTTAATCGATTATTCGGTTATAACGAGATTCTGCTTCTTATTTCCCGGATTCCACCCGCTGCCTGACTTCCGGATATTTTTCCAGTATCTTTTCAAGCGCTGCGAGATTCCGGTCTGTTCCCGACTTGAAGTTGACCGTTTTCAGGGATAAATATTTGGGCTTGTCAAGCCCGCGCGGCTTGTTATGCCCGAACGGTACCGGCACGATCCGGGTCCCTTTTGCCACTGCCGCCGCCCAGAACCAGATGTCATCCGTTGTCGGCGCCACTTCGGTAAATATTCGCGGATCGAGCATATCCGGCTTCAGCGAGTGCGGCGGATACAGAACGCCGCCGACACCAGTCTGTATGTTGCCGAATCCGATATGCAGCCTCTTGAAAAGAAAACTATACCACCTGTATTTCGGCCACTTGCGGTATGGAACGCCGATCTCCACACGCTTGGCCCGGTGCGCCAGTACGGCGTCCGGAATCTGCGCATGCAGACGCAGCAGGTCGCGCAGCATGTTCCTGTGATACCATACGTCGTCGTCTATCGTAACTATGACATCATCGGGGAAATCGTTCAGCGCCGGAATAAGTTTCCTGTATGAGCGGATATCCGTGTCATAATTCCTGACTTCGAAGATCGGATTACTGTCGGACAACTCCTGCAACTCCTGCGGGAGCCTGCCGTCCGGGAACTGCGAAGCGGTCACATACAGGATCAGTTTATCAGGCAGGACGGAACCTGCCAGTATCGACCGTACGGCGCCTGCCGCATATGTGATAGCCGCAGGAAAAGAGGTGAGGGACACTATGGTTTTCTGTTGCTCCGGCATATTGTTTCCCATTTTACGAAAAGGCTTGGTTTTTTCAGTCTCACAAAGATAGAATAATTATCGGCTCATCTCAAAGCGGACAAAAGAGGATGTCCGTACGGTTTACCAACGGGAGATTACGGCTTCCGGAATGTAGCGCACTTCAAACCTTCCCTCCGGAAGCGTATCCACCGCAATAAGGTCCAGTTGAGGCTCCATATCCGTGTCGTACAACGTCAGATAGGCCTCGACAGCCCTGCGGAACGCACGCTGCTTGGCCGGTGTCATGGCATCTTCGGGTGTCTCCCACGACAGCGCGTCGCGGCTTTTCACCTCCACGAAATGCAGCTTGTCCCACCGCTGCGCCACAATGTCGAGTTCATAGCTGCCGCTGCGCCAATTCCGTTTCACAATGTCGAAACCCTTCTCGCGCAGCCAGTCGACAGCCGCCTGCTCTCCCGCCGCACCTATCTCCTGTGTTTTGCCCATATTTATATATTGTTAATGTGAGTTTCGCTTAAGCGAAACGAAAAGCCAAATGAACCTCCTCGCAGCAGAGCTGCGAGGTATCGGATGGAATTGGTTTGTGTTTTCAAAGCAGAGCTTCGGGGAATCTACCCTTCCATATCCAGGGGAGGGTTTTGGATGGGTGATCCATGCAATATCGTGGCTATGAAAAAGCCGCTGACGTGGGTTTTGGATAAGAATCTCACGATAACGAGAGTGTAATCTGTAAATTAACATAAATTCTTATCCGAAACTTACGTTATTGTTACTTCCTGAACAAAAATGACAGATCCTCGCCGGGACATATTTCGCGTGGAGTGTCGCCATGGCGGAAAATACGCATGGGACCTGATCCCACGAGTTCCAGCGGACCGTCGTTCATACGCAGCAGGCATCCTTCACGCAGGCCCGCGACATAGATTCCCGGGTTGGCCTCAATGTATTCTTCGATACGCTGTTCGCGCGTTTCGCCGGCGTGGCCCTCGGGATGTGCATCGAGATAATGCGGATTTATCTGGAACGGTATGGCTCCGACGGCGCGGAACGACTGCGGTTCGAGGATGGGCATGTCGTTGGTGGTGCAGACCGTGGGACAGCAGACATTGCTTCCCGCGCTCCAGCCGACATAAGGGGTTCCGAGTTCGGTCACCGCCGTGCGGATGGCTTCCACAAGCCCCTGTTCCTGCATCTTTTTGAGCAGGGCGAAGGTATTGCCTCCGCCGACGACAATGGCTTCGGCTTCACGGATGGCCAGCGCGGGGTCGGCTTTGCGGTGGATCGAGCGAACCTCCATACCGAGTTGGTCGAAACGTGCCTGCACTTTTGCTTCGTATTCATCATATGAGAAAGTCACCGCGGCATAGGGAATAAAGGCTACGGAATCGACGCACCCGAGGAATTTGCCTATATATTCTATGGGCCATTCCAGATAGGGTTGTCCTGCTGTGGTCGAATTGCTGATTAATAATAACTTCATAACACTAATCAATTTGATGCCAATCGGTAATCACCGAAGGAGGCCCCACAGTCATTGCCGATAGGCAATGGCGCAGGAAATAGCCGACTGGGGTAATTGCTGATCAACAATGGTTTCATTTCTGATTCGTAATTTTTTTGATTTCCCGTTCGATCACGGCCGGAAAATACCGGTGCTCCAGCGCGTGAATATTTTGCGCAAGTGTTTCAGGAGTGTCGTCCGGCGCGACGCCGATCCGATATTGTGCAATTATTGCGCCTTCGTCGTAATGCTCGTCTACTTTGTGTATCGTGATGCCGGATTCTTTTTCTCCGGCTTCTATCACGGCCTTGTGGACACGGTCCCCGTACATACCCTTGCCGCCATACTTCGGAAGCAGCGCAGGGTGTATATTTACGATACGTCCCGGGTAAGCCGCTATTATATTTGACGGTATCAGGCGCAGGAATCCTGCCAACACCACGTAATCCACGCCCGAGTCGCGAAGTGCGGCAAGAGGCTTCTCCCCTTCTGCAAACTCCGGGCGGCTGAAAACGGCCGTCGGCACTCCTCTGCCGCGGGCCCTCACAAGAGCGTAAGCATCAGGGTTGTCAGATATCAGCAACGCCACGCGGGCATCGGAACTTTCTGAGAAATAATCCATTATCTTTTCTGCATTGCTTCCGGAGCCGGAAGCCAGTATTCCTATTCTTATCATAGTCAAACGTTTAGATGTATGCCCGGCAGAGAGAGGTAAAAAAATATATACGGTTTGCCAAAAGTAATGGAAAATGTGTTAAATTTGCCCCAAATTTCGCAGGAAATTATGAAGTAAATTTTTACTATAAAGAGTGTTTAACCAAAATTGATTATTATGTCTGACGTTTCTTCGAAAGTAGTCGAAATCATCAAGAACAAACTGGCTGTAGATGCAGCTGAAATCGTACCTGCAGCAAGCTTTACCAATGATCTCGGCGCAGACTCACTGGACACCGTGGAGTTGATCATGGAATTCGAAAAGGAATTTGGCATTTCGATCCCCGATGAAGATGCAGAAAAAATCGGTACTGTCGGCGACGCCGTTTCTTACATCACCGAAAAGACCAAGTAACATCCGCATTTCATCGACCTCCGGCGCATAACTGGTCCGGCCGGAAATTCAAATGGACCTTATTAATTTGGCATCAAAGAACTTTATAATGGCTGAAAAAAGAGTTGTAGTCACAGGGCTGGGCACACTGAACCCCATAGGCAATACGGTAGAGGAATATTTCCGCAACCTTAAGGAAGGTGTGAGCGGAGCCGCGACCATAACCCATTTCGATCCGGAAAAGTACAAAACCAAATTCGCGTGCGAGGTTAAAAATTACGACGGAACGCAATATTTCGACCGTAAAGAGGTACGCCGTTATGACCTCTTTACACAATATGCCCTTGTCGCTGCGGCCCAGGCCATGGAAGACTCGGGGTTGGATGTCGAAAAGATCGACCCTGAAAAAGCGGGTGTGATCTGGGGTTCCGGCATCGGAGGACTCAAATCGTTCTTCGAAGAAGTCAAGGGCTACAGCCTGGGCGACGGCACGCCCAGGTTCAGCCCGTTCTTTATTACCATGATGATTCCCGACATCGCGGCCGGGTACATCTCCATGAAATACGGTTTCATGGGTCCCAACTACTGTACCGTTTCGGCGTGCGCTTCGGCTAACCACGCCATGATAGACGCTTTTAACTGGATACGCAGGGGCGTTGCCGACATCATCATCGCGGGCGGCAGCGAGGCTGCGATCAACGAAGCGGGAGTCGGAGGATTCAACTCGATGCAGGCCCTGTCTACACGTAACGACGATCCAAAAGGCGCCTCTCGTCCGTTTGACGCGGACCGCGACGGCTTTGTGATCGGCGAAGGAGCCGGGGCGCTGGTACTCGAAGAATACGAACACGCCAAAGCGCGCGGCGCCAAGATCTACGCCGAAATAGTGGGCGGCGGCATCAGCGGCGACGCTTACCACTACGCCGCACCACATCCCGAAGGAAAAGGAGCGATGCTGGCGATGAAACATGCGTTGCAGGATGCCGGACTCAAGACATCCGACATCGGCTATATCAACGTCCACGGCACATCCACGCCAGCAGGCGACCTGCCGGAACTGATGGCGATCCAGAAACTTTTCGGTGATGACGCTTACAATCTCAACATCTCTGCAACCAAATCGATGACCGGACATCTTCTGGGTGCCGCCGGAGCGGTCGAGGCGATGGCTGCCATCATGGCGTTGACGGAAGGTGTAATTCCGCCGACCATCAATCTGCAGAATGTCGATCCGGCGATCGATCCGAAGCTCAACTTGACTCCGAACAAAGCCCAAAAGCGCGATATTACATACGCCATGAGCAACACGTTCGGTTTCGGCGGACACAATTCGTCTGTGATTCTCAAAAAAATCTAAAAGCCTGCTGCTATGAATCTTCCCGGGCGGATACTCATCTCGCTCAAGCGCCGTTTTGGCCGTGACAGGGAATACTATGCCATAGTGGACGACATCTTCGGGATATATCCCCAAAATATCGAGTTGTATAAGCTGGCCCTTGTACACCGTTCGGCTTCGATCGAGTTGGAAGACGGCACGCATCTCAACAACGAACGCCTGGAATTTTTGGGCGACTCCGTGTTGGAAGCGGTCGTTTCAGACTATCTTTTCATCGAGTTTCCGCATGCCGACGAAGGCGGACTTACGCGGCTGCGCGCGAAAATAGTCAGTCGCAACACCCTCAATTTTCTTGCAAACAAGATCGGCCTGGACAGATATGTAATTCAGCACACCAACGGCTCCATAGTCCAGAAACATATCCACGGCGATGCATTGGAAGCGATGATCGGAGCGATGTACCTCGACAAAGGCTACGACCGTGTCAACGAACTTCTGATAAACCGCGTTTTCCGACGCCATCTTAATCTGGACGAAATAATCTCGTCGGAAACCGACCATAAGAGCCGCCTGATCGAATGGTGCCAGAAAAGCCGCCAGTCGCTGCAGTTCACAACTGGACACGATCATGAATATACCACGCAGCATCCGGTTTTCCGGTCGGTAGTGATGATCGATGGCATCGAAGTCGGGCATGGTACGGGCGGGACCAAGAAAGAGGCCGAGCAGCACGCCGCACACGCAGTCTCTGACGTTCTTTCGGACGAGATCGGAGATTATATACTTGGCAGCATAGACATTTTGTCCGCGGAAAATGACAATATAAACTGATCCCGACACTGGCATCGGTGTACGCGGTTTGTTTGTATTATCCGCGAAGGACTTACTTCTTTTGACAGAGCAATGGCAAAATCAACAGATCGTGAAGCACGCGAAAAGATCGTGGTCTCGGGAGCAGGATCGCTATCCGACCCCGAACTTCTTGCGCTGCTGATCCGAGAAGGGACCGAACTGCTGTCTCCGATCGAACTGGCGGAAAAAATACTCGCGGATTTCGGAGGATCACTTTCGGAACTTGCTTCAGGCAGTGTTTCACGCATACGCCAAACGGCAGGGTGCGGTACTAAACGCGCCGCCATTATAGCCGCTGCTGCTGAACTGGCCCGCCGGATTACCGCTGAAAAGGCCCTCGCTGTAGATACTGTCACTTCGAAAGAGGATGTCGCAAATATCTTCGCGCCGTTGGCCGACCTGCAGCACGAGGAGTTCTGGGTGCTGTATCTCACTTCGGGCGGCAAGGTGGTCGACCGTTCGAAGGTAAGTCAGGGAGGTGTATCCGGCACGGTCGTCGACTATAAACTGGTGGTCAAACGTGCGGTCGAATTGTTGGTTTCCTCGATAATACTCGTTCACAACCATCCTTCGGGCGTCGCACAGCCCAGCCGCGAAGATGTCGCCATAACCGAAATGGTTTCGACCGCCGCGGCGCTTTTCGACATCAATGTCGTAGACCATATTATCATTTCTTCGGGCGGCACGTTCAGTTTCGCTGAAAAAAGCATGATTCCTCGAAAAAACTGACTCTCATGCTGCCAATGGAACCCTTATTCCCCTGGATCCGGTATTTTCACAGAATAAATGAAATGTTCGAGCTGCTTCTTGTAGTTGCGTTGCGACATGCGGACATTGGTCGTACCAGGCGCATATACGTAGAAATCGATAGCGATCACGCGCTGGTTGGCGGCGTCGATGGTCGAATAATTCACATACGGTCCACCCATATAATCACCCGACACATCCCAGAAACCATGCATCTCCGACCATGAACGGCCGTTTATCTGCTTGTACAGCAGTTCGACGAGTTCAGGATTGGAGACCATGTATGAACCGGGATTCTCTCCCGGTATAAGGCGGACAAATTCATCGCGGCGGTGAAGCAAGCTCTCCTGCTCAAAGTCTTTCAGGCCCGAAAACGGGTAAGTATAAATTATAACACCCTGGCTCGACACCGGCATTTCGTATGACAACCACAGGAAATCCGGTTTGTCGCTGCGGACCGTGAAACCGGGCGTGACATCCATATCGAACCCGAATTTCTCCTTGATAAGCTCTTTCACCGGCTTGGGGCCGTACTGCCGGGCATTGGCAAGGTCGCGGTCTCTTTCGGCCTTTTCGAGCAGCATTACTATCTCTTCGCGGTTGGAGTCGATCAGCTCTGTCATCGTGGCGTTGTCGGGCGCGTTGGCGACGAGAACTATCTGCGGGGCGGAATAGACATCGTAATGAAGCTGTAACTCGGGATTTCCGAACTGCTTGTCGACGTTAAGTATCAGCACGTTTGGATGCTTGACGATAAGCTTGCGGAATCCGTTTGGCAGCACCCTCATCACGTCGTAGATGGTCTCCTGGCGGTTGACCATGGGAACCTGCTTGTAGAAGATCGAACGGATGGTGTCGCCCGGCTGGCCGTCCCATACACCATGGTCGGCCACGACGACAAGTTCGTAGGGAGCGCCCTGTGATTTGGTTTTATAACCAGCGGACAACTTCCCGCTTTCGTATTTATCGACACATCCGGCCAGTATAAAGGCGATGCACAGCACGGCACCGCATCTCCAAAGATTCCGCATAATGACAGATTTTAGATTCTTTACAAAGTTAGGAATTTCCACTAACTTTGCAAATCCCGGGAAGGGTGCTAACTTTGTTTATTAATTTTTTGCGGCTTTATGCGCTTTATACCTCCTAAATTCCTCAGACGGCTGATGCCGGACCTTATATGGGACATTCCGGACAGGGAACATGTATTCCTGACGTTCGACGACGGCCCGACACCGGGAGTCACGGAATGGATACTCAAGGAGTTGGCACGTTTTGGCGTTAAGGCCACTTTTTTCTGCCTCGGCAAGAACGTCGAGATGTATCCCGACCTTTATCAGCGTATCATCGACGGCGGCCATAAGGTTGGAAACCACACATACAGCCACCAGAAAGGGTGGAAAATGAAATCGGAAAACTACGTAGACGACGTCGACCTTGCCAACCAGACGCTGCATACCGATCTGTTCCGTCCGCCTTACGGCCGCATCACGCCCAAACAGGCGCGCGTTCTCAGCCAACGGTACAATATCGTCATGTGGGATATAATCAGCCGTGATTACAACCGAAACGTGCGGCCGCGGAGTTGCCTCAACTATGTGATAAGACATGTCCGGCCGGGCGATATAGTGGTATTCCATGATTCGGAAAAGGCCTTCAAGAATCTCCATTTCGTGCTGCCGCGCACGCTTAAATACCTCGAAGAGCACGGGATGAAATGTAAAGTTATAGAACTATAACTTTACATTTGTCGACCTGAGGCCGCTTGTCGGCCGCAGGCTGTGCTGAAGATACGAGGGAGATAACAGCAAAAAAGGAAACTATGACGCAGCGAAAGAAGAACATAATAGTTGCAGTGACCGGCGCAAGCGGAAGCATTTATGCCCGCATCGTGCTGGAACGTCTGTCTGCCTCGGACGAGGTTGGGGATATCGGGCTTATTGTCAGCCGCCGCGGTGCGGAAGTGGCCGAATGGGAAAAAATCACCCTGCCGGAAGGGCCGCGAATCGTCCGTTTCGACAACGAAGATATGTTCGCCTCGCCTGCATCTGGTTCTGCGCGTTGGGATGCGATGGCAGTAGTACCATGCTCTATGGGATGCATCGGGCGGATAGCCTCTGGCGCAGGCGGCGACCTTATAGCACGTGCGGCCGACGTTATGCTCAAGGAAGGGCGCCGACTGATACTCGTCCCGCGCGAAACCCCTGTGAATTTGATACACTTGCGCAACCTTGTTTCGCTGGCCGAAGCCGGAGCCGCTGTACTTCCGGCTTCGCCTTCATTCTACTCGCACCCGGAGACTGTCGAAGAGGTTTGCGCCACCGTGGCCGACCGCGTGGTCTCGTGTCTCGGCATCGCGTCGGGAAGCTACGAGTGGGGCCGGTAATCCCATATTTGTAATTTTCCTGCAGAATGACTAATTTTGCAGGCTTTCCAGCCACAACGACTCATAACTAATTAAAAATATACCAATGGCAACAACCTCTGATATAAAGATCGGAATGTGCATAGAGTACAACGGCAAAACATTTCAGATCATAGATTTTCAACACGTCAAACCGGGCAAGGGTCCCGCCTTTGTACGCACCAGGCTCAAAAACCTCGAAAATGGACGCACCATCGACAATACCTTCACAGCCGGTGAAAAGATCGAACCGGTACGCATCGAAAGGCGTCCCTACCAGTTCACATACGAGGATGACTTGGGGGTGCACCTGATGCACACAGAAACTTTCGAAGAAATCACCATTCCGAAAGAAATGATCAACAATGCCGACCTGATGGTCGACGGCCAGTTGCTGGAAGTAATGTATCACACCGAAAAAGAGGCGCCGATGACGGCCGAACTCCCTCCGATCGTGGATATGGAGGTCACCTACACCGAACCGGGCATCAAAGGGGACACCGCTTCGACCAACTCCCTGAAACCCGCAACTGTCAATACCGGTGCAACGGTACGTGTTCCGCTGTTCATCAACACGGGCGACAAGATTCGCGTCGATACCCGCACCCGTGAATACTATGAACGCCAGAAGTAACTCTGCGGTCTATTTCGACGCAACGAGAAAGCCCCGGAGAGTCTCTCCGGGGCTTTCTCGTTGAATTATTTAACACTGTCCTAGTCTATTATAACAACCCTGTTCATTTCGGGTTTCTCAAATGGATTTACGGTGCCACCCAGCGCCTGCGTTTCCAGACGGTCAGCGCTGACACCCAATTCTATCAAGGCATTTCTGACAGCTTCAGCCCTTTTTTCGCTCAATGTCTGGTTGCGTTCCGCGGAGCCGGTACCGCTGTCGGCCAACCCGGTAAGGATGTAGACTTTTTCCTGATCAGGATCGTTCCTGATAATGTCGGCAGCATATCTGACATGCAGCATTTCGAACTCCGAAAGGTCGGCCTTACCGATCCTGAAGAATATCGTGAGCGGCGTTGCGACCGTTTCCGAGACTTCTTCAATGACCTCGATAACTTCGGGTTCGGCCTCTGCCACGGCTTTGTATTTGTCGGCTATGGCCTGCGCCATGGCTAGTTCCCTCTTCAGATCGCTTATGCGGCTTTCATAAGGCGCCGTATTGCATATCTCGTGCTTGTAGAACCGGCGGTCCTTGAACTTGTACGTAAACCCGACGGTAAGCGATGGAATGAGTCCCGCTTTCGTCGAAGCGAGGTACGTCTGTCCGGCTTCCGACGTGGCATTTTTAGCCGCAAATTCCTGGCTTACGACATTGGCTTTCAGTTCGGCGTAGAAATCCAGGGCTTCGGTTATGCGGAAAGTGTTCAGAAGGCCTGCGTTGAAAAGAAATTCGTTGTCGGTGTACCTGTCGCCGGCTAGGTCGGCACCGGACGAACGGCCGAATCCGAATCCGGCAAACAATGTCGCATTATAGAAACGCGCAGCCTTGTACCCGCCTATCGCATTTGAGAGATTGAACAGGAAATCCGCCTCCACTGTCCAATAGTTAAAATCGAGCAGGTATTTATCCGCCGACTTCTGCTCCTTAGTATAGACGCCGGCAAAACTCGTGTAGTCCTTGATCTTGCCGTAGTTGCCCTGCAGGCGTATGCCATAATTGGGAGCCAGCATCTTTGTCGCACCCAGCTGGAACATCGGGGTTATCTTGTTGAACCCCTTGTACTCTTCTCCGTTCATGGTCGAAGGGCGCACCCAGGCGTTAACCCCGGCACCCATAGACACGGACCAATTGTCCCAGAACGGGTTGGTGATGAACGGGCCGCGAAGGTTTTCATAATCGGCCCCGGTCTTGTCAGTCTGGGCGTTTACCGTGACCGCAGCCGCGAACACAACTGAAATAGCGAGGATAATTTTCTTCATAATCAATGCCTTAAAAAGGTAAATACTGTTCTGTTTTTTCCGGTTGTCCGGCTGCCGGAGTAGTTTTTTCAAAAAAGATCAAGAAACCGGCCGTGTAGTAATGTAATCTCTGCAAAAACAATGCCTTGTCTTCTCCAGTTTACGGCATTGCCGGGGCGTGTCGGCAGCTGATACCGCATACTAGCTGCCGCACTTGGAATATCCGCACGACATGCATGTCGGGCATCCGTTCTGGTAGACCAAGGTGTCTTCGTTGCACTGCGGGCATTTCTTTTTATCTTTAGTCCCGTCGGCGATATACTGTTTCAGGGCGCGGCCGACACCGTTTTTCCAGGTATTGATGGATTCGCTGTTGAGGTGCAGCGAGTCTATCAGGTTCACCACGTCGACTATCGGCATGCCGTTGCGAAGTACGCCTGAAATGAGTTTTGCATAGTTCCAGAACTCTTCATCGAAAAGGCGCGAGATGCCGCCGATTGTGGATGTGTAGCCGTAACGGTCTGTGTACTGGAAATCGTAGCGCCTGCCGCCATCGGCCTCGCGCACCTTTATGATCTTTCCCTTGGTGATCTTGCGCGGTATGAACATGGCGTCTTCCTCCATGCGTCCGGTGAATATCTCATACGGGCGCCCTTCATACATACCCACGAAAGCGATCCATTCCTCGTCGCCGTTGCGGAAACGTACAATGTCGGCGTCGAGTTCCTTGGGACGTTGGCGCGGAGGGTCGTATGTGCCATTCGGCGATGCACCGTCTTTCTTTTTGCCCTTTTCGATAAGGACGCCGTCGCGCGAGCCGTCGCGATAGACCGTTACGCCTTTGCATCCTTCCTGCCATGCGGTCATATAGACCTCTGCCACAAGTTCTTCGGTGACGTTGTTAGGCAGGTTGACGGTAACGGAGATGGAGTGGTCTACCCATTTCTGGATCGCGCCCTGCATCTTTACCTTATCCACCCAGTCGATATCGTTGGCCGTAGCTTTATAGTACGGCGACTTCCTCACCAACTCGTCGAGCTGCTCCTGCGAAGCATGCTTCATCTTGGAAACGTCGTAACCGTTGACTTCCATCCACGTAATAAACTTGTGGTGGTAGACATTATATTCCTCCCAACTGTCGCCGTTCTCGTCGGTGAAGGTAATTTTCACGTCCTTGTCGTTGGGATTGACCTTACGTCGACGCATATAGACTGGACGGAACACGGGTTCGATACCCGAGGTGGTCTGAGACATGAGTGAGGTGGTCCCTGTGGGTGCGATTGTCAGCAGTGCGATATTGCGGCGGCCGTCCTTTACCATCCGGTCGTATAGCGCGGGATCGGCCTCGCGCAGACGCGTTATCATGGGGTTGTTCGCCTCTTTCGACGAGTTGTACATCGGGAATGCCCCCCTTTCGCCGGCCATTACGACCGACGCGCGGTAAGCCTCCACGGCAAGTGTCTTCTGCACCTCGACCGAAAAATCTATCGCTTCCTGAGCGCCGTATGTGATGCCCAGCGCGGCCAGCATGTCGCCTTCGGCCGTGATGCCCAGGCCCGTGCGGCGTCCCTGCTTCGCTTTCTCCTTTATTTTTTCCCACAGGTTGTGCTCCACGCGGCGGATATCGTGATCCTCCGGGTCGGCCGTGATCTTTTTTATAATCGCGTCGACCTTTTCCAACTCCAGGTCTATGATGTCGTCCATCAGCCTCATCGCCTTGTGGACGTGGTCTTTGAACTTGTCGAAATCGAACTTCGCTTCCGGCGTGAACGGCTTGTCTACGTAGCTGTATAGATTTATAGCCAGCAGACGGCAGCTGTCGTAGGGGCAGAGCGGTATCTCGCCGCAAGGGTTTGTAGACACCGTGACGAACCCCTCGTCAGCATAGCAGTCGGGGATCGACTCGCGGATAATGGTGTCCCAGAACAAGACTCCCGGTTCTGCCGATTTCCATGCGTTGTGGATTATCTTGTTCCACAGCGCACGGGCATCGATCTCCATTTTATGAGAAGGGTTGTCCGATTTTATGGGAAACTGCTGCGTATAGGGTTTTCCCTCGCGCACGCACTCCATGAATTCGTCGTCTATCTTAATCGAAACGTTGGCACCGGTAACTTTCCCTGTCTCGACTTTCGCGTCGATGAAACGTTCGGCGTCGGGGTGTTTGATCGACAGCGACAGCATCAGCGCCCCGCGGCGGCCGTCCTGCGCCACTTCGCGCGTCGAGTTGGAGTAGCGTTCCATGAAGGGCACTATGCCGGTCGAGGTGAGCGCGCTGTTCAGCACGGGGCTTCCGGTGGGCCTGATGTGCGAAAGGTCGTGCCCGACGCCTCCCCTGCGCTTCATCAGCTGTACCTGCTCCTCGTCGATGCGGATAATGCCGCCGTACGAGTCGGCGGGATTGCGGTGCCCTATCACAAAGCAGTTCGACAGCGACGCGACTTGCAGATGGTTACCGATACCCGTCATCGGCCCCCCCTGTGGAATAACGTATTTGAAATCCTCCAGCAGGTCGAATATCTCGAGCGTCCCCATGGGATTGGGGTAATTGTTTTCGATACGGGCCAACTCCGACGCTATGCGTTGGTGCATCTGTTCGGGCGACTTCTCATAGATGCGTCCGAAAGAATCCTTGAGCGCATACTTGCTGAGCCATACCGTTGCGGCCAGTTCGTCACCTTTGAAATACTCTTTCGCACCTTCGAGCGCTTCGGCGTAAGTATATTCGCGGAGGCTTTGCTGTGTTTTAATGTTAATGTCGGGCATTATGTAACTATTTTATAGTTAAAGGAATACAATACCAGGCGGAAATCTTCCGCCAATACAAGTTTACGGTTTATCGGGTTAAGAATAAAGATCGGAAAACTACTTTTATCAACACCGTTTGAACAGTTTCCCAAAGACAAAGCCATATTCTCTAAAAGAAACCAAACAACCCTGATTCTGGAAAAATATAGTACCTTTGGGAAAATCGATCTCAGCAAAATGAAAGGAGCGACAGCAAAAAACAACAGAAGGACAGCAGCACCGATACAAACATTGAAGAAACCTAGAAAATTGATCGCATTTGGATGGTATGGCGGGAAATTCTCACACTTAGGTTGGCTGTTACCCCAACTTCCCGATTGTACACATTACTGCGAGCCTTTTGCCGGTTCCGGAGCTGTATTGCTGAACCGAGAACCTGCGCCAGTTGAGACCTACAACGATATCGATGGAGAAGTGGTGAATTTTTTCAGAACCCTGAGGGAGAACAAATATGCTTTAATTGAGCAAATTGCAATGACGCCATTTTCCAGAGAGGAATTTGGAATCGCCTGCGAATTAGACCCCAACATTACCAATATTGAACGGGCAAGACGTTTTTACATAAGGGCAAGGCAGGTGAGGACAGGACTGGCTCAAACGGCTTCGATCGGCCGTTGGGCTAATTGTAAGAACACAAGCCGGGCAGGAATGAGCGGAGTCATAAGCCGCTGGGTGGGGGGTATCGAGCAACTCGATTCTATTGCAGAAAGATTTTTGAGAGTTCAGATAGAGAACCGTCCGGCGATTGATGTTGTTGAATTGTATGATAGCGATAACACCTTGTTTTACTGTGATCCTCCATACGTTCATGGGACTCGGGGCGACACGAGATCCTACGGGTTCGAAATGACCGATCAAGACCACCGGAAATTAGCGGAGAAACTAAACGGAATCAAAGGATTGGCAGCCATCTCAAATTATGACTGTAAACTGATGGACGAACTTTATCCTTCTGGTAAGTGGACGAAAATATATGGACCGGAAAAGATCATTCATTCTACAAAAGATGTTCGCCAGGAGGTACTTTGGGTAAATTATGATATAGATAAATTGAACACCAGAAATATATTTTCACTCTCCTCTTCGGAATAACTATGAATATGAAAACTCCGACGGAT
Source organism: Rikenellaceae bacterium (assembly GCA_031548515.1). Taxonomy (GTDB): domain Bacteria; phylum Bacteroidota; class Bacteroidia; order Bacteroidales; family Rikenellaceae; genus UBA940. The sequence continues at coordinate 8,404 of JAVBRB010000007.1, read as the reverse complement.
ATTTTAGAGAATATCTATGATAAGGCCCTTTCTGATAAACTGACGAGTGCCGTGAAGAATCCAGACACAAAAGGGAAAATCGAGTTTATTTGCAGATGTAATACGAAAGCCCCCATCAGGTTTTTACTGTCTTGCATGCTTGCTAAAATACACAATCCCGATGTCGATATACGGAAACCATATACTGAAATTCCCGGCAATGATACTTATTCGGGGAGAGGTTATGATGAGGACTTTGTCGAGCCATGGATGTATAAATATAAACTTCCTTGTAACTCTACAACCGCATACTTGACGCCTGCATTGAGAAATATCGACCGTCCTTTAACATTAGATATGGTATTGGTAGGCACTCCGAGAAAAGTTTATGTCTATGCTCTTGAGATTCTGGATTCTGCACATACAAAAAATGAAACTCCTGAAAATATTCTACAGGAAATAATTCGCATTTTACTTGTCATAAAAGACGAAGATGCAAAGAGGATGGAACAGTTAGCTGCCGCTTTGGAACAAACCGATGATATTTTACCTCTTTCTACGGAAGATATAATAACTCTTTTATCTCAACATCTTCATTGCAAAGGATCGAGCAGATTGCCTGTCCTGATTATTGCCGCTGCATACCAAACCACAAAGGAGCAGACAGGAGAAGTCAATAAGCGTCTTGAAGGGCACAACGCGGCAGATGAGCAGACCGGCTCCATGGGAGATGTCGAAATTATCTTAACAGGTGAGGACAAAATCGTGACATGTTATGAAATGAAAGATAAGAGGGTTATAAAAACAGATATCGACGTTGCTTTGAAAAAACTCTCGAAACAATCTGACAAGATCGACAACTATATTTTCATTACAACCGACGTTATAGATTCTGAAGTGGCAGAATATGCCGACTCTCTTTATGAAAAAACAGGTATCGAGTTTGCAGTTTTAGATTGTATCGGCTTCATCAGACATTTCTTGCATTTTTTTCACCGTCGAAGAAACAAATTTCTGAATATATATCAGACAATGCTCTTGTCTGAACCGACAAGTTCCGTATCTCAACCCTTAAAAGAAGCTTTCCTTGTATTGAGAAGAACAGCAGAAGAGAGTTACAGATAAATGTTTTAATCACACCGCCTTTTTCTCAGGAACGGCCTCATTCTGACGAATGCCGCGTCCTACGATAACACGAATAGCTCGTTCGATTATCTCGATCTCTACAGGGGTATTGCCCAACAGTTCGCCGTCTGCCTCCAACCAGACCTCGGGCGATGACTCGAAACGGATATGCCGTCCCCGGTAATTCGACACACGTGGCAGTTCGTATATCCTGCCCGTGTACAGCGCCCTGAAACTGTAAAGCACCCTAAGGATGCCCATGCGGCGGATGACCGTCGCGTCGAAAAGGCCGTCGTCGGCGACCGCATCCGGAACCTGGATAAGCCCACCGCCGCTGTACTTGCCTATGCCGATCGAAGCGCTGAAAACCAGATCATTGACGACTTCCTGCCCGTCGACCCACATCTTCACGCCGCTCGCCTTGAAACGGGCAAGCGCTTTTGCGATACTGCGCATGTAAGTCCATCGCCCGAACCGGAAACGGCCAAGCATCTGGTGGTACGTTTTGATGGTGAAAGCGTCGAAACCGATTCCCGCGCCGTTCACGAAATAGCGTGACTGGCGGTAGGCCGATTCATGGTAGGTTATGCGGCCGACGTCCTGCATGAACGAATTGCCCTCGACGATTGCACGAACGGCCTCGGAATATTTCTTGGGTACGCCGAACATTCTCATCCAGTCATTGCCCGTACCGACACCCACGACGCCCAACAATACCTCCCTGGGGTCAACCTCCTGCTGTATGAAAAGGCCGTTGACCACTTCGTGGATCGTACCGTCACCGCCGGCGACGATTATCCGGCGGAAACCTGCAATTACCGCCTCTACAGCGAGTTCCGTAGCATGATAGCGCCGCTCCGTGAACGCATATTCATGGACTATCTGATTGTCGCGCAGTAGTTTGCTAATGTATGGCCAATCAACGATACCCCTGCCGTCCCCTGCGGTCGGGTTTATCACCACGAACCATTTGTCACTATTCGTGAGCGCGGCGTTCATTCCGGCATGTCTATTTGGACGGAGCATGTTCCAGGGTATACACGAGAAAATCCCAGAACCGACGCACCGACGGGATGTTGACTTTTTCATCGGGCGAGTGCGGATAACAGATCGTGGGCCCGAACGAGATCATATCCATTTCCGGATATACGCCTCCTATGATACCGCACTCCAGACCCGCATGTATCGCTGTAACAGACGGTTTCTTGCCGTACGATTCTTCGTATCCCTTGAGCATGGCTTTAAGTATGGGCGAATTCATATCGGGATTCCAGCCATCGTAGCTTCCCGCCAGTTCGCACTCTGCTCCTGCGAGGCGGCACAGCGCGGCGATCTGTTCGCCGACGAATTCCTTTTCCGTGTTGGCCGAACTGCGCATCAGCGACTGCATTCTGACGCTCTTGCCGTCCGAAACCACACGCGCGAGGTTGTTCGATGTCTGAACCAACCCCGGCATCGAGGTGCTCATTTTCAGAACGCCGTTAGGGAAAACGCAGACCATGCCGGCAACCTTTTGTGCCGCAGCTGCCGGAATGACTTCGGCCGGATAATCGGCCGCCGCAACCGTTATGGAAATGGAATCTTCGATATCCTTGTACTCGTTTATAATGACCGCCGCGAGCTTTTCGACTGCCGCAGGAAATCCGGAATAATTGCTTTCAGGAACTAGCACAACGGCTTGAGCCTCGCGCGGAATGGCGTTTCGCAGTCCGCCGCCGTCCACCGACGCAAGCAGCGCACCGTTTTCGAGATACGGTCCGAGCAGCCGGAACAGTACCTTGTTGGCATTTGCCCTCTGCAGGATTATCTCGATGCCCGAGTGGCCGCCTTTTAATCCTTTAACCGAAACCGCGGCCGCCTTATATCCGCTTTGCGGGGCTTTTTCAGCCGCGTAAGGCAGGGAAATATTGGCGTCCATCCCTCCGGCGCACCCTACATAGAGTTCGCCTTCGGTCTCGGAGTCGAGGTTCAGCAGTATTTCGCCTTTCAATTCCCCGGCTTTAAGCCCGAAAGCGCCATCCATCCCGGTCTCCTCGGTCGCCGTGAAAAGCGCTTCGAGCGGGCCGTGTTTCAACTCTTTCGACTCCAGTACGGTAAGCACAGCCGCCACCCCGATGCCATTGTCAGCGCCGAGCGTCGTCCCCTGCGCTTTGACCCATTCGCCGTCTACATAAGCCTCGATGGGGTCCTTTTCGAAATCGAACGCTCCGCCTCCGGCGTTCCGAGTGTCGCTGTTCTTCTGCGGCACCATGTCGAGGTGGGCCTGCAGGACGATACCCTTACGGCTCTCCATTCCGGGCGTCGCGGGTTTGCGGACGATCACGTTATCTGCGCCGTCCACTTTGTGTTCGAGGCCGTGCTTCCTGGCGAAATCAATGATATACTGCCTTATTTCGGCTTCATGGTGCGATGGATGCGGGATCCGGCAGATCTCCGCGAAATGCCCCCACAATATCTTAGGATCGAGTTCGGCTATTTTCATTTTTCTACTGTTTGAAGTCGATAAATCGTCATCCCGAACGCATGTAAGGAATCTACTGAATACATATATAGGGAAGATCCCTCGTCGCTTCGTTTCCTTCGGGCTGACCGTTACTACACAGTCCTATCTCAGACGTGCGATCATGTTTTTAATGTTTTCCTCTATCTCGGCCATGCGGTCTTTGGCATGCGAGCGGTGGAACTTTTCGCCCGTGATATTTTCGTAGAGTTCGATATAGCGTTCGCTGATGCAATCAACGATGTCGTCTGTCATCTCGGGCATAACATCGTTCCGACGCCCCTGAAAACCGTTGTCCATCAGCCATTCACGTACGAACTCCTTAGAGAGCTGGCGCTGCGGCAACCCGTTGTCGAAACGTTCCTGATAGGTGTCGGCATAGAAATAGCGCGACGAGTCGGGGGTATGTATTTCATCGATAAGGGTGATCTCGCCGTCGCGCTTGCCGAACTCATATTTGGTATCGACAAGGATCAGGCCGCGCCTGGCCGCCATCTCCGAACCGCGCGCGAACAGTGCGAGGGCGTATCTTTCAAGCGTTTCATAATCATCTTTCGAGACGAGTCCACGTGCGATAATCTCCTCTTTCGAGATGTTCTGGTCGTGCTCACCGATTTCGGCTTTTGTGGTAGGGGTGACAATAGGTTCGGGGAAGCGCTCGTGTTCGCGCATTCCGTCGGGGATCTTCACGCCGCATATTTCGCGTGCTCCAGCTTTGTAGTCGCGCCACGAACTCCCGGTGAGATAAGCCCGCACTATCATTTCCACGGGAAAAGTTTCGCATTTGTAGCCCGCCGTAACCATCGGGTCCGGAGAAGCGATCTTCCAGTTGGGGCATATGTCGGCGGTGGCATCGAGGAACTTGGCGGCTATCTGGTTCAGTACCTGTCCCTTGTAGGGGATACCGCGCGGCAGCACGACGTCGAACGCCGAGATGCGGTCCGTAACGACCATCACAAGATAGTCGTCGATCGTGTAAACGTCCCTTACCTTGCCGACGTAGAGGTTGGTCTGCCCATCGAACTTGAAATCTGTTTTGGTTATCGCTTTTTCCATGGTTTTATTATGATTTTAACTGTATTATTTTCGGGTTATTCTGCGGCCCTTACTACCGTAACGCCGTTGACCGTGCCGGCGGGACCGAATTCCGTCATCATGACCTCATCCCCTGTGCCGCCGGCATATACGGCTATTTCGCTGCCGTCCGAGACCAGCCTGTTGAAAACCGCATTGGGTTTAACAGTAACCAACAGGTGCTTAATGCTTTCGGACTTTTTCGAGCCGCACCACAACAGGACAAGCCGGCGGTTTTTCGAGACGTTGAGCGAAGTAAAACCGGCGTCGAAACAGGTTAAACGGCTCAACAAGGTATTGGCGGAGATGTCGAGCGAGGCCAGCGGATTATTTTCGCACCACATCGATTCCAGCCCTTTGTTCCCCGACAGGTCCAGTATATCGAGTTCGTTGTTGCTGCAGAAAAGATTGCGCAATCCGGGACTTGCGGAGATGTTCAGATCATTGATCCTGTTGTCGGAACAAACCAGCACTTCGAGTTCGGTATTTGCCGTAAGATCGAGCGAGGTCAGCTTATTGTGGGAGCAAATAAATGTTCTCAGGGAGGTAAAATATTCGATCCCCGTGAGGTCGGATATCAATTCGCTTTCAGGCTTATATTCACCCGTTTTGGGGTCGCCTCCGGAAACATTGAGATATATGATACCGGCCATGGCCATCCGTTCGGCGGGAGATATGCGGGAATCGCTGTCCTTGTCATATCCGGCCGCCACCTTGCGGAAATTCTCATCGGGAAAGTGCCGTGAAAGGTCCAGATATTCGGGATCGAACCCCGCTCCGATAGAAACATCCATGTCTGGCATAACAAAAGTCGCGGGATTAGCCATTCTGTTGTCCAGTTCAACTCCGGCATCCCATGCATGGAACGTGCTGTGCGGATAAGGTTTTGCTGTAATGGTGATCACTTCGCCCTCTCTGGCCACATTGCCTTTCTGACCGCCAATGGAGATCTCCACCTCTCCATGTTCGAATTCGGTAAGCGTGATAAAATGGTTAGGTTTGGGTTCAAACCGGGCCTTTATCTCGATCGGCCCTCCCGGCATTGAAATTACCAGCGGATTAGCCTCCTGGTCCGGCAACAGGATGCAGCCGTTTACAGCTATCCATCCAACGAACCTGTAATTGATATCCTCAGGAATAGCGGTAATGGTAATCGTTTCACCTTCCGGAACATTTTGGACTACCTTTCCGTCAACAGTCACCGATGCGGTCCCTTTTCCCTCACATGTCACGTCAATAGGATATGAAGATTCGCCACGGGGATTTTCCCCGCAACCCGCCGTTATGGAAATAACCATCACCATAACCGCTGCGACCGTCAAAAATCTTGTTCTCTTCATTTTTCAAAATGTTAAAGTAAACAGATCAGAATACGGGTCCTATTTGTTTATTTGTCTGATTTAGGAACATAAAATTCGGCCTTGCCGCATTTGGGGCATTTGTAAATATCGTATCTCTCCCTATTTACTAAAAGTTCGAAGATCCAGCCGAAAATGCCCCACGCGTACCTTCGTGGAACCTGAAGTTTCCTGCGAAGTCGAGCATCGTCCCGCATCTCAGGCACGGCAGACCATTGTCTGGCGGCACTTCTTCCCTTTGTTCGGCCGCACTCTCATCGCTACTGTTCCGGCCGCATTTCCAGCAAGCGTCGAAACCCTGCTCTATTTCCGTATTACATTGGGGGCATGTCATATTTTGGTTTCTTTTTTCGAATCGTCAACTTCAGACGCTTTGCCGAACGCCTTAACGATATCTTTCACAAGGCGGTGGCGGATAATGTCCTTCTCGTCGAAATTCACCACGGCGATGCCTTTGATCTTATACAGCATGTCGAGCGCCCGTTGCAGTCCGCTGTCCGACGCACGCGGCAGGTCGATCTGGGTCAGGTCGCCCGTCACGATGAATTTCGCCGTGGGGCCCATGCGTGTCAAAAACATCTTGATCTGCGACAGGGTCGTGTTCTGTGCCTCGTCCAGTATGACGAAAGCGTTGTCGAGCGTGCGCCCGCGCATAAAAGCCAGCGGCGCGATCTGCACCGTTCCATCTTCCACGTATTTGGCAAGCTGCCCGGCCGGGATCATATCGTTGAGCGCGTCGTACAGGGGCTGGAGATATGGGTCGAGTTTCTCCTTCATGTCGCCGGGCAGGAAACCCAGCTTTTCGCCCGCCTCGACCGCAGGGCGCGTCAGGATTATCCGGCGTACCTGTTTCTCTTTTAGTGCGCGCACCGCAAGCGCTATGGCCGTGTAAGTCTTTCCCGAGCCGGCCGGACCGATGGCGAACATCAGGTCGTGATCTTCGGCCGAATCGACCAGCTTTTTCTGGTTCTTGCTCTTGGCGCGGATGATGTTGCCGCCTGTACCGAACAGGATCACATTGCCATCGACAGCCGGTTTCGCCCCCTCCATGCCGACAACCCCGAAAGCCTGGCGGACGACCTCCTTCGAGATGTGGTGGTATTTGGCGAAATAGTCCATCAGTCCGTGCAACCGTTTCTCGAACCGTTCGACCTCGCCCTGGTCTCCAAGTACCTTCACGGTCGAGCCGCGCGCGATGACCTTCACCTTAGGCGAAAGGTCTATGATCGTATTCAGGTTTGCGTTGGCCGGGCCATAGAATTCCCTCGGATCGACCCCTTCCAGTAATATCTCTTTTTCCAACATCCGTTATCGGTTAAAACAGATAGGACAGCCCCAGCGACCAGCTCGACAGGCTCGCTTTGACACCGTCGTAAATTGTGTCTCCCATCTTGATATGGTCCTGCATTTTTTTGAAATTCCCATTGTAACGTCCGTCGAGCACCAATCCTTTCCAGATATCGACGCTCGCCCCCAGGGCATACCCTATGGTGGGTCTGATGGAAGTGAAATCCACATTGCCCCGTTGGGTCGGGGTTTTATGCATCACGTTGAACACGGGACCCGCCTGCACCCTGACCACTGCGAGCTGGAAACTCAAAAGAACGGGAATATCGACGTCACGCATGCTTATCTTGGTGACATCCTCCCCCGGTTCCTGCATTTTATATCCGTTTTGCGAATAAACTATTTCGGGTTGAAGGTAAAGCCCCATACCGAACGACCCTTTGCCGATGGCGGTAATGCGGATACGGCTGACAAACGCCGCGTTCCATCCCAACTGGGAGTCGGTCATTATATCCGACTTCGTCAGTTCCATATCCTGCGAGAACACGCCCGCCCGTACACCCAACTGCACCCGTTGTGCGGACACAGTTCCGGCCATCACTGCGAAGGCCGCCAAAACCAACACTCTTTTCATCGGCTACTAATATCCTTGATTTACAAAGGTAACAATTTTATAGTATCGCCAGCCTGGGGTCCGGCAAAAAACCGACTCACCGGAAACAAAAAACGCAATCCCGGAGAGATTGCGTTTTGTATCGAAAGCGATAAGTCGTGGCGGTTTCGGGTTTTGCGGAGTGCGATACTTTCCATCGCACTCCGCCCCTCCCCCCGTATTCAGGCCCTTTAATTTTTGGCCTCGTTGCGCTTGTCGTAGTGTTTTTGATAGCGGCTCATAAACTTATCGACGCGTCCTGCGGTGTCAACCAACTTCATCTTACCAGTGTAGAACGGGTGCGAGGTGTTGGAGATTTCCATCTTATACACGGGATAGGTTTCGCCGTTCACTTCGATGGTTTCTTTTGTCGAAACGGCGGACCTTGTCAAAAACACATGATCATTGGACATGTCTTTGAATGCTACG
>JAVBRB010000033.1:0-65630 GCA_031548515.1 Rikenellaceae bacterium | reverse complement strand
GTCCTCTTCTCACACCTATATGGCAATTACCAAGGGTATTGTACGACCGTATACCAATATTTCTGCGACTCCCAGCTCTAACGCTATGAACGTCCGGTGCGTGAAGGACGAAAAGACCAACACCATGACCGGCACCGCGGCAGATCCGATACCGGCGGGGTACAACTTCTATGTGGGTGCGTTCTGGAAAGCCGATCAGGTGGGCGAACGACTCATAAAGATGGGCGTGCCCGCGGGTGACTGGACCGCTACAGTCGTCGAAGGCGCCGACTGGGTGAAACTCGACCAGCGACCCTCCGAAGACCCCGCCATCTGGACCGACAGCCCGGCCCCGATGCTTACCAGGGCCGAGGACGCCAGGTATCAGGTGGGCGGCTCGACCGCCACCACCGTCACGGGCAACGTCGCTGCCGATGGAGGCACCATCTACTTTCGCGTGGGCCTGAAGAGCTACCTGCCCGGCGGCTCGACCGCCGCCCCGCGCTACGGAGTGATCCTGCTCACCTACAAGAACAACACCCTGAAGCACAAAATCTACCTGCGCCAGGGCGAAGAACCCGACTTCCTGATGCGTCCGGGTGATGCCGGAACAGGAGTTGGCACACGTTCTCTGGCGGTGAAGTGGTCGCCATATAACCTGACGCACCCGACATTCAAAAGCGGCAGTGCTCTTTCGTTGTTGCCTGCAACAGTACAGCCGAGTCCGGCAGGGAGTTATCTGACGGATTACCCATCACAGGCAGGAGCATTCTACCAGTGGTCTCCCACAGATGCACTGTACGCCTTTAATCCCAGTGGAGTAGCCACTCCTGCAGTTTGGTCGGTCAATAAAGACGAGGGTTATTGGGGCGGCAATAGTACCAGGCCCGGATACACAACTACGAAACTGTCCGCACTTTACGAGACCTGTCCTATTGGCTATAGACGACCGACCGACGGAAGTGCTACGAATACAGTTGCGGTGGCACAAGCAAGCATCACAGCAGCTAATTCAGAAGTGGGACAGTCGCTCTATGTGAATCCGACAAGCAATATAGACGTCTTATACTTGGAAAATTCACTTTGGGGTTACTATGCCGATGGTTTCTTTGATCGCCGTACTATCGGTACGCAACCCAGTGTGGGCGGATCTAATAATACGGCAGTTGCATTTGAAACCTCTTGCGTAGCTCATTTAGGCCGCTTGTTCTACAATCCTAACAACAATGGCAGTCTGTTCTTGCCAGCACCCGGTTTGCGCATTAATAGTGGCGGAATCGTTCATGTCGGTTTCGGTTACTATTGGACAAGCAGTTCAGGGAATATCAATGATGCATATACGATGGTGGTCTACACCGGGGGGATTAATAGAAGTACCAATAACCGCGAACTCGGTTTGCCCATCCGCTGTGTGAAACCATAAACGACCCGCGAAAAGCAGGCGCAGGATTTTAGCCTGACAACCAAATAAAAAACGATTCAATAAAAGTTTAGTCAAAAGTTTTAAAGATCGTTTTACCGCGGCGGGGGCCGGATACGGGCATCCGGTTCCCCGTTGCAAAAAAAATCGTTAACTTTACAAAATATTAATCCCAAATCGCCATCTTTGTGGTTTGCAGCCTGAACTTTGTGCAATCATGCCGCTGACTCTAGACAACATATTTGAAGCCGATGTTTCTTCGTTCGGTACCGAAAGACTCCTGGACATGAAAAAAAGGATGACCGAAAAGATCATCGACATGTACTTCGAGAGCGATTTCGGCGAGGAACTCCATGGGAAAGTCATAGAATGGCTTTTCGACGGCGATAACGCAGACGTGAAAGAGGCCGCAATGCAGAAAAGATTCGACATGATATTCGGCGAAGCCGGTGTGGATATCCTCCTGCCTGCCGGAACCGGCACGATATAGATTCAGCGTCCCACTTAATAAACCCCGGCGATGCCTCCCAACCCACTTGAGAGGCTCTTTTTATTTCGTAAAACAATCACAATCAAGCAAATAAAGTTTTTAGATTCTTTTTTATCAAAGATTCCGTATCTTTGTCCCGCCGATCCTGATTGATCGGCAAAATACTGTTCTCATAACGAATCTGGCGGTTCAATTTGCGGGGAAAACGGTATGGCGCACTATATTTCCATCTGGATAGATATGGCGTGGTATGACGTATTCTTCTCGCAAGGCTTGCCAGAGCCGGTTATGGGGTTTACTGAATGCCACGCTTTTTTATGTCTATATTTTATCATTGCCAGTCTTGAAATATAACATCCTGATATTTAGTGCGTAGGGTGTAATTATGTGTTCTAAGAGTCACATAAAATACAATATTGGGCATTGGATTTACGTCTTTTACGTATTCAGAATGAAATATTTGGGCCTGTTTTGAATTTTTTGGAACAAAATATGTAAGCGCTTCTGGATCGACAACCGATTAAATCTGAACGAATGAATTTTTATGACGACCTGACGACCGCCATGCTTGCCGATTTGCGCGATGGCGACTACAAAGCTTTCGACCGCATATATCTCCGGTGTTTCGAGCCTATGCAAGCCTTTTTCCGCATGCTGCTGCACAATGACGCCGATGCGGAAGAGATGTGTCAGGAGCTGTTCGCGAAAGTGTGGGAGAACCGTGCAAAGATCGACCCCCAGCGAAATTTCCGCTCGTACCTTTATGCAATGGCCAAATCGGCCGCCTTTAACCATCTGGAACACAAAAATGTGGTCAATAAATATATCGATTTCAGGATGAAGGGCGAACCTGATGTCGAACATTCTCCCGACCAGCACCTTTTGTCCAGCGAAATGTCGCTGATAATCCGGATATCGCTCGAACGTATGCCAAAGCAGCGCCGGCGCGTATTCGAAATGAGCCGCGTAGAGGGACTGACGAACGATGAAATAGCCAAAACACTGGGTATAAGTACGACGACGGTGCGTGCCCATCTGCATAATGTGACCAAGGAGTTGAGAGAGCTTATTGCTTTGTTCGTTTCCTTTTTCCTTTTGATGCCGTAAAAATTCTTCCGGCATATACATCGCGGGACCGTCGTGTAACCGCAATTCCATTGGAATAATTCTGCGATATATTTTATTGTCAGATGTTTAAGAAAAAGTTATTTTTTTCTTAAACGAATCTGCGCCCTTCCTGTATTATTTGGTGAGAAACGGTTGCGTCTGCGGTAAAAAGACCCCATAACCAAAACTGGCCCTCCAAATAAATGCGGAGAAAAATATGAACAGCGACGATCTGTGCTCTTGCACAGAATATGAGATTACGCGTCGATTGAAAAGTATGACGCCGGAAGAGCGCGCCCGGAAGATGGTAGACATGTTTTTTGAACTTTCCTCTCCGGGTAGCGAACTGATCGCCGGATTTCTGGAATGGCTCGAAGCCCCATTCGGGAAAGAAGCTAAAGAAGCGGCGATGGAGCGGAAATTCAACGAGATAATCAACGGCTCCGACACGTATGAAGAAAAAGGATGTATTAAAAATTGTAGCGCCAATATAGAAAAATGACAAATTACCGGAATTGGACTCCACAGCAGAAAGCGCAGTATATACTCGGCGCTCTTTCGGATAAGCAACTGTCCGGAGAGTTGTTCGGGTTTATACAGGGTTGGCTCCTGAGCGATGACAATGCGGAGGCAAAGCATGATGAACTCGACATGCTGCTGGACCGCTTGTTTGAAGAGCACGGGAAGCCCGGCAGGAGGACTTACGAACTGCTTGCCCAACTTCATGAAAGATACGGACTGCCGGCGCCCGAGATCCCTACTGGCAAACGCGTATCCATGAAGCGCAGGATATTGGTCCGGGTGGCCGCTGTGCTTGTGCCGGTGATGATCGCGGCAGGAGCAGGCGTCGTGCTGCTCAACAGGTCCGATGCGGTCGGCTATGTTACGGAACAGTCTGCAGCCGATTCCTTCCGCAAACTGACCCTGCCCGATGGCTCTACCGTCAGGATGGCACCCGGAACAGAACTTCAGTATGCGGAGGATTTCACCATGAAGCGTTCCGTAAAACTGTCGGGCGAAGCGTTTTTTGCGGTGGAGAAGGTTGCGGACAATCCTTTTACCGTCGAAACGGAAGAACTGACGGTTACGGTTCTAGGTACTGAGTTTAACATTAAAGCCCGTCCGGGAGATGCTGAAACCCTGGTTTCGCTTGCTTCAGGCAGGCTCGAGGTGAAGGCCGCAGGAATTTCACAGGTGCTTTCCCCCATGGAACAGTTTGTTTACGACAATGAGACCGGAAAGTGCAGCGTGGAGCAATTAGCCGGGCTTGCGGCAGACCGATGGAAAGGTATCGACCGCGTACTCGAAAATATTCCCGTCAGGGAAGCGCTCGAAATCGCGGGCGAATTCTACAACGTCCGCATGGTCATAGACGACGCGCTGCGGCATGATCCGATCATCCGTACGACGCTCCGCAGCGAAAGCTCGTTGGAAGATGCATTGTACGCCATACAGGCTGTCGCAAAGAATTTTGACTATTCGACGGATGGAGGCACGGTGACCATCACTGCCAGATAGGGTCCGGATTACAATATATTAAGTGAACGATAACTACAGCGTAAGATAAAAATGCATTCGTCAAATCATCAGCACCAGCCGTTCCTACGGCGTACAGTTGCTCTCCTTTTGGTACTGCTGCCGGCTGCAACAGCATGGTCGCAGAATATAAACTTCCACTCCCGGAGCGTGAGTGCCGGAGAGATGATCTCGGCCATCGAAGCTCAGAGCACCTATGCCATTACCTATGATGCAGGCAGGCTCGACACTGCGCATGTTGTAAGCGTCGAACCGGGCACCCTGCCTCTCAAAGATGCGCTCGATCGTATGACCGCAGCCAAGGGCTATTCCTATTCGATCAGGAACCGCTATATAATCATCAACACGGACGTGGAACAGACCGTCTACTCTATTGACAGGAATGGTAATGCCGTCGCTACCGGCGATGTCTACCGTCGCAGCAGCATGGAAGACCTGAATGCGGTACCTCTCAGGCGGAGCCGTCCCGCACCATCCATCACACTTGCCGATACCACGGAGGTGGTCGCCGATACAGTGCCGGATGCAGAGATTCCTCCATTCTCCTCGAACGTCATCGCCGCAAATTCGTATCTGGCCTATCGGCTTCCGGTGGTCGCACTGAAGACAAATCTGCTTTATGCAGCGGCGGCTTTTACTCCCAATCTTGCTGTCGAGGTGGGTGTCGGCAGGCGCTCCACGCTTCAACTGTCCGGCAGCTGGAACCAGTGGCACTACCGCGGCACAGAGGAGAACAACCGCAAGCTCAACCACTACATCGTCCGTCCGGAATACCGTTACTGGTTCTGCGAACGCTTCACGGGGCATTTTCTGGCCGCCGACATGTTCTTCTCGCAATACAACATCAGCGAGTACAATCTGCCCCTCATAGGTTTCGAGAAAGAATACCGCTACGAAGGCCGTGCATGGGGCGGCGGCGTATCCTACGGCTACCACCTGCCGTTCGCCAAACGCTGGAGTGCAGAATTCCTCATAGGCGTCGGTGTGGCGCAATTCAAATACAAGAAAAGCGACTGCACCCTGTGCAGCAGTTCGGACGACACCTACACAAAGACCTATTTCGGTCCTACCCGCGCAGGCATAAGCCTCGTGTTCATGATTAAGTAAAACGGAAAGCGAACGATGGAAATGAAAAAATATATAATACTGGTACTTCTTACCGTCCAAAGCATTGCGGTTTTCGGTGCGAAACAGCGCGGCGGGCTGACAGTTTATGAATCCAGGGTGGAAAAGGAGGCGGAAAAAGTAGTCGTTACATTCCGCGCGGAAATAGATAAAAAGGCCGTGCGGCGCAACCATTCGCTTGTATTCGCACCGGTCATGACCGACGGTAATTTTACCTGGTCGCTTCCGGCTATCGTGGTACAGGGACGCGGTTCGCGCATCCTGGAAGACCGCCACATCATGGCGTCGGGCCGTAATGTGGCTTTCAACGAGGCCATGTACGCGAAGAACGGAGAGTCGGTCGAATATGAGGCTGAAGTCCCCTACCAACTCTGGATGGACGGTTCAAGGCTCGAGATGGAAGCAGTTGACATGGGCTGCTGTTCGTCGAGTGAATTCGCGTGGCGGATTATGACGGAAGACATGCTTCTTTCTCCCGTCGCTCCGGCACCGCCGGTTGCTCCGGTCATCGTGCAGCCTGTTAGCGAACTTATCGCGGACGAGCTTTCGACCGGTGAAAAACTGCAGCAGAAGTACGGTTATATCCGTCCTTACAGCGAATTCGAGGAAATATCTCCGGGGCAGTTGTTCGATGACGACCGTGAAAACGCCGTGACCATATATTTCAGCCAGGGCCTCAAAATGATAGACCCGAAGGTAAGCGGCAATTCGCAGGCGTTGTTAGAAATGATGTCTTCGATCCTCGCTATTCAGAACTCGTTGGATTCCAGTGTGGAGGCCGTTGTAGTTGCGGGATTTGCATCGCCGGATGGACCGTTCGAGCGGAACGACCGCCTCGCATGGGACCGCGCAGTGGCAGTCAAAAAATATATTATGGACCAATCCGGCCTGGCTGCCGACGACATATATATCTATAACGGTTCGGAAGACTGGCGCGGCCTGAGGATGCTTGTCGAGCAGTCCGACTTCTGGTGGAAAGATAGCGTGCTGAATATTATAGACACGGTGCCTGTATGGGATCCGCAGCGTAAGACCGGCCGCGAAGCGGAACTTATGCGCCTGCACGGCGGTGAACCATATAAATATATGTATAATAACTGGTTTCCACTTCTGCGCAATGCCGCATACATAAAAATATATTTCGAAAACAAATGATTCAATACTACTCACAATTTTTAAGTCAAATTAATCAAATTTTTAAAACAATGAAAGCAAAAATGATCTTCGCGGCCGCGCTTGCGGTGGCAATGTTCGCATCATGTGCGAAAGACAACGAAAACAAGGCAGGTAAGAGCGACGGCAAAGAGGCAAAGCTCAAGATTACCATCGGCACGACCAGGGCCACCGGAAACGCTCCGACTGAAGATGCGACGATAACGAACTACACGGCGTTCATCGTCTATGCGAACAACGATGTCCAGGTAGAATCGAGCACCACTGCTGACGACCTTACGGACGTCTCTGTTACCACGAGTGCCGAATATGTCTACATCGTGGCCAATGCCGGTTCGACCGATTTCTCGGCCATAACCACAAAGGCAGCGCTCGATGCATATTTGATCGACCTGAAGACTACCGGCTCACAGGTTACCTCTCGCTGGGCTACCGGAGTTTCCGACAAACTCGTCTTCGTACAGTCCGGTACCGACTTTGTCGCCACACCCGACCCCATCTACCTTACGTTCGTAGCTGCCCGCATCACGTTGGAAATAGTGGACAATATGACCGGTTATGACGCGACCAAAGTCGACGGTTCGCTCGTACTCGAAAGCGTTGCCGTACTGAACGGAGGGGCTAAGTCCAAACTTTTCGGAACCTCGCTCGCACCCGCGACTATGAAGTATTATTCTGCTTTCGCCAACAGCGCCCCGAGCTTCGCTTACTGGCCTGCCGTTGCGGACTGCACTGTCGATGCGATCATGACCGATGCCATTGCCGCCGACGATTTCACCACCAAGTACTATTACTATGTATTTGAAAATCCGGCAACGACTGCAGCCGCTTTCCCGACCATTGTAACCCTTGTCGGTGAATTCGATGGAGATAAAGTTTACTATCCGGTACACCTTGCACCCTATGAGCAGTTGACCGGCACTACGACAGCTACTTCCGTTGTACGCGGCAAGAGCTACAATATCAAGATCACACTCGCTGTCGATCCCACGATCGGCGGCGGTGATCCGGGCGGCACGGACGATCCCACCAACCCTGTCGTAGACGCACTCGTAAATATCTCGGTAGATGTGAACGACTGGGTGGCAGTTCCCCTCGAAAAACAGTTCGACTAAACCTTACCTCGAAACACCCGACCATGCGCCCCCTGACCGGGACGCATGGTCCAAAGAACAAAAAGAAAGAACGACAGGAATATGAAACGAATATTACGGACCTGTATTTGCCTTGCAGCGTGTATGACGGCGGGCTGCATGACGGAGGATTTATCGAACTGCGAAAGCACTTTCCGGCTTACGGTCAGAGCCTATGCCAACGACGGAACCGATTGTGGCGCCGATGTGGACGAAGTCATACTCTATCTTTTCGACGAGAACCTCGCATACGTGGAAGAGATCGAGACCGTGGTTAACGAAACCGTCCCCATCACCCTTCACCCGAAGGAACAGGTGCATATATACGCTTGGGGCAACCTGTGCGGCGGCGCCCAGACGCGTCCGGTTTTCAGCGCGGGCGACCATATCGGCAAAGGCTTGATAGGCCTTAACCCCGATACCCGCGCCGTGTCGCATTGCCTGTCTCCCGACGACCTGTTCTACGGCGATGTCTCGATAGGCAACTCCCTGCGCGGAGGCGACGTGGAGATACCCATAAACCGGGTGACTGGCAGTATGAGCGTGACCGTCAAGAAACTCAAGGAATTCGCCGGTTTCGCCGACGACGATTACTCCATCGTGGTGCGCGATACCTACAACACCTATGGAATGGACGCCGCGCTGTGCGGCGACAGGGCGTCTTATCGTCCTTCGGGATCTTTCGTTACTTCCGGCGCAACGG
The DNA here is from genome assembly GCA_031548515.1 of Rikenellaceae bacterium. GTDB lineage: Bacteria > Bacteroidota > Bacteroidia > Bacteroidales > Rikenellaceae > UBA940. The sequence goes on along the minus strand of JAVBRB010000033.1, from coordinate 56,964 downwards.
TGAAATACCTCGTTCCGGCATTCAGCCTCGTGCCCGAATCGACCGGGGTCAGCATAGATATCTACCACGGCACGGACCTTCTGACAACCGTTTCGTCGCACAACAGCGGCCAGCCGATAACCGTCGCCAAGGGACTTCTTACCAATGTCGTTATCGAATTCAATATGACCCTGAACGTAAGCGTCGAGTTGCTGCCATGGGGTAACGAAGGCGGCACCAAGGAATTTTAAAAGGATACGAAAAAGAAAAAAGATACTATGAAAATCTCAGGACACAACACATTGAGGCTGATGGCGGGACTGGTTTCCCTGCTGGCGCTGTCATCGTGTTTACAGGATAACGATTTCGGCGGATCCGGCTTCCTGCCGGGCGACGAAGCGCAGGTGAAGTTCTCGATAAGGCTTCCGGGAAACGCGTCTTCGACGCGCGCGCTGTCGGTCGCCGATGAAAACACCGTGCAGACCGTAGACATACTCGTTTTCGGGGCGAACGGAGGCGACTATATCTGTGCCGCAAGCTGCAATGGGACGGACATTTCTACCGACAGCGGCGATTCCCGCAAAAAGACTTTCACGGCCAAACTGAGGGTAGGTTCGTGCGATCTCGTGCTGTTGGCAAATGCCGCAGACATAGTGTCTTCGACCGGCATGTTCGGCAAATCGAAAAGCCAGGTACTCGGGGCGCTGACCGCATCCATGCCGTCGGGCGGCAAATGGATCGCAGACAACTCCGCCACGGGCTATACCGGCATACCCATGTGGGGAGAACTGGGCAACGTTACCATTACCGAAGGCAGCGAGATCACCGATGCGGACGGCCTGGCGCTGACCCGCATGGTCGCTCGCGTGGACGTCAAGGTCTCGGGAACCGCGGCTTCGAACTTCGTTATCAAGAGCGTCGACCTATACAACTACAACACGGCCGGAACGCTCGTTCCCGCATCTTCGGGTTGGAACGCAGCGGCGGGCAAGGCAACCGCACCGAACGTTCCCGCGTCCTCGACGCTGACGCTCGGCCCCGTTAACTATAAAAACGCCGAAATAGACGCGACCAACAACCGGTGCCAGCAGGAGATATACATGTTCGAGGCCGAGAACCACACGTACGCAGGGCACGCCGCGGCCAAAGCCAACGATGACCGCACCTGCCTCGTCGTGGGCGGGATATACGGTTCCGACACCAATCCGAGCTACTATCGCGTCGATTTTTCGACCGGGAGCGGCGTCAGCGAAACGTTTCTCGACGTGCTGCGCAATCACCATTATGCGGTCGATATAACCGAAGTCGCGGGATCGGGCTACGACACGTCTATCGATGCTTTTCGCGGCTCGGTGCGCCTGACCGCAAAGGTTACGGCGTGGGATCTGGCCGCGCAGAACGTTATCGGCGACGGACAGTATTACCTGAACGTGAGCCGGGACGAATACCGTTTCGCAAACACCGGCGGTTCGACGACGATTACCGCTGAAACCGACTACAACATCACCACGCAGGGTTTCCCGTCGGGGCTGCAGTTCAGCCAGGCCGAGATCGTCTACACCCCGGCGGGCGGCGACTGGCTCACTCTGTCGGGCACGGCCGGGGCGTCGTCGAGCACTATAACCGCTACCGCATCTGCGAATGCCACTCCTGCCCTGCGTTTGGCAAAGATTTACGTAAAGGCCGGTAATTTCTCTAAGGTGATAAATGTTATGCAGTTTCCGACCGTAGACGGCGCAGGCACGTTGCCGACCGGTATAAATACGTATGTGGGCGCATTCTGGAAAGCCGACCAGTCGGGCGAACGCGTCATAAAAATAGACGTCGGCACGACTACGGGCAACCTCGGCGCATGGAGCGCCTACGTGTACTGGACGAGCGGCGACTGGAACCCTGGCGATATCGTGCTGGCGGCGGGTTACGGCGGCAGCCAGAGCATCCTTTACACAGCCAACCCGGGCGATGCGGAGAGTTATCCGGTTTCGGGCAATGCGACTTATGTTTCGGGCACGGCGGCGAGCGGCGGTTCGATAGTGTTCCGCATCGGCCTGAAATCGAAGTGGAACGGCCAGGCAGGTTACGATCCCGGCACCAAACCTGCGCGTTACGCTGTGGTAGCTCTGTCATACAACAACAACAGCAAGACCCAGTTGCTGTTCCTTCGCCAGGGGCACGAACCGGACTATCTGATGCGCCCGGGGGACAAGGATGGTTCGAATAACGCCGTGGGTGGTGCGGATGACCGTTCCTATGCAAAGAGATTCTCACCATACAACCTGACCGACCCCAATATAGGGGCAGGGGGCAACGCTCTGGCCAATCATAACCAGCTTGCAGAACGGGGAGGTGCGTTCGTCGATTTCCCGACGCAGGCCGGTGCTTTCTTCCAGTGGGCCAACACCGGGGAACCTCGCCGGGCTTACCATCCGGCCAATCCAACCAACAATCTGATCTCCAGTTGGCCTGCTAATGCCAGTCCTACATATTGGAACTCAACTACCTCGGCACTCAACGAGACGTGTCCTTCGGCTTACCGTCGCCCACAGGATGGCGACACTACTACGGCACATAACACTGCCGGTGTTGTTGCGGGATCCGAGATGGCCCAGTCTCTTTGGTTGACTCCTGGTGCAAGATTTATGACTTTCGAGGCTATCGATACGGCAAACTCCGTTTGGGGTTACTATGCCGACGGATTTTTCGACCGCCGCACTACCAGTAAACAGGCTGCATATAGTAGTGACGCCACCGCCAATTCTGCAGTAGCAACCAATAGTTCCACCGTAGCATACATGGGTCGCCTGTTCTATAATCCCAACAACAACGCTTCGCTATTCTTCCCGGCTTCCGGCTCGCGCAATACCTCCAATGGCTACCTGTGCGACCCCGGTAGATATGGGGTTTACTGGTCGAGTAGTTCCGATTCTAGCAGCGGAGGTATCGCCATATGTGTCGGTAGCGATATCGCCTACCGGTATGGCAACGCCTCTCGCAGAGGCGCTTTCTCCGTGCGTTGCGTGGTGGAATAGTCGGAATAAATAAAGTGTAAATAAAGAAACAAAAGATATGAAACACCGATTTTTTAGGAAAGGATTGTTCGCGTTGCCCATACTGGCGGCGGCGCTGGCGCTGGGCGGATGCATGACCGACCGTTTCGACGACGCTTGCATCCCCGATACCGGCGGCAACGACGGAGTGACCATATCCGTCAGCATTCCGGCCTCGCAGGTTCCCAACGCCACCCGTTCTATCGCCGACGGCAACGGCGAGGCCGCGGTGAAGAGCGTCGACGTGCTCGTGTTCAAGGCCGGAACCCCGGCCGGAACCCCCGACGTGCTCGTCCAGCACGCCAAAGGTCAGAGCCTCACCCAGAGCACAAGTTCGACGGACAGTTATCTGGTGAAGTTCACGGCACGGCTGACGACCGACGCGACAGCCGTGCGCGTTGTGCTGGTGGCGAACGCTTCCGATGAGACCGACGCCGCCGTGGCTGCGGCGGGCGGTGCGGGAACGGCTCTTAAAACGAACATCCTCTCGAACCTGAAACACACCTCGGCGGGCAAATGGAACGCCGCAAGCTCGTCCGACCATACGCCCATTCCCATGTACGGTGAAAAGGCCGTTTCCGGCATCGCTGCCAGGATGAAGATAGACAACGTGGACCTGGTGCGCATGGCGGCGCGCGTGGACGTGGTCAACGCCGCCGCGGGCTTCACTCTGTCGGACGTCTACCTCGTCAACCGCAACTCCTCGGGGTATGCAGCCCCGGCCTGGAACGCTTCGAACGGAACGCTCACGGGCGTGCTTCCGGCCGTCCCGACCGTTCCGTCCGGCTCGCAGAAGACAGGGCAGGCCCAGGCATTGGCCTATACTTATGTCGCGGGCGGCCTCTCGGGCGAGATATACACCTACGAGGCGGCGGCCGCTTCCGGTGTGGAAGGAAACGCGACCCACACCGACGCCGTGTGCCTGATACTGAAAGGGACCTACGGCGGCAAGACATATTACTACCGGGCCGACTTCACCGAAGGTAAGGACGGGGCGGGCAAGGCGCCGGGCGACGCGGGATTCAATCCCGCGACGGTGAAATACATGCCCGTCTACCGCAACCACCGCTACGTGTTCACCATAGGCGCGGTCAGGGGTATCGGTTACGCCGCTTTCGACGACGCGCTGCGTTCGCTCGGCATCATGAACAACCTGCGGACGTCGCTCCTTGTCGTGGACGAAAGCGGCATCAAGAACTTTGTCTTCAACGGGCAGCACTACCTCGGCGCGGGCGGAGACGCGGAGTTCGACAAAGTCGCGGGCGCCGCGGCGAACGTGGCTGTCACCACCAACTATGCATACGGCTGGCAGATCGATGCAAGCAAGGGAACTGGCGGCATCGAATACCTTTCGGGTTCGGGCTGGCTTTCGGCCGTGAAAGATGGTGCGGCGTCGCTCCTTTCAGCCGGCCTTACGGTCACGGCCCTCTCCGCCAATTCGGGCGACGATCGTGCGGCCTATGTCCACCTCATCGCAGGACGCCTGACGGCCAAAGTGAAAGTCACGCAGGCCGGAGGCCCACCCGCAGTCGATCCGGCGGAGATCACGGACGAAGGCAATGAAAAAAGGATAATCACCTATGTCGGGGCTTTCTGGCGCGCCGCCCAGACAGGCGAACGCATTATAACCCTTCCGATATCGTATGAGGAACATGCCGGTAAATGGGTCGTCCAGGTACTCGCATACGGCGAGGGCTTCAGCGAGGGCGATATAGTGTTCCTGGCGGGCGGCAGCGACGATCCGACGATATACGGCAGCACTCCGGGCGACGCCGAATCGTTCCAGGTCAACAGTACGGCCGTTTTAGCAACGGGCACCGTGGCCAACGGCGGTGAAATAAAGTTCCGCATAGGCTTGAAATCCGTTTGGAATTCTTCGAACCCGGCATGGACTGCGGGCCACCCCGTGCGCTATGCGAAGATAGTCGTGTCGTTCGGCACCCATTTGGGCAGATCCTACCATTACAACCGCGTGATATGGCTGCGCCAGGGAGAGGAGGCCGATTACGTGATGCGTCCGGGCGATCCGACTCCGGCCGGGACCGTGCTCGCCAACCGCACGGCCGCATATGCGAGAAAGTTCATCCCATATAACCTGACGGCTCCGTCGTCCGATCCGTTGACCGACGCCGATGATTACAAATCGCTCGCCCTTCGCGGCGGCGCGTGGACCCAATATCCGAGCCAGGCCGGAGCCATGTTCCAATGGGCGCACAGTGTCGCCGGCTACGAGCGTCGTGCCTGGCATCCGATAAAAAGCGTCGCTGCGTGGAATACTAACAATATTTCTTCATGGGCATGGAACAGCTCTAAACACGAAACCTGCCCTACGGGCTACCGGCGTCCTATGGGAAGCGGGACCTCTGCGAATACGACGTCGGAACACGGTATGTCCTTGATGGCCGATCCATCTACGAATAATAGCAATAACGCAGTGAAAGGTTACTATGCCGACGGATTCTTCGACCGCCGGGAGATTACCGTCAGCAGCCACTCTCCCGCAACCGATAAAACGACGGTTGCTGACGACACCTGCCAGGTAGCTTATATGGGTACATTGTTTTATAATCCTATTTTTGCCAGTGAAAGCTATTGCGCATCCATATTTTTCTCTTATAACGGGACCCGTAGTACGTCGCTCGTCAGCGCGGGCACCAACGGCGGTTATTTGACATCTGTAAAAGCCGGTACGACCACTGCCTATTCCTTGGAATTTACCTATGGAATGGGAATGGCTTACTCAAGTAATGCAGGCATATACGCCTCCAGTCCGATCCGCTGCGTGGCGGAATAGGCGATAACAGGACAGCCGGGCCGCTTCATTCGACTTCAACCTGCTAACCCGGTGCCGGGCGGTAACTCAAAAATAAATTTGGGTTATCGCCCGGTTTTTTTTATCTTTGTCTCCAACCTCCCTCCCCGGAATAAAAACAACCTGCTTCGCAAGTATGGGAAAATCCCGACTAAAAGGCTGGAAAAGAACGCTTCTTGCCGTATGTCTCGGCATTGCGGCCGGAGCGCTCGTTACCATTGCCTTAAATTACGCCTGGGTCAACAGCTCTAAAGACGAGGCCTGCATGGCCTGCCATGTCCATCCGCACGCCGAGGACAGCTGGCGCCTCTCATCGCACTACAACAACGCGAGCGGCACCAAAACGTCGTGCGTAGAGTGCCACCTGCCGCCCAATGGATCTATTAAATACGTTCACGCGAAAGTGAAGACCGGCGGGAAAGACGTCTGGTCGTACCTCTTCAAAAATAAGGAAAAAATCGACTGGGAAGCCAAAAAAGAACTCGAACACGCCCGCCGCATAGTCTACAACGAGTCGTGCGTGGAATGCCACCACGAACTTCTGCCCGCAGGCATATCCGACGACGGAGTGATAGCCCACCTTTATTACGAGGACAACGTCGAAAAACTCGGCCTCAACTGCATAGACTGCCATCTGGACGTCGGGCACTACAATCCCGACTATGTACACGCCCGCATGACAGGGATCCCGCAGCCGCAATCCGCAGGCGAAATATTCACCGAAGCGGCCGCGGTGACTTCGTTCGAGAACTTTACCGAGCGGATACCGGGCACGGGCGTTTCGTTCGCCATGAAAGCGGTCCCCGGCGGCACTTTCACCATGGGAAGCCCGGCGAAGGAGCCTTTCCGCGATGAGAACGAAGGCCCGCAGAAAAGCGTGTCGGTTTCGCGCTTCTTCATGGCCGAAACCGAAGTCACGTGGGATATGTACTGGGCGTTCTATGCCGAAACCATGTCGGAGGGACGCATCGCACCGGAAGTTATTTTTGAGCATAATTCCAATCCCGAGGTCGACGCAATCAGCGGACCCACCCCGCCGTTCGGGAATCCCGAACAGGGCTGGGGCGCCGGGCAGCGTCCTGCCATCACCATGACATATTATTCGGCCGAAACCTTCTGCCAATGGCTGTCGAAAAAGACGGGCAAAACCTACCGCCTGCCCACCGAGGCCGAATGGGAATACGCCGCGAGGGGTGGTACAGAGACGCCTTACTTCTTCGAAGGCAGTCCTAAAAAATACTCGTCGCGGGGCTTCCTGCGCGGCATTTTCGGCGCCGACACCACCGTCATAAATACTTACGCCATATACGACCGCAACAGCCGCAACCGCACGCAGGAGCCTGTCCGTGTGAAGCCTAACCAATTCGGCCTCAAGAATATGCTTGGAAATGTGTGGGAATATACCTCCGACTGGTATGCCGAGGACGCCTACGCGCTGATGCCCGACGGCGTTGTCGATCCACGCGGTCCTGCTTCCGGAACCGAACACGTCGTGAGGGGCGGAACATACGCCGACGACGCTTCGGGAGTCCGTTCGGCTGTGCGTTCGCCGACACAGCACGACCGCTGGCTGCGTACCGACCCCCAGCAGCCCAAGAGTATATGGTGGTATTCCGACATCAAAGCCATAGGTTTCCGTGTTGTCTGTGCGGTACCTGAAGAGATGCGATAGAAATTCTAAACTTAAAAACATACCGTTATGAAAAAAGAAAAAGAGAGCAAAAAGGGCGGGATGCTCCGCAGGGATTTTCTGAAAATGTCCGCACTCGGGATCGCGGCTGCCGCTGCCGCACCTTCAATACTCGCGTCGTGCGTGGGCGGCGAGGGCGGTTCGCGCAAGGGCGGCGCAGGCCCACTTAAAGAGCCTGGAACATATTACATACCCGAACTTCCCGACAAGGCCCCCGACGGCAAGCCGCTTAAGGCCGGCCTCGTAGGATGCGGCGGGCGCGGTATAGGAGCAGCCTCCGATTTTTTGAATGCGGCCAACGGTGTGACCATAACGGCTTTGGGCGACGTTTTTCCGGACCGTCTGCAGGATGCCCGCAACAGGCTGAAGAACGACTTCAATATAACGGTCGACGATGCTAACTGTTTTCTGGGATTCGATTCTTATAAAAACGTGATAGACTCGGGCGTCGACGTGGTGCTGTTGGTTACGCCTCCGGGATTCCGTCCCCTGCATTTCAAATACGCAACTGAAAAAGGCGTGCACTCTTTCCTTGAAAAACCGATTGCGGTCGATACCGACGGTTACCGCTCGGTCATGGCCACTGCGCGCCAGGCCGCTGCCAAAAACCTGAGCGTCGTCACCGGTACGCAGCGCCACCACCAACGTTCGTACGTTGAATCGTATAAAAAGATAATGGATGGTGCGATCGGCGAGATCACCGGCGGCAACGTCTACTGGAACCAGGGCCAATTGTGGTACAGGACCAAGCAGAAAGAATGGACCGACATGGAGTGGATGATCCGAGACTGGGTCAACTGGACATGGCTCAGCGGAGATGAGATCATAGAGCAACACGTACACAACATCGACGTGTTCACATGGTTCTCGGGCCTGAAGCCCATAAATGCTACCGGTGTCGGTAGCCGGCAGAGGCGTGTGACGGGCGACGGCTACGACAATTTCAGTATCGACTTCGAATTCGAAAACGGAATCCACCTGCACAGTATGTGCCGCCAAATCGACGGATGCTCCAACAATGTCAGCGAAACCATCCACGGTACGCGCGGTGTGTGGTACGGCGGCGGCAACGATCCCTATATTACCGATCTGAAGGGCAATGTTGTGTGGAAATTCGACCGTGAAGGTGCCGAGGCGCAGTATTCGCAGAATAATCCATACGTACTCGAACACGTTGACCTGATCAGCCATATACGCAGCGGCAAGCCCGTCAATCAGGCCGAAGAAACAGCCGTGTCGACGCTGGCGGGGATCATGGGACGTGAAGCGGCCTATACCGGAAAGACGCTGTCGTGGGACGAAACGAGTGCTATGGCGATGAACCTCGTGCCGGAAAGCCCGAAACTCGAGGACATGGATATGAGTAAATACAAAGTTCCCGTTCCGGGCACAGGCAAGTAATGAAGATATGAACAGGAAAGAATTCTTAAAGACCACTATACTGGGTGCTGCGGCATTGGCTGCGGTTCCCGGATTTGCGAGCTGCGTTGCGGCTGACGGCAAAAAGAAAACCGCTAAAATTCCCGGGCTTAAGATATCGTTTCAGGAAGGAACGGCTCCCGGCGAAACGCTTGCCGAAAAGTTCGACTGGATGGAGGCGCACGGCGTTGTGGGCTTCGAGCCGGGAGGAAGGGGGCTTGCAGGCCGTGTAGGCGAACTGCAGGGGCTATTGAAAGGACGAAACATAAAGATCAGCGCCATTTGCGCCGGCTTCGACGGGTTTATCCTTGCCGAAGACCCTGCGGTTAAGGCTTTGTTTGATACGACAATGCGCGAAATAATCGTTGCCGCTGGAGAACTCGGTTCTGTCGGAGTCATTATGGTCCCGGCCTTCAATGGCCAGAAACCATGCTTGCCGCACACTATCGAGACGCGCGAGTTCCTGGTCGAGCAGCTTGCCTTGTTGGGCGAATATGCCCTGCAGCACGGCACCACAGTCATCCTCGAACCGCTCAACCGCCGCGAAGCGTTCTATCTGCGTCAGGTTGCCGATGCGGCGGCTATAGCACGCGACACGAGGTGTGCAGGCGTGCGCTGTATGGGCGATTTCTGGCACATGTCCGAGGAAACTTCGGATTACGGCGCACTGTGGAGCGGAGGCGAATACCTGCAGCACATCCATATCGCCAGCCGCGGCCGCCGCATCATGCCGGGCGAGGATGGGGAAAAGGATAATTATGTCGACGGTTTCCGCGCATTGAAAGAGATGGACTATCAGGGTTATGTCAGTTTCGAATGCGGTTCCGAAGGCGACCGCAGCGTTACCGTTCCCGCAGCTCTCGATCTGTTGAGGGCACAGTGGGCTATGGAGTAAGCGGCATCTCTGTCATTTCGAGTGAGGCCGGCGACGAGGAACTGCAAAATAAAAATTGTTTATTAACTTCTTTTTGCTGGCCAAAAAGAAGCAACGACTGGCCCACCTTCCAAAAAGCTATTGTGGAGCGCCTAAAATGGTACAGCGGGCGTCTAATCGCGGCCGACTCCGGGCTACCCCGCTGAATTCCATTTTAGCCGCTCCGCTTGCTTAACGCTTTTTGAAAAGTGGGAAACAGCCGCCAGTTTGACGAACTGTGTTGAAGAAGTTGATTTCGTTGAAAAAGCAATACAAAACAAGCCTGATCGTTCTCGGGACGGTTGCCACGGCAGGGATTACCTTGCAGTTCGCGTTCGGGCGTTTCCATATCGCCGGCATGGCGTTCCCTGTCAATCTGATCGTTCTCGCGTTGATATTGCTGGCGGTCGGGGGATTTGCGCTCTACCGCGACAAAGCCGCGTTCAGGCTGTTGTCGGGCATACCGTTCTCAGTTGCGGCTATTGGGTCGCTTCTCGTCTGCTGCCTTGTAATGGGACTTGTCCCGCAGGGAGGGCAGGGATTGATTGCGTCCGTCACCTCTTCATGGACTTTCGTGCTTGTCTATCTTGTGCTGATCTTTTCGCTCGGGTGCGTCATTGCCCGCAGTCTCGCGGATTTAAGCTTCCGGAAGTGGGCGTTTTACTGTAACCATATAGGCCTGTGGCTCGTTTTGGCAGGTGCCGGATTAGGCCGTGCCGACTACCGCGAACTGACCGTCAGAATCAATGAAGGGGAGAGCGGCCGAATGGAAAAGTTCGAATTCCTGAATTTACCTTTCCGTGTGCGGCTTGACGACTTCAGAATGGAGGAATATCCGGTTAAATGGGGTGTTGTGGATATACGAACCGGCAGATTCCAGCCCGAAAGGAAGCCTGTCTATTACTCCTCCGAGCAGGAGGCTTTCACGGCGAATCCCTCGCCCGGGCCGCATGAGCGTATAGCTTCGACGCTTCCCGAACCCAAGGGTTTTACTTCGGATGTTACAGTTTCCTTTCCTGACGGTAAAACAGAGCATGCCGTCATAGAGGTCAACCATCCGTACCGGCATGGAAGTTGGGCGCTTTACCAGTCGGGTTATGACCGCGAGGCCGGGGCCGGATCCGGCTATTCGATCTTCAAGGCCGTCCGCGACCCCTGGCTGCCGATGGTTTACGCAGGGATCATGATGCTGGCTGTCGGGGCTGTTGCAATGCTCACGATCAGAAAACGAAAAGGCGATGAGTTGGGATAACTTTATCTGGTTCGCGGTGCCGTCGCTTGCCTGTTGGTTGTCGGCAGGGATTGTCGTGTGGTTCAACCGGGGGAAACGTATCGCCGAAGAGCTGATGCTTGCCGGAATTGCCATGTCGGCCGTTTTCATCGCCGGGATGTGGATCGGGCAGGGCCGTCCGCCGCTTCGCACGATGGGAGAAACGAGGCTGTGGTATTCGTTTTTTCTGGCGGCAGTGGGTTATGCGGCATACCGCAGGCATCGTTACCCGTGGATGCTTACATTCTCAACCGCGATGGCGGTCGTCTTCACTATGATAAACCTGCTGAAGCCGGGAATACACTACGCCGGTTTGATGCCTGCCCTCCAGAGCGTGTGGTTCGTGCCGCACGTGGTGGTTTACATGCTTTCTTATGCCATGTTCGCCGCGGGAACTATCGGGGCCTGCATCCAGTTGCGTAAACTGTCGTTCGGCAAGCCTGACGCAAGGTTGTATGGTTTCGCCGACAATATGGTTTACGCAGGTTTCGGGCTGCTTACGCTGGGGATGTTGATGGGCATGGTGTGGGCTAAGGATGCCTGGGGGCACTATTGGACGTGGGACCCGAAGGAAACCTGGGCGCTCGCCACCGCCTTGGCTTATCTGGTGTACATACACATGCGCCGCCAAAACTATGCTCCGAAGTTTGCCTTGTGGATGCTTCCGGTGGCTTTCGTGCTGCTGATGATAACATGGCTGGGTGTCAATTATCTCCCGGCGGCCCAGGGTAGCGTACATATCTATTGATGCTGAAAGCCCGGCAGCCTGCGTAAGTGACATGTTTTTATTATCTTTGGAAATCTTCGGCCGGAAAGTCCCGCGCCCTCCCGCCTGATCCCGCCGGTATAATTTTAACCTCAAACTCTCCTGTCAGATGAAAAAAAATGTATTGATCGCGTTGGCGCTCCTTATTGCAGGAGCCGCTTCGGCGCAAAAAAACTTCACACTCTCTTCTCCCGACGGCAAGTTACGGGTGCAGGTATCGGTCGCAGATATTGTCGAATATTCGGTGTTGCACGACGGCGACGTGATGGTCGCACCTTCGGCCCTGTCTATGATGCTGGATGGCGTCCGCTCTTTCGGGATCGATACGCGCCTTACCGGTTCATCCACCCGAAGCGTGGATAATGTTTTCGATGCCCGCGTCTATAAACGATCTCGTGTGAGGGATCATTTCAACGAGTTGACACTCAAATTTAAAGATAGTTACGAAATCGTTTTCCGCGCATATGACGACGGAGCTGCATACCGTTTCCGCTATACTGGCAAGAAACCTTTTATCGTACAGGACGAGCAGGCTGCGTTCGCTTTTCCGGCTGACGCCGACGCTGTTTTCTCGTATGTGCGCAACGGGGGTGAAGGACAGCATGGCGACAAGTTCGAGAAACAGTTCCGCAATTCTTTCGAAGACCAATATGCCTATATAAAGCTTTCGCAGTGGAATCCCGACCGGTTGGCGTTCCTGCCAGTCGTTGTTGGCGGCCCCAACGGTAAAAAAATCTGCATAGCCGAAGCCGACTTGCTGGATTATCCCGGAATGTACCTTTATAACGGTGGCGGGTCGGGGACTCTGACAGGCGTATATGCCACCTATCCCAAGAAGGTGGAACAAGGGGGGCACATCAATGCCCAGATGTTGGTCACGGAGCGTGAAAACTATATCGCCAAGGTGAACGGCCCTGCCTCTTTCCCGTGGAGGATCGTAATAGTGGCGGAAAACGATGCCGAACTTGCCGACAGCGACATGGTGTATAAACTTTCCACTCCACCGGTAGGCGATTTCAGCTGGGTGAAACCCGGAAAGGTTGCGTGGGACTGGTGGAACGACTGGAACCTCTACGGGGTTGACTTCGTGAGCGGCGTGAATAACGATACATATGAATATTATGTGGATTTCGCTTCGGAACACGGCATCGAATACGTAATACTCGACGAAGGTTGGGCCGTCAGCGGCCAAGCCGACCTGATGAAGGTCGTGCCCCGGATAGACCTGCCGGGATTAGTGGATTATGCCGCCGAACGCAATGTCGGCATAATTCTATGGGCCGGTTACTGGGCGTTCGACCGCGATATGGAGAACGTTTGCCGTCACTATTCGGACATGGGCGTCAAAGGGTTCAAGGTCGACTTCATGGACCGCGACGACCAGGCGATGGTGGACTTCCACCACCGTGCCGCAAAAATGGGCGCTAAATACGGCCTGATGCTGGATTTCCACGGTACTTACAAACCGACAGGACTTCAGAGAACATATCCTAACGTGGTAAATTTCGAGGGTGTGAACGGCCTCGAGCAGATGAAGTGGTCGACCGACCTCGACCAGGTGACCTACGACGTTACCATCCCGTTCGTGCGCCAGGTGGCAGGTCCGATGGATTATACCCAGGGAGCCATGCGCAATGCGACAAAGAATAATTTCCGTGCAGTCAATTCCGAGGCTATGAGCCAGGGTACGCGTTGCCGCCAACTGGCCGAATATGTGGTCTTCGAATCGCCGCTCAACATGCTTTGCGACTCGCCTTCGAATTACATGAATGAACCGGAATGCACGAAGTTCATTGCCGACATACCAACCGTGTGGGATGAAACCGTCGTACTGAATGGCGAGATCGCGAAATACGTCTCGATCGCCCGACGCAGCAGCGGCGAATGGTACGTCGGCTCGATGACCAACTGGGATGCGCGTGAACTCGTGCTGGACCTTTCGTTCCTTGGTGAAGGTAGTTTTGAGGCCGAAGTCTACCGCGACGGAGTGAATGCCCGCCGTGTTGCCCGCGATTACAAAAAAGAAACAGTCGAAATTCCGGCCGACCTCAAACTGACCGTGAAAATGGCTCCTGGCGGAGGTTGGGCTGCGAGAATTTACAAGAAGTAGCTATGGGAAAGATACGTTTCGGGGTAGTAGGTACCAATTATATTACCGACAGGGTCATGGATGCGGGGCGCATGGACCCGAGGTTCGAACTTACGGCTGTCTGTTCGCGCACGGCCGGAAGGGCGGCCGAATATGCTGCGCAGCACGACATCCCTTATACATTCACTTCACTGGAGGAAATGGCTGCCAGCCGGGTACTCGATGCCGTATATATCGCTTCTCCGAATTCCCTGCACGCTCCACAAGCCGTGGTTTGCATGAATCACGGCAAACATGTGCTGTGTGAAAAACCCTTTGCTTCGAACGTGCGCGAGGCCGGCGAAATGATCGCGGCGGCCCGGCGCAACAATGTCGCCTTGATGGAAGCGATGAAACCAACGCTGACCCCCAATTTCCGGGCGGTCATGGAATGTCTGCCGAAAATAGGGAAAGTGCGCAATTATTTCGCCTCTTTCGGGAAATACTCGGCGCGTTACGATGCTCTGAAGGCAGGCGAACTGCCCAATGCATTCAATCTCGAAATGTCGAACGGGGCATTGGTGGACATAGGCGTGTATGCAATCTATCCGATGGCGGTACTTTTCGGGCGTCCCGAAAAGATATGTGCGGCGGTGGCTAAACTTCCTTCGGGGGCCGACGGCCACGGAACCGTCTGTTATTCTTACGGAGATATGACCGCAACGGTTCTCTTCTCGAAGATCTGCGATATTTCGCTGCCCTTCGAGATCAATGGCGAGGGGGGAAGCATACGCGGCGATGCGATCAATACGATAACGAAGGTCGAATACTGTCCTAGGGGCGGCGAATGGAGCGATATCACTGTTCCCGGACATTCGGGCCACGACTATTCTTACGAAATGACGGAATTCATTGACTTGGTGGAGAGCGGGCGCAATGAATCGGCCATAAACAGTTTCGACACATCGCTTGCCGTGATGGAGATCATGGACGAAGTAAGGCGGCAGGCCGGGATAGTATACCCTGCTGATAAATAAGAGAACAGGCGGACCATTGAAAGTCCGCCTGTTCTATAAAATGCCTTACTGCAACTGGGTCTTGTCGTAGCCGCTTTCATTGTAGAGCGGACGGACCGCTTCGTCGGGATCGTCGAAATAGTCGGCTATTTCATCGTCCAGCGGAATGTCGTAATCCTCGATATTCTCCTGCCACTCCGTCTCGTCGTTGAGGCCGTGGGCGTATTCATTGTTGCCGGTAGACAGGACCTGCCTGTCGGCGCCGTAGCGTTCGCGTGTCATAATCCTGGGATTTTAAAGTTGTCGTTTTTCTTTACAAACGCAAAAACAGTACCAAAGAAACGGCAGCCGGCATGAGGAATTTTTACAAATAAGGATTAGATAATACACCACCTGCGAAAAAATTTGTAATTTGCGCTCCGCAAAATACAGGAGAGATAAAGATGAGCTATTTTCCTAAAGTCAAGGACATCGTACAGGCCAAAAAAACGCTGAACGAAATCCTGTCCACCACACCGCTTATACATACGTTGAATTTGTCGGAACGATACGGCGCAGAGGTGTTGCTCAAGCGGGAAGACCTGCAACAGGTCCGCTCCTACAAGATACGCGGGGCATATAACAAAATACGAAGCCTTTCGCCCGACGAACTGGCCAAGGGAGTGGTATGCGCAAGCGCCGGGAATCACGCGCAGGGAGTCGCATATTCGTGCAACCGGCTGGGCATCCGCGGGACGATCTACATGCCGGCGACAACCCCGAAGCAAAAACGCAAACAGGTTAAATTCTTCGGGCGCGACAATATCGAGGTGGTGCTAACAGGCGACACTTTCGACGAAGCCTCGGCAGCGGCCATAAAATTCGCCGGCGAAACCGGAAAGCCGTTTATTCACCCGTTCGATGACCCGAAAGTGATAGAAGGCCAGGCAACTGTGGGACTCGAAATCATAGAGGCCGCGCAGAATCCCATCGACTACATCTTCGTGCCGATAGGCGGAGGGGGGCTTGCTGCGGGTATAGGGGCCTATTTCAAAGAGGTGAGTCCGAATACTAAAATCATAGGTGTGGAACCATCGGGAGCGCAGAGCATGAAGGCAGCGCTCGAAAAGGGCGAGCCGGTGGAACTCGACTGTATCGACACTTTTGTGGACGGCGCGGCGGTGCGCAAAGCGGGTAAAATCACTTCTGATATCTGCGCCAAGGTGCTCGACGATATTGTTTCAGTACCCGAAGGCAAAGTCTGCACAACGATACTCGAACTTTACAACCTGAACGCCATCGTGGCCGAACCGGCCGGGGCGCTTTCCATAGCGGCGCTTGACCTCTATGCCGACAAAATCAAGGGCAAGACCGTCGTGGCAATAGTCAGCGGCAACAACAACGATATTTCGCGCACGGAAGAGATACGCGAGCGCTCACTGATTTACGAGGGTCTGAAACATTATTTCGTGATACGTTTTCCCCAGCGTTCCGGGGCGCTGCTCAATTTCGTACAGGAGATTCTCGGGCCGAACGACGATATCACCCACTTCGCCTATTCGAAAAAGACCAACCGCGAGCAGGGGCCTGCCATAGTCGGAATAGAGCTGCAGTTCAAGGAAGACCTCGACGGCCTGCTTCGCCGCATGGAGGAGAACGGCGTCGTGTATGACCATATAAACGATAATCCAGAGTTATTCGACCTGTTGGTATGATAAAAAACCTGTTCAAAAAACTTTGCGGATTCGGATAATAAATACTAACTTTGAAGCGTTCCTCTCCACGAAATAACCTTTAAAACAATAATAAAATGTCGATGTTTGTAACGATGGGCGCCATAGGCCCCTGGCAGATAGTAATCATAGTGCTTCTGGTGCTGTTGCTGTTCGGCGGCAAGAAAATTCCTGAAATGATGAAGGGAATGGGACGGGGCGTGAAGGAGTTCAAGGATGCCGTCAATAAAGACTACACCGCAGAGGACGCCAAGGACACTGCCGAAAAGAGACAACTGGACAACAAGGAATAAACCGTTTCCTGAATGGCGGAACAAAAGAAAGAGTCATCCGGTAGCGAGATGACTTTTTTTGAACATTTGGAGGACCTGCGCCCGCATCTGGTGCGGGCTGTGCTTGCTTTCGTCGTCATCGCCATCGTTGCATTTGTTTTCAAGGGCTTCATAATCGACAACCTGCTTTTCGGTCCGCAAAAGCCCGATTTCCCCACGAACCGTTGGCTCTGCAACATGGGGTACGCCCTGGCCGATGCGGTCTCATGGTGCGGAGGACTGTTCGGGGCTGAATGGACAATGGACCCGACAACGCTGTGTATTAATCAGACGGACTTTACCGTGATAAACAACCGGCTGGTCGGACAATTCAACCTGCATTTAAAAGTGGCGATGGCTACCGGCGTCGTATTGGGCATACCATACATGCTGTGGGAAATATGGCAGTTCGTGAAACCGGCTTTGACGTCTGGCGAAAGGAAGGGCACACGGATGTTCGTACTGTATGTTTCATTGGGTTTTTTTGCGGGCCTGCTGTTCGGATATTATTTGATAGTTCCCCTTTCGATACACTTTTTCGTCAATTATTCGGCCAGTGAAAATATCACCAACCTGATAGATGTGGGTAGCTATTCCTCGCAGGTTGTGAGTATACCGCTTGTGTCGGGGCTTATTTTCCAGTTGCCGCTGTTGGTATATTTCCTGACGCGCATCGGCCTGATCACACCGGCATTCCTGCGCAAATACCGGCGCCATGCCATCATAGTGCTTGCGGTGCTTGCGGCCATTATCACCCCGCCCGATCCGTTCAGCCTGGTTTTGGTGATGTTGCCTCTGTATGCGCTTTACGAATTTAGCATTTTTCTCTCTGTCCGTACCGAAAGAAAGTATCAGGAGGAAGAAGCTACCGAAGAATTAACGGCTTCTGAATAAAAAACTCCCGCTTGATAAGGCGGGAGTTTTGTTTTTAGAGCCAGATCACTTTGTCCGAGTCGTCCTTTTCGCCGTGGGGTTTCGGGGTGTCGGCGGGATAGCCCAGGGCCACGAAGCATAACGGTTTACATTCTGCCGGAATGGGCAGGAAGGTGCGCAGGTAGTCGGCTGCATTGGGACCGTTGGACTCTTCGCGGCGGCGCGGGCGTCCGTTGACATGCACCCAGCACGAACCGAGTCCGGCTTCTTCCGCTGCCAACTGGAGTATCGTGGCCGAAATCGAGGCGTTGTCCACCCACAGGTCGGCCGCCGTGTCTCCCATCACCAGGACGCCGCACGGAACATCTTTCAGGAACGATGACCCGAAATCGCGCATCTCGGAAATTTTTTCAAGCAATTCCGGTTTGTCGATCACCATGAAACGGGTCGAACGGGTGTTTTTCGACGACGGCGCGGTAAGCGCGAGGGAGAGTATGGATTCGAGCGCTTCGTGCGGGACGGCCCTGCCGTCGAATTTGCGCACGCTTCGCCTTTTTTTTAGGATTTCGGTCAATGTCATAGTTGTATTTTGTTTCGTTTTTCAGCTGATAAAGATAGTAAAAAGTTACTATATTTGTAACGCAAGTTTGGTTCGGATATACCTCCCGGAGCGGCGATACGCCGCGACAAAGTCCTCCCCTCGAGGGGAGGATTTAGGAGGGTAGTCGTAAATCCGCGGCTTTGGGAAAGCCGTTAACGTGAGTTTTGGATATGGATTCTCGCGTTAAGATTTAGGTAACGGAACAGCATAATAAGAATCTTTATCCAAAACTTACGTTATGAGGATCGGACACGGATACGACGTTCACCGTCTGGCCGATGGGTTGAACCTGCGGCTGGGTGGTGTCGATATACCCCATGCAAAAGGCTGTGTGGCGCATTCCGACGGCGATGCAGTGATCCACGCCCTGTGTGACGCGCTTTTCGGAGCGGCCGCGCTTGGCGATATCGGGCTGCACTTTCCCGACACTTCCGGCGAGTTCCGTGGCATAGACAGCACCGAACTTCTTCGCCGAACGGTTGCAGAGGTGCGCCGGGCCGGGTACGAGGTCGGGAATGCCGACTGTACCATCATGCTGCAAGCGCCGAAAATACGTCCCTATATCGACAGAATGCGCGAAGCTATTGCCGGGGCTATGGGCGTAGATATAAGCGCCGTTTCCATGAAGGCCACAACTACCGAAAAACTCGGTTTCGTCGGGCGCGAAGAAGGCGTCGCTGCAGAGGCCGTCGTGTTATTATATAAGGAATAAGCATGCTCCGTTACCTGTCGGTTGAGAATTACGCCCTGATAGATAAGCTCGAGATGGATCTCGGGCCGGGACTCAACACCGTTACGGGTGAAACAGGAGCCGGTAAATCCATACTGTTGGGTGCTCTCGGACTCCTGCTGGGGACGCGAGGAGAGTCTGGTGTACAGAAAGATCCTTCGAAAAACTGCGTTGTCGAGGGTGTTTTCGGACTCGAGGGCTATGGACTGGAGCTTTTCTTTGCTGAAAACGACCTCGAATATGAGGATACAACCACTATACGCCGCATAATCTCGACCTCGGGCAAGAGCCGCGCGTATGTCAACGACCTGCCGGTGCAACTGAGCGTGTTGCGCGAACTGGGCGAACGGCTGATAGACATACATTCACAACACGAAAACCTGTTGCTGAAAGACGACCGTTTCCGTGTCGGCATAATCGACGGCGTGGCCGGGCAGACCCAACTGGTGAAGCGATATGGTGAGGTTTATGCGGATTGGAAGGATATGCTGAAACAGTTGGACGCCGCCCGCCGCCATGCCGAAACTTCCCGCCGCGACGAAGAATATATCCGCCACCAGGCAGAACAGCTTGCCGCGGTTAAGCTTGCCGCCGGAGAGCAGGAAGAACTCGAAGCCGAAGAACGCGAACTGACGCACAGCGACGAGATTCGCGAAGCGATGGGCCTTTGTGCCGGAGGACTCGGGGCCGATGAAACGGGTATCGTGCCGCAACTTAAACATTTCCGGCAGTCTATTGAAAAGGTTTCTGCTATGTATCCACGCGGTGAAGAATTTGCCGGTCGCCTTTCGTCGGCATACCTCGACCTGCAGGATCTTGAACGCGAAATAGCTGCCGAGTACGACCGCATCGAGGGAAATCCGCAGCGGTTGGCGTTAGTGACCGAACGCCTCAATACGATATATTCGCTGCAACAAAAGCACCGCGTGACTACGGTCGCTGAACTGATGGAGCTTCAGTATGAATTCGAAGGGAAGCTACACGCCATAGAACATGGCGACGAACAGATCGCGGAACTTGAAGCCCAAACACTTGCACGCGAAATCGAAGCGTTGGAGCTTGCCGCAAAAATCTCGGAGAATCGCCATAAGGCAGCTCCGGAAGTCGAAAAAAGCGTCGCCGGAATGCTGCACCGGCTCGGGATTCCGGAAGCACAATTCATAGTCGTGATAATCCCTGCCGCCGACCTGCGCCAAAACGGGGGCGACGAGGTGAAGTTCCTGTTCACGGCCAACGGCTCGATGGCCCCGCGTCCGGTCGAAAAAATAGCGTCCGGCGGCGAAGTTTCGCGTGTGATGCTGGCCCTGAAGGCCCTTTCGGCACGTACCGTCGGCCAACCGACCGTCATTTTCGACGAGATAGACGCGGGCATTTCGGGCAAGGTTGCCGACGCCATGGGCGATATCATATCCGAACTCGGACGCGGCATCCAGGTCATGAATATCACCCACCTGCCGCAGATAGCTGCCAAACCGGGCGAACATTTTCTTGTGTATAAGGAGGGCGGCGCGACACATATGCGCAAGCTGACGGCTGGGGAACGCGTAGGCGAAATAGCCAAGATGCTTAGCGGCAGCGTCGTCACTGAAGCTGCCGTCCGGCAGGCCAGTGAACTTCTGAAAAACCAGGCGGCAACGGCCGCGGCAGAGTGATCGTCACTCCGGGCATGTGTGTGGGATCTGCGGAATAGGAAATTCTTCTGATCCCAGGTTATCGTAGATGGACCGGTTTCCAGTCTGATTATTCCTTTTATCGGGAGATTTGATATGAAACCCGAAAAACAGAAAACTTTTTTGTTTTTTCGGGTTTTCTGTTTTACATTTGCCCCGTTGCTCAGTAAAAAACTTTAAAAACTTCTGAAGTTTTGTTATCAAATACCGAGGACGAGAACGCAAAGCACTGATAAGTATAAATATAAAGCAGAGTTAGAATGTCCCAGAAAGAACGGATAATCAGGGAGGCCACCCAAATGTTTCTCGACCAGGGAATCAAGTCGGTAAGGATGGACGACATCGCCACACAGTTGGGCGTGTCGAAACGTACCCTCTACGAGATGTTCGGCGATAAAAAGGAACTGCTCGAGGAGTGCGTGAAGTGCCACATGACTCAGAAGCACAAAACCGTGACCGATATGGCTTCCTCGGCACAGAACGTTATAGAGGAGATACTCACCCTGATCTACAGCATGAAGCGCGACGACAGGGACGCGGCGCTCATCGGGAATCTCAAAAAATTCTACCCCGACATTTATCACAGCCTTGAGGAGAAGGCCTATAGCCACAGTTGCGAACAGTTGGACAGACTGCTTGACAAGGGAATGGAAGAAGGGCTGTTCCTTCCGGACATGAACAAGGCGCTTGCAGTGATGACGCTGGTATATACCATGGGTGCGCTTTTCGAAAGGAAGTATCTCCTTCCCGGAATGGAGAATATTTCGCAGCGCACGGCATTCGAGTATGTGCTCGTGAATTTTTTTCGCGGCCTGTCTACGCCAAAAGGTATAGACGTTATAGATAATCTCGTAAAGAAATATAAAGAGACCAGAGGTCAATAAATGCAAATGAAGATGAAGATGAAAAAGATTGTGAAGAAGATGATGTTCACGGCAGCATTGCTTGCGGCTGTGACGGTGACAGAGGCACAGGAGAAAGGGACGCTGACGCTCGACCTCGATCAGGCATTGGAGATAGCTCTTTCGGACAACCCTACTGTCAAAGTGGCCGACATGGAGATCGCGCGTTACGACTATGTGCGCCGCGAAGTGATCGGCAATCACATGCCTCAGCTTTCGGCTACGGGAAATTATTCCTACAGTATAGTGAAACAGGAGATGGCCAAGGGGCTTTCGTTCGGAGCCGATAACTCCATAACGTTAGGCGGGAACCTGACGATCCCGCTTTTTGCACCCGCCATTTACTCGTCGCTCAAGATGACGCGTACGCAACAGGAACTGGCAGTGGAACAGGCGCGCGCGTCGCGGCTTGACCTTGTGAATGCGGTTAAAAAGTCGTTCTACCAGATACTGCTGCTCGAAAAATCGTATGAAGTGCTTAAGGCCAGCGAAGCTACCATACGGGAAACCGTTGACAATACACGGACGATGTTCGAATCCGGACTGGCTTCGGAATACGACTACCTTACCGCCGATGTGCAGTTGAGTAACCTTCAGCCCGGCATCATAGCTACCAGGAACGGCATTGTGGTCAGCAAACAGCTGCTGAAGATGTATCTGAGTATTCCCGAGGATGTCGAGATCGAGGTTGCCGGTTCGCTCGACAGCTACGGCGACGCGTTTACGATGCCCGACCTGACGGCCGACATAGACGGCAATAGCGAGATACGTCAGTTGGATTACCAGCAAACCTTGCTCCGTCAGCAGATCAAACTGACCAACACGGCGCGCATGCCGACCCTGGCAGCCTTCGGTTCGGTCAACTTCGCCGGCAGCGACTCGAAACTCGATTTTGCCACCATGTCGACCGTGAAGGAGTGGTGGTGGCAGAATCCTATTTCGGTCGGGCTGCAGCTTTCGGTGCCTATTTTCTCGGGACTCACTACCCACAACAAGGTGAAGCAGTTGAAAAACCAGGTGTCGCAGGTCGATCTGCAGAAGGATTACCTTCGCCAGGCCAAGCGGCTGGAAGCCCGTACTTCTATAAACAATCTTATCTCGGCGCGCGAAACCATGCTTGCCAATGAAAAGACCGTAATACAGGCCGACAAAGCGCACACGATATCGAGAACCCGTTTCGACGCCGGGGCCGGCACGATGCTGGAGGTCAATATGGCTGAACTGAATGTTACTCAGGCGCGGCTCAACCATTCGCAGTCGATTTACGAATACCTTGCGGCCGAAGCCGACTACGACAAGGTGATTGGCAAAGAAGAATAATTAAAATAAATCAATAAACAGGAAATGAAAAAGAATCTGATTGTCACGCTCGGCGTGATGGCGGCGGCGACGCTGGTGATGACAGGCTGTGGAGGCAAAAAAGCCGCGGCTGTGGAGAAGGACAAAAAAGTGGCCGTAAAGACAGCCGTTGCGGAGACCGAGGTCGTTCCGCAGGACGTGGAATTTACGGCGAATATCGAACCGTGGCAGAAAAACTATATCATGCCAGCGCTACAGGGTGCGCGTATCAACCGCATATACGTAAAGGTGGGCGACAGGGTACGCAAAGGTCAGTTGTTGGTCCAGATGGACCCTACGCAGTACAACACCGCAAATGTTCAGTTCGAAACGGCGAAGTCCGATTACGAACGCGTGAAAAGGGTGTACGAGGCTGGCGGAGTGTCGGCGCAGCAGCTTCAGCAGGCAGAAGCCCAGTACCTTGTATATAAGGAAACCATCGACAATCTGGCCAAACATGTAAATCTTTACTCGCCGATAGACGGCGTTGTGACCAACAAAGGCGAGGATGAGGGCAATATGTTCACTGCAACACCCATACTCGAGGTTATGCAAATGGACAAACTGAAAGTACAGGTCAACATCTCCGAACAATACTATGCCAGCGTGATAGTCGGAACGCCGGTTGCAATTTCTGTCGACATCTATCCGGGTGAAACGTTTGAGGGGCGCGTAAGCCTGATCTATCCGGCGATCGACCCCAATACCCGTACTTTTACTGCCGAGATAGCCATTCCGAATGCAAGCAGCAAACTGCGTCCCGGGATGTTTGCACGATGCGTAATCAATATGGGCGACAAGAAAGCCGTATTGATTCCCGATGTCGCCGTACAAAAACAGGTCGGTAGTAACGAACGCTACGTGTATGTGATAAACGACAGCGTAGCCGAAAGGCGTACTGTAGAGCCGGGCCGCCAGGTCGGCAATAGGATCGACATACTTTCGGGCGTACAGGCGGGGGAAACAGTCGCCACCACTTCGTTCTCCAGGCTTGGCGGCGGAACCGAAGTGGATATAGTAAAAGAATAAGCGAGGGAAATACCTACGACTTTGTCCGGCTTGAAGTTGGACAGCCTGACCGACCGGAGCAGGCAGGCCGCTGCAGGCGGCGCAGCCAAAGCAAAGGGAGGTACCTAATATAAAGCAGAAAAAAATGAAAATTTACGAATCCGCGGTCAAGAAACCGATATCGACCATCATGATATTCGTCGCCGTGATGGTCCTGGGGATATTCTCACTCAGGAACCTGGCGATCGACATGTATCCTGAGATGGAGATCCCGATGGTGAGTGTTATCACTGCCTATCCGGGGGCCAACGCGACCGATATAGAAACCAATGTCACCCGTGTGCTGGAAGACCAGCTCAACACGGTCAGCAACCTGAAAGAGCTTACATCCACGTCGAGAGACAACATTTCGATGATTACCCTGGAACTGGAGTGGGGTTCGGATATAACTGAAGCCGCCAATGACGTGCGCGACGTGATAAGCCGCACGACCAGCTACCTGCCCGAAGATGCAGACCAACCGGTGGTGTTCAAGTTCTCCTCTTCGATGATACCCGTGATGTATATGTCGGTCACGGCCGACGAAAGCTATGCGGCGCTCAGCAAGATACTCGACGAGAAAATGGTCAACGTACTGAACCGTATCGAAGGCGTGGGTTCGATATCCCTTGCCGGTGCCCCTGTGCGTGAGATACAGGTCAATGTGGATCCCAACAAGCTTGCGGCATACAACCTGACCGTAGAAGCCCTGGGCGGAATTATCGCCTCCGAAAATGTCAACGTTCCGGCCGGTACGATGGATATCGGCACACATACATTCAATGTCAAGGCCGACGGCGAATTCACCTCGAGCGACGACCTGCGCAAGGTGGTCGTGTCGAATATGGGCGGACGCACCGTCCTGCTGAGCGATGTCGCCACGATCCGGGACACGCTTGAAAAGTCCACCATTGAAGAACGCATCAACGGCGAACGCGGAGTAAGGGTTATCATCCAGAAGCAGTCGGGAGCGAACACGGTGGACATTGTCAATAAGGTTATGGCCGAGTTGCCGGCGATAAAGGCTTCACTGCCGTCCGATGTGACTGTCGATATCATTATGGACAACTCCGAGTCGATCCGCGACAGCATATCGTCGCTGAGCGAAACCATAATGTTCGCATTCATCTTCGTGATTCTGGTGGTGATGTTCTTCCTGGGGCGTTGGAGAGCAACGTTCATAATCTGCCTCACGATACCTATCTCGCTGATCGCGGCGTTCATCTACATGTACGTTACCGGGGATACCATTAACGTAATCTCGCTGTCGTCGCTTTCTATCGCGATCGGTATGGTGGTGGACGACGCCATTGTGGTACTCGAAAACATCACGACGCATGTAGAACGGGGATCGAAACCCCGCGAGGCGGCTATCTATGCTACAAATGAAGTGTGGTTGTCGGTTATCGCTACGACACTCGTGGTCATCGCCGTATTCCTTCCGTTCACCATGCTCGGCGGTATGGCGGGTATCATGTTCAAATCGCTCGGATGGATCGTGTCCATAGTTGTGGCCACGTCGACCGTGGCGGCGATAACGCTCACGCCTATGCTTTCGGCGTATATGCTAAGAAAAGACGGCGGCATACACACATACAAAGGTATCGGCATACTCTACAAGCCTGTCGACAAGTTCCTCGTGTGGCTCGACAATTTCTATGCGAAGGTTCTTCAATGGGTTGTGCACAACCGCAAGAAAACACTGTTCGCTACAATGGGCATCTTCGCGGTTTCGCTGCTGCTTCTGATGAGGGTCCCCATGGAATTCTTCCCGGCGCAGGACAACGCGATAATTGCCGCTACGGTTGAGCTTGACCAAAATATCAGTGTCGAGCAAACGGCCCGAATGGCGCAAAGGATCGACGAGATCATATACGAGAAATACCCCGAAATACATCTTGTTTCGACCAGTTCGGGTCAGAGCGACGACATGTACGCAGCCCTGTTTTCGCCGGCGGGCGGTTCCCATGTGATAAGCTACATGATGAGGTTGCCGAAAAAATCGGAACGCGATGGCGGCCGCACCATTTTCGAAATATCAGACCTGTTCCGCCGGGATCTGGCGGCCATTCCCGAAGTACGCAGATTCGAGGTGACTCCTGGTGGCAGTAATTCGGGTCTGAACTCTGGCAGTACGGTCGACGTGAAGGTGTTCGGATACGACATGAACACCTCGAACCAGGTTGCAAAAGAGCTTCAGCAGTTGATGGCCGGCCTGGAAGGGACGCGCGACGTGGTTCTTTCCCGCGACGAACTGCGTCCGGAATACAACGTTGTGTTCGACCGCAACAAGCTGGCCTACTACGGAATTTCCAGCGCTACGGCTTCGGCGTTTATCCGCAACCGCATCAACGGCTACGAAGCGGCTAAGTACCGCGAGGACGGCGACGAATACGACATCATAGTACGCTATGACGAACCCCACCGGACCTCGTTCGAAGACATTGAGAACATCACCCTTTATGGGGCGATGGGGCAGCCCGTAAAACTCCGTGAAGTGGCTGCAATCGAGGAGGAGTTTGCCTCTCCGACCATAGAACGTGATAACCGCCAGAGGATTATAACGGTGAAATCGACCGTGGGCGACGGCTATGCTCTCGGGGATGTCGTGAAAGAGGTCAACGCCGTACTTGACTCCTATGAAACCCCCGACGGCATTTATCTCGAAGTGGGCGGCTCTATGGAAGATATGGAGGATATGTTGGGAGACCTGATATCGCTGCTGATACTGGTCGTGATGTTGGTGTATATCGTGATGGCGACGCAGTTTGAAAGCCTCAAGATGCCGTTCATCATCATGTTCACAATTCCGTTCGCTTTCACCGGTGTGTTCCTTGCGCTGTGGATGACCTCTACGCCGCTGTCGATGATAGCAATGATCGGGGCTATAATGCTGGTGGGTATTGTCACAAAGAACGGTATCGTGATGGTGGATTATACCAATCTGCTCATCGAACGCGGCTATTCTGCTCTGGACGCTGTTGTAGCTGCAGGTAAAAGCCGTCTGCGTCCCGTGGCCATGACCTCCGTCACCACTATTCTTGGTATGTTCCCGATGGCGCTGGGGATGGGCGACGGTGCGGAACTGTGGCAACCGATGGGTATCGCCATCATTGGCGGTTTGACCTTCTCGACGCTCCTGACGCTGTTCATCGTTCCCGTACTCTATGCCATGTTCGGAGTGAGGGCCGAGGAAAAACGCAACCGGCAGATCGAGGTCCGCAACCGCCGGCTTGAAAAGAAAATGCAGAAAGCCTTAAACAAATAATGGGAAAATAAGAAAGAAAAAATCCATTGGGAGGGGTGGTCGAAATAACCGGGCCTCGTCAGAAGCCTTTAACGACATTCCCGGATAAGGGTTATCCGATCGCCTTCCCTAAAGAAACAGAGTATTATAATCTTTATCCGGGAGTGACGTTAAAATGAAAGCAGTATTCGTATCATATAACCAGGCCCACACCATCGAGGTGACCAACGTTTTGGACATGCTCGGGATACAGGGCTTCACCCGGTGGGCGCTGACCGAAGGACGGGGCTCCGAGGGCGGCGAACCGCACTACGGCAACCACACATGGCCCTCGATGAACTCGTCCCTCCTTATAATGATGGAGGACGAGAAAGTGCCCGGACTGATGGCTTCGCTGAAGGTCATAGATGGCGAGGCTCCGGAGCAAGGTATCCGTGCTTTCGTCTGGGATGCCCAGGTGGGGATGTGATTGACAATTGAGAATGATGATGAAAACCGCAGGACCCTGAAAGTCCCGCGGTTTTTCAATTATTTTGCGTAGCAAAATAATCATCGACCGAGCGCCGACCGCGGCCGGTGGAGGCATTGTGCGAGGGAGATAACTAAAAGGGAGATTCCCCGAAGCTCTGCTTCGAAAACACAAACCAATTACATCCGATACCTCGCAGCTCTGCTGCGAGGAGGTTCATTAAGGGTATGGATTGCCGGAAGTTTGTAGTGTACGATCTGTTGCCTCAATAATGCGCCATGGCCGTTGCCCCCCTGCGGTTTTCTGTTTTCCGACATTGGAAAATAATTCAGGGTGCTGTTCGTTATTTTCGTGATAACCTTTACCTCTCATTAAAGAATCTGTGCAGATCCTTTAATGAATATAGGATGCGCCTCGGCAATGAAAATTTATTTTTCATTGCGCTCGGCTTTCACTCTATTTGTCGAGTTAAACAAGAACCGCTATGGCGACACACAGGCCCGCGCCGGGAAAAAAACCTTCCGGGAGAAAACCGCAAAATACGGAACAGACGCTCTATGAGCGGCTCTCCACCCCAAAAGCCGTCCGCAATTTCTGGATAATTGTGGCGGCTCCGTTCGCCCTGCTGCTGTTCCTGCTGCTGCTGACGGCCATCGGCGTGTTCGGCAAACTCCCGACTTTCGAGGAACTCGAAAATCCCAAAAGCAACATTGCCACCGAAATAATCTCGGAGGACGGCAAACTTATAGGAACGTTCTTTGTCCAGAACCGCACTTATGTCAGTTACGAAGATCTTTCGACCGATCTTGTCGCAGCTCTGGTATCTACCGAGGACGTGCGTTTTTACGGCCATTCGGGCATAGATTTCATCTCGCTCGGGCGCGTCGCGCTGAAAACGGTCGGAATGGGGCAGAAACAGGGCGGCGGCAGCACCATTACCCAGCAACTGGCCAAGAACCTTTTCGAACGCAAGGGGTGGATCGTGACCGACAAACTCAAAGAATGGATAACGGCCCTGAAGCTGGAATATAACTACACCAAGGAGGAGATCATTGCGATGTACCTCAACATCGTGCCCTATGGCAGCAATGCATACGGGATAAAGTCGGCGGCCCACACTTTTTTCGATAAATCCCCGGCTGAACTCAACGTGCAGGAGTCTGCTATGCTTGTGGGCGTAGTGAACGCCCCCACATGGTACAGTCCGGTGCGCAATCCCGAAAGGGCGCTCGCAAGGCGCAATACCGTGATGCGGCGTATGGAAAAAGTGGGATACCTTACCGATGCGCAGTACGATTCACTGGCGGCCCTGCCCATAGAATTGAATTATAAGCCGGTGTCGCATAACGAAGGGACGGGAACTTATTTCCGCGAGATGCTGCGCCTTGTGATGCAGGCCGAAAAACCTACCCGGAGGCAGTATAATAACGATTATGACTACCAGTACGAACTCCACCGTTGGGAAACCAATCCCATATACGGCTGGTGCCACAAGAACACGAAGGCCGACGGAACACCCTACAATATTTATCGCGACGGCCTGAAGATATACACCACCGTCAATTCTTCGATGCAGCGCTATGCCGAGGAGGCTGTGCAGGAGAGGATGAAAAACGAGGTGCAGCCCTACATGGATGCGCAGTTCAAACGCACGGGAGTCGTTTTCCAGGGGCAGAGTAAGGAACAGATAAACACTCTCGTTGCGAATGCGATGCGTTATTCCGACCGCTACCGGGAAATGGAAAATGCGGGCGCGACGAAAACAGAGATTGAAGCGGCGTTCGATACCCCGATCCAGATGAAGGTCTTTACGTTCGGCGGCGAAAGGGACACGGTGCTGACGCCCCGCGACTCCATTCTCCACCACAAAAAGATAATGAGGGCGTCGTTCATAGCCATAGAACCGCAGACGGGGCATGTGAAGGCCTATGTAGGCGGTCCGAATTTCAAATATTTCAAGTATGACAACGCGAAACAGGGCAAGCGCCAATGCGGTTCGACCATAAAACCATTCGTATATACGTTCGCTTTCAATCATCTGGGCATCGACCCGTGCACGCCGGTACCCAATCTTCCGGTTACCATCGAAACCTACTCCAGGGAGCCGTGGTCGCCCAAGGAGGCCAGCCGGATAGAGTATGACGGCGTGATGCATCCGTTGAAGTGGGGACTGGCCCATAGCCGCAACAACTATACGGCGTGGATAATGAAGCAGGCCAAATCACCTGAAGCTGTGGCAGATTTCCTGCACAATATGGGTATCCGCAGTTATATCGACCCGGTTCACGCCTTAGCGCTCGGCACTATGGACGTATCGCTGTTCGAGTTGGTGGGGGCTTACACGACCTTCGCCAATAAGGGGGTCAACACTGAACCGATATTCGTGACGCGAATTGAGGACAGGCAAGGCAACCTGATAGCCTCATTCCTTCCGGAAACGCGTGATGCCATCAGTGAACAGACTGCTTTTACTACGCTGCAGGTGCTGCAGGAGGTCGTTAACGCCGGAACCGGTAACAAACTGCGGTGGATGTACGGATTCACCGGGCAGATAGGCGGCAAGACCGGGACATCTCAGGAAAACCGCGACGCTTGGTTCATGGGCGTCACTCCGAAGCTGGTCGCCGGAGTGTGGGTAGGCGGT
The DNA here is from genome assembly GCA_031548515.1 of Rikenellaceae bacterium. Classification (GTDB taxonomy): domain Bacteria; phylum Bacteroidota; class Bacteroidia; order Bacteroidales; family Rikenellaceae; genus UBA940. The sequence continues at coordinate 26,440 of JAVBRB010000033.1, read as the reverse complement.
GAGGACCAAAGCGTGCATCCGCGTACGGCCGGCGAAGGGTCTGTGATCGCACTGCCGATTTACGGGGAGTTCATGAAGCGCGTATACGCCGACCCTAAACTTGGTGTGCGGCCTGCCGATATATTTGACGTGCCGCCGGGAGCGGTCATGTATAACTGTGGCGACTACAACGATATGCCTGCAGCTGTGGATTCTGTTAAAACGGATGAATTTTTCGACTAATTTGTTGAAATATCATTCAAACTGTTAAATTACAAATTAGTTATATATTTTTGTACCGTAAATAATCTTTAAGGATATAATAGAGACATGAGAGCAGCTATTGTAGGTGCAAGTGGAGCGGTGGGGCAGGAATTTCTGCGCATTCTTCAGGAGCGTAATTTCCCGTGCGACGAACTTTTGTTGTTCGGATCGGAACGCAGCGCGGGCCGTGAATACGAATTCCGCGGTAAAAAGGTAAAGGTACAGCTTCTGAAACACGGGGACGATTTCAAAGGTATCGACATTGTGTTCACCAGCGCCGGTGCGGGGACATCTAAAGAGTTTGAGAAAGATATAACGAAATTCGGCGCGGTGATGATAGACAATTCCAGCGCGTTCCGTATGGACGAAGACGTGCCCCTGGTGGTGCCCGAAGTCAATGCGGCCGATGCCGTGAATCCTCCCCGCAGGGTGATCGCAAACCCGAACTGCACCACCATCCAGATGGTAGTCGCGTTGCAGGCCATCGAGAACCTGTCGCACATCAGGCGCGTCCATGTATCGAGCTATCAGGCTGCCAGCGGTGCCGGCGCTGCCGCGATGGATGAACTGGAGGAGCAGACCAGACAGCTGTGCGAAGGCAAAGAGCCGACTGTAAGCAAATTCGCTTACCAGTTGGCGTTCAACGTAATCCCACAGGTCGACGTTTTCACTGACAACGGATACACCAAGGAGGAAATGAAGATGTTCAACGAGACGCGCAAGATCATGCATTCGGACGTCGCGGTGAGTGCTATGTGCGTTCGTGTTCCAGTTATGAGGGCACATTCGGAAAGCGTATGGGTGGAGACCGAACGTCCGGTTTCGCCTGCCGAAGCGCGCGCGGCTTTCGAAAACTTCAAAGGTATCACCGTGTTGGATGAACCGGCCGAGAAGAAATATCCGATGCCACTGTTCCTTGCGGGAGTGGATGACGTTTATGTAGGACGTATCCGTGCCGACATCGCCAACCCCAACGGACTGACGTTCTGGTGCGTGAGCGACCAGATCCGCAAGGGCGCGGCGCTGAACGCCGTCCAGATCGCCGAATACCTTATTAATAACGGGCACATTAAATAAAAGGTGCCGGTCCGAAACAAAAACGGAGACCACACACGGCCTCCGTTTTTTTATTCCCGAAGCGGCGGAGTTACTGCCTGCTGCCGGTCATTGTTATCTCGAACTTGTCGATGAAGGGCGCAATCTCAGCGAAATCTTCGTCATCGGCCATCGCGCTCAGCATCGGCAGTACATCTAAAACGATGACGAGTTCGGATTTATTGAGGGTTTTGATAGTGAAGGGCATTGCCTCTTCATCGTCGACGCTTCCGCCTCCCGGAACTATCGTCAGCTTGTTGCCCGAGATATAGTAGTTCCCGTCGCCGTCGCTGTCCGTAACGATATTGTTGGTCTTGAACTCCATCGTTGCGCCGTCATAGTCCATCTCTCCGGTTATCAATTCATTCAGCGCCGTCTTGGCTTCGGCCGGCAGAGTCGGGGCTTCCAGATTGATGTCAACGTCGTTGACCAGCCATGTTCCCAGAATCAGGGAAGGGTAATCGCCGAAATCTCCCTTCTCTTTGTTGCATGCAGCAAAAACGAGCGGAAGGGCGAGTAAAAGCAGTAATTTTTTCATAGCGCAAATGTTTTGATAGGGTTAATATGGGTCTTTTTGCGTAAAACGTCATTCTGCGGATTGCTGCGGTTTCTTTCTTTTAACCGCCGTGACCGTTACGAAGCATTGCGTTAATTCCGGAAGACCTACAGTGAGCGCAGGCGTCTCCTCCAACAGATCGTAAGTTACGACGGCCGAGCGGTAACTGAGATTGAGGATGGTGAAATTCAGCGCGTCCTCTCCTTCAGGCATTATCCGCAGTTTGTTGCCGTCTATGGAATAAGTCCCTTCAATCTCCGGGCCGGTGAATATGTTTCCCGCCTTGAATTCGAAAATCTCGCCCGTCCGGTCGTATTTTTCGCATAGCTCCTTTACCACGGTGTATTTTTCGCCCGTAACGCCCGATATAGTGGGAGTCGTGGTTTTGACTTCCCATGCGCCGATTATCAGGTCCGAGTATTTCGCCGGATCGGGCTTGCACCCGAAAAGGAGGGCGCATACGGAAAGCGGCAACAGGATCTTTTTCATCGGGAATCGATTTAAGGAACGGGCACTCTATTAGCAAAAGTAGTTTTATTGCCGAAAATATCCAACAGTTTTGCCGGAATTATTTGTGCGGCAAATAATCGCCCATCAAGCTCCGGCAGAACTGCCGGCAACACGCAGGAGTAAAGCGGGGAAGGTTATTTCAGCAGGGGTTATTGCCTCTCGGCATGCAGGTACAGTTGGAGCGACGTCGTGCCGGACGGGAACGACACCGGTTCTCCTATCCCGGTGAGAGCATTGCATGTCAGTTCCATTTCGATGTCGGTCAGCGTATTGACTGTGAATTCGACGTGTGCCATGCTCATCGTAATGATCCACAGGTCATAATCCGTCAGGCTGTATAGTTCCGTGCCTTCTGGGATCACGACGGTATTGTCGGGATTGAATATGAGCGTGAATCCGTCCCATCCGTCGAAAATGTCACGCATGATCGCTTCGGCTTCATCTGCATCGTCCCCCGTGGCCGTAATGATCAGCTCGGTTACAAGCCACGAACCCTCTATCGAGGGCACATAGGGATCACCCCGGTGTGTTCTGACACAGGCCGACAGAATCAGCGGAATTATTATAAATGCAAATAATTTTCTCATGCCTTGCGCGCTTTATATCCGTAATGCATAAATGCAAAAGCGGGGCCAAATCAGCCCCGCTTTCACTTGATATATTTCGCGAATTACTTGCTGCGATAAATCTTGGTGTATCCGTAGATAGCTTCGGCACCCAATTCTTCCTCAATGCGGAGAAGCTGGTTGTATTTTGCCATACGGTCGCTGCGCGACATCGAGCCGGTCTTGATCTGGCCCGAGTTTGTGGCGACTGCGATGTCGGCGATGGTCGAGTCTTCTGTTTCGCCCGAGCGGTGCGAAGTGACTGAAGTGTAACCTGCACGGTGAGCCATTTCGATGGCGTCGAGGGTTTCGGTCAGAGATCCGATCTGGTTTACCTTGATGAGGATAGAGTTTGCGCAACCCATTTCGATACCTTTCTTCAGGAAGTCCACATTGGTAACGAACAGGTCGTCGCCCACCAGCTGGCAGCGGTCGCCTATAGCGTCGGTCAGCAGTTTCCAGCCGTCCCAGTCGTTTTCGCTCATACCGTCCTCGATCGAGTCGATGGGGTATTTGTCGACGAGGCCTTTGAGGAATTCGACCTGCTGTGCGCTGGTGCGTTTTGCGCCTTTTTCGCCTTCGAATTTAGCGTAGTTGTATATGCCGTCCTTGTAGAATTCCGACGAAGCGCAGTCCAGGCCTATCGAAACGTCGCCGCCTTCCTCTTTGCGGCCCGGTTTGTAACCGGCAGCCTTGATAGCTTTGATGATCGATTCCAGAGCGTCTTCGGTGCCGTCGAGGGCGGGTGCGAAACCACCTTCGTCGCCTACAGCGGTGCTGAGGTTGCGGTCGTGGAGAACTTTTTTGAGCGCATGGAAAACTTCGGCGCCCATGCGGAGGCCTTCCTTGAAGCAGCAGGCGCCAACGGGACGGATCATGAATTCCTGGAACGCGATGGGAGCGTCGGAGTGCGAACCGCCGTTGATGATGTTCATCATGGGAACGGGCAGGGTTTTTGCGTTCGTTCCGCCGATGTAGCGGTAGAGGGGCACTCCGAAATAGTCGGCGGCGGCGCGTGCGACCGCGAGCGATACGCCCAGGATGGCGTTGGCGCCGAGGTTGCTCTTTGTGGCGGTGCCGTCCAGTGCGATCATCATTTTGTCGATGCCCACCTGGTCGGTTACGCTCATTCCGATGACTTCGGGAGCGATTTTTTCGTTAACGTTCTGTACGGCTTTGGTAACGCCTTTGCCGAGGTAACGGCCTTTGTCGCCGTCGCGCAGTTCGAGGGCTTCGTTTTCGCCGGTCGAGGCTCCGCTGGGAACGGCTGCACGGCCGAAAGCGCCCGATACGGTTGCGACTTCTACTTCGATAGTGGGGTTTCCGCGCGAGTCGAGGATCTCCCTTGCATGTACAGAAATGATTTGCATGGTCTTTGTGTTTTTAACGATTAATATTTCGTAATTTGATTTAGACAATTTCCCGAATCGCAAAGTTATTAAAAAAATTGAATTATTCGTTGCATGGGAACGAATAATCACCGACTGAAGCCCGGCATCGCTGCGAAGCGGCGTTGCGGGGAAATGCGAGGGCGGTAATTGTTTTAAGCGGCGAATAATCACCGACCGAAGCCCGGCATTGCTGTGAAGCGGCGTGTTGAGGAAAGCCGGGAAAGGGAACTATATAAAATCCGGGCGGCAGAAGCCTTATTTTATCGGTTATATTTCGTTTTTGCGCGGAATCTGTTAACTTTGCCATTTATATAAGGGGTCGTTAAACCGAATACGAAACATAAGGAGCGGCCACGGGCGCGACAACGCCTTTCAATATTTTTGAGAGGGATGACCACACGGTGATGAAGGCTTTTGAAAGCCGGCGGCGTGTATTTTGGACACGGGAAATGAGAATAATGAACATATATGAAGGGAGATAAGTAGGTTTTTTATTATCTCAAACACACGTTAATTATGGCAATGAAGGCAACTATCATCGGCGCCGGCAATATGGGATCGGCCATAGCCTGCGGACTTGCAAAAGGTACAACGCTTAATGCTGAGGATATTACCTGTATCGATCCGAATCCGGCGGCACTCGAAAGAATGCGCAAAACGGGTATGCCGTTCAATCTTACAGCCGATTTGCGAAAGCCTATCGCCGGGGCGGACATACTGATACTTGCGGTCAAACCCAATCTTGCGGAAGAGGTAATTTCCGAGATCAGGGACCTGATAGATTATCGTCACCAAATACTGTTTTCGGTGGTGGCCGGGGTTACTTTCGACCAACTCAACCACTACCTGTTCCAGGGAGTCAAGAACATCAAGCCGATACAGTTCCGCGTGATGCCCAATACGGCCGTACTGGTTGGGGAGAGCATGACGTTCATAGCAGAGCAGAATGCTACCAAAGCACAGATAAAACTTGCCGAAACCATTTTTGGCGAAATGGGACGTACTATGGTCGTTCCCGAGAAACTGCTTCCGGCTGCGATGTCGCTGGGTTCGTGCGGTATCGCCTATGCGATGCGTTACATAAGGGCTGTCATGGAAGGAGGCATCGAGGTCGGTTTCAGTGCGAACGAGGCACGGGAAATAGTCATACAAACGCTGAAGGGGGCCGTGGACCTGCTTATGGAGAGCGGCAACCATCCCGAAGTCGAAATAGACCGCGTTTCATCTCCCGGAGGATACACCATCAGGGGGCTTAACGCAATGGAGGAACGCGGATTTTCGGCATCCGTTATAAGCGGCATCCGCGAGAGTTGTAAAGATAATAAATGACGCCGCCTAAAAACAAGCGCATCGTCGTCAAAATCGGCAGCAATGTGCTGACCCGTGCCGACGGGACGCTGGACGTCACCCGCATTTCGTCGCTCGCAGACCAGGTCGCCATGCTTCGCCGCGGGGGTGTGCAGGTAATAGTGGTTTCGTCGGGCGCAGTGGCTTCCGGGCGGGGTGAACTCGGGAGCCATGTGGATAAACTCGACCCCGTCTCGGCGCGCCAACTCTTCTCTGCCGTCGGGCAGATCAAGCTCATAGACCGTTATTACAATCTTTTCCGCGACCACGGAATCGCCTGCGGGCAGGTGCTCACCACCAAGGAAAGCCTCTCCACGCGCCGCTACTATCTTAACCAAAAGAACTGTATGGAAACGATGCTGGCCAACGGCGTCATTCCCATAGTAAACGAAAACGATACGATCTCGGTCACCGAACTGATGTTCACAGACAACGACGAGTTGAGCGGCATGGTTTCCACGATGATGAATGCCGACTCGCTGATCATACTGAGCAATATCGATGGTATTTTTACAGGAAATCCGTCGGATCCTTCGTCGGAACTGATACGAGAGATACGCCCCGGCGGTGAAGACCTTTCGGGATATATCCAGAGCAGCCGTTCGCAGTTCGGACGCGGAGGAATGCTCACCAAAAGCCGCATCGCGCGGCAGGTCGCTGCGGAAGGCATCGAGGTCATTATCGCCAACGGAAAGTGCGACGGCATACTGCCTGATGTCGTTAACCGCCGTCCCGGCACTCTTTTCACCCGTTTCGTACCGTCGGAAAAACCTATTTCGGGAGTGAAGAAATGGATAGCCCACAGCGATGGTTTCGCCAAAGGCGAAATCCACATCAACCAGGGCGCATGCGACGCTCTCTCTGCAAACGATGCCCGCAGCCTGCTCCCGATCGGAGTGGACCGGATCGAGGGCGATTTCGAGAAGGACGATATCGTGCGCATCGTAGCTCCCGATGGGCGGCAAATAGGCGTGGGACGTATTTCTACCGACAGCGAACGCGCACGCCGCCTCGCCGGCCAAAAAGGCGCCAAACCTCTCGTACACTACGATTATCTCTACCTATATTAAAAATGGACCTTACTACTGTTTTTGAAAAATCCCGGAAGGCCTCCAGGGAACTTGCGCTTGTCGATGGAAATACTATCAACAGGGTGTTGGAACGTTTGGCGGACGAGGCCGTGAGGCGTTCGGCAGAGATTTTGGCGGCGAACGCCAAGGATTTGGCGCGGATGGATCCGGCGAATCCGATGTACGATCGGCTGATGCTTACGCAGGAGCGCATGGAAGCCATTGCGGCGGATATCCGCAACGTGGCCGGACTGGCTTCGCCCGTGGGAGAACTGCTTTCGGAAACGGTGCGCCCCAACGGGATGAAAATTCGCAAGGTGAGGGTTCCTTTCGGAGTGATAGGGGTGATATACGAGGCGAGGCCGAACGTAAGTTTCGACGTTTTTTCGCTTTGTTTCAAAAGCTCCAACGCCTGCCTGCTGAAAGGCGGCAGCGACGCTCGTGAGTCCAACGAGACAATAGTTGCGATTATCCGCGAAGTGGTTGCAGAAGAGGGGCTGAATCCCGATGTGGTTACACTTCTGCCTGCAGACCGTGAGGCGACCGAGATAATGCTCGGGGCTGTCAGGGCTGTAGACGTGATCATACCGCGCGGCTCGTCGTCGCTGATAAACTACGTAAGGGACAATTCGCGCGTACCTGTCATCGAGACAGGCGCAGGAATCTGCCACACATATTTCGACAAGGACGGCGATGTCCGCAAGGGTGCGGCCGTCGTTTTCAACGCCAAGACCCGCCGCGTGAGCGTATGCAACGCATTGGATACGTTAGTGGTGCATTCTGCGTGCCTTGCCGACATGCCCGAACTTTGCCAGCCTCTCGCCGAAAAAGATGTCGTAATCTACGCCGACGAGCGTGCATATCAGGCGCTCGAAAAAGCATATCCGGCCCGCCTGTTGCAGCGCGCCGCCGAAGATAGCTTTGGGACCGAGTTCATGGACTACAAAATGTCAGTAAAGACGGTCGATTCGTTCGACCAAGCGGTGGAGCACATCATGAAATATTCGTCGCAGCATAGTGAGGCCATCATTACCGAGAATCCTGCTGTGGTTGAGGCGTTCGCCAGGCAGATCGATGCGGCGTGTGTCTACACCAATGTTTCGACGGCGTTTACCGACGGAGCGCAGTTCGGGTTCGGGGCAGAGATCGGCATCAGCACCCAGAAACTCCACGCCCGCGGCCCGATGGCACTGCCAGAACTGACTACATATAAATACATAATCACTGGCAACGGGCAGATCCGGTCTTAAATTTGGTCTGATATATGCGGTATGCATAACTAAAACAAAGACAGCCCATGGATTATAAAGTGATACATTCGCCCAACCGCAGCCGTTTCGAGATTTGCGAGGACGGCCATACGGCATACGCTGAATATTATGCCCACGACGGCTATGTGGATATACTGCACACGATTGTGCCGAGGCACATGGAAAACAAAGGTATCGGTTCGGCTCTCGTCAAAGCTACATACGACTGGGCACGCACAGAAGGGCATAACTGCAAAGGGACTTGCTCCTTTGCGGGTGCGTGGCTTCGAAGGCATCCCGAGTATCTCGGGTAATTATCAAAAAAGAGACAGTTGGTCTGCTCCGTTACGGAAAGTCTTCCGGTGGTGGGGTGTGAGGCCGTGTTCAATGATAGCCCTGCGGTGTAGGGCTGTGGGGTAGCCCTTGTTCTGACCCCAGCCGTATTCGGGAAATTCTTCAGCAATCCGTTCCATATATTCGTCGCGGTGGGTTTTGGCCAGCACCGATGCCGCCGCAATGGAAGCATAGAGCGCGTCGCCGCCTATTATACACTGGAAAGGTATGTCGAGGGTGGTGCGGAAACGATTGCCGTCGACGAGCAGGAACTCCGGACGAATCGCGAGCCTCTCCGCCGCCAGCGACATCCCTTCCATTGAGGCGTTAAGTATGTTGATCTGGTCGATCCGCTCGGCCGAAACGGCTCTGACAGCCCATGCCACGGCTTCACGCTCGATGATGCAACGCAGGATCTTGCGGTCTTTTTCTGTCATTTGCTTGGAGTCGTTGAGCAGGGGATGCGAAAATCCGGCAGGCAGGATAACTGCCGCGGCAAATACGGGTCCCGCCAGGCAACCCCGTCCCGCCTCGTCGCAGCCGGCTTCCGTAACCCCTTCGTTAAGATAACTTTTTAACATGGGCGTAAAAATACGAAACTCTTACGGGTTATGCTAAAATATTGCTATTTTTGCATTTCCTATGGGCGTTAATTTCTACAAACATAACGGGACTTTCGAGTTGGAGTGCGGCATAGTGCTGCCGGAGTTGGTGATAGCGTATCACACTTTCGGAGAGCGCCGCGCCGACAATATCATGTGGGTATGTCACGCGTTGACGGCCAACAGCGACGTTGCCGATTGGTGGCCCGGAACAGTCGAAGAAGGCCGTTTCCTCAATCCCGCTAAATATTTTACCGTCTGTGCGAACATCCTCGGGTCGCCTTATGGAACGACAGGGCCTATGAGCGTAAACCCGGCGACAGGCGAACGTTGGTACGGAGATTTTCCGTTCGTGACGATGCGCGACATTGCCCGTGCGAACCTGCTGTTGGCCGACCATCTGGGGATCAGTCGCGTGAGGGCCGTAGTAGGCGGTTCGATAGGCGGATTCCAGGCGATGGAGATGGAGTTGTTGCGCCCGGGTTTTGCACAGCGGCTTATTGTCGCCGTATGTTCGGCAAAGACATCCCCATGGGATATAGCTCTCAATGAATCGCACCGCATGGCTATCCGTGCCGACAGAACTTTCGGCGAGCGCAGGCCTGATGCGGCTCAGGCGGGGCTTTCGGCGGCGCGTTCCATAGCCCTGCTCTCATACCGCGGAAGCCTTGCCTACAACGCTACGCAGTGCGATTCCGACGATTTGCTCAAGCGCGGTGCATACCGCGCGGCGACATACCAGCAGTACCAGGGTGAGAAATTCATCAAACGGTTCGACGTTTACTCGTACTGGACCATAACCGAGGCGTTCGACTCACATGACGTGGGGCGCGGGCGCGGAGGATGCGAAGCGGCACTTGCAGGTATTGCATGTCCGGTCATGGTTATCGGCATCACTTCGGACATTATTATTCCTATAACTGAGCAGAATTTCCTGTACCGTCACATACCAAATGCCGAAATCCGCCTGATGAATTCCGATTTCGGCCACGACGGATTCCTTGTGGAGTCCGAAAAACTGAACGCCATTATCTCTCCGTTTATAGAAAAAGAATTTTAAATAATTTCACATGAAACTGCCCGATCAGGTGAATATACTGCTGCTTGGAGGCGGAGGCCGCGAACATGCCATAGCCCGCAGTCTCGCTGCGAGTCCGCGGACCGCAAAACTTTTTATCGCTCCGGGTAACGCCGGAACCGCACAGTGCGGAATTAACGTCGATATGGACGCCTCGAATTTCGGCGCCATCAAGCAGTTCGTGCTGCATCACAGCGTGAAACTGGTTGTTGTGGGGCCTGAGGAGCCTTTGGTGAACGGTATTGCCGATTTTTTTGCCGACGATCCCGAGATGAAATTCGTGTGGCTGGCCGGCCCTTCGGAAACTGGAGCACGGCTCGAAGGCAGCAAGGATTTCGCAAAGGCTTTCATGATGCGTCACAATATCCCGACGGCCGCTTACCGGTCGTTTGCAAAAACGGAAGTGGAGGCGGCGCAGGCGTTTCTGGAAACCCTTAGACCGCCTTATGTTCTGAAAGCCGACGGGCTTGCCGCCGGTAAAGGCGTTGTGATACCGGACAACCTGCCTGATGCAAAGCAGGAACTTGCCGATATGTTGGGCGGCAAATTCGGTACGGCCGGCAACCGCGTCGTGATAGAAGAATTCCTGAGAGGGATAGAATGTTCGGTTTTTGTCGCCACCGACGGCTCGAACTACAAGATACTGCCCGTCGCCAAAGACTATAAGCGCATCGGCGAGGGTGACAGCGGTCCCAATACCGGCGGCATGGGAGCCGTTTCCCCGGTCCCGTTCGCCGACGCGGCGTTCATGTCGAAAGTAGAAGAACGTATCGTGAAACCGACAGTCGAAGGCCTTGCAAAGGATAGGATATCGTACAAAGGCTTTATTTTCGTCGGACTGATGAATGTGGGCGGAGAGCCTTACGTTATCGAATATAACGTTCGTATGGGTGATCCCGAAACAGAGGTTGTTTTCCCGCGTATTACGAGCGATGCCGTCGGACTGTTCGAAGGCATCGTAACGGGGACCCTCGACAAGTACGAACTGTCTGTTACTTCGGATTGGGCCGCCACTGTCGTGTGTGTTTCCGGTGGTTATCCCGGCAACTATGACAGGGGGTTCCGCATAGAGGGTCTTGACTGCGTGGACGATGACCGGGCTGTCGTTTTCCATGCCGGTACTGCCGGATCTATGGAAGGTGTGGTTACGAACGGAGGCCGTGTACTTGCCGTCACTTCGATCGGCGCGACCATGGAAGAAGCGTTGGCCGGCAGTTATGCCGCCGTCGAAAAGATATCGTTCGAGGGAATGTATTACAGAAAAGACATAGGACAGGACCTCGAGCCGAGATAAGCTGGGTTCGCAGAACCAATGTAAGGCATTTGCGTTAAAGCGCAGGGTAGTAAATAAATGTAAGTTGAGGTACGGTAATGCCGTGCCTTAATTTTTGTAATAGATCCCTTTTATATACCTTTGTGGAAGGTAATGGTGGTCATATGACATTCAACGCGGCAAGGCAGCCTTTTTCTTTTTCGGCAGTGGTTTTCGTACTGCTTGCCATGTTGTTTGCCGTGAGGTATGCGGTCGTCAGGTATGCGGTCGAAGCGCCTTTTTTTGGCGGAATGCCCGCTGCCGCTTCACTTTCCGGATTTTCTGTTGAATACCCATGGCTTGCTGTTATTTCCGTTGTTGTTTTGCTGATGTGGACTCTTTTCATAATAGTCCAACTGACGGTGAGATATGCTTCGGCCTCCAGCCGCAACTATCTGCCCATGCAGTTTTTTCTTATAACGGCTTGCGGAGTTGTTATTCCGGGTGAAGCACTCGCCTCTTTTCTGGCTGCTTGGCTGCTCGCGCTTTCGACCAGGCAGTTCGTGTCGTCTTTCCGGAAGGATTTTCGTTTCCAGGAAGTTTTCCGCGCAGGATTTTACCTCGGTTTTATTCCGTTATTTTATGCCCCGGGCATACTGTTATTGCTGATAATTCCGCTCGTGCTGTTGCTGTACAGGCGTTCCGGTAGGGAATTAGCCGTATGTATTGTCGGCGCAATGATGCCTGTTCCCGGGGCGGGATTCCTTTACTGGGCTTGCGGAGAATCCCCATCGTTCATTTACCGCGAGATATGGCGCTGTGTTTCAGAGAGACCGCCACTTGATTACCCGGCGCAGGTTCCGGTCGTGGCATCGGTTGTAGCTGGAATCGTCGTACTGTTGGTGTTGAGGGCTGTCGTATGGTATTTGACGCATCGCAGAGGCATGCGTACCAGACAGCGCAAAGCGATGGCCCACGTTTCCCTGATGCTGTTTGTGGCTTTTCTTTCGTTCCTAATCCCGGGATATTCCCCTGTCGCTGTTCCGCTTCTGGCCATACCGGTGGCGATGGCTGTTCCATATTCTTTTTCAGGCAAACGGACATGGTTTCCCACATTACTCTATTGCCTGCTTCTGTTTGCCGTTTTGACGCTGAATCTGGGGCCTGTTTTGGGAATATCGATTCCGTAGCTGTCATCGCTGCAGGCGTAACGGAATACTTTTCGTATTTTTCTTACTTCCGCGATAGCTCTATTTCGTCTTATATTTGTTCTATTCGGGCTTGTATTGTGATCTGTTAAGCCCATTTAATTTCTGTTTCGGAGATTTTAATGCCGTTTATATGTTTTTGCAAGATATTATTAGGTCATTGTAATGATATAATAATAATTTATTGTATAATAATTCAGCGATTGCACTCATTGCTTTTGCAGAATAATCTTTGATAATCAAATTGTTATTGTAGCCATTCGCTTGTTTGTCTTTTTGTGGACTGATTTTATGGTGTCGCGCAAGTTGTTAATTATAATAAAATATTGTAATTTGCGCCAAAATAATAATTACTGACACCAAATTGCATAATTTTCCTCTTTAATTTTTGAGATACGATGAATGCGATGGAAAACCGGGCCGCAAAGCAACCGATTATCGTGCGGACGACCGAATCCGAAAGACCGGGTATCCGCTCGTTCGATGTTTCACGCTGTGCATTGGGTTATGTGCTTAGCGGCCGTAAGTATATTTATACCGGCGATATACGGCGCGAGGCCCTGCCCGGAGATATTTTCTTCCTCGGCAAAGGCACCCATTACATAGAGGAAGCGCCAGACGGACGCAAACCGTTCGAGCAGATAATTTTCTTTTATTCGCCTCAACAACTTGCCCGTATAATTTCGCATCTCAATGTCAACCACCGCATCGATGTGCGCATACATCATTCGTGTGAAGAATGCCAAGGCCGGCCCCATATCATTGCCCATGGCTGGGGGGCGCTTAAGCATTTCTTCAACGCCATTAACCAACATCTGAAAGATGGCCTGTTCGCGCGTGACCAGACAGCCGAAATGCTGAAGTTGACAGAACTCATATATCACGTAATTTCGCAGCCCGAATGCTGCCTGCGCACCCGCGTGTTGGGCAGTACCGATCCCGAGAAGGAATTTTTCGAACAGTCGGTCTATGACTATGTTTTTTCGGACATCTCGCTGGATGAACTTGCGCAACGCAACAACCGCAGCCTTACGGCATTTAAGAAGATGTTCAAGGGATATTTCAACGATCCGCCCCACCGTTGGGTCGTCAGGCAGAGGCTGATGCATTCCCGCCTGTTGCTGATCTCTACCAACAGGCCGGTCGCGGAGATCGGAGTTGAGTGTAATTTTCCCAACACATCCCACTTTATCAAGTTGTTCCGTCGGGAATTCGGCATGACTCCCGCTACTTACCGCCGCAAATACAGCAGCGATATTTCGCGACGTGCGGAACAGATGGTCTCCGAAGCGGTCGGTTTTACAGACGGGAACAGATAAACCCTGCGCCGGACCTCACTCCGAGGGCGGGGAACCGATGGCGGGTTGGCCGAGCATTGCGAGGCAACTTGCGGGGAAGATAACTACTTCCCAAAAGGCAGCGATATGAGCGTCGCTGCCTTTTTCGTGTCGCTTCCTGCGTCGGCACCTGTCGACCGCAAGCCGGCGGAAACTCCTGCGCAAGGATGATAACCGAAAAGGTCAGTTTTCAACAGGGAAGAACCGCATGTATTGTACGCGGCCGTATACATCGCCGTTGGGTGCAAGTTTGGCATTCATGAGTCCGCGGAACTGATCTATTTCCGCGTAATCATGCTCTTCCATCCATGCCGCAATCCTCGAGTTCATCCTGCCGATCACCTGCAGTCCGTCGTTGTAGAGGGCCGTGCATATTTCGACAGCCTTCGCGCCGGCCAGCAGGCATTTCAGGACGTCATCGCCGGTATGCACACCGGTCGATACCGCGAAATCAGCCTGCGGCATTACCGATGATGCGAACGCAATGCTCCGCAGTGAATTTCTCAATTCGGAATTTTCGCTCAGGGGATCTGCGCCGACCACTTCCATACGATCGATATCGATATCCGGTTCGAACATCCGGTTGAATAATACGAACCCTTTCGCGCCACGGTTGTAAAGTTCTTCCGCCACGTTGAAGACATTGGTGAAACGGTTCGACAGTTTTACAGATACGGGAATCCGTACTTTTGCCGCGACTTCCGCTACGATCCTGCCGTATATATTTTCTATCCTGTCGGCTGTAAGTATCGGTGTACGCGGCTGGATGAAAATGTTAAGTTCCAGTGCATCGGCTCCGGCCTGTTCGAGGGTGGCGGCATAATCTACCCATGAGCCGTCGGAAATGCAGTTTATGCTGGCGATGACAGGAATTGAGACATCCCGTTTCAACTCCTTTATCATGTCGGTGAAACCATTGATATAATCGCTGCCGAGGTAGTGCGTAAGATAGTCGGCCGCTTCGGGATAATCGGAGTATTGCTCCAGAGACGCCGCTTCTCCTGCGATCTGCTCTTCGAAGATGGATTTTAGTATTACTGCGCCAACCCCGGCCTCTTCCAACTGCACGATCCTTGCGGTTTTCGAAGTGAAAGGCGAGCTAGACGCAATGACCGGGCTTTTCAGCGTCAGTCCCAGGTAAGTTGTTTCAAGATTTTTCATAGCCATATCATTTCCTATTTTAATATTCGATCTTGTCTTCCTTTTGTTGCCACAGGCGGAAGCCTTCGACAGCTTCGCTGCGCAGCAGTTCAACTGCGGGAACTTTGCGCTGCAGGGGCGGCAGGGCGATCTCGTCATAGATGAACGAGTCGTCGAAGCCTATTTCTGCTGCATCCGATTTGGTGTTGCCGTAATATATCTTGCCGATACCCGCCCAGTAGATCGCTCCAAGGCACATCGGACATGGTTCGCATGATGTGTAGATCTCTGCTCCGGCGAGGTCGAATGCGCCCAGAGATGCGCAAGCCGCACGGATGGCGCTCACTTCGGCGTGTGCCGTCGGGTCATTGAGAAGCGTAACGGAATTAGAGGCGCACGCCAATATCTCGCCGCCGCGCACTATCACCGCCCCGAAAGGGCCTCCTCCGCGTTCCACACTCTCCTTCGACAGCGCGATGGCCTTACGCATAAAATCTTCTTTCGTCATATTTTGCAATATCGTTATTTGCCGTAATCCCTCTCTCCGAACACAAGGCTGCCGATGCGCACCATCGTGCTGCCGCATTCTATGGCAATATGGTAATCCGAGGTCATTCCTGTCGAAATAATGTCGAATTCCGGTCCGAAAAAACCATGCTGCAATTCGGTGTGCATCCGGGCCAGCGTTTCGAACTCGGACCTTACCAATTCCATGTCTCCGGTAAACGTCGCCACGCCCATCACGCCCCGGAAACGCACGTTGTTCAAATACCGGTATTCGCCTATGGCGAGCCATTCGATCAATTCTCCCCGGTTCCATCCCTCCTTGCTTTGTTCGCTGGCGATATGTATCTCAAGAAGTACATCTATCACACGGCCGCATCGTGCCGCCTGCCTGTCTATCTCATGCAAAAGTCTTGCCGAATCGGCAGAGTGGACAAGTTCGACGAACGGCGCTATATATTTCACTTTGTTCGTCTGCAGATGCCCGATCATGTGCCAGCGGATGTCTCCGGGTAAGGCGTCGTGTTTGGCGACCATCTCCTGCGGACGGTTTTCGCCGAAAACGCGCTGTCCGGCGCGGTAGGCCTCCATGACGGTTTCGGGCGGGTGGGTTTTCGACACCAACACCAGTTCCACTCCGGCAGGCAGTTCCCCTCGCAGTTTTTCGAGATTCTCAGCAACAGACATAAGAAACATTCGTTATATATAGATAATGTAAAGATATGATTTTTTCATATCTTTGGAAATACAAACTAAACAGTAATTACTGATGGAACGACTAACCTCATTGATCTTAGCTGCAGGTGCGCTGTTCGGAGCCATTGATGCCGGAGCCTGCACCAACTTCATAATAACCAAAGGAGCTTCGGCCGACGGAAGCGTGATGGTGTCGTATGCCGCCGACTCGCACACGCTCTACGGCGCGCTCTACAAATACAACGCTCCGAAGAAGAACTACGCTCCGGGAACCATGCTCGATATCTATGAATGGGATACCGGTAAATACTTGGGACAAATACCGCAGGAGGCGCGGACATATTCGACTGTGGGCAACATGAACGAACACCAGCTTCTCATCGGCGAAACCACCTACGGAGGACGCGAAGAGTTGAGCGATCCGGCAGGGATAATGGACTACGGCTCCCTTATCTACTTGGCTCTGCAGCGCGCAAAGACTGCGCGCGAGGCAATCCAGGTCATTGTGGACCTTGCCAATACCTACGGTTACCCTTCGAGCGGAGAATCGTTCTCGATAGCCGATCCGAATGAGGCGTGGATAATGGAATTGATCGGCAAGGGGCCGAAAAACAAGGGGATCGTGTGGGTCGCCCGCCGTATTCCCGATGGGTATGTGTGCGCTCACGCAAACCAGGCGCGCATCACGCAGTTCCCCAAGGACGATCCCGAGAACTGCCTCTACGCACCCGATGTCATCAGTTTCGCCCGCGAAATGGGTTATTACGACGGTACGGACGAGGATTTCAGCTTCAGCGACACTTACGCACCGCTCAATTTCGGTGCGGCCCGCGGATGCGAAGCGCGTGTATGGGCGTTCTTCCGTGCGATTGCTCCCGGAATGGACGAATATACCGACTATGCCATGGGCTACGATCTTGCCAACCGCATGCCGTTGTGGATTAAGCCTTCCGGAAAACTGTCGCCCAAACAGGTGTTCGACTTTATGCGCGACCACTACGAAGGCACTCCTATGGATATGACGCGCGACATCGGCGCCGGAGGACATAACCTGCCTTACCGTTGGAGGCCAATGCATTGGGAGTCCGACGGAGAGGAGTACCTCAATGAGCGCGCTATTGCCACACAGCAGACTGGTTTCTGGTTCGTTGGACAGTCGCGCTCGTGGCTGCCAGACCCGGTCGGAGGTATCCTATGGTTCGGCACCGACGATGCAGCGACCTCGCCCCTTACACCCATTTACTGCTCAACCACCGAGGTCCCCTGGTGTTTCAGTGAAAAGAACGGCCATATGACCGAATACTCTGAAAGTTCGATGTTCTGGCTCACAAACCGAGTCGCAAATTTCGCATACCTGCGCTACGACATGATCTCGGCAGACGTCCGCAAGGCCCTCGACGAATGGGAAAACGGACAACTCGGTAAAGTGAAAGATGTCGATAGAACAGCCTCGGAACTCTACGCTCAGAAACCGGTCAAGGCCGTGAAATACCTCACAGGTTACACGGTCGACACTGCACAGAGCCTGTTCGATCGTTGGAGTGCGCTCGACCATTACCTGCTTGTCAAATACATCGACGGCAACGTCAAGAAAGAGGACGCGAACGGGTTTATCGACAACGGCAGCGGGGTCAACATTCCCGAAATGCCCGATTTTCCCGGCTACGACGAACGGTGGCACCGCACAGTCGCCGGTCAGGACGACGGCACGCTCCGCGTTCATTGATCCCCGGCATATATGATGGTAAGGCGGATAACGCTGCTAGGCCCGGCATACCCATACAGGGGTGGTATCGCGACCATAATGGAGACGCTCGCGAGGGTGTTCCGGATGCGCGGCGCAGAGGTCGACGTAAAGACTTTTACGGTGCAGTATCCGGCCCTTTTGTTTCCCGGCAGGAGCCAGTACCGCAACGGCGAACCGCCCGAAGATCTGCGCATAGTGCGCTGTGTCAATACCGTCAATCCCCTGAACTGGCACAAGGTGGGAATGGTGATTCGGCGTGAGGCTCCGGATTTCGTGCTGATGAAGTACTGGACGCCTTTCATGGCGCCCTGTTTCGGTGCCATAGCGCGTGTCGGCCGCAGAAACCGGCACACGAAATTCCTGGTTCAGCTCGACAATGTCATTCCTCACGAGCGTCGCTGGTTCGACCGCCTTCTGACACGTTTTTTTGTGCGCTCTATGGACGGGTTTATCTATATGTCGGAACAGGTCGGACGCGAACTGGCGGAGTTCGACATACTGAAACCGCGTCTTTATTCGCCGCACCCGATGTTCGACCATTTTGGCGAAAAAATGTCGAAGAATGAGGCATGTAAACTACTGGGGCTGAATCCGGATGTTGATTATGTGATGTTTTTCGGGCTTGTGCGCGAATACAAGGGCCTCGACCTGTTGCTCAAGGCGTGGGTGCTGATGAAGCGCGACGGGACGGCTTACGGGCGCAGGCTCGTCATTGCGGGTGAGTTCTATGCGGATGCCGCCAGATACAAAGAAATGATCGCAGAATTCGGCCTGGCGGACGACGTGATACTGCACGATTGGTTCATTCCCGACGAGAGCGTAAGGCTCTATTTTTCGCTCGCTGATATGCTGGTATTGCCTTACCGCAGCGCGACCCAGAGCGGCGTGACGCAGATCGCTTACCATTTCGACGTGCCGATGATAGTTACCGACGTCGGCGGGCTTCCCGAGATTGTTCCGGACGGGGTGACCGGATATGTCGCCGGAGTGACTCCGGAAAGCATTGCCTTCGCAATAGAAAAATTTTATACGGACGATAATGCCGACCGTCTCCGCGGAAATTTTGCGGATGAGAAAAAGCGGTTCAGTTGGTCTGCATCCGCTGATAGGATAGAAGAATTGTTTGCCCTGACCAAAGGACGGTAAGTCCTACTGTATCTTCAGGTTTTTGCCAACCTTCAGCGTGGCTTCGCGCGAAATGCCGTTCAACTGACAAATTTTCGGCACGGTCGTACCGTATTTTCTCGCTATGGCAAGAAGCGTGTCACCTGAACGTATGGTGTGGTATTTGGTTGCTGTTTTTTCCGCCGCCCTTGCCGCCTCTTCCTTCTCTTTCTTTTCTATGCTCTCCATGATGGTGTCGGAAACAGACTGTCCGCTTTTTTCAGCCGAGGCCAATAAATTGCCCATATCGATATTCTCCTCGTTCTCTATTCCCTCGACAGCCCGCGAATTTATATTGAAATAGCTTTTATCCAGGGCGAAAGTCTGGAAACGCAGATTGCCTGACTCGAAGTCTATAAGCCGTTCGGGGTCGAATGTCTGGTCGCAGTATCGGGCTTCGAAATGGAGATGCGTCCCGTATGCGCGCCCGGTCTTGCCTCCGTAACCCACGACCTGGCCTGCGCGGATATAATCGCCGGCTGCGACGTTGAGCCTCGAAAGGTGGCCGTAGTAAGTTTCCAGTCCATTGGGATGGCGGATGATGACCAGGTTGCCGTAGCCGCCGCTGTTCCACTTCGACAGGCGCACTATGCCGTCGAACGCCGAGTAGATCGGGTCCCCGTGTTCTACTTTTATGTCCACCCCTTGGTGGTCGCGCTTTCCACGCGGGCCGTATTTAGATAGTACATTCCCTTTGGCCGGGCAATGGAACTGTCCGACCCCGTCGATAAGTTTTATGTCGACGCACGAAGGAAGGTCTTTCAGATCGATGCTGCGGTAGACGAACAGGTTGACCGTGTCCCAGCAGCGTCCGTAAACCGCCGGGTCACGGAACCTCACGGGGTCCGCGGGAACGTATTTAAACGTATTGTCGGTGAAAGTTACCAGCCGGAAGTCGGCACGGTCCGTCGGCAGCGTGTCGATCACCCTGTGCGGGATATTTTGTTTTTCCAAAGTCACCGTCCTGGAGGTCTGTGACGCCGCAGGTGCGATTATCAGTAATAAGGCCGCAGAGGCTAAAAATTGTTTTATCATGGTTATCGTACGTTTGCTATGCTGATTATGTCTGCGAAAACCCCGGCCGCAGTGACAGCAGCGCCGGCGCCGTAGCCTTTGATCTCCATGGGGTAGTCTTTGTAGCGTTCAGTGGTGATCAGTATTACGTTGTTGCTGCCGTCGAGTTCGTAGAACGGGCTTTTCGAATCGACTTCGCGCAGGGCGACGCTTGCCTTGCCGTTGTCCATCGTTGCGACAAACCTCCAACGCAGGCCCTTGGCGGCCAGCTCCCGGCGGCGGCGTTCGAAATCGGCGTCCACCTCGGGGATCGTCCTCCAGAACTCGTCGATGGAACCTTCGAAGTATTTGTCGGGGATGAAAAGCGACGCCTCGATGTTGTCCATGTCGAGCCTGTAACCAGCTTCCCGTGAGAGTATTACGAGTTTACGCATCACATCCTTGCCGCACAGGTCGATGCGCGGATCGGGTTCGGCGTAACCGGCTTCCTGAGCCTTACGAATGGCAGCGCTCATGGGAAGGTTTTCGCCCATCTCGTTGAAAATGAAGTTGAGGGTTCCCGAAACAACCGCCTCGATCTTCAGTATGCGGTCGCCGCTGCTGATCAGGTCGTTGATCGTCCCGATGATAGGGAGTCCTGCGCCCACATTGGTTTCGAACAGGAATTTCGCGCCTCTTTTGCGCGATGTGGATTTCAGGTCCAGGTAGTCGCCGTAGTCGCCGGAAGCCGCCACTTTGTTGGCCGTCACGACCGAAACGTTATGATTCAGAAGCGTTTTGTATGTTCCGGCTATGGCGTCGTTGGCTGTGCAGTCCACGAAGACCGAGTTGAAGATGTTCATACCCGTAATAGCGTCGCGGTACGCTTCGGTCGAAGAGTCGACGCCGTTCTTATCGAGTTGTCCTTTCCAGTCAGCCAGGTCGATGCCAGCGCGGTTCATGATATATTTGCGTGAATTTGCAATGCCCACCACACGCACCTGCAGTGAATTGTCTTTCAGGAATTTGGGCTGCTGCTGGCGTATCTGTTCCAACAGGCTGCGTCCGACCGTGCCGACTCCGGCGATGAACAGGTTCAGCACCTGGTATTCCCACAGGAAGAATGAGTCGTGCAGGGAGTTGAGCGCCTTGCGAAGGTTTTTACCGTCGATGACGAACGAAATATTGGTTTCCAATGCTCCCTGCGCACATGAAATGATGCTGATGCCGCTGCGGCCCATGGTTTCGAACAACTTTGCGGCCACGCCCACACGGTTGCGCATATTTTCGCCCACGACAGCTACCGTGGCAAGGTCGTAGGTGGGGATTATCTCATTGATCTCGCCTTGGGCGATCTCCTGCAAAAACTCCTCCGAGAGCACTTTCACCGCCGTCGCTCCGTCTTCGTGGCGCACGCCTATCGATGTGCTGCTTTCGCTCGACGCCTGCGAAACGAAAAACACACTGATGCCTGCCTTCGACAATGCTTTGAAAATGCGGTAATTGACGCCGATGACGCCCACCATGCCGAGTCCCTTGACCGTGATGAGGCAGGTGTCGTTGATGGATGATATGCCTTTGATTATCTTGGCTATGCGCGTGTCTTCGCCGTCGTCCTCCTCTTTTTCGGATGAAATATATGTGCCGGGCGACGCTGTGTTGAACGTGTTCTTGACCTTTATCGGGATGTTCTTCTGGTAGACCGGAAAAATTGTTGACGGAAACAGCACCTTCGCGCCGAAGTTGCATAGTTCCATCGCCTCGCCGAACGTCAACCGTTCTATTAGGTATGTGTTGTCGATTATTTTCGGGTCGGCGCTCATAAAGCCGTCGACGTCAGTCCATATTTCGAGTATCGAGGCGTCCAATGCGGCCGCTACGATAGCCCCGGTGTAGTCAGAGCCTCCGCGTCCGAGCGTTGTAACATCTCCGGTTGCGGCATCAGTGGCAATGAATCCGCCCATGACGGCAATCTTCGGACGTCGGGCGAACATTTTGCGGATAAGTGCGTTGGTTACTTCGAAGTCTACAACGTGCTTGTTGAAGTAAGGGTGCGTTTTGATGATTTCACGCGCATCGAACAGTTCGGCACCCTCGATCATACCTGCTATGATGGCCGATGAAAGCCTTTCACCGTAGCTCACCACCGTGTCACGGGTCTTGTCCGACAGGTCGCGGATCAGGTAAATGCCTTTCAGGATGTTGCCCAACTCGTCGAGCATTCCCTCGACCACGGCTTCCACTCCAACGCGTTTGTCAGGAAGGACGGTTTCGTTCATCTGGATGATGTGCCGTTCGGCTATTTCCGTGAACATTTTTTCGTAGGAGGCATCGCCCTGGCGTGCCGCACGCGCCGCTGCAAGCAGGCCGTCGGTTATCCCCCCGAGGGCCGAGACAACGACTACCGCTTCTTCGCCTGCGTTAAGGACTATCTTTTTGATATGATTGGCGGCGTCCGCACTGCCTACGGAAGTCCCGCCGAACTTCATTACCTTCATCTTCGGGTACAATTTGTGAATTTGCAAGTTTACTAAAAAATACCCAAAAAGTGGTCTTTTAACTACTTTTTGGCCAGCAAAAAGTAGCAAAAACTGGCCGAGGTACGAAAAAGGTACTCCGGAGTAACTAAAATGATACAGCTGGCGTCTAATCGCGGCCGACTTCGGGCTACCCCGTTGACTTCATTTTAGTCACTCCTCCGCTTAACGCTTTTTCGTAACTCGGATTTCATTTTCATATTTATTTCAGAATTTATTTTGTACTTTGCGGGATATGAAGATATTGATAATAGAAGACGAACCTTCGTTGAGGGAAACCATGCAGGCTTTCCTCGAAAAAGAACGCTATGTGGTCGAAACCGCAGCCACTTATGCCGCGGCTGTTGGAAAAATTGCAGATTACGACTACGGATGCATTTTGCTCGATATCATGCTGCCAGACGGCAACGGACTTGCAATCCTGGAAGAGTTGCGCCGCCTGGGGAAGCACGGCAACGTCATCATCACCTCGGCCCGCGACGCGATCGAGGACAAGGTCACAGGCCTGGAACTCGGAGCCGATGATTACCTTGCCAAGCCTTTCCATCTTGCCGAACTCGCGGCCCGTATCAAAAGCGTCCTTAGGCGCAAGGTCTTCAACGGCGAACGTAAAATAGAGGTTGGCAACGTCGCGATCGATCCTGATAATTTCACTGTTGAGGTAGCCGGGCAGCAGGTGGAATTAAACAGGAAGGAATACGACATCCTGAATCATTTTGCCGGGCGCATCGGACTCCTGGTTGAAAAGACCGCGCTGGCCGAGGCTGTATGGGGCGACCACATCGATCAGGCCGATAATTTCGACTTCATATACGCACAGGTAAAGAATCTGCGCAAAAAACTGCGCGATGCCGGGGCTGACCTGGAGATAAAAGCGGTCTATGGTTTCGGATACAGGCTGGATATAGAGGAATGACGGTTACGGGTTAAAATCGAGAGCTAATGAAACTCATCTATAAAATAATCTCACGTTTGTCATTGGCCCTGCTCGTGTTGATGGCGGGTTGGGCTGTGGCGTTCTACTTCATCATCACCGATGAGATCAACGATGAAACCGACGACACGCTCGAAAATTACGCCCACTACCTGATAACCCGCGTGCTGGCCGGGGAAGAACTTCCGTCAAGCGACAATGGGACCAACAATACATTTTATATAAAAGAGGTTGACGAACAGTATGCCGCTGAAAACCCTGCTTTCCGGTATGCGGACGAAATGGTGTATATTTATTCCAAAATGGAAACCGAGCCGGCGCGCGTGCTGAAAACCATTTTCCGCGACTCTGCCGACCGTATCCACGAACTTACCGTGGCGATCCCCAGCTATGAGAAGCAAGACCTGCAAAGCCGCATCCTGTGGTGGCTTGTGATACTATACGCGGTACTGCTTGCGGGCGTCATAGCCGTCAATACCTGGATCGTGAGGCGCAGTTTCCGTCCGCTGTACGTTCTGCTTGACTGGCTCGGCACGTTCAAACTCGGCGATGCGGTGCCGCAACTCGACAACGAGACCGATATAACCGAATTCAGCCGCCTGAACGATACCATGGTGCTGACCGCCCGGCACAACAAAGAAATGTTCGACGAACAGCGTATTTTCATAGGCAATGCAGCCCACGAACTGCAGACTCCGGTAGCCGTGTGCAGGGGCAGGCTCGAACTGTTGGCAGCCGACCCTTCGCTCGGCGAAGCGCAGCTCGAAAAGATCGGTTCCGTGATGCATACCCTGGACCATCTTTCTCGCCTCAATCGGACGTTGCTACTGTTGACCAAGATAGAGAACCGGCAGTTCCCCGACAACGCCGACATCGATATTAATGGCCTGGTGCGGAGGCTTATATGGGATTATGACGAAGTTTATGCCTACCGCAGCCTGAAGGCGCGGCTTCGCGATGAGGGCAGGCTTACCGCGCGGATGAACGAAACACTGGCGTCGGTGCTGCTCAACAACCTCATCAAAAATGCCTTTATCTATTCTCCGGAAGGCGGGACGGTGGCTGTTACGGTTACCGGTGGCAGCGTTTCGGTTTCGAATGCAGTGACCGGAGGACCTCTCGACCCGGCCGTCATATTCCGCCGTTTCTACCGCGGAGAGAACCGCGAAGGCTCGGCGGGACTGGGACTCGCCCTGGTCGAATCTATCTGCCGCCTCTACGGACTCGCGGTCTCATACGATTTCGCGGATGGCCGCCATATCTTTACCGTGACTTTTCCCGTTAAATAGTTCTACCGCATCTCATCACGAGCGAAGCCTGTCCCGAACGCGCAATGGAGGAAAGGTATCTACCCTATAATTGAGGGATGGATTCCTCGTTGAACGATATTCACTTATATCCTACGGCAAGTCATAAAATCGTCATCGCTCGGAATTACACTAAAATTGCCGTCACAGCGCGTATTCCGGATTCAGTTATCTCGGTTGGCTGTTCAGCGCCGGCATGCAGCCGATTCGCGCGCCTCCCCCGGTAATTTTTTTGAAATCCGCCGGATTTCAAAAAAAATTCAGATTCGTCCCCGAAATTTGTATTAACAATAAGGAAATACTCACTTTAAAAATACAAAGTCATGAACCGACGACAAGAAGAGCGCAATTGTGCTCGCACGAATTGCCGAAGCGCGAAGGAGGAAAACAAGCGCAGCGCAGTTAAAAAGATCCTCATCATGTTAATGACCATTATGCCCCTGGCGGCAATGGCGAGCGACGATAAACCCATCAGTTATGAGGAGCTTCCCGCAGCTGCGAAAACGTTTATCCAACAGAACTTTCCCGATGCCAAAGTAGCTCTCGCAACAGTCGAGAGCCAGAGCTGGAATCCAACCTATGATGTGATCTTCACCGACGGCACGAAACTCGAATTCATCGCTTCGGGGCAGTGGAAAGATATAGACTGCAAATACTCGCGCGTACCAGACAGTGTGATTCCCGAAAAGATCCGTGCTTTTATCGCCCAGCATAATCCGGAGAATTATGTAAAGGAGATCGAGCGCGACAGGAACAATTATGAGGTGAAGCTCGACAACGGTTTGGAAGTCCGTTTCGACATTAACGGCGAATTCCGCGGTTATGACGACTGACAGGCCGCAATACGACAGTGAAGGGACCGAAGAAGAAGAAAAAGTCCCGCGTATTGCAGATGAAGCTTCGGAAAATTCCGAATACGAAGCATACCAGGAAATTCTGGTGATGTTCAGATAAGAAAAGCCACCCGGTAAGGTGGCTTTTCCAATTTTGTGTTCCGTGTCCGGCTACTCGGCCATCGGAGATACGCTTACGTACGATTTCCCTTCTTTCTTCTTGGTGAATTCGACAGTGCCGTCCACCAATGCGAACAGGGTATGATCTTTACCCATTCCGACGTTTTCACCCGGATTGTGGGTCGTTCCTCTTTGACGAACAATGATGTTGCCCGCTTTCGCGAACTGACCGCCAAAGAGTTTTACACCGAGCCGTTTGCTTTCGGACTCGCGGCCGTTCTTAGAACTACCTACACCTTTCTTGTGTGCCATTTCTCTCTTGCGTTAAAATTAAGCAACAACGATCTCTTCGATCTCGATCTGTGTCAGATACTGGCGGTGACCGTTCAGCTTCTGATACCCTTTCCTACGTTTCTTCTTGAACACCAGGACTTTGTCGTCTTTGAGGTGTTTAAGAATCTTAGCATTTACCGAGGCCCCTTTGACAACAGGTGTGCCTACCTTAACCTGACCGTCGCTATCCGTTAGCAGTACCTGATCGAAGCTCACCGGGGAACCTTCTTCCCCTTTAAGACGGTGAACATAGAG
>JAVBRB010000039.1:0-42522 GCA_031548515.1 Rikenellaceae bacterium | reverse complement strand
GGCCGCGGAGATAGTGTTCCCCGTCACCACCGGAACGGTGATCGTTGCGTCGGGGCATACGCCCGCGCGGTCGGTGTAGGTGAACGTGACGTGCGCTTCGCTCTTGAGGTTCTTGTCGATGTCGTCGATGGTGCTGAAATACACGCCCTGCCCTGCCGTGTTGCGGCCGCCCGAGCGGGTGTGCAGGTCGCTCACCACGTCGGTCGTGTTGCCGTTAGTGATATCGACGTTCCAAAGCATCTTCGAAGCCGCCTGCATCGAGTGCAGCCCGCCGTCCATCGGGTAGCAGTTGCCGTCGGGGAACGGGGTGATGGTTATCCACTTGTCCTTGCTCTGCACGATGCGGTATTCGTACTCCATATTACCGGACTTCACAAGAAAATAAGCCTCGCGGTCGGCCGCACCAACATAAGCGGCGATAGCCGCGTCGAGGGTGATAGTCGCGGTCTTGACATTGCCGAGCTGCGTGTCGACGGCGTCGCTCACGGTCGAAATATCGTACATCCCCGAAGTCAGCCATGTCGGCGCGACAGTGGTCGAACCAGCCACGAAAGGACCTGTGACGGTAATTCCAGCGCCGGTGTTGGTCGTCTTGATGACGCTGGCCACGCCTGCGACCGATCCCTCGTTGCCGCAAAACACCATATCGCGCGACAGAGTCATGACTTTTTCGCCGTCCATCACCACGCCTACACTGCCGCCGCTCCATTCGGTAATGGTGGCTTCGATCTCCGAAACGTATGATTTGTATGCGTCGTCCGGATCGTCGAAACCGCTGCCTATAACCTCCTTTATGACGGCCTGGTAGCAATGGTTGCGGCGCAGGTCGTGCAGTTTTGTGCGGTCGTCCTGGCGGACGAAGTCAAGCCGGTAGTACGACATCTGCGATGAGCCGTTGTAGTAGCCGCCCACGACCATAGCGGTGCGATTAAGGTGATTAGCATCGAGATACGCTCCGTCCGCGTCAAGATTGACGTCGGTTTCCGGCAGGTATATCTGCGACGAAATGTGTATGCCGCGTCCGGTAGCCAAGCCGCCTGCACGGTTGGCAGTCTCGACCGTATATTTAGGATGCACGGAGCGAAAAGTCTGCGTTGCGGGCAGGTTGATGCCGCTGACAGTCTTGTCCACGAAATCGAAGTCGGCGAATTTAGGGGCGATCATATATTTAGTGCCCGCCTTGTAGATTATCACCTCCTCGAGCGAGAAATTGCTCAGCGTCGCCCAATTGGCGCTTCCGTCGGCATTGTACGACGGCGCTGGATTCACACCCACGTCCACCCTCGCTATCGAGCGCAGGACAGGCATCGCCGGAAGCGTCATCCCCTGCGAGATCTGCACCGGATCCTTGAATTCGCCCCACATGGGAAGGCCCTCGGCCGACCAATCGGAATAGGCCACGGGAGCGGTTTCTTCCAGCATAGCCATCACCGCGGCGTAGCTCTTACCCACATGGGCGTCGATGAGCGAGCCGCCGAAAAGGCCGTTGACTTTCCACTGCGAATTGACAAGCACCACCAGACGGTATTTGTCCGCCGCATTCTCACTCACCCTGTACAGCGCGTCGAACGAAACCGTGCTCCCTACGATCTCAATATTGCCGATGCGCATGTAGCTCAATTTGTCGTTTTTGTCGAAGACAAGCACGTTGACCGAATTAACGGCGGTTTCCTGCGCCGCGGTCATTCCGCGCGTGGCGGTTCTGGTGCCCGGCATGCTGAACGACAGTCTCACCATCGCTTCTCCTGCATTGTTTGCACCGCCGGAAAGATCGGCATCCTTCAGGCAGCCGGACATTGCGGCCACACCGAACAGCGCCGCCAGTATCCGTACGTATATTTTATTCCGGTTTCTCATCGTCCGTATATCTTATTGTACCACAACTTGTGTATCGCCTATCAGCCAGCCGTTCACATGGACATCGACCCCTGCGTGCGCCCTGATTTCAAGCTCGATCTCGAAGTAATCCTCGGCATCTACCTTCTCCTGGGTGTCGTAACGCGGGTCTTTACGGATGTATTCTTCCAGCAGATCTGCCGTGAAATAATCCTTGTCATTCTCTGTGTCGTATATCGTGAATTTGTGGCCGCGCCCGTATCCCAGTTTGAGCGTGTATATATCCATGATCAGCGTGCCCTCGGCATTTTCGCCGGTAAAGCTGTCATACTGTGCTATGTATGTGTGCATGTTGCCCGACGCTGCGAAATTGTCGCGGAAATCGTACACGCCGTTCGGGGATTCGAAGTGGAACAGCATCTGGGTGTACGGACCGGCAGCCCTGGTCGGGAAAGGGATGCCCGACATGATGAGCCTTATCTGCGTCGAATATTTCTTAAGGTCGATGGTCACTTTGACCGCCTTACCCACTCCTTTGGGCAGGTCGACCTGCATTTTATTGCCGTAGAACAGGTCGCATGGCTTGCAATCCACCACGCTGCACTGCTGCGACATGTATGTCTTTTGCTCGCTGTTTATGAGCGTCATAAGCTCCCCGAGCGTCGTTTGACCAACCTCAAATCCGGCAGATCCGCACTTCACGGCGAAATCGCCGCCGTGAAGTCCGCCCCAAGCCACGCAATTGTATATGCCGGCATCGGGAAGGTCTATTTTCATCGTGTAACCGTCAACCAGTACGCTGCTATCGAATTCGTCCCAGCGGCCGACGAAAAGTTCGTTCTCATCGAACACGAAAAGCGATACGGACTCCACTTCCGGCTCGAACATGTCGGCACCGTCTTTCATGAACCGGAACGCTATCTCGAGCGAGTCGACGCAGTCCGACTCATCCTCTTTGTAGCATCCGGCCTGCACCATCCCGGCAAGGAGGGCAAACCACAGTACGTATTTATTCATCTTAAATCTCATCGTTATCCGGAAGTTTTGTTTTTTCTGACCCCTTTTGTTTTTTAAATACCCGGGGGAACGGGGTCGGCTGTCCCCCGGGTATCTTTCACTTCTTTATATCAGGCTTCGCCCAAGTGGTTCCGATTATTGAACGATCCACTCGGTGGCTTTGTAGTTCCAGGCTTTCACGTCGAGGATCACAGATGCCCAAGCGTCTTCCTCAACCGGTTTCGGGTCGTCAGTGCCGTCCTCTTCGTCGATCTTCGACTTGCCCGGGCCGATGATCTTGGCAAGGGTCATGTCGTAGTAGTAGTTGCGCAGGACGCATTTTTCGCCGTCGTTGGTAGCGGCGACATAGACCTTGAAGTAAGCGACGCCGCCGGTGTATGCTTCCGAGAAATGGTTGGCAGGTATGGCGCTGGCGGTTGCTGCGGTATAGGCCGCTGCAGTCCAGTAGGAGTTGTCGCCGCCGGTGTACTGATAGAACGTGGTACCGGTAGGCATGTCGCTGTTAGCGCCCAGAACGGCACCGTCGGTAGAGTTCCAGCTCTTGATGATCTTGGCGCCTTTCGAAGTGTCGGGAGTGAATACCAGCTTGATGCGCACGGCGGTGGTGTTTCCGAGCCTTTTGTTGTCGGTCTTGTTTTCCAGAACATAGTAACCGTCGGCAGCGTCCTTGGCGGTTGCGGCCGCTTCGATGTTTTTGTAGGTGCCGGGGTTGAAGTTCGAGAAATTGTCGTAGTAGGGATCGATCGGATCGGTGATCGCGTTTGCGGGAACGGCATAGTACGGAGTGGTGGTCTGAGCCGAGATGTACGAAGCCTTGTTCTTTGAAACCATAGCGTACTGGATGTTGGACACCGTGCCGCCGCCGTCAACCACCAGGGTGGCAGACTGCCTCAGGACCACTTTGGCAACATTTCTGTCAACCGGTATATTGATCAGGTTGGCCGGATTCACAGCGTCGGTTGCAGACATCACGCCCAGGGTATGGCCCTTGACACAGCCGGTCATCACAAATTCCGAAAAATCGGCTTTGTAGTAAGCGGTTTCATCCAGAGCGAGGATGTTCTTGAAAGCGGCGCCTTTCATGGTCGTGGCCGCCGACTTGAGGGCAGCGGTGGGGTTCACAACGACATAAATGTCTTTGGTCCCGGTAGTGGTCTTCACGGCCTTGGTGGCAGACGCCGTGGCGGTGGCGGTGTTTTCCGTGAAGTCAGCCGACTCGATCACGTCATAGTGGAAAAGATTTGTGGTCTGGTCCACGATGTAGATACCGATAGAGTTGATCTTGCTCTCTGCGGCAGAGGCGTTGGTGTCGGCGGCACGGGTTGCTGTCGGGATGGAAACGGTGATGCCGGCAAAAGCCTCATCGCCTTCCTGTCCGGCTTTCTGGCCTACTTCATTCTCCGCGCATGAAGCGAGAAAGAACATCGCAGCCATTGCTGCGGTAAAAATCCTGTTGACTTTCATTGTTGATTGTTTTTAATTGAACGTTGGTTATGGAATTGATTTGGTGTTTGTTATATTTTCGATTCTCATTTTTAGTTACCTCCCGGCGCCGCTTTCGGCGACTGACCTGCCACGGTCGGTGAGAGATCGCCCATCCTGCAGACGGGCTTAGTTATTTTCGTAGTAGACTTTTATGTAGGCGGCCTGGCGCAGTTGCGGGAAGAAGTTACGGAGCATATAGTTGTAAGTTTCGCCGCCGTTGAGCTGCATAAGACGGACGCGTCTGCCGGTTTCGCGGCGCGAATCCCACACAGGTACGTTGTCTATGATATAGAGCACCTTTTCGCGGTCTTTCATATCCGACCCGGCAACTAATCTGCGAAGCCCGGCCCAGTCTACGGCACCGTTATACAGGTTGATGTTCGAGGGGTCGACGCCGGTATTATCCGCAATGAACTTCTTAAGTACGACGGCGCGGTCCCATGCAAGTTTATCGTTGAACTCCAGCGTTCCCTCGGGGGAAGCGAACCCTGCGATCATTATGCCGACTATGCGGCTGTCGGTCGAACGCTCTATCTCCCTGACGGACGACACTATGTCCACGAGTGATTTGTTGTTGTCGGCATAATAGCGGTCTATCACCCTGCTGCCCTGTTTGAAGTAGATGCTCAGCGAGCCTTCCCGGTTTTGATCGATGAATCCGTCAGACTCCGCCTGCCCAGGCAGATGTAGCGGCATCGAATAGTCGAACTCCCCGGGCTGCGCCAATTCCGTTATCGGCACTATGAACGGATGTTCGATCGCCAGCTTGTCGCCTGTAGTAAGCCCAGCATAAACCGGAACCTCTTCGATAACAGTGTAATATTCTGTGACGGGTTCCGACCAAAGCACGTTTTCAGCTATTAATCCTATGCCGGCCTTCCGGGTAGAACAGCATCCGGCGCGCACGGCTTCGAAAACCAGATCGGACCCCGTCATCCATTCCTCTTCGGGGAACTCAGCCGCATAGGAAAGCGTCTGCCCGTTGCGCATGAAAACCGTATTTTCATCGTAAGCGCTCATCCCTGCGGCCATCGTGTGCCTTTTATCCGCGATACGCGCCCGCCTGCCCTGCACGATGATGTCCGGCAGCTCCAACATGTCCTGGCCTTTACGCAGCACGGGCTTCACGATAAGGCTGTAGCGGCTTTTTGTGGCATTCCTGCCGATGCCGACATCGAATGACGCCGTGATACGGCCGTCTCTGCGTTCCATCTCTATTCCCGTGACGGACACTTCGCCTGCCTGGGCGAAAACCAGAGTACAGGCCATTATTGCGACTATGCTCGATAATATTTTTTTAGCTCCGCGCAAATTACTCACGTTCGGCAAAGGCAAACCGGATTTCCTTTGCGCTCTCTTAATCGTAATTTTCATTTCCCTGATTCCCTTTTATTTGATAACAAACAGGATTTTTATGCCGAGACTCGTCGGACCGAAATACATCTTCTCATAGTTGCCTACGAGAGCGCCGCACTTGATGCAGTCTTTTTTCTCGTAATTCATGTAGGCCAGGCCGACGCCCGCGTTGAACTCCAGCCCCCAATGACCGGAAAGCATCAGGTGATAACCGTAGCTTACACCCGCACCGACGGCATAACCCTGGTAGCGGTAATCTTTTTTGAAACCAACGATCGGAATGTTATACTGGCTGATGTTGTAGTTCGTGAAGAACGCGTGCGCGCCGAAGAAATGGCCGTTGAATCGTTCGCAAAGCCACCAGCGATATTCGGCTTTGGCGGTGCGGTGCACCAGTTTCTTGTTGTCTTCATATGAGCCTTTCAGGTTCCACGGGTTGTAGGCCAGCATGACCTCGATCGAACTTTTGTCACCGACGCCGAATTCCGCTCCCAGATTGATTGTCCCGGCGGCCGCCCAATATGCCAGGTTGGTTTTCAGGGCGAACCGCGGAAGTTCGCGGAACGAACTCTGACTGCGGACATCGGCTCCAGTCAGGGTGATATTCCTGTCGACCGGGGAGTATGTGAATATGCCGTCCCGGCGGCCTTCCACAATCTGTTCAACGACCGTTTCCCTCAATTCCGTTTTCGCGGGCTTGTTTGCCGCCGCTTCGCCTTGTGCACGGAAGTCCCGAAGACTGCCGTCAAACTCGGCATTCACCTGTTCGCTCGGCTTGTAGCCATCGGGTGATTGCACGGCTTGAGGCGCAGCTCCGGATCCTTTGTCGTTATCGACTATCAGAATGTGCTTTTCGTTTATCTGATACGTCTTTCCCGACCCGGCGAGCAGGGCATCCATGGCTTCTGTAACGGTAGCCTCGCGGGGAACACCGACCATTTGGCCGTAATCGTACTTCGAAAGGTTGACCACGAAGCGCATCCCGGCCTGCCGCGAGATCTCCTTGAACCCGTCGTATATTGAGATCGAAGAGTCCGGGAACCTGACTTTTGCCTGCTGCGCCGATGCCTCCAGACATACGGCCGCAGCAGCCGTCAACAGGATTGCCTTAAGGGCCAGGCCCCTGGCCGCTCTCCGGATATAGTTTTTCATACCCATTTATTTCACAGCTTTAATGATTATTTTTCCCTCCGCGGTCTCATGACTGAACGATCCGCTAACGCTTTGAAGCATATCCAGCGCTTTTTCGATATCCTCTTCACCTCCAAGTTCGAATACATAGAGCGAACTGGCATCTATGTCTGCCGGTATCTCGATGGCGATGTTGTAGTACCATTGGAGCATGGCGAAGATCTCCGGAAGAGTGCTTTCCCTCAGCGACAACCTGTCAGACACCCATGCAGGTTTATTTGGTTGTAAAGTATTGCCCGTAGTAACCGCCCCGGTCAGATGGTCGTAGCCGATTCGCGTGCCGGGTTTCATCAGGTAGAGCTTGCTGCCGACCGAAGCCTCGACCGTGCCTTTGTAGAGATCGAGGTCGGTCCGCATCTTGGCGGGATAAGCCTCCATATTGAATTCCGTACCGATTACCT
The DNA here is from genome assembly GCA_031548515.1 of Rikenellaceae bacterium. Lineage (GTDB taxonomy): Bacteria > Bacteroidota > Bacteroidia > Bacteroidales > Rikenellaceae > UBA940. The sequence continues at coordinate 35,236 of JAVBRB010000039.1, read as the reverse complement.
TAACCGTCATTTTCGGAGTCTTGAGAACGAACGGATCGGACGCGTCGCTCACGACCTTGAAGTAGCCCTCTCCGGAAAGTGCCGCCTGACGGTCGCCGACATATTCAAGGCGGCTTCCGCCGTTGAGCATGACTTCGGTTCCATCGGGAAGGAATACGCGCCTGGCCTCTCCTTCGGCCGTAATGAAAGTCATAAGCACTTCGGTCCGGCCTCCCCTGCGTTCCGCGTTGTACCACAGGAACGCTCCGGCAACAATCAGCACGGGAATTACGACCGCTGCCGCGCGTAAGGCGATCCTGTGCAGGGGATGGACTCCTGTTGTGTTCTTATGGCGCTTGCCGGTATTTCCTGACCTCCGGCCATAGTACTCCGCACCGGGGTTGACCGAGGGATCACCCATGTCCATATACCAGTTCATCGCGGCATCATTTCCGGATTTATAACGCGATTGAGGCAGATACTCCGTCATCCCGAGTTTTCCGCGCATCTCCATCAGCGCTTCGTATGTCCGACGGGTTTCAGTATAACCCAGTGTTTCCCAATATTCAAAAAGGGCCATTTCTTTCTCCCTGGAATTATTTCCGTTGTCCAACCACCATTTAACGGCGTTGACAGTTGCCGGATCTAATTCACCCATAGTGTAATCCTCGATTATTTTGCGGGCGTATTTCTTAATTCTGTTATCCATCTCTTCATTTAAACATTACCGGGTAGCCGCCAATACCTTTGCGATCACTTGAAATCACATCTATAATGCGTTTGCCGAAACGGATTATTCCTGTCTCGGATATAACATTTTTTTTAATTTCATCCATAATATGCTGATCACGCGTTAGTTAATTTTATGTTTTTTACATTGCAGGCAGCTTGAAATAAAAAACGGCGGACAAAAATGTCCGCCGCCGGTATGCAGAAATAAACTCAGCTACTGCATCATAAGCAACACTGCAAGCGTACCGAGGGCATTGCGTATGTCGGCCTTTCCGTATGACAACTGTTTTGCTACCGTTTCCTTGCGTATGCACAGGCGATCGGCTATCTGCTCATTCGACAACCCTTCGTTATGTCTCATTTCGTAGATCCGCCTTCTCTGCTCAGGCATCGACGAGATGGCCAGCATTATGATAAGCCGGACTTCTTCGGCAACCGCCATATCCTCGGAATTGAAATGCTCCACATCGTCCAGAGAGGCTGTATAGTCGCTCGTATAGGCATCCCGGGTGATTTCCGAACGAATGAAGTCGATCACTGCATTGCGCGTCATCCGGTATATGTAGGCGTTGAAATTTTTCGAGGAGTCTATCCTGGTACGCTTTTCCCAGATATCTTTGAATACCTCCTGCGCGATCTCCTCGGCCGCGATCTCCGACTTCGAAAGCGTTAATGCGAAGCGTTTGATACGGTCGTAATACTTTATAAAGACTCTGGTATACGCAACCTCGTCGCCGCCTTTGAGTGCCTCGAGCATGTCCTTGTCGATACGGTCGCAATTGGTGCGCATGAAGTGTGTTGTGTTGTTATGCTCCATCATGCTGTTGATTGATTGTATTGGTTTTATGTGGCTTATTTTGCCATAATAGTAACGAAAAAATATCCTATAAAGTTGTCATTATGCCGAAAATCGATCTTACAAGTGCTCTTTTGGGGTATTTTCAATTCATATACGCACGCGAAAAAGCGCAGGATACGTACAGTGTTATCGCAAAGGTACTGGCGGCACCTGATGATGAACAAGACAATCCCGCGCTATATCTACATATAGAGCGACATTGCTTCTGACAACCGTCATCATGGAAAAACGCCAGTTTTTTGCGATGTTGACCAGAGGCTTATTTACATATGTTTCGGAGCAAATATAATATTAAAGCTTTTAAAATCAAATTTTGGCGACCGGCTGCCGTCGACAAGTTCTTTCGGATATTTTATGTAATGTGGTGTTTCGAATCCGACGATCACGGCCATACCGAGTCACAACTCATAAACAAACCCGGACAAGCGTAATATGTGCAATATTAAAAAAACACTGTATCCCAAATGTACAATTAAGATATTCAAAAGAAAATATTATCTCACCGATAGCCTGTATTCCGCCTAAAAATCCTATCTTTGCAGTATGCGAAATTTGTAATCATTCCAAAAATATGTAACTTCAAAAAGCTTACGAATTATGAAAAGTGTAAAAGGAACAAAAACGGAGCAGAATCTTCTCAAATCATTTGCGGGCGAATCGCAGGCGCGCACGCGCTACACATTCTTTGCGAGCGTGGCGAAGAAAGAGGGCTACGAACAGATAGCGGGCGTTTTCCTCGAAACCGCCGAACAGGAAAAAGAACACGCCAAGCGTTTCTTCAAATTCCTTGAAGGCGGCATGGTAGAAATCACTGCAACTTATCCCGCAGGCCGCATCGGCACGACCGCCGAAAACCTGCTGGCCGCCGCCGAGGGCGAACACGAGGAGTGGGATATACTGTACCGCGATTTTGCAAAAGATGCCGACGACGAAGGTTTCCCGGAGATCGCTGAGGCTTTCCGCCGTATAGGGATGGTCGAGGCCGAACATGAGCGCCGCTACCGCATCCTTTGGGAGAGGGTCGTGCAGGAGGGTGTTTTCGAACGCGAAGAGGATACCGAGTGGCAGTGCCGCAACTGCGGTTACGTCCACAAGGGAAAGAAAGCACCCCAGAAATGTCCTGCATGCCAGCATCCACAGTCCTATTTCGAACCGAAGAAGGAAAACTACTAATCAATATTTCTGAAACACAACATATGAGAGGTCTGGCAAGGCCTCTTTTTTCATTGTCCCTGTCATTCGTTGTTCGTTATTAACGAACTAAAGTGTAGAATGCATCTCCCTGCCGCTTGCGGCGGGGAATCTACCCTTTTAGTTATCTCCCTCGCAAGATGCCTCCACCGGCATGCGGCCGACGGGCGGCGCTCGGGCGATGATTATTTTGCGAAGTAAAACAATTGGAAATACCGCATCGACGTCTGAGAAACTTTAACCGTTTTCCCATGCAGTATTCCGGCTTATCCGGCGTTTTATCAAAGTAAGAATTATCTTTGAATCTTTTTAACCGCTACCCTTATGAAGAGAAGAGTTAAATTACTGGGATTTTTCATCCTGCTTGCCGGAGTATGGCTTCTCGCCAGTTCCGACGTCGCTCCTCCCCCAGCCAGCTACTATGTTCCTTACTATATGGAACTCAGCGAACTCAGAAAATCCGTTTCTTATACATCGGGCAAACGCGAAATGCAGAATCCGGGCAAGATCTGGATACGCGATGGCGGTAGCGAAATATTCATCGTCGAACGCTACAAAGGCGTGCACATAATCGACAACAGCACTCCTGCTGCTCCGGTACAGACTGGATTCATAATCGCTCCGGGCTGCATGGACGTAGCTCTTAAAGGCAGCATTATCTACCTCGACAATGCCATTGACCTGGTGGCTTTCGACCTTGATTCCAGGGAGGTTACCGAACGCATCAAGGACTTCTTCCCTGAACCCTCGAATCCGGCAGGCGACAGCAGATACTACCCGACTCCATCGAACCTCGTCAGAGTCGGCTGGCAAAAAGTAAACGCTAATAAATAGACCGCCATGACAAAGATAAACATTACGTTATGCGCTGCGGCATCTGCACTCCTGATGCTGCTGTCGGCAACGGGCTGTTACAGCGACTCGGGCGGCAATTCCAAGGGCGGAAGCGAATCCGGTCAGGGCGGTTCCATGGCACGTTTCACCATCAAAGGCGACTATCTTTACACGGTTGACGACTACAAACTCAATGTGGTTTCCCTGAGTACACCGGGAAAGCCTTTTAAAAGAGGGGATATGACGATCGACGGACGGGCCGCCATCGAAACAATCTTCACGATGGACGATATGCTTTTCATCGGTTCGCAGAACGGCATGTACATCTTCAGTATAAAAAATCCTGAAAAACCGGAATTGTTGTCGACTACTCTGCATTTTAAAAGTTGTGATCCCGTGGTGGCCTTTGGTAATTATGCCTATGTTACGCTCAACAGCACAATCGGCAGTTGGTGCGGTAATATCGGCAACGTGCTCCAAACTTACGATATTTCCGATCCGAAATATCCTGTCTGGAAGAATGAGATTGCCATGTCTTCTCCGCGCGGCCTGGCAGTCGCGGGAGCTGACGATCTGTTATTCGTCTGCGACGGAGGGATTGTTGAGGCTTACGATCTAAGCGACCCTGCGGCTCCGGAGTACCTGTATAGCACTGTCGATATTGACAATGTGCGCGGCATGGACGCCTATGATTGCATTGCCATGGACGGTACCCTGTTGGTAATCGGCGACGACGGACTATGCCAGCTCGGCTACGACCGTGAGAGGTTCTCGTTCGTCAGTAAAATCGACTTACGGTAGGCAAGGCATGAGAAGGGCTATATCTATAACTCTCCTGCTGTCAGCCACTGCCTTTTCACAGGTGTCGGCCCAGCAGCCTTACAGCTATACGGTCCAGCGCACGATCCCAATAAACTGGCTCCCGGAAACCAAGGATGTTCAGCGCTATACCGTCGCCGTCAATCCGTTCTACCTGGTTAACAGCGGCCTTAAGTTCGATTTTGAATACGAACTTGGCAAACCCGGCCGGTGGATTCAGACGAGCCTGATAGGCTACATTGCGCCTCATCGTGAAGGCAGCAACTATTGGCGTGGCGGATACGACGGCAACAACCGCAGTACCTTCAATTCGGGTTTAGATTATTTCCACAATATGTGGGGCATCGGAACATCGGCCATGTACAAGCACATGTGGCACCGCCGCGGATGGTATTTCAACACGGGCCTCGTACTGGAATACTACAGCGTGGGGCGGATAGAAGAGAGCTATACACCATACGTTGAAGACGGCCTCAGGTTCTACCGCACCGGCAGCTCTCTCTATAAGAAGTCTTTCGTCAAACCCACCGCCCAGTTCAATATCGGCAAGCATATGGCCATTTCAAGGATGTGTTTTTTCGACATGTATATAGGAGTTGGATTCAGCTACTCCATTTACAACAGGGGCAGATACTTCGGTGACAGCGAAAACTATTACGGTTACAGTTATTACGACTATTATTATCATGGCGTGTATGGTTTCGCCCGCCGCGGGTTCAGCATAACCGGCGGTTTCCGTTTCGGGGTCCTGTTGTGGGATAAGCAATAACGAACGCGACGGTATGAATGCCGACGGCGGATTATTTTTTTAATGAAAACTTACAAGGCGCGGGGGATAGTCCTGCATACCATAAAATACGGCGACAGTTCTCTGGTCGTCTATATGCTCACGGACACCGGCGGCAGACAAACCTACATGGTGCAGGGGATCAAAAGTTCCCACGGCCGCGGCAACAAAGGTGCGCTCCTGCAGCCTATGTTCATTCTTGAGTTCGAAGGGCTAGAGTCCCCGAAAGCCGAGATGCACCGCATCCGCGAGATGCGCAGCGCGCTGGCCTTGCACTCGATACCTTTCGACGTCCGCAAAAGCACTGTGGCCCTGTTTATGGCTGAGATGTTGTACCGCCTGGTGAGGGAGGTCGAGCCGAACTCGCCTCTTTTCGATTTTGTATGCGATTCGGTAGTGGCTCTCGACGGGATGACCGAAGGGGTTGCAAATTTCCATCTGTGGTTCATGGTGGCATTGAGCCGCCACCTGGGCTTTTATCCAGGCAACGAATATTCGTCCCTGCACTGGTTCGATATACGCGAGGGTTCTTTCACGCCGGTAATGCCTCTGCACGGCATAGCTTTCTCGCGAGAGAACTCGGAGTTGTTGGGACAACTCATGGACACTCCTGCCGACGGGATATCGGGTATCGCCCTGGGGCGCGGCCGACGGGTGGATTTCCTCAATTCAATGCTGACTTACTTCGGCTATCACCTCGACGCAGTACGCGACATCCGCTCGGTAGATATCCTTCGCGAAGTTTTCTGACGTTATCGAAAAAATCCGGATAAACTTGCCTTGCAGTAAGTTTTCTTTCAGCCCTTGTTCTTCTATCTGGCTGTGTAACCGGCTCTGGCCGAAACACCCAACCTTTCCTGTGCCTTGGTAAGAGTGTAGTGTTCCGATATGTCGAATTGTTTGATTTCAGATTGAGATTGCTCCGGAAGTCCCGGCATCTTTTCCAGATCGGACCGGCGAACGCGTGTTATTCCCGGATGCTTAAAAACTCTTTACTATTAATAGTAGTCAGTTCGGAATGGGAATGTTTGATTTTTGGGAATCTTTTTTCAGATTCCTGCTGAATGGCGTTGGATGATTTCGCCTCTCTTTTTCTAATCTTGCAGGCACGTTGAGAGCATTGATGGGAACAATACTGGGTGCAAATCGTCTTGGCGATAAATTTACTCCTGCACAAGTGGCAGGTCCTGGAAATCTGAATGTTACTGCTCATAATCTACGCAGTCAATTAATTATCAATCAATCTGGTTACGCTGTCCCATTCTATCCCGGGTTGTCCCGCCTCGTCCCACTGTGTCCCATCCGCCGGCCTTCTGGGAGACAAGTGATATCCCGAGGCTCGATATGCGAACTCAGGGAACAAGTAGAAAGCAAAAAAACGGATAAAAAGGGCTAACCAAGGTTATTAGTGAGAAAATGACCAACAAAAAAGGCGCTCTAAATGAGCACCTTTACGATATTATTATCTGTTGCTGCCTGTCGTTATTTCTTGATGACCAGTAAGTTACTTTCCGATGCAGAACTTAGAGAAGATAGCGCCCAGGATTTCATCAGTTGTTATTTCCCCTGTTATGGCGCCGAGATAGTGTAAAACATCGCGAATATCCTCGGCTAAAAGATCAGAGGACAAGCCTCGCGAAATTCCTTCGGAGACTTTCCCGATCGCATCGCGGGAATGTACCAAAGCCTCGTAATGCCTCGCATTCGAAACCACGGCAGATCCGGCATACAAAGAACTAGTGTCGATCGCCTCGCGCAACCAATCCGTCAGCAAATCGAGGTTCTTACCCGTCTTTGCCGAAAGTACGACGCAGTCGAAAAACGCCCCGATCCCGTCGCGAAAAGCAGAAGCCTCGCATCCCGTCAGTTTGTCTATTTTATTGAGCACAACACAAAGCCGCTGGTCATCGCGCAGTCCGAGTGCAGAAATCTGTTCACGGATATCCCCCACAAAAGCCGTTCCGGCGTCCACAACAAAAAGCACGACATGGGCTTTAGACACGGCATCGAGCGTGCGGTCTATACCCATGCGTTCCAGCGCGTCGTCCGTGTCGCGCAATCCGGCAGTATCTATAAAACGGAAGGTCACCCCGCCGATATTCACCTTTTCCTCGATGCGGTCGCGCGTAGTTCCCGCAATTTCCGACACCATTGCGCGATCGTCTTTCACAAGGGCGTTCAGCAGTGTAGACTTTCCGGCATTCGGTTTTCCGACAATCGCAACAGGAACCCCCTCTTTTATGACGTTGCCGAGCGAAAACGACGCTATGAGCCTGTCGAGTTCAAGCGTGATCCTGGCGGCAAGGGCCGAAAGCTGCGTGCGGTCGGCAAACTCGACGTCCTCTTCCGAAAAATCGAGTTCCAATTCGAGCAGCGATGCCAATGAAAGCAGTTCGTAGCGCAATCCCGCAAGTTCCGAAGAGTACCCTCCCCTCATCTGCCCGAGTGCGAGCGAATGCTGTGCGCGGTCGGACGAGGCGATGAGGTCGGCAACGGCTTCGGCCTGTGCGAGGTCCATTTTTCCGGCGAGGAAAGCCCTTACGGTAAATTCGCCCGGCCCGGCGGCGCGGGCGCCCCCGGCGATCAGCAACTGCATTATGCGGTTTTCGATGTAGGGCGAGGCATGGCACGAGATTTCGACCGAATCCTCGCCAGTGTAGGAGTTGGGTGCGCGGAAAACGGTGGCGAGAACTTCGTCGACCGCTACACCGTCAGCATCGCAGATCTCACCGTAATGGACCGTGTATCCGGCGGCTTCGGAGAGATGCTTCCCGCTTCGGGCCGTGAAGATGCGTCCGGCAACGGCAACGGCATCCGGGCCGCTGACACGTATGACGGCGATAGCGCCTCCCTGCCCCGTCGCAATGGCGGCAATGGTATCGTCCTTATGCTTCAATTTGTTTAAATGGCTTTCTTTTGGTTACTTTCTGACCGACAAAAAGCAGCAAAAACCGGCACACGTTCCAAAAATATATTCCGGCTTGCCTACAATGGCACTCCCTGAACTGCACTCACTATTTTTGAAAATTGGGATTCCGCACGGTTCCTTGCCGTGTTAAAAATCACAACACTCTCTTCCTGCTATGTTTCACTTACGTATCTCCAGCCGTTGGCCTATTTTGAGTGTATTGGCATTCTTGAGGTTGTTCCAATTCATTATCTGCTTGACCGTCACCCCGTATTTACCGGCAATGTGGCCGAGAGTTTCGCCGCTTTTGACCCTGTGTGTTGTGACTGAGGCGGTAGCGGCCAATGCGGCTTTCGTAGCGTCCAGGTTCGCCGGATTGAGGTATTCGGCCAGATACTGCTGTTCCTTTCCGTATATTTCCTGCTCACATGCGATGAACCTCGTCATATCGGCCTGCGGCAGCACCAACGGGTAAGCTTTATCGAGTGCCGGAACGATATCTTTGATATACTGCGGATTGAGCGCATGTAGCGTTTCGAGCGGAATATCGAGCGTGGAGGCAACCTGGTCCAGGTGCAGCAGGCGCTTCACTGTAACTGTGTCCGCGGCAAGCGGCAGGAGGCACTCACGCATGGGTATATCATGCTGCTTGTGATAGTTATAAGCATATGTAGCGGCGACGAACGACGGAACGTAGTTACGCGTTTCGGTAGGCAGATAGGGATAAATATCCCAGTAGTTTTTGGCTTTGTCACCGGCGCGCTTGAACGCCTTGTTGACATTGCCCGGGCCGCAATTGTATGCCGCAAGGGCAAGCGTCCAGTCACCGTACATTTTATACAGGTCGCGCAAATATCTGCAGGCCGCCCTCGTCGAGGCCACCGGATCGCAACGCATATCGACGAAAGTGGTTATCTCCAGACCATAAACCTTTCCAGTGGCGTACATGAACTGCCACAATCCCATTGCCCCTACCCTTGAACGGGCCGACGGCGAAAGAGCGGATTCCACAACAGGCAGCATGCGCAGTTCCAACGGCAGTCCGGCGTTCATCAGTTCCTGTTCGATAATCGGGAAATAGTACTGCGAACGCGACAACACATTGGCCATCGTGGTTTTGCGATTGGTGGTATAAGATATCACAAATTGTTTCACCACGTCGTTCCACGGCAATCCGATCGGCGACAGGATGGCTTTCAAACGCGCCTGGTAGACAGAATCGGGGATGCTGCTGGTGAGCACTTCCGTTGTGTCGATCTGTATGAAATCGTTGAAAAAATCCTCGAATGCCGTTACGGTATTGAAGTTATTGATATGTGTCAGCAACGAATCGAGCGCTTCGGGTGAATAATCCCATTCGCACTCTTCCCATGCGGCAAAGAGTGCCGACTCTACTACCGGTTCTTCCTTTTCGACCGCAACCGGAGGGGTTTCTTTAGTCTCTTCGACAACTGTTTCCTGAGCCTCGCCGCGTTTTTTGAAAAGCCGTAACCCGGCCTCCCTTTTTTTCTCTTTCACCGTGACCGGCGTATCTTCGGGAACGGGTAGCGAACGGTTTGCGGCAACCGGCCAACACAGCAGCACGGCCAGCGCCACCGAAATAAAGAATATAAGTTTCTTAAGCATATCAAAATGTTAAGTTCAGTGAGAATCCGAAAGTATGTGAACTGCCTCCCAGCCGCTGCGAATAAAAATTCCCGATGTATGGTTCCAACCTGACTCTCGTAAGGTCGTCGCTTATGTCATATGTTTTCATATGCGCAGTGGCATGGGCGTCGATGATCTGGACTATGTAGAACAGTCCCGTCAATATTATACAAAGGTCTCTGTTGCGGCGGTAGCTGTTCTTGAGGTTCTTGAGGTAATCGGCACTGTATGTCCCTTCGAATTCGTCTATCGTATCTTCGTTGCCGTCGGTTACTGCATTATAGGCCCTCAGGAATCTTTGGTAACCGCGGTTATTGAAGTCTATGCAATAGATAAGGGCGGCTCCGCCGCCGATCACAATGGGCACTTTCCAGTATGTTTGGTTATATATCTGGCCCGCACCGGGACATACTGTAGCCAGCGTCGTGGCTTTTTTGACATGCCCTACATGCCCCTGATAGTTGAGCGTCCCGTCTACCAGGAAATATATGTACGAAGCTGCCGCAAAACCGAGTGCCAACTGCCGGTATGTATTGTGTTTTATCATATTACTCTGCAGTTCGGTCATGGTGTTCCTGTATTCGACATATCCCGGGGCGCCGCTCTTCACCTGTCGGGCCAGATAATAATCGTACAGGTTGCGGTATGGTTTATACTGCTTCGTCTGCCAGGCCCAGAGGCCTATTCCCGCCCCTACCGTGCCGTACAGTATGGGGATCTTCCAGTACTGCTCGTTGTAGAACTGCGAAAAACCGGGTACCGGGATCGAGATCGCCACCATTGGCGAAAGCTTTATCGAGTCGCGGAAAATATTGTTGTAGCGGTATGCCGTGGTATCCTGCCTCATCATCTGCCGCTTTTGGCGTTTGGTAAGGCCCGCAGTATCGAGCCGGGCGAGTTTCGGTATCAGCGTGTCAACGCCGCCACCGATGTAGCGATGCAGGAAAGCCTGGTCGTCCATGAAATAGCGAACCGTGGCTGGATTCAGCGTCCGCAGTTTCCGCTCGGCCACCAGTTCGGCCGCATCCTCGGCCGAAAGCGAATCGCCGGTCGGGGAAGTGCGGTCGATCATCGCTGTCACTATCGAGTCGGCCTGCACCCGGTCGAAATGGATTCCGTCGGCCCTTAGCGAATCGATGGCCGACATGAATTTATAGAGCGAATCGGGAGTCATTTCCCCCAATCTAACATTGCCCTTGTTTTCTACGGCCACATCGGCCACCCCTCCGTGCACGAAGATGCGTTCGCCCGTGCCCGGCCTCACCGTTTGGGCCGAAGCGACTCCCGCCGAAAGCAGGAAAATGAGAGATAGTATCTTCGCGCGTGACCTCACGTTTAATCAATCGACTTTTTCAAAACGCTTTATGAAGCGTTCGATGTCTTTTTCTCCGTTAAATTCTATGATTATCTTGTTCTTTCCCTTGGGCGAGCTTTTGATGCTGATATTCTCTGAAAAGAATTTTTCGAGCAGTTCCACAAGCCGCGAATAGGACTCGGGATAATCAGCATCTTCCTTCTGTTTTGCCTTAGGACTCGCCACTGCGGCCGCAAGTTCTTCTAGCTGCCTCACCGAAAGGCCTTTTTTGACCGTCTTTTTCAAAAGCGGGAGTTGGGAAGACTCAGGAGCCGATGCTATAGCCTTTGCATGCCCCATAGAAATGAATCCCTCCTTCACCGCAAGCTGCACCTCGTCGGGAAGTTTCAACAGGCGCAGGTAGTTTGCGATGGTCGAGCGCTTCTTGCCGACACGCTCCGAAAGCCTGTCCTGAGTCAGCCCGCACTCTTCCATCAGGCGATTCAGGCTGAACGCTACTTCCATCGCGTTAAGGTCTTGCCGCTGGATGTTCTCCACGAGAGCCATTTCGTGCAGGTTCTGGTCGTCGGCTTGGCGCACATAGACAGGGACCGTCGCAAGTCCCGCCAACTGTGCCGCCCTCCAACGCCTTTCACCGCTGATAATTATATAGCTGTCGTCTTTCTCCGGGCGCACCGTCACAGGTTGTATCACACCCAAAGTGCGGATCGAATCGGCCAGTTCCTCAAGCGCAGCTTCGTCGAAATACGAACGCGGCTGTTTGGGATTGGGTGAGATGCGCACCACCTCGACCTCGCGGATCGAACCCATGGGCTTCGCAGCTTTCGGCGCAGCCAATTCTTCCCGGTCGAAGATGGCATCGAGACCGCGGCCTAAACCTTTCTGTTTCATATCTGTTTCTGAATTTTATTCCTTTTGATGAACTCTTTTGCGAGGTTGAGGTAATTGACGCTGCCGGTTGCGGCGGCGTCATACAGCACGACCGGCTTCCCATACCCCGGCGCTTCACTCAAACGAATGTTGCGCACGACTATTGTGTCGAAAACGAGTCCCTCGAAATGTTTGCGCACCTCCTGCACGACCTGGTTAGACAACCTGTTGCGCCCATACATGGTCAGTACGAACCCTTCTATCTGCAGGGCAGGGTTGAGTTTCTCGCGCGTCTTTTTGATGGTCGCCAACAGTTTGCTGAGTCCTTCGAGGGCAAAATATTCGCACTGCACGGGGATCATGACGCTGTCGGCGGCCACAAGCACGTTCACCGTCGTAAACCCGAGAGACGGCGAACAGTCGACGAAAATATAGTCGTAGTCGCCTTTAACCGTTTCGAGTATCTTTTTTATGACGAAATGCCCTTCTTCCATAACCGGAAGTTCGGTGTCGGCAGCAACCAGGTCTATGCTCGACGGCAGCAACCACAGGTTTTTCACGTCGGGGCTTTTCAGTATCACCTCGGCGGCGGTCTTACGTCCCGCGATGCAGTCGTACAGGTTCGGCCCGTGGATATCGAAGCCGAGGCCGGAGGTGGCGTTGGCCTGCGGATCGGCATCGACCAGCAGCACCTTTTTGCCGAGAATGGCGCAGCACGCGGCCAGATTTATGGCGGAGGTTGTCTTTCCGACACCCCCTTTTTGATTCGCAAGAGCGACTGTTTTTCCCATAAAGACGGTTTTCCTATGTTACTCTGTATAACCTTGCAAAAATAGGGAATTTATCCGATTTACATCATGCGTATCGGGATTTTGATTACATTTGTGGAATACAGGACGTATAATGTGTGGCAAAAAAGATAAACAGGAAAATGTCGCGGACACGGCGACAGGTACCGCAGAACGTCTGCGTCCCGACCGATTTCCCACATGGCTCGATCTGTTAGCCATGATCGTTATTTTCCTCGCGGCCACGTTCGTCGGCGGATTGTGCATGTCTATCCTGAGGCATACTGCGCCCGCGATGGAACCCGGATTGGTCAACGTCATCGCCTACTGCGTACAGTTCGTAATTGCCGTCGCCGGCATCTATGCCTATTGGCGCAGGATGGGAGGCGCAGAAAACGCTTTCCGCTTTAATTTCAAGTGGTACAATTCGTCGCTCGTGCTGTTGGGCATCGTGTTGATGCTTGCAGCAAGCATCGTGATGGAGCCGCTGATAAATCTCTTCCCCGAACACTGGTTCGAACGCCTGAACAACGCCGTCGGCAGGGGCGGTTGGGCCATTTTGATGACGGTCTTCCTGGCGCCAGTCTTCGAGGAGATGCTTTTCAGGGGCCTCATACTCGAATCGGTACGGCAGAAATGGGGCGCTTCGGCAGCCATTGTGTTTTCGGCCGCACTCTTCGGACTGGTCCACGTCCCGATATGGCCGCAGGTGGTCAATGCCTTCGTAATGGGCATAATCATGGGCTATATATACGTGTTGACAGACTCATTGGTTTCGGTCATAATCATACATGCCGTAAACAACGGGCTGGCTTATATGTTGGTCGAGATCACCGGCAATCAGGCAACCGACACGCGCGCAATGATCGGCAATGACACCATATACTGGATAGTTTACGCCGCCAGCCTCGCAATATTTATTGCGGCCATGGTGTCTATGGCTGTAATCGCTGCAGGCAAAACGCACAAGCGGACAGGAATAACAACTTTTTTCACCCGCCCGGATGGAGAAAACGAAACTTTGCCGGAATGTGAAAACAATAATAAGCAGTAAATAATCGTTGGACAGGATATCCCTTAACCGAGCCTCGTAGAGGCAGGTTCACTGACTGAGGCCCGACAGGCGCCGTAAGGCGGCGCAGGATCAGCCTGAGGAAGTGACATCGGTAGGTAACTTCATAAGACCGAATGCATAAATTAAGCCGTATAATCATATTCGCCTTCCTGCTTTTCCTGGCTGGTTGCAGGGAATTTCCCAATCCTTTCGAAGGCGACAAAGTTCTGGCAAAAGCCGGTAAGGCGACTTTGCGCCAGATGGATGTCGAAACGGTTTTCCCGGCGGGCATCACAGGCGCCGACAGTATCCTCTGGCTCGAAAGCTACGTCGACCGCTGGGTGCGCGACCAACTTAAACTGCAAGAGGCGCAGCGGTTGTTCGGTGACGACGCGGCAGACGAAGAACTCGTGCAGAATTATCGCAACAGCCTTATTACGCGACGTTTGGAACAATTCTACATAAATTCCACGACCGGAGACTCGCTCTACACGGCAAAAGATCTGCACGACTACTATAACCAGCACAAAAGCGAATTCGTGCTCGACCGCGCTATCGTCAAGGGACGCGTGATAGCATTCCCGACCGCATTCCGTCAGAAAACCCGTGTTAAAGACCTTTTCAGGGATTACACGGACGAAAACCGCAGCGACCTTCAGGCCTTGGCCGACAAAAACGGTTTCGTACTGCGCGAAGTGAACGAATGGACCGAATATCCCCAATTCCTGATACTGCTGCCGACGAGGCGCAACGAGAGTTATGACGACCTGCTGCAAAAGCAAGGCCTCCAGGAGATGGTCGATGGTGGTACCACTTACTATTTCGTAATCAACGAGGCGCGTACTCCGGGAATGACAACCCCCTACGAAATGGTAAGCGGAATGGTTCGCTGGGCAGTCTCGACGCGCCGCAAGGCCGAGGTCGTCAAAGCTCGCGAAGACAGCATCTACAACGCCGCCCTGCGCGAGAAAAAGGCCGTTATCAATTTATGACTCGCTCTTAACTAAAAAAATACTATTTTTGTAGGATTTTTAGATTGAAACAACACGATTCCCATATGATGAGGAGAACCCTGATAACGCTGGCCGCCGTCGTGGTAACCGCCACGGCCTTCGGGCAACAGAAATACATAGCCGACAAAGTGGTGGCAGTGGTGGGCAACTCACCCGTCCTGTACTCCGACGTAGTGAAACAGGCCGAACAACTTACGGCCGAATACCGCAGCCAGAGCTATACTTCGCCGCGCGACCCTATGGCCGAAGCGTTGGAAATGCTGCTCCAACAGAAACTGCTGTTCAACCAGGCCCAGATCGACTCGATAGAGATAACCAGGTTCATGGGAGGGATTACGGACATGGTCGAAGGCAACGTAGGGAAGATGGTCGAGGAAGCCGGCTCCATGAAAGCGCTGGAGGAACAAAAACGCAAGCCTCTCTACGCGATCAAGGAAGATATGAAAAAAGATGTCGAGGAGTATTACTACGCGGTCGAGATGCGTCAGACCATCGAGGGCCAGGTAAAAATCACTCCGGGGGAAACGGACCGTTTCTACCGCAAGATCGACAAGGACAGCCTGCCCATAATTCCCGAACAATATGTCTATGCGCAGATAACCAAACTGCCTAAATCGACGGAACTGGCCAAACAGAGGGCACGCGAACGCCTTCTTGAAATGCGGCAGAGGATCATCAACGGCGAAAGGTTCGACCGTTTGGCCGTGATGTATTCGGCCGATCCCGGTACGGCCATGCGAGGCGGTGAAATGGATCCCGCACCGAAGGAGCAGTTCGTTGAGCCGTTCGCTAACGCATTGGTGAAACTGCGTCCGGGCCAGGTTTCGGGTGTCGTCGAAACGGAATTCGGGTTTCATATCATACAATTGATCGATAAACCTTCGGACAACCTCTACCATATGAGGCACATCCTGATAAAGCCGACCTACACCGCCGAAGAACTGTCGGGAACGCTCTCGGTGCTGGACAGCATCGCAGGGGTGATCCGCAACGGCGACACAACATTCGAAAAAGCCGCACTGCAAAACTCCGATGACGAAGCTTCGCGCATGAACGGCGGCATCGTGTCGAACCAGCAGATGCTGTTCCGCTATACCGGCAATTCCGACCCGAGCCAGACTAAAACCCGCTTCATCAAGGACAATCTCGACCCTGAAGATTACCGCAGGCTCAGCCGGCTCAAGGTGGGGGAAATATCGGCTTCTTTCGTAGGAAACGACCTTCTGGGCAACCAAATGGGCAAGATGCTCATGTTGGTGGAAATAGTGCCTTCGCACAAGGCCGACCTGGCGCAGGACTATCTCGACATAGAAAAGATGGCTCTTCAGCGCAAGCAACAGGCGCATTTTCAGCAGTGGATGAACAAAAAAATCGATGAAATGTATGTGCGCATCGACCCCATGTTCAAAAAAGAGGATTTCGAGAACCAGCGCTGGTTTAAATAAGTGAAGGGTTAACGGTGAAAAGTGAAAATCGGAGCACGGCTTTCAACCGTGATGTGAAAGAAGTGATATGTGAAACAAAATTTCACATAAAAACCTTTCATCCTTCACTCTTCTATTTTAACTCTCGAAATTTATCCCATAAATTTTGAGGTTGAGAGGATATATGCTGCTTTTTGCGGGCCTCGTTTTCAGCGTGGCTTTGTTCTCGCAGGCTCAGAAGGACCGTGAAAAAAAGACCCCGGTCGACATCAAGGCCGACCAGGGAAGCCGTCCGCAGGGGATGGAGAACAACGGGGTCGTGCTGACGGGAAATGTGGTATTCCACCACAACGGGGCCGTGATTTCGTGCGACAGTGCCGTCCGTTACTCCGACCGCCGCATCGACTGCTTCAAGAACGTCATAATAAACAAGGACTCGACCTATGTCTATGGCGAACGCGCCGAATACAACGGGGACATCAACCAGGCGAGGGTCTATTCACCGATAGTCAAGGTGATCGACGGCGATGCAACGCTCTACACCTACAACTTCACATTCAACACGCTAGACAACATAGGCATCTGGTACGGCGGCGGCGTGATGTACCAGAAAGACAACGTGATGGAGTCGGAGAAAGGCTACTATTACTCGGATCTGCACGAATTGGTGGCAGTGCGCAACGTAGAGATGAAGAACGACGACTACACGGTCGTTTCGGACTCGGTGCGTTACAACACACAAACCGGACTTGCCACTTTCTACACGAAGACATACATCTGGACCGACGAAGGAGAGATCATCACGGCCGACCAAGGGCGCTATAATACCCAGGACAGCACTTATTTCTTTTGGGGCAATGCCTATGTAATGACCGATTTCAGGGAAACATGGGCCGACACCATCGATTTCAACGCCAAGCGCAATGACGCCATACTCTACGGCAATATCCAAATAGACGATAACGAAAATGCAAGTTCGGCGTTCGGTGATTATGGACAATATTGGGGCAAGCGCGGCGAAACGATGCTTACGAAACGCCCGTCGCTGTTCAATTTCGACGATGAACGCAACAACAGCGATACGCTGTATATGCGCGCCGACACGATCTTCATGTTCGTCATCTACCCGTCCGACAAACCGAAACACAAGACGGAAGCAGAAGCCGATCCGTATGCCCATCTTAAATGGGCCGATTCCCTGCCCGATTCTGTACGTTTCGCGATGGCGGACAGCCTGCGTCCGGTCATATCGCGCCTGCGCCGCGAGATAGACGATCTGCGTCGTACTGCCGACTCGATAATGAACGTTCTTTATCCGCCGCCAGTGCAGATTATAACACCTGTCCCGGAGGATGAACCTGCGGATGCAATATACGATTCTCTGCCGTCTGAACAGGGTTTCGAAGATGCGAGTCCATCGGCTGAGGGGCAATCGCCGGCAGGCGGTGCAGGAACAACAGAAGGAGATAACATTGCACCCGAAGATACCCCCCGCCGCCGTCGAGACCGCATCCGCGGCCCGAATCCCGGTTACGGTTTCCATTATGTTTCCAGTTATATTCCCGACAGTCTCTACACGGTCCCTGCTCGCGATTCGCTCGCAGCGATGGCTCTGCCGCCAACCCAAATGGCGACCGACTCGCTTTCACAAATGGAGAAGGTGAGGGAACTGCTGCCGTCGGACCTGAGCGGACAGGAAGCATCGTCGCTTCTCGACATGATGGACCATGGCATTCCGGAGGGGATGTCCCATTTGGTTTCCGACAGTCTCGATGCCGCAGCTCTGCGCAATGTTCTGCGCGATGCGGCCGAAACAGACCGGAAGCCCGCCGTACAACCCGAGCCGGTAAAAGAAGAAAAAACGGTTCCGCCAGAGGTGCAGGCAATGCGCGACAGGATACAGGAACTGAGTGCCCGGGCCGACAGCCTGCAGGTGGCCGAAACATATATCCGCCCAAAACCGAAAACCGATCTGCCCGGTGATACTTCCGCTTTGGATTCGCTGGCGGTATCCGCCGACAGCCTTGCCGCCTTGGATAGTCTTGCGCACATAGACAGTCTTGCAAAACACGATGCTAAAGCGCTGAAAAAGTTGGAGAAAGCAGAAAAACGCCGTCTTAAAGCCGAAGCAAAAGCCGCTAAAAAATCTGAAAAACAGCGTTTGAAAGAAGAGAAACGTGCTTTCAAGGCGGCCCGCCGGGCGCAGAAAGAGGAAGAACGCCGCCAGAGAATGAAAAACAGGATAGGTTGGGTGACGGAAACCCCGTGGTCCGACTCTATCGCACGTGCGGACTCACTGCGGATACTTGATTCTCTGATGAAGGCCCAGGTCGACTCCCTTGAAATGCTTCCGCCCGTAGAGGAGGCCAAAAGCGATCCAGACACCATCGAACGCATATGGCGCGGATGGCACGACGTGAAGATATGGCGCAAGGATATGCAGGCTGTGTGCGACTCGATAGCGGGTTTTTCGCGCGATTCAACAATCCGTATGTACTTAAGCCCTATCCTGTGGCATGGCGAAAGCCAGATCGTTGCGGACTCCCTGACTCTATTCATCGAAGGCGAGAATATAGACTATGCCGAATTCTACGGCGACCCGATAATGGGTTCGAAGCTAGGCGTCAAACAGTTCAACCAGGTGACAGGGCGTACCATGAAATCGTGGTTCCGGGACAATGAAGTCTATCGCCATGACGTAACCGGCAATGCCGAGGCTTTTTACTATATACAGGAGGACGATTCCCCCGAACCGGTGGCGTTCATCGTGGTCACTTCGGCAAATATGAGTTTCCTTATCGAAGACCAGTTCGTGCGCTACATAATCGCCCGCGAACAAGTCAGTTGGCCCGTCTACCCCATAGACCAGATACCGGTTGGGCAACCGGTAGAATTGAAAGGTTTCAAGTGGTATGAGGATCGCCAGCCAACGCTGCAGGATGTTTTCGACCGTACGATACGTCCGGCGGAACGCGAGTTCCACGAGTCGATAGAACTTCCGAAGTTCCCCATCGCGGCGCGTATCAACCGGCGGCGTGAATACCTTATCGAGAATCGCATGTGGGGCGACCGTGTCGATCCTCTGCCCGCGCACGCAGTCGAGTTCGTGAAATCACTGCAACCTTAATTGTGGGAGCTTAGATAAAAAACGCAGGGCCTGAAAGTCCTGCGTTTTCTGCTTGTATCCATTTCCCTTATCCGTATATCTCCATGCGTCCGGCTTTCAGTGTGTTCTGCATCAGAGAAATAATCGTCATGGGACCAACTCCGCCCGGAACCGGCGTAATATAAGAGCATTTCGGCGCGACTTCGTCGTATTTCACATCGCCCACAAGCTTCCAACCGCTTTTTGTCTTGTCGCTCGGAATGCGCGTGATGCCCACATCGATCACCACGGCGCCTTCTTTCACCATGTCGGCCGTCACGAATTCAGCCTTGCCGAGAGCGGCTATCACGATGTCACCCGATGCAACCACTTCTTTGAGATTGGCCGTGCGGCTGTGGCACATGGTCACGGTGCAGTCCCATCCCTTCTGCGACAGCAGGTTGGCGACCGGACGTCCCACGATGTTGCTACGGCCGATCACGACGCAGTGTTTCCCGGCAGTCTCTATTTTGTAGTATTTCAACAGGGAAAGAATGCCGTCTGGCGTGGCCGACACAAAAGCCGGCAGGCCCATCGTCATACGCCCCACGTTTATCGGATGGAAACCGTCGACGTCTTTGCGGTAGTCTATTGCTTCGATTACTTTCTGTTCCGAAATGTGTTTCGGAAGCGGAAGCTGGACTATAAATCCGTCCACGTCGGGGTCGGCGTTCAGGCGCGCTATTTCGTCCAGAAGCTGCCGCTCGGCAGTTTCCTCGGGAAGTCGCAGCACGGTCGAACGAAAACCCACTTCGCCGCAGCATTTTTCCTTGTGTCCCACGTATGTTTGCGAGGCGCCGTCGTCACCCACCAGGATCGCGACAAGGTGCGGCGGACGCTGTCCGGATTTCACCATAGATTCAACTTCCGCCGCTATTTCTTTACGCAGCGCGGCCGCCACCTCTTTCCCGTTTATTATAGCCATTTTAATTACTAATTACGAACCGACGCTGCGAGTGAGCGCAGATTCAAATTTATTTGAAATATGTCGAGCCGCTAGGAGGAAAAGCCTGCGCAGCAGGGTTAATTACGAATTCACAGTTGAAAACTCATAATCCGCCATTCATGATTGCTTATTTATTGTTGTAAATCGTTATAAATAGTTTCTTCAATCAAAGGAATCGACATCACATCCTTGAGCATCACCTTTTTATCCCTGTCCAGAAGGTAAAGGGTGGGTATGGCTTTCAGGTCGTACAGTTCTTCATTTTTGATTGTCAGGTCTTTGTCGTAGGCATTTATCCACACCTTAGGCATATGCGGGGCAAATTTGTGCCATTCGGCAAGGTCTTCATCGGGATAGATCGCAAGAACTGAGAGCTGTCCTGTTACGACCAATTGAGTGAGGAGCTGCGATTCCAGTATCTGCTGCATGGTCTCTTTACAGGCCGTGCAACCGGGATTATTGATAAAAATGAGTACGTAAGGAACTTTAAGGCCATAGAGCGTACCCGCCACACCCGACTCAAGGGTATAACGGAAGTCGGCCGCCGGAGTGCCGACTCGGTTCTTGAGCGCCATGCGCAACTGCTCCTGAGGACGTAGTCTCTCCCACTGGTCGAGCGCGGGATTGGCAAGCACCGCTTCCAGTACCGTGATGTAGTATTCGTCGTCGCGGAAAGGCGAATTAGGCTCAAAGAGGTATTTCTCGGCAAGCTCGGCAAAA
Source organism: Rikenellaceae bacterium (assembly GCA_031548515.1). GTDB lineage: Bacteria > Bacteroidota > Bacteroidia > Bacteroidales > Rikenellaceae > UBA940. Next base: position 14,205 of record JAVBRB010000039.1, on the reverse strand, counting down.
TGCTGGAACATATCTTTATCCGTTGCAGCCTTGCGGAACAAGGTATGTATCGATGCATCGCCGATATCGTGCGGAATGTTCAGAAGCACCTGCACGTAGTTTGTGAACGCCTGCTCGGTGTAATCCGCATTGCCGATATTGGTGGTATCTGTAAAATTGAAATTATCCCAGAAGTGTTGCGCAAGATATTCGGCCTGCTCAGCAGGATCGGACAACATTGACGGGATTGCGGGCATCACATATTCTTTTTTCGACCTGACGGTATCTGCCGTATCCGCCGCGGCTTTTGCTTTCCGACTTCCTCCGCACGATGCGCACACCACGAGTACAACCGCCAAAAACAACAATATCTTCTTCATATAGTTTGCAAATTTACTTATGTTTTTGTAGAAAGGCATTTAGCTTTTCGACCGCACGGGCGCGATGGCTGATGGCGTTCTTTTGCTCCGTGCTCATCTCAGCGAAAGTTTCACTGCAACCGTCCGGAATGAACACCGGGTCATAACCGAACCCTCCCTTTCCTCGGTATTCAGCGATGATGCGGCCGTTGACTATCCCGTCGAACAGGTACTCCTTTTCACCGAGTATCAGCGCGATCACAGTGCGGAAGCGCGCCGAGCGGTCGGCCTGGCCTTCCAGATTGCGCAAAAGGAGCGCCATGTTCTCGTCAAAATCGTGTTGGTCACCCGCATACCGCGCCGATCGCACCCCGGGAGCGCCTCCCAGTGCCGCAACTTCAAGCCCTGTATCGTCGGCGAAGCAGTTCTGTCCGGTCCGGTCGTGGATATAACGCGCTTTTTGAAGGGCGTTGCCTTCGAGCGTCTCCTGTGTTTCGGGAATATCCTCCGTGATGCCGCAACCGGCAGGGGTTTTCAATTCGAAATCCGGCCCCAGTATGGCCGAAACCTCCTCTAATTTATGCTTATTGTTTGTAGCAAAAACTATCTTCATGCCTTATGCTCCAACTTAGAGAGTTCGTAATCGGCGTCGATCTTGTCGATGATGGTCTTCACGATGCGGTCGAGTTCGCGTCCCTCGCTGTAATCGGCAGGTGAAACGAAATTGACGCGGTTTTCACGAATCAGGCGGTCGGGTTCTTCGTGCCCTCCCTCCGTATCCGGATCATAGACTGCAATGGAATAGCCGCCCGACGATTTTACAAGCCTCATGCAGGGGATGTCCGTAGTCCCGTCGCCGAAATATATCATGTGCCTGAACGGCACCGGACGCTTGCTCTCGTCGATGTACTGGTTCACGGCCTTGGCGTCCCACACCGGCTCGACGCCCTTGTTGATCTTGAAAATGAACTGCGTCTTGTTGGTGTAATTCACCGCTACTCCTGGCCAGTAGGCCACGCCGTCAACGTCGTACAGGAACGAGCAGGCGTAGATCTTTTTGAACTCACCCGCGATGGACGTTCCTTCGATCATTTCCTTGATGCCCGACGAATTTATATAATGCACCACATTGATGCCCTTCTCCGCACCGTAGCGGTTGATGCGCCCGAACCATTCCTTCACACCCGGAAATAGCTGGATGTTGCGCCCCGACTCCTGGAACGACTCCCGCTTGAGCGATACTCCGCGGCTACGGGCTTCCTGGACCATCCTGGCCATATACGTCAGTATCGGATCGGCGTCTTGGTCGCGGGCCAGCTGGCTGCTCGAACTCCAGAAATCACTGTTGCTGCTCCCCACCGCCGGAATGAAATCGTACTCCTGCATGTTTCCCGGCGACAGCGTACCGTCGAAGTCGTATATCAGCGCTACCGTTAATTTGTGGTTTTCCATCTTTTTCCGGGCTTGGAATATTATCGTCCTTCTTCGTTAAGCAACTTTGTGTTCGTCTTTATTATCTTGATGATGAGGTATGCTACAAGCACCCCGCCGGTAACGTATGCCATAGGCATATATTTAGGCAGCTCTCCTTTGGGCCATTCTCCTGTCAGAATGCCTCCCTGCAGCAATTCGCCGCCTATTTCGAACAGGGTGAATATGAGCAGCAGGGCCAGCAGGCCGTTCTTCTCTTTCTTGATGACCTTCTTCCAGCTGAACGGTACCGATGCTTTGCGGTATCCTGTGAAACGCGGAATGAAACACGGTGTCTCAGCCGCCCACACTTCGTATTCCCCGCCGAACTTCCGTGTCAGGAATTGCTCTTCGGCATAGATGATACGTTCGTAATAAATCCAGTAGAAAAGCACAAAAGCCACGATGAACCAAAGGTTCATCGTAAGCATGCCGATACCGAGCCACATCAGGAAGTTACCAAGATACAACGGATTGCGAACAATGGAATACATTCCGGTAGTGTTAAGGGTGTCGGCCACCTGTTCCGTTACATTCCTGCCCGAGGTCTTTGCCGGCGTATGTCCGACGGTAATGATCCTCACCGCAAGGCCGAGGAGAGAAACGGCGAGACACAACATGTCGTAATATATTTCCCACCCGGTTTCCTCCAACAGATAACGCTCCGGATGGAGTTCCGTATTTATATAAACGCATACCCCGAACACGAGAATTATCAGCGGCAGTATGCCCCTGAAGCGGAACAGCCAGACGCCCTGCTTTTCCATCTGATCTTTCAATAACATATGGTCTTAGTTTAGAATTTGTTCGACAACAGAAAATTTCTTTCGCAAAGGTAGTGATTTATTGCTAATTTTGCGACGTAAAATGTGAACTATGAAATCCGGATTTGTCAATATCATAGGGAATCCCAACGTGGGTAAATCGACGCTGATGAACCGCCTGGTGGGCGAGCGCATTTCGATAATCACGTCGAAGGCGCAGACCACCCGCCACCGCATAATGGGTATCGTGAACGGCGATAATTTCCAAATCGTCTATTCCGACACGCCTGGCATCCTGAAGCCGGGCTATAAGCTGCAGGAGTCGATGATGAAGTTCGTACATAGGGCCGTACAGGACGCCGACGTGATACTTTATGTGACCGATACGGTCGAAGGAGCACAACCTGGCGACACCCTGCCCGAACGCAATGCTGAAATAGTTGAAAAGATCAAGGAAAGCGGCATTCCCGCCATAGTTATCATCAACAAGATAGACCTCTCGACGCCCGAATCGGTAAGATCAATGGTCGAAAAATGGCAACGCTGGCTCCCGGACGCTCAGATCGTTACGGCCTCTGCCCTGCTAGGATTCAATACAGACGGGTTGCTGGACCGGGTAATGGAACTTCTGCCCGAAGGGGACCCCTACTACGACCGCAATGCGCTGACCGACCGCAGCCTGAGATTCTTCGCCACTGAGATCATCCGCGAAAAGATACTGCTGAACTATTCGAAAGAGGTACCATACAGCGTCGAAGTAGCCGTAGAGGAATATAAGGAAGATCCCGGGATAGACCGTATCCGCGCGGTAATCTACGTTTCGCGTCAATCGCAGAAGGGTATCATCATAGGCCACAAGGGCGACAAACTCAAGACGGTCGGCACTCAGGCGCGCAGGGACCTCGAAGAATTCCTGGGGAAAAAGGTTTTCCTCGAACTTTTCGTGAAGGTCGCCGACGACTGGCGCGACAGCGACGCCCAACTCCGCCGCTTCGGCTACGAGGAGTAGAAGTAGACGGCAAAATGTCATTCATCGCATATGCGAGAAGTTTACAAAGTATGGGGTTCCTTATATCTACTTCTTGACGGGCAAAAAGCAGCAAGAACCAAATGCACTTTCTCACAACAATCTGACAAATGTATAACGCACCAAACGGTACTTTGGAACCGGCATTGTATTATTTGTTATTTTTTTCACACAAAACGATTGCAATTAAGGAAAAGGTTATAAATTTGCGTTTGTAATTTTTAACTCCAGTAAAGTTAGATTCTGTAAGCATCCATCATTATTCCCGCCTCTAACATGAAAACTTTGAAAATCCGCGACTTGACGCTTCGCGACGGCCAGCAGTCATCATTCGCGACAAGGATGAACCAGGCCCAGATAGACCGCGTTCTTCCTTACTACAAAGACGCCAACTTCTATGCCATGGAGGTGTGGGGCGGCGCCGTTCCCGACTCCGTGATGCGCTACCTGGGTGAAAATCCATGGGACAGGCTCGAAAAGATCAAGGCCGCCGTGGGCAACGCCTCTCTTTTGACAGCCCTGTCGCGCGGACGCAACCTGTTCGGCTACCAGCCCTATCCCGACAACATCATCGAAGGCTTCTGCCGCAACTCCATCGAATCGGGACTCGGTATCATGCGTATTTTCGACGCGCTGAACGATGTGGACAACGTCAAATCGACCATCAAATATGTGAAGCAGTATGGGGGTATCGCCGACTGTGCGGTGTGCTACACCATCGACCCGAAGTACCCGAAGCTGTCGTTTATGGACAGGCTGAAAGGAAAAAAGAACCCGGCGCCGGTATTTACCGACCGGTATTTCCTCGACAAGGTACAGCAGATGGCCGCGCTGGGTGCAGACATGATCACCATCAAGGACATGAGCGGACTAATTCCTCCCAAACGGGTCTACGACATGGTAACGCTTTTCAAGAAACACATCTCGATACCCGTCGATTTTCACACGCACTGTACGCCGGGCTATGGCCTCGCTTCGGTGGTTTCGGCTATCGCGGCGGGCGCCGACGTGGTCGACACCAATATCTGGAACTTTGCCGGAGGTCCTGCAGCCCCCGCAATCGAACTTATATACATTTTCTGCAAGAAAATGGGTGTAGGACTCGATGTGAACATGGAGGCTGTTTCCAGGATCAATAAGGAGCTGCTCGCGATCCGTACCGAACTTGCCGATTTCGACGCTGTCATGTCGGTCGCTAAAGTTTTCGATCCGCTTAACGACACCATACCGGCGGAAATCGATGCGTTGTTCGATCTTGCGGTAAAAGCTGCCTTCGACGTGGACGAAGACATCCTGGTGGACGCCTGCCACAGAATTGAAGCATTCTTCAATTTCCCGCCGCCCAACGAACTGGTGAAGAACGCCGAGATCCCGGGAGGTATGTACACGAATATGGTGGCCCAGTTGAAGCAACTCAAGAACGAAGATATCCTTCCCCGCGCTATGGAGCTTATCCCCGCAGTACGCCTCGATGCCGGACTTCCGCCGCTTGTGACTCCCACCAGCCAGATCGTAGGTGCGCAAGCCGTCAACTGCGCGATGGACGAAAAAAACGGCAAATCCATGTATACTACCAAGAGTGTTCAGTTCGTGAATATGGTGAAGGGCGAATACGGTAAAACTCCCGTTCCGGTCGATCCCGCCTTCCGTGAAAAGATAGCAGGAAGCCCTGTCGAAACCAACTACGACACAAACAAGCACCAGATGCAGCCCAACCCCGCTCTCGAACAGTGCGGAGGCGTATTGTTGGCAGAAAATGAAAAAGAAGTCCTGTTGCTGGAACTATTCCCGATGGTCGCCAAGGATTTTCTTACCAAAACCAAATGCGACCGCTACGCCGCCGAAGTCGCAAAACGGCAGGCAGAGGAAGCCGCACGCAAAGCCGCCGAGCCGAAGATCGAAATCATCCCTATAAACGGACGCACTATCGATGCTCCCATGCCGGGCAAGATACTGGGATTCCTTGTCAAACCCGGCGACAAAGTCAAGCCGAATACCGATGTGTTCATACTCGAAGCCATGAAGATGGAAAACAGCATCGCGGCTGAAACCGAGGGAACCGTAAAACGCATTCTCGTCAGCGAAGGCGACATTGTGGCAGCCAACTCCCCGATTGTCGAACTGGAATAGTATTTATTCAGTTACAATATTTTGTACGCAGGACCGCTCCCTTAACCGGGATTGGCGGTCCTTTCTTCTTACTTCCTGTTGTCAGTCCCAATCGGTTAAATTGTCCGCCTTTCCGGTCTGGCAGGTTATTTGCAGACTCTTCCAATTGTTATAAAAAGAGGAAGACAATGAACATTAACACACTTACGATCAAGGCTCAGGAAGCGCTCCAGGCAGCTCTTTCATTGGCGGCATCGAAAGATAACCAGGCAGTTGAGCCTCTTCACATACTTGCGGCACTCATAGCCGAGGAAGATTCTCTGACAGCATTCCTGCTGTCGCGCGTAGGCGCGAACGCAAAAACCGTCCGTGATGAGGCCAACCGTGCGGTGAATGCCCTGCCGAAGGTTTCAGGCGGCACCAGCGAACAGTATTTCGCACAGGATTCGTCGAAAGTTATCCAGCGTGCCACCGACTACACGAAAGATTTCAACGACCGCTATGCTTCCGTCGAGCACCTGTTGTTGGGAATCCTGCGCGACGGCGGTGAAGCCTCGCGTATACTGAAACAGGCCGGTGCGAACGAAAAAGAACTGATTGCGGCCATCAAGGAGTTCCGCAAAGGCGCATCCATCGATTCGCAGACGTCGGACCAGACTTTCGACGCGCTTGGCAAATACGCCATAAACCTCAACGAAATGGCTCGGGCGGGCAAGCTCGATCCCGTCATAGGCCGCGACGAGGAGATCCGCCGCGTGCTTCAGATACTCTCGCGCCGAACGAAAAACAACCCCATCCTGGTCGGCGAGGCGGGAGTGGGCAAGACCGCGATCGCCGAGGGGATCGCCCACCGCATCGTGGATGGAGACGTGCCCGACAACCTGCGCAGCAAACAGTTGTTCTCGCTCGACATGGGTTCGCTGGTGGCGGGTGCGAAATACAAGGGCGAATTCGAGGAACGCCTCAAGGCGGTTGTCAACGAGGTCATTTCGGCCGAGGGCGAGATATTGCTCTTCATCGATGAAATACACACGCTCGTAGGTGCCGGAAAGGGCGAAGGCGCGATGGATGCCGCCAATATCCTGAAACCGGCCCTTGCGCGCGGCGAACTGCGCACAATAGGCGCCACCACGCTCGACGAATACCAGAAATATTTCGAAAAGGACAAGGCGCTCGAACGCCGTTTCCAGATGGTGATGGTCGACGAGCCGTCGACCGAGGACAGTATTTCGATACTGCGCGGGCTGAAGGAGCGCTACGAAAACCACCACAAGGTGCAGATAAAGGACGAGGCGATCATCGCCGCCGTAGAGCTGTCGCACCGCTACATCACGTCGCGTTTCCTGCCCGACAAGGCGATCGACCTCGTGGATGAGGCGGCCTCGCGCCTGCGTCTGGAGATGAACTCCGTACCCGAGGAGATCGACACTCTGGATCGCCGCGTACGCCAGTTGGAGATAGAGCGCGAAGCCATCCGCCGCGAAAACGACTCTCGCCGCCTGGACGAACTGACACGCGAGATCGACGAACTGAACGCCCAGCGCAGCGCCCTTCGTGCCAAGTGGGAGAACGAGCGAGGCATGCTGGAAAAGATACAGCGCGGCAAGGAAGATATAGAAAAATACAAGGTCGAGGCTGCCGAAGCCGAACGCAGCGGTAATTACGGCCTCGTGGCCGAGATCCGCTACGGCAAGATCCGCGAAAAAGAGGCGGAGATCGCCAACCTGCAGAAAGAACTGGAGCTTGCCAACGTCAACGGCTCTATGATAAAGGAAGAGGTCGACGCGCAGGACATCGCCGAAGTGGTTTCGCGCTGGACGGGCATCCCTGTCAACAAGATGCTGGCCAGCGAGCGCGAAAAACTGCTCCATATGGAGGACGAACTCCACCGCCGCGTAGTGGGCCAGGAAGACGCTATTCGAGCCATATCGGATGCCGTGCGACGCAGCCGCGCGGGCCTCAACGACCCCCGGAAGCCTATAGGTTCGTTCCTGTTCCTGGGCACCACGGGCGTCGGAAAGACCGAACTGGCGAAGGCCCTGGCCGAATTCCTGTTCAACGACGACAATATGATGACGCGCATCGACATGAGCGAGTACCAGGAGCGTCATTCGGTGTCACGACTCATCGGGGCGCCTCCGGGATACGTGGGTTATGACGAAGGGGGCCAGCTGACCGAAGCCGTGCGGCGGAAACCATATTCTGTGGTTCTTCTGGACGAGATCGAGAAGGCCCATCCGGACGTCTTCAACATTCTGCTGCAGGTACTCGACGACGGACGCCTGACCGACAACAAGGGCCGAACGGTGGATTTCCGCAACACCATTATCATCATGACCTCGAACATGGGTTCGCAGGTGATCCGCGAGAACTTCGAGGGCGCCGCCGACGCAAAAGGCGAGGTCCCGGCCGATGTGGTCGAAAAAACCAAGGACGAGGTGGTGGATCTGATGAAACAGGTACTGAAGCCCGAATTCCTGAACCGTATCGACGAGATCGTGATGTTCACGCCGCTGACTAAAAAGGACACGCTCGAGATCGTCGACATCCAGATACGAGGTATCGAACAGATGCTGCAACATAACGGCATAGAACTGAAAGTCGACAAGAAAGCACGGGAATGGCTTGCAGAGGAGGGCTACGACCCTGTCTACGGCGCGCGTCCTGTGAAAAGGGCCATCCAACAGAACCTCGTCAACGAACTCTCAAAGGCGATACTCGCCGGCAGCGTCGACCGCGAAAAACCGGTCGAAGTAAGCGCCGGAGGAAACGGGCTAACATTCAAAAATTAGATTATGGCCACTACGGGAGCCTTACCGGCATCTGTTGGCGGTTACATTTCCGGTTTTCCGGTGCCGCAGCAGGAAATAATGGAAAAAATGCGCGCAACTATTCATAATACCGTTCCAGGGCTGACAGAAGGAATCCGCTGGGGTATGCCCACGTTCCTGAGCCGGAAAGGAAAGATAGTTATACAGTTTGCAGGCGCGAAGAGACACCTGGGCCTGTATCCGGGAGCTGAAGCCGTCGAACATTTCAAACCACGGTTGGAAGGGGTTTACGACTACTCGAAAGGTACCGTACGTTTTCATTACGGTAAGCCTGTCGATTATGACCTGATATCCGATATCATACGCTACAGATTCGACAGCGATTCGAAATTCAGGGAATAACGCTATGATAGTGAACGGGACGGCTTAAAAGTCGTCCCGATATTTTATCTTTGTTGCCGATCTGATAATTGCATATTATGAACGCACCTTTGACAGGAGCGGCAGCGGCCGCATTGGCAGCACTGGTACTCGCCGGATGCACACAGAAAGACTCGCGCCCCAACATCATCGTGATACTTGCCGACGACCTAGGCTACAGCGACCTGGGGTGCTACGGCGGCGAGATACAAACGCCGAACCTCGACCGTCTGGCCGAGGGCGGACTGCGTTTCAGTAGCTTTTACAACACAGGCCGCAGCTGCCCCACCCGGGCGTCGCTGCTTACAGGATTATATCAGCATCAGGCGGGCATTGGGCGCATGACTTTCGACGACCACAAACCGGGCTACCGCGGGACCCTTTCGCACGATGCGGTGACCATCGCCGAAGTTCTGAGCAGTGAGGACTACAACACCGGCATGGTGGGCAAATGGCATGTCGCCGAAACCCCTCTGCGCCCCGACCAACGCGATTGGCTCAACCACCGGGTTTTCTATCCAGAGTTCGCCGACAAGGCCAACTATCCGACACATCGCGGATTTCAGGACTTCTATGGCATAATTTACGGCGTTGCGGACTACTTCGACCCGTTCAGCCTGGTCGACGGCGAAGAGCCGGTGCGCGAAGTGCCGCCGGGCTACTACATTACAGACGATTTTTCGGACCGCGCGATACAGTACGTCAACAAATACGCCGGAGACGGCAAGCCTTTCATGCTCTACCTGTCGTACACGGCCCCGCACTGGCCGCTTCACGCCCTGCCCGAAGACATCGCGAAATACGAAGACACATACAAGGTCGGTTGGGACGCCATACGCGAAGGCCGTTATCAGCGGATGAAGCATCTCGGTATCTTCGGCGACGACGACGGTTTCCTGACGCCGCGCCAATTCAGCGACCCGTGGGAGGAAAATCCGGCGCAGGAGTGGGATGCCCGCGCGATGGCAGTGCATGCCGCGATGGTCGACCGCATGGATCAGGGAATAGGCCGACTCCTGGCCGCTTTGGAGGCCAACGGACAGCTCGAAAACACGCTGATCCTGTTCATGTCGGACAACGGCTGCAGCAACGAAAGCTGCGAGTTCTACGAACCGGGTGAAAACGACCGCCCCGACATGACGCGCGACGGACGACCCATCATATACCCCCGCGACAAGGAGGTGATGCCCGGTCCCGAAACTACTTATGCCGGATTGGGCGCGAAATGGGCCAACGTCCTGAACACGCCGTTCCGCTTGTGGAAGGCCAAGGCACACGAGGGAGGGATCTGCACCCCGATGATCGCCCACTGGCCCGCCGGACTTAAATACAACCGCGGCGGAATGACCTCGGAGCGCGGCCATGTGATGGACATCATGGCGACCTGCATCGACCTCGCTGGAGCGGAATATCCGGCCACATACAACGGTCATGAGATTATTCCGATGGAGGGTAAAAGCCTCGCGCCGATACTTAAGAATGGGAAGCGCGAAGGACACGAATATCTCGGGTTCGAGCATTTCGGCGAGCGGGCGCTCATTTCGGACGACGGCTGGAAACTGGTTCACTCGAACGCCCGCCGAAGCGAATGGGAACTCTACAACCTCAACGACGACCGCACCGAATTGAATAACCTGGCTGCGCAGCGTCCCGATATTGTAGAGAAAATGATCGCCGATTACGATAGATGGGCCGAAAGAACGATGGTCGTCCCCGCCCCGTAAAACAAAATACCAGTGCCGAAAAAAACCATATCGCCGTTCGCACGGCCCTTATATGTAATGCTAAAACCCGCCGGGGCTTCGTGCAACCTGCGGTGCGATTACTGCTATTACCTCGATAAAAAAGACCTGTATCCCGGCGCAGGTGCCATGCAGATGAGCGACGCTACGCTGGAGCGGTTCATCGTCCAATATATAGGTGCGCAAACGCAGTCCGAGATCATGTTTACATGGCACGGCGGCGAAACCCTGCTTCGCGACCGCGCTTTTTATGAAAAAGCCCTCGAACTCCAGCGCAAGCATGCTCAGGGACGGCAGGTTGACAACACCATACAGACCAACGGAACATTGCTTACCGACGACTGGTGCCGGTTCTTCAGGGACAATAATTTCCTGGTCGGCATTTCGGTCGACGGACCGGGCATGCTGCACGACCGCTACCGGCATACGGCGTCGGGAGGGCCTACGTTCGACAAAGTGATGCAGGGAAGTCTTCCTGCTCAAGAAACATGGTGTGGAATTCAACATAATGGGGGTGGTGAATGACTACAACGCCGACTATCCGCTGGAATTCTATAATTTTTTCAGGACGGTGGACTGCCGCCATATACAGTTCGCACCTATAGTCGAAACGATCGATGGAAAGCCTGCGCCATGGAACGTTTCTCCGCGCAAATGGGGCGATTTCCTGATCGCTATTTTCGACCAGTGGGTAAGGCGTGACGTCGGACAGTTCTTCGTGCAGTATTTCGACTCGACTTTGGCGAACCGGATGGGTGTCCCGCCGGGCATATGCACCCTTGCACGCACATGCGGCCACGCAGGGGTGATGGAGTTCAACGGCGACGTTTACTGTTGCGACCACTTCGTTTTTCCCGAGTACAAACTTGGCAACATTGCGGATTCGACGCTGGCCGACATGATGTATTCGCAGAAACAGGCCGATTTCGGCAACGCAAAGTTCACTGCGCTTCCCGGGAAATGCCGCCAGTGCCGCCATCTACAGCTGTGCTGGGGAGAATGCCCTAAGAATCGTATATCGAAGACGGCCGACGGAGAACCGGGATTGAATTGGCTGTGTGAAGGCTACCGCCGTTTTTTCGACCATACCGCGCCGTACATGGACTTCATGGCCAACGAACTGCGCAACAACCGCCCGCCCGCCAATGTAATGGCCCTTTTCAAAAAATAAAAGACAAAATCTTATAACCCGGTGACAATGAAAAAAAGTAACCCTCTGTTTTCTACTGGCGGCAATCTCTTCCGCCGCATGGGCCCAGCAACCCGACGGCATCGGCCGTTATACCGACTTCCTTTCCAAAGGGACACCATCCGCTAAAGAATACATACTGTCGCTGCTCGACAGCAACGACATAGTCATCCTTTGCGAAAGGGACCACCGCGAACTTACACAATACGACCTCGTACTGGAGATAGCTGCCGATCCATGGTTCACCAGGAATGTAGGGGTGATATTCACCGAGATAGGCGACCGAGGCCTGGGCGGCCGTATCAACACATTCCTGCACAACGATGCGCTCGGCAGTGAAGCCTCCGCCGCAGAAACCCTTGCCCTGCAGCGCGACCTGGCCGCTCCTTTGTGGGACAAACCCAACTACTCGTACTTTCTGACAGGCCTGCATTCAATTAACCAAAAGCTGTCCGACAGGCGAAAGATTTCGGTATATCCAACAGATATTATGGGTATGCCTGAAGACACTTCCCCCGAAAATGTGCGCGAGTGGTTCATGCGCCAAACAGTAAGGGACAGCCTCATGGCAGGCGAGATAATCCGTAGGTTGGATACGCTGCCCCGCGGCAAAGCCCTGGTCATCATGAATTCGCGCCATGCGTTTAAGGAAGATGCAGTTATGAGCGATGGAAGCAGGATAGCCAACACGGGGCGGTTTCTGGCCGAACATTACCCGGGCAAAGTAGCCTCGGTGATGATAAATACCTGGAAAAGCGGCGAGGGAACCCAGATACCTCCTTTCTTCGGGCTCATGCAGGACGGGCGCTGGGACGCCGCGTTCAAAAGCCTCGGAATCGAAAATGCGGGATTCGACATGAAAAGTTCGCCGTTCGGCCGGGATGAGTTCGACTATTCGACATGGCTTGCCACTCAAACGAATTTTGGAAGCAGAACATACGAAGATATTTTCGACGGCTTCGTTTTCTATCAGCCGATGGATAAATTCAAAATGGGCATAGGGCTGGACGGCTTTATGGAAGACGGTTTTTATGAGGAATTTGTCCGGCGCGCCACGGCTATCAACGAGGCTTTCGGCCGTATGCTTTACCCCGTAGGGGACGAAGTGATGAGGTTCAACAAACTCGAGATATCTCCCATGAACGATCTCGACCGCCTCGAAGAGACGATAGGCGGGTGGTTGAAATGAGTCAGCCTTTTCGGATGGAGTAGACCTCGACATCGCGGAATGCCCCTTCGGCCACATATTCGCCCCGGGGTATGATCTCGCGGAACATGAAACCGAGCCGCAGCGGGATGTTGCGGCTCCGTTCGTTGCCCACCGCGCACTTGATTATGATCTCGCCGATGCCCTGCTGCTCCATCGCGAAACGCACCAACTCCCTCACTGCGGCGGTCATCAGTCCGCGCCCCTGGTAATCCTCCCGTATCCAGTAGCCTATCTCAGTACGGCTGTAATCTGCAGCAGTCTCCTTGAAACCGACCAAACCGATGAAAAGATCATCCATCCTGAGCGAAAAGACAAGTTCCGGTCCCCCGACCGCTTCCTGAACGAAAGCGCGTGAATCTTCGACGGTTCGTGTCGTAGCGACGAACGGAAGCCAACGGCCTAGATATTCCCTCTGGCTGTCGAGCGCCCGGAATATGGCCGGAGCGTCGTCCAACTGCAGTTCGCAAAGAACGAACGAGGGTGTTATACGCAGAATCTTCATAATTTCGATTTTACGCGCGCAGCGGTGTTTTCGACCTCCCGGAACAGGTCCGGCATGTCCAACCCGGAAATCACACCGCCCGAAACGACCATATTCCCATCTACGAAAACCGTGTCGACGTCGCCCGCTTTGGCGCAGTAGACGATATTGGCTATCATATCGTTGCGCGGATAAAAGTGCGGCTTCTCGATGTCGAGCATCACCATATCGGCGATATATCCTTCGGCTATCCGCCCCAGCCGTCCTTCCATTCCGATAGCTTTCGCGCCGTTCGATGTTCCCATTTTAAGTATTTCGTAAGCAGGCATGGTAGAAGGATCGCCGTCCGCGACTTTCTGCAGGAACGACGCCGTGCGCATCTCCTCCCACATGTCGAGGTCGTTGTTCGAACTGCTGCCGTCGGTGCCGATCGACACATTGACGCCCTTTGCGATCATCCGCGGGACGGGTGCGATGCCGCTCGACAGCTTCATATTGCTCTGCGGATTGTGCATAGCCGTCACGCCGTACTCGCTCAGGATATCGATATCCCCCTCCGAAACGTGGACGCAGTGCGCCGCCATGGTCGGGATTTCAAAAAACCCGATGTCGCGCAGATATTCCGACGGAGTGCGTCCGTAGCGCTCGCGGATCATGCGCTGTTCGTCGAGCGTTTCCGAAACG
>JAVBRB010000035.1:0-41196 GCA_031548515.1 Rikenellaceae bacterium | reverse complement strand
GTCCATTCTTTTCACCGTCCGTCATGCACCTGACAGTACCTATATAGATTTTAAGACCCGAGACACTCGGCACATCTATCATTATGCTCTCGCTCACCGTAGCGGGCAGTGTCAGGTTGCAGCCTGTTTCGGCGCTGTACGGTGCGTGGCAAATCATATTATCGCCTTCCGCATCGAAGACGCCAAGTTCAGTGACATCAGATGCGATTTCGGCCAGCGCCGGAACTTTGATGGTACGTATATCGCCGCCGTCGGGCTGTACGTTTTCGCCTTTTCCGCAGGAAACCAGGATGGCGACAGCCGCTGTCAAAGAAAATATTATTTTTTTCATGGCCTGTGGTTTTTAATCGTTTACGAAAATTTCACTTACGCCGTGTTTAATCAAAGGGAACTGACGATCCAGTTCAGGCCGGATGCCGGCATGGGCAATGCACCGAAATCGCTTTTGGAACTGAAGATCCTGTTCCATCCTTCTACCAACTGAATGCCGCTATATTCACAGGTACGATTTGAATAGATATAGGCTACGAACCCATCATCATTGCCATAGTCGACCAATTGGCCTGTAGGCTTGCCCTCTTGCAGACACCGAACAGTACCCATATATAATTTTAAACCGGGAACATCAGGCATATCCATCAGCATGCTCTCGTCCAGCACGGCCGGTAATTTCAGCGTGCATCCTGTCGATGCGCTGTATGTTGCGCGGCAGGCGATCTTATCTTCATAGAATTCAGCAAAGCTCAGGCAGAGTTCTTCGGTGTCGGCATAGATTCCGGGCAACGCGGGAATCTTGATAATGAGACGATCGTTTTTTTCGCCGCCGTCCCCTTTTTCACAGGAGAAGAGAATCGACGACGCGAGCAGAGCAAAAAAAAGATTTTTCATGGTTTTAAGTTTTTAAAAAGTTATTTTTTAAAGTATTTATAAGGTCTTCCATATCCGGATTTCCGTCCGCCACCACCCCTTCCAGCGAGCGGCGGGAAATATTCGAGAGTACGATGCGGTATCCGGCTCCTGCGAGCGTGTCGTGGAAACGGCGGAAGTACACGAGGCGTCCCCCTTCACGGCCCGGCAGCGAAACTGGATCGCCGGTCAGCCTCACCGCGTATTCGTCACGCACTTCGTCCCAAAGTACGCACACCCAACAGGCATCGTGATTGTCTTCCGTTTTCATCGCCCGGTAAATTTCCATGACGCAAATCTACCTATCGCCGCACAGACAGGTGTAAAATCCCAGATAAACTGTGTAACAAAACAGAAACCGACTGAATATCAATCGGCTTCTACATGCAAAATTTATCGGTCGGGAAATTACATGGCGGAAAGTTTGCGGAATTCCTCGGGCGTAAGGCCGTAATTCGCACGGAAAAGGCGGTAGAAAGTCTGCCTGGTACCGAAACCGGAATCTATCGCGACCGCCTCGACAGTGTAGCGCTCTTTGGAGTCCGCAAGCATTTCGCGCGCATGGAACAGGCGAAGCGAATTGACGTACTCGTTGAAGGTAAGGCCGGTGTGCTTCTTTATGGTTTCGTGCAGGTACGTTTCGTTCGTCCCCAGCCTGTCGGCCACCATACGCCGGGTAAGCTCAGCGTCAGTATACAGTTTCTCGTTCTTCATCAACTCGCGCAACGCAGTGAACAGTGAATCTTGTTTTTCATCCTCTCCGCGACGCACTCCACCAGGTTTTAGCGCCGCAAGCATACGGCCATACTCCTCTTCCATGCGGTCTTGCTCACGGATACGCTGTACCAGGCCTCTGTTCTTCACTGCAAGCCTGCGCGAATAAACTATCCATACTGTCAACGCCAACAGAAGTAACGCACATCCGCCGAGCGCCAACAGCATGTAGTTTCGGTTAGCCTCCTTCTGCGCGGTTATCTTATCGACCTCATACTGCGTCCGCAGCTCTTCGAGCCGGGCTTCGTTGGCGACAGTGCGCAGCGAGTCGTTCTGTCCTATAAAATCACGGTACGATTCGGCTGATATTTTGTACAGCCCACCCTCGTAGGCCACTCTCGCCTTGTCGCCCAGCATAATATTGGCGGCCCTCAAGTCGCCGTATCCGGCCAGGCTTTTGCACAGCGTATCGAGAATCTGCACGGTCTCAGCATAATGGCCGGTCATATAGTAGTTTTGGGCGCGGGCGAACCGTATCTTGTTTTTCGATCTCTCGTTATGCGCTATCGGATTGCGTTCAGCAAGACGCAGGGCCGCTTCGGAGTCGTCGTAGCGGTCCAGGAAGGAATAGATGTCGGCCTGCGCGCAGTAAAGGTTGAAGCGGGAGACATCGTATTCTTCCGGTTTGTCCGATGCGCGCGCGGCTTCGTTCAGCGCCTGTTCATATTTACGGCATACCACGAGAGCCTCTTCATACTCCCCGTTCTGGTTATGCATACTTACGAGCATTTCGTATGCCTCGAAAAGCGCCCTCGGTTGACCGGCCTTTTCCAGCACTTCGACAGCCTGCCGGAAAGAGTCGCGCGCGTCATCCATCCTTGCAAGTGCGCCGTATGAGTGGCCCATGTTTATCAATGCGACGCCCAAGCCGAACTGGTTGTCCAATTCTTTGGCTTTTCGGTATATGCGCTCCGATTCCGCCAGCGCCTCATCGGCTTTCCCCCTCATCATAAGCGAACGGCTCCATTGCATACAGACGCTGAAAAACTGGCCCCACTGCCCGTTTCGTTCCAGGAGTTCGAGCACCTGCGGATGCTGCAGGCGGATGCTGTCGAAAAGGTCGCTGTTGTGGAAGAGGTTCATCCTGGCTGCAAGCACTTTCCCCTCCATTAGCGGATCTTTCAGGCGGTGCGCCTCGGCGAGGTATTCCCTGAAGAAAGCCAGCCCCTCTTCCGCATCGTTCAGCGACAGGTAATCGAACGTAAGTTTTTCATATATATCTGTTCTTTCCTCTCCCCGGACAGTTGTCAGCAGATTGCGGAGCGAATCTATCCGGCGGCGGAGCGCCGCATCATCCTGTCCGAAAGAAACGGAGGGAATCAATACGAACATCACAAGGATTATGCGCCGGGCCGTCTTAACCGGGCGCTTCGCAGTATACATATAATCTATCGGCATGGGGGATAAACTTTGGGTTTTCAAATATACAAAAAAATCCCCGGCTATACGAACTCTAAGACAATTTCACAACCGCATAAATCGCTTTTTTTTAATTCCAGCAGCAATAAAACCGCGCAAATCGTGTTATTTATCCGGCAAGATGGTGAAAACGTTAAAATTATCACTACCTTTGCACCGTAAACAACGAGAGGTTCATTCTGATCTTTATCTTCTTTGCATTTCCCGGACCCCGTGTTCCGTCCGGCTCTTTCATCGTTGAAATCGACCCGTATAGCTTTCTTTGTTTCGGCAGGCAATCGCCCGAGTAAGTCCACAAACAGCGACTGAAGACGGCGTTTACCGGAAATTAACGATGTTAAAAACAAGTACCTACATTATCTGACAAACATGTCCGCAAAATTGCGGACCGAACCCATTATGACGTTTAACGAACTGAACATCGCGGAACCTATACTGAAGGCCGTCCGCGAAAAAGGATACGACGAACCTACACCGATCCAGGTGCAGGCTATCCCGGTAGTCGCCCGGGGAAAAGACATTTTCGGCATAGCCCAGACAGGCACCGGCAAAACTGCCGCGTTCGCAATACCCATACTGCAGAAACTATGGGAAGAAAACCCCCGGGACGAAGAGGACACACAACAGACACTACAGGCGGCAGAACAACCCGCACCGGAAGAAACACAGTCCAGGCGCAAAGACCGCAGAGGCCGTGCACACGGAAAACAGAGGGCATCACGCGTTATCAGGGCACTTATACTCACCCCTACCCGCGAACTTGCACTGCAAATCGACGAATGTTTCACCGACTACGGTAAATACACCGGACTGCAACACACAGCCATTTTCGGCGGTGTCAAACAAGGGCCGCAGGTCGAAAAACTCCGCAGGGGCGTCGATATTCTCATCGCTACCCCAGGCCGTCTGCACGACCTTATCGGTCAGGGCGTCATAAGGTTGAACGAACTGACGCATTTCGTTCTGGACGAAGCCGACCGCATGCTGGACATGGGCTTCATCGCCGACATAAGGCGATTGGTGCCGCAACTGCCGCAGAAACGGCAGACGCTTTTCTTCTCGGCCACCATGCCCGACGCAATAGTTTCGCTGTCGCACTTTATACTCCACAATCCTGTGAGGGTGGAGGTCACGCCCGAATCGTCCACAGTCGATACGGTCGACCAGTGTATCTACTTCGTCGAGAAACCCGACAAGAAAGGACTTCTTGTCGACGTGCTCCGGAAAGAGGCCGACAAATCGGTGCTGGTTTTCTCTCGTACCAAACACGGAGCAGACAACATTTCGCGCATACTCAAGAAAGCAGGCATCCGCAGTGAGGCCATCCACGGAGACAAATCGCAGGGACAGCGCCAGAAAGCCCTCTCCGACTTCAAATCGGGTAAGGTCAAAGTCATGGTCGCAACCGACATTGCCGCGCGCGGCATCGACATCAAGGAACTGGGCATGGTCATCAATTATGACCTGCCGGACATTGTGGAAACCTATGTGCACCGCATCGGACGCACGGGACGCGCAGGTCACTCCGGAACGGCACTCACGTTCTGCTCGCAGGACGATCACATGATAGTTAAAGACATCCAGAAACTGGTCGGCAAACCGATCAATATGGTGCTTCACCAGGCATAGTAAATCAACCTTAAAATATAGTTTAATGGCGGGATCGCAATCATTTGGAAAGAGAGAAAACGAAAAGAAGAAACAGGCCAAGCGCCTCGAAAAACAAAAACGCAAGGAAGAACGCCAGGCAGGCGGGTCCGGTTCCCTGGATGACATGATTGCCTATGTGGACGAATTCGGCAACATTGTCGATACTCCGCCCGGGGAACAAACAAGGGAAGAGGTGAACCTCGAAGACATAGCCATCGCCACGCCGAAAAAAGAAGATATTGAAAATGAGAACGACCCCCTGAAGGGACGCGTAGAATATTTCAACGAGTCAAAAGGCTACGGCTTTATAAAAGACCTTGCCACGTCAGAAAAATACTTTTTCCACATATCGTCCGCACCGGCAGGAATAGCCGAAGGCAACACCGTCGCCTTCGAACTTGAGCGCAGCACGCGAGGCATGAACGCAGTCAGAATCTCATTAACAAAATAAAACCAAGTTTAATTCACACAACTAAAAAAGATGAACATTTACGTTTCTAACATCAATTTCCGCTCGACAAGCGACGGCCTGAATGATCTATTCGCGCAGTACGGAGAAGTTTCTTCGGCCAACATCATCACTGATCGCGAAACCGGCCGCTCGCGCGGATTCGGATTCGTTGAGATGCCCAACGACGACGAAGGCCAGAAAGCTATCGATGCCTTGAATGGCACCGATTTCGAAGGAAAGACCCTCGCAGTCAACGTAGCACGCCCGAGGGAGGAAAGAAGCGACCGCGGTGGTTTCAACCGTGGCGGCGGATACAATCGCGGTGGGAACGGCGGCGGATACAACAAGAACAGGTATTAATTCGCTTGCTCGTATAGGAAAATGGTGGGAACGTTAGCGTTCCCACCATTTCTCATTTTTGGAGATGCGTAAATATTTAGTAAAATGCGTCTTACCGAAAGTTTGCAATGAGTTATCCTGCGGATAAAATAATGCAAAAAGAAAACTTAGATAGAAGGGGAATAAAATTCCAAATTTATACGTAAGTTTATACGGAAAACAAAAATCACGACGACAACTCATTGATTATCAGTCGTGATTTTCTTCACCCTGAGGTGCGAAGCGGATTCGAACCGCTGTACGAGGTTTTGCAGACCTCTGCCTAGCCACTCGGCCATCGCACCATGCTTTCGGCGCACAAAGATAGTAAAAAAAACAAAATCCAAAAACTGCATCACAGAAAGAAAATAAAGCTAGTCCACGATGACCTGCCTATTCTTCAGCTAATATCATTTTCATTCAGCAGGCGGCATAATCAGCCCACCTTAGTGTACATAATCTGTAATAATCACTGCATTTTTTATCTTATTACCTGCCGATGGATTGTATTTGAAAATTGCCATATCATTACGAAGCTTAAATATTTGATCTTGGCCTGCTTTTTGATACAAAAAATCGCCCGACCAAAACCAAATGACGGAAAACGAGGCTATATTTACAAAACTCTTCACTTCCCGTCATTCGACATAATAATACGATCTATCTAAACTAGAAATGAAATCTGTCGGAAGCATTATGATGCATATTATATAAACAAAGATGAAAATCCCACATTTTTTTGCAACACGTAAAAAAAATAATACTTTTGAATCCGCCGGAGTATTGTTTTCCGGGCAGTAAATAGTAAAATATTTATTTCATGGCCGGAAGAATGGAATTGCTTTATTATATAGGACATTGATAACGAGGATCCTCATAACGGTAATTTTTGCCGTATTATTCTTATCGTTGCGTGCTGTGTGCGCAGCGCCGGGAATTCCTTTCGATCAGGTTATAGCTTTCCGCCAGACCGGCGACATACTTTATCCCGATTATAAACTGAATTATTCCGCCCTGAAACAATTGGAGGCGACCATAGTCCGCCACCGCGACTCCATCATCGCAGACAAAGGACACATCAGGCTGGTGGCGTTCGTGACTCCGGACGAAAAGAACGACCCTGCGGCGATAAACATGGCGGCGACGAGGGCTGCGGTGCTGCGTACACATCTGCGCAATATGAACGGATGGCTCGAGAAGAGTCGATTTGCATTTTATATATGCATCGACGCCCCTGCTGCCAATTCGGTACAGGTAGGCTACCGGTCCGGCCCCGTCCCGGACGATGCCCCGGCCGACATCTATTATTCAGTGCACAAGGATAACACAGATGCCATACGGGTCATGCTGTCGAAATACGGCAGCCTTCCCCTGATCCCATCCAGGCAGGATCCCGGCAAGACCGCTAAACTTCTCCCCACGGCACCTATACAACCTGGCAAAGACACGACCACGGTGTCCATACATTACAGATGGGACAAATCGACGCTCGATTCGCTCTATATGTCGAATGCATACAACCTGCGCAGACTCGATTCCATACTCGTTTCTGAAGGTGCGCGCAGCCTAGATACTCTCACCATATCGGCCTTTGCGTCGCCCGAAGGCAGTCAGGATTACAACATGCGCCTCTCGGAACGCAGAGCCGTTACCCTCAAGGATTATATCGAGGTCCGCTATCCCGACATCGAAATCTCGAAGATAAAGACCGTGGCGCACGGAGAGAACTGGGAAGGACTGGAACGGTTGGCGGCCGGCGACGCGAACCTGCCGTCGAGGGACAAGGTGCTCAGCATCCTGCGTTCGAACATGAACGAAGAGCAGAAACAAGACGCTCTCACGCGGCTCGACGGCGGGACTACCTATTACAGCTATATCCTGCCAAAGTATTATAAATATCTGCGCATGGGGGCCATGGTTCTGATGGACTTCGTACCTAATGTCTATTCAGAGCCTGTCGCCGCTGGAAAACCGCTGGCCGTTTCATATCCGGTGTCCTTACCCGAGCCGCAACTGTCCATGCGGCAACTTCCCGTACAACAGTTGCCCGTGCAGCAATTGCCTGCGGCACAGCCATCCGGATCCGCATCTTCGTCTCAGCAGGAGTTTTTTGCTGGATATCCATTAGCTTTGAAGACCAACCTGCTGTATGATCTGGTCGGCGCGGCCAACCTGGGCGTGGAGGTCCCCTTCGGCGGACGCTGGTCGGCAGTGGGCGACGCCGCATACGCTTATTGGCACACATCCAACAACCTGTATGCCCTGCAGACGCTCGAGTACGGGCTTTCGGTGCGATACTGGCTGCCCGTGAGCAATGCACGCAAGACGCGCAACCAGGAATGGGCCAAGCCGTTGCGCGGATGGAACTTCGGCGTTTACGGACGCTACTGGCAGCGCTATGACGTGCAATGGCTCGACGGCTGCCAGGGCGACGGGTCGTGGTCGGTCGGCGTAACGGCTGCATACGCATTCCCGATCGGGCGCAACCTATCGCTCGAGGCGGGTTTGGGAGCGGGATATTTTTCAACCTCGCAATACCGCACTTACGACCGGCCCTTGTATGACAATGAGGGAAATTACCATCTGATGTGGCGGAAGACCGGACGATGGAGCGGACTCACCCTCACAAAGGTCAACTTCTCATTCGTGTGGTTGATCGAAACGAAGAAAGGAGGAGGGCGATGAATATCCGCAAAGGCATACTGGGGTCCTTGCTCCTTTTGGCGGCGATCGCGGGTTGTACCAAGCAGCGCGACCTGGACGTGATCTCGAGCCCGCTGGTGGAACTGAGGTTCGACTGGAGCCGCGCGCGCATAACGCCCGACATCTGGACGGTGATGTTCTACGGCGACAACGCCGCCGCGCCACGAAGTTTCGTGACGGACCGCATCGTCGATACTTTGCAGCTCTCGCCCGACAGCTATAAAACACTGGTGATTAACGGAATGCTGAGCAACGGGATCGACTACGTCCGTTTCCGCGGGACGAACAGCTATGATACGTTCGAGGCCTACGCCACCACGAACCTCGTCAAGCCCAACGGCGACATCGTGGTGAACGAGCCGGATACGCTGGCCGGTACCGCCCTGCTGAAAACCGTCTACGGAGAGAATAAATTCACGGTCAAGTATGTCGACGGCAAACCGCAGCCAGGCGACACCGGGCGCTATGTGTCGGACGTTATCGAATACGCTCCCTGCCGGTTGGTGTACCGCATAAAAGTAACCGTGACCATCGAAAATATCGACCGCATGCTCGCTTCGCGAAAGATAACCGGTGAAATCAGGGGGCTTTCGGGCGGGGTGTTGGTGGCTTCGCGCATGCCTACTCACAATCCTGTGGTCTATTCCCTTGCCTTTGAGAACAATAATCCTCCTTCCGCGACCGTTGGTACTGTCGAAACCGCGTTCGCGACGTTCGGTCCGCCGCTGGACCTGACCGAGCAACGGGCATACGACTTAGTCTTGGCGTTTGTACTTACGAACAACCGGATATACAAGATATCGACCGACGTGTCGGATCAGGTGGATGCGATAGCAGCGCAGATCAAAGACCGAATCGACCGCGGGGTCTGCGACGCGGGACTCGACCTGGAGATCAAAATCAACGTTGCGCTGCCGACTCCAAGTAACGACAATACGGAAGTCGATCTCAATCCGTGGGGAGACGACGAAAATCAGGATATATTTTTATAAAAAACTGTAGATATTAACATTAACCGCCCGTGCAGGGCAGCGAGTTATATAAACGCAGCTGAAAGCACAAACTTTAACTTTAAAAAATGAGGTAACGATACTAAAAATGAAATTTTTTACTTAACTAATTCACTTACTTAATTAATCAATCCATGACAAAATTGTTTCCGGCTCTCGCAGCATTAGCCCTCATCGTTTCGATGTCAAGCTGCTCTCAGGACGAAGTTCTCAGCCAAAACGACGGTCTCACCCCACTCAAGCTCCGCGTAACCACCGGTAAAACCACCCGCGCCGTGCAGAGCGAAATCAATTATGTTGAGAACTTGGGCACAATCACCGTTTATGTCAGGAATGCCTCGGATGGCACTGCAACCTATTTGATTGCCGGCGACGGATCTCTTATTTCGGAGTTTACCATGGAGTGTACAACGGTCGATGGCAACTTTGTAAGTGCCACAACTGATCCTGCCGTAATTTACCTTCCCAGCGATGCATCTATAAAACTTGTGGCCTTTGCAGGAGAGACGGTTCCCCCTTTCGGTTTCGATGGCACAAATGTAACTATTGATGATTTTACAAGTAATGCAAAGGCCTCCGAACTGGTTTATGCAGTTTCTGATCTGATCGAATCAGACACCACGACCGCAACCCTTGCTTTCAATCACATCGTATCCCAGCTGATCTTTGCGGCCGCGGGCAACGAAACAAACGGGTTGGATATCATAATCAACTCCCTTAGCGTTACAAATATTCCCGTTTCAGGCAATTTCGACGATAGCAGAACATCCGCGGATGGCTTCGGCTTCTTTGACAGTTCGACTTTCGGATTTGACAGCTATTCGACGGACGACGACACCATGGATGTCGTTACAGATAATATGTCGTCAATTTATGTTGCCACACTTCCTATTACTGAAAGAAAAGAATTTGCATCGTGCTATGTTCTGCCGTGCAATACGGGAGACCTCGGGGATAATGCGACTATCGAGATCGATTACGACATCGTCATCTATGACAATCAGGCTTCGGCAACAAGGACGCTCGTCGACGACGCCACAATGGTATTTAAGTTTAATACCCCCCTCACCCCCCAACCTAATGAGACTTGGAGGACTTGGGATGTGGCAAAAAGGAATCTCTATACCTTCAAGCCGGGCGACGCCCAGATTTTAAATCTCATCATGAGTGTAAGTGTAAGCTCGTGGGAGGATGATTATAGCACGGATATCGAAGCTGCCGCGATTTAGTATCGCCGCGACTCTTAACGCTCCCCGGCGATCGGGGAGGCGATTGTCAGATTCATTAAAATAACATTGCCTGTGTGGGGAGGAATCCCCGCACAGGTGCTATTACGAGAATTTATGCCGGAGTCTATAATATATACGCTCACCGCATCGGGCATGCTGGCAGCCTCGTATCTGCTCGGCCATCTCATGCTCCTGCTCGGGGGCGGCGAAAACGAGGACCATGCCTTCGCCGGCGCCTTCCGCCGTCTGTCGCTCGGATTGCTGCTGATCGTCACGGTCTACGCCGCGGTCAACTGCGCCGGCGCAACCGTTCTGGCAGGAGTGCTGCCGCTGATGCTTTTCGGGGTACGATTCAGAAGGCCCCGCTGGCGCCGGATAAAGGTGGATCCGGCGGCGGCGACGCTGTTCTGCGGGGCGGTCGTCCTGATCGCCGCATTGATATACTTCTCAGGCCACGATCTGGCAGGCAATATCTATTCGCTGCATTACGACCACTCGTTCTATGCGGCGCTGGCCAACTATGTCGACCGGAGCGGCATCGAATCGACAAACATCGAACTGATGTTCCCCGCCATGCAAAGCCCGGCCATATACCACTGGTTCGACATACATCTGTCCGCCCTCGCAGGGCATATTACAGGAAACTATTACAACGCAAGGCTTTTCATTACGATTCCGGCGCTCGCGGGACTGGCCTTACTCGGGTTGGCCGCCCTTATCGAAAAATATTGCGCCCGGGCCGGCGCGAAAACGCCGTGGCTCGCATGTCTGGTCTTCCTAATCTCCTACAATTTCGGCTCCTATCCATTCCACGACGCTCCGGAGAGTGTATATATGATGATCTGCGTGGTTGCCTGGGTTATGCTATCCAAAAACAAGACGCTGCCACTGGTCATCGGCGGTCTGCTCGTCTCTTCGGCGGCCCCCGCCCTCTTCACCGGCGCGGCCGTCGCACTGGCATTCGGTCTGGCAAAAGGAAGGCGCAGCGGAGCTTATTGGAAAAACGCAGCCGTTCTGGTGTTGGGAGGACTCTGGTGTGCGGCTTTCTACACACTGACGGTCCGCGAGAACCCCTATTTCATACACTACATGCCGATCACGCAGCAGATCAGGCAGGCGTTCTCTGAATTCTCGCTGCCGGCGGCCAAAGAGCATGCCCTGTCGTTCAGTTGGATCATCGTCTCAAATTTTGCGATCTGCGCGTTATTTTTCGTATTGCTCGGGAAGGACAACAAAAGGAGCGTCGTCAGACTGCTTCGGGAGAACAGCATGTTGTTCTTCGCCATCCTCACAGGATCGCTCTTCGCCTTCCTGTTCTGGTTTGTGCGCGACGGGCTTCAACTGGCTACCGTAGTGTGTATGCCCATCGCATTCGCCGGACAGGTGATACTCCCGGCGATGTTATTTACCGGCCGCGGCCGCATCGCTGCAAAAATCGCGGGCGCCGCAATTATCGCCGCCGGCGTCGCGGTGATCTGGTTCCTCGGAAATACCTACCGGGGACAACTTCTGGACAAAGAGTTTATACAAAAAGTGGCCGCCGCCGAGGGGCCTGTCGTCTGGGTCGATACGCCCGAACGCAGGGAAACTGACAACGCATACGCGCGCGACGCCAATTACGTCGTCCCGTTCTCTGCCGTCAGACGCCTGCGAAACGACTATTTCCCCATAAGGCTCGACGTCTACGATATCGTCTACGATCCCGAAGACATGCGCGACTATGCCGTGCTCGCCTCGATAGAAAATTCGACGTTCTATCGCTGGGTCGAATCGCAAAATATCCCCATGAAAGAGTTGCGCCAGGCCCAGACGAGGTTCATCAAAGAAAACGGCATACATTATGTGATCGCCCCCACCGATGATATGTGGATACACGGCAGGGGATTCACGATCGAAGAAAGAACCAATCTGAAATCCAGGGGATATACCCTGTACAGGATAAGCTACGATGAAAATCCCGTTCAATAAACCATACGTATCGGGTTTCGAGGCCGGATACATGGCCGAGGCGGTGAGGCTGGGTAAACTTTCAGCCGATGGGCATTTCACGCGGCTGTGCAACGCACGCATGGAACAGCAGCTCGGCTTTACACGCGCCCTGACGACTACAAGCTGCACTTCAGCGCTCGAGATGGCAGCCTTGTTGTGCAATGTCGGGCATGGCGACGAGGTGATCGTTCCATCCTACACGTTTGTGTCGACGGCGCTCGCCTTCGCCAAGTTCGGCGCCGCGATACGCTTTGCCGATTCGCTCCCCGGCCATCCCGACATGGATGCGGGCACGCTTGAAGCGCTCGTCACACCACACACCAAAGCCATCGTCGCGGTACATTACAACGGCGTGAAGTGCGACATGGAAACCATCTGCACGATAGCCCGCAAATACGGCTTGTATGTGGTGGAAGACGCCGCCCACTGCGTAACGCTGCCTGAACTCGGCCACGACGGCGACTTGGCGTGCTACTCGTTCCACGAAACAAAAAACATACATTGCGGCGAAGGCGGACTGCTGGGCGTCAATAATCCCGGCATGGCGGCCCGAGCCGAAAACCTGTGGCTGAACGGGACCAACCGCCTCGATTTCGAGAGGGGGGAGACACCGCGCTATGAATGGATGGACACAGGCGGCGCGTATGCCATTCCCGAATTGGGAGCGGCGTTCCTGTGGGGACAGTTCCAGGCCGCCGAAAGCATCGTCGCCAGGCGCCGCACCCTGTGGAAGCGTTACTACAACAATCTGCAGGGTATAGGTCCCGAACTTCCGGCAGGCCAGGGCAGCAGCCACATATTTTACCTCGTGTGCCGCGACCGCAGCAGCCGAGACAGCCTTATCGCGCACCTGTCGGCAAACGGAATACATGCGCCGTTCCACTATCATCCGCTCCACTTGAGTCCCTTCGGCAGGCGGTTCGACGACGGCCGGGAACTGCCCAATGCAGTTCGTTTCTCGGAGTGCCTGCTGCGGCTGCCGCTGTTCCACGAACTTACCGAAAGCCTGATCGACCGTGTGTCGGAAGCGATAATAAAATGGGATACATCTACATTATAGGGATATTCGTCTTTTCGGCCTACGCCCAGGTGATGGGCAAATGGAGGATAAACGATCTGGGATGGACCCTTTCCGAAGGCGGACTGTGGGCCAAAGCGTGGTCCTACATCGGGCTGCTCTTCGACCCGGTGATGCTTACCTGTGTGGCCTCAGCCTCGGCTGCGTCGTTCTGTTGGAATATGTCTGTCAGCAAGATGAATCTTACGACAGTGCTTCCTTTCTCCGCCTCTGTGCCTATGTTTGTCTTTTTTTTGGGTACTTTTGTACTCGGCGAAACGTTCACCCCCGGCAAACTTATCGGACTGCTTCTGGTCGTGGCCGGAGTGATCGTCGCCATAAAATTCTGAAGGAATGATCTCGGTGGTTTCACCGGTCTATATGGCCGGAAATATAGTCGATGAACTGGTGCGGCGGCTCAAAGCGGTCCTCGCACCTTTGGGCGGCTATGAGATAATTCTGATCGACGACTGCTCGGGGGACGATTCATGGGAGCGGCTCAAGGCCCAGGAAGGGATCACGGCCCTGCGCAACGAACGTAACATCGGGCAGCACGCTACCATACACCGCGGCGTGGAATCGGCCCGCGGAGAGTGGATAGTGGTGATGGATTGCGACCTGCAGGACGACCCGGCGGACATACCGCACCTCTACGCGAAGGCACTCGAAGGCTACGACATAGTATACGCGCGCCGTTGCAATATCAAGCAGAACCGACTGCGCCGTTTTTTTTCGGTGGCGTTCCATAAGATATACTCGCTGCGCAAAGGGACCAAAACCGATCCGGCCATCGCCAACTTCGCCGTCTACCGGAAAGGCTGCTATGGCCGCCGCGATTGCAGTATTGCCGTCGTGGATGTGGAACATTGTCCTCGTTACGCAGGCCGGTCGAGCTACACGCCATGGAAATTGATAAAATTGTTTTTTAAGCTATTACGATGACATACAACCCTTTTACCCTTTCGGGCAAAACCGTCCTTGTGACCGGAGCCTCGTCGGGCATAGGACGGGCCACGGCCATCGAATGTTCGCGCATGGGTGCGCGCATGTGCATCACCGGCCGCGACGCTGAACGCCTCGACGAGACCTACCGCGCCCTTGAAGGTGGGGGGCATATGCAACTGACGGCCGACCTTACCGACGAAGGGCAGATCGCCGCCATGGTTGCCCGGCTGCCCATGCTCGACGGAGTGGTGCATTCGGCGGGCATAACGCAGTTCATGCAGGTCAGGCATATCGAAATGGAAGATATTCGGCAGGTAATGGACACGAATCTAAACTCGGTCATCCTGCTCAATCGCGAACTGCTCAATGCCAAACGGCTGAACACGGGTGTCTCTTTCGTTTTTCTTTCATCGGTGATGCATAGCACGAACACCCTCCCGGGCTATACGCTCTATTCCGCATCCAAAGGGGCGCTTGTGTCGGTTTCCGAAGTGCTGGCGCTCGAATTATCATCCCTCAAAGGCCGCTCGAACGTCGTGTCGCCCGGAGCGGTACATACTCCGATGGTGGAACCGTACGAGGATTATCTGCAAAAAGATGCGGCCCGCTACCTGCTGGGGCATGGCAAGCCGGAAGATGTGGCGTGGGCGTGCATCTATCTGCTTTCGGACGCAGCAAGGTGGGTTACGCGAAGCGAATTCTTCATACACGGAGGCTTTATATGCTGAGTGCGGACGGATACGGCGTCGCACTCGTTCCTCTTACCAGGGATAAGCTGGAACTCGTTCGGCGGTGGCGCAACATGGAATGCGTGAGCAGGTTCATGGAATTCAGGGACGAGATAACACCCGAAATGCAGCGGGAATGGTTCGAGTCTGTGGACAACGAAAACAACCACTACTTCGTCGTCACATGCGGCGGTAAAGAGGTGGGATTGTCCAACATAAAGAACATCGACCGCGAAGCCGGAACGGGAGAGGCGGGAATATTCATAGCCGACCCCGACTGCCTGAATTCACCGGTACCCATACTGGTTTCGATCTGCGGACTGGACTTCTGTTTCGAACGACTCGGATTGAAGGAAGTCTACATCAAGACGGCCGACGGCAACACCAGCGCCAGGCGCCTGAACGCCGCTTTAGGCTACGAACCCGTCGGCGAGGCCGGAGAGGGAGGATTCAGGCATTATAAATTGACGAAACAGGCGTATTACCGCCACAGGGAACAATTAATAGATTTACTATATGGAACTGAATGATTTTACGCGCGTAGTGTCCACAGCGTTCGAGGACGGGCAGAGCATTACCCCGCAAACCCGCTTCAGGGATCATGACGAGTGGTGCTCGATAGTAGCCATGACGCTTATAGCAATGGTGCGCAAAGCGTATAAAGTTACGCTGAAGCCCGAGGATCTGCGCGGCAGCCAGACGGTGGAGGACCTGTATAATATCGTAAAGAACAGATAGTGGCGTTTCTCGAAATACCTTGCGTCCGCATCGATGGCATCGCGGCGTGCGTCCCGGCGCTTATCTCCGAAGCCGGCGACATGGACCGTCTGATGGACGAAAAACAGCTCGCCCAATTCGTGAGGGCCACCGGTGTGGAAACCGCGAGAAAATCCGTTCCCGGGCAAACCACGTCCGATTTTTGTTTCGCCGCCGCCGAACGCCTGTTGCGAGATATGGGCGTCGATCGGGAAGAGATCGACCTGCTGGTGTTCGTTTCGCAGTCGGCCGACTACATCATTCCGATGACTTCCTGCCTGTTGCAGGAACGGCTGGGACTAAGCAAACGGTGCGTAGCCTTCGACGTGACGTCGGGCTGCTCGGGATATGTCCAGGGATTGAGCATCGTCGCCTCAATGCTGTCGGGCAGCAGGCTGCGCCGGGCCCTGCTGCTGGCCGGCGACGCCAATTTATCGCAGATTTCGAGCAACGACAAGACCGCCTGGCCGCTTTTCGGCCATGCGGGATCGGCGACGCTGCTTTCTTTCGACACATCGGCCGCTCCCGTGTACTTCGAAATGGGTACCGACGGCAGCGGGGCCGAGGCCATTATGATACGCGACGGGGGTGCGCGACATCCCGTTACGGAGGAGTCGCTGCGCGAAGTGCGGATAGCGGAAGGGGTGGCACGCAAAAACACCCAGGTGGCCATGAACGGAGAAGAAGTTTTCTCATTCGCCATCTCCGAAGTTCCCGACAGCGTCGAGCACCTTTACAGTCATTTCGGCCTGAGCATGGAGAAAACGGATCATTTCGTTTTCCATCAGGCCAATAAGATGATACTCGAAACGATAGCTAGTATTCTCGATATCCCGATCGAAAAAGTCCCCATGTCGCTGAAAGATTTCGGCAATACCTCTTCGGCATCGATCCCGTTGACCGTAGTAGCCGGGCTTGGCGGAATTTCAAAGCCCTCGGCGCTCTGTTTCTGCGGTTTCGGTGTGGGACTTTCGTGGGCGAGCTGCTACCTGGAAGCCGAACACATCTTCTGCCCTCCATTGATAGAGATCTGACCCCCGGCGGCAAGAGCAACGTGAATACCGGGCTGAATTACATCTTTTAAAAATCCTGATTTTGCAGTATCTGTAACGGGCAGGAAAAGCCATAATAACTATAATAAAAAACGCACAATTCTACGATTTACATGCGTAGAATTGTGCGTAATTCAGATAATTGACTGATGTTCAATCTTTTATTTGCGGAGAGACAGGGATTCGAACCCTGGGTACCCTCGCGGGTACAACGGTTTTCGAGACCGCCCCGATCGACCGCTCTGGCATCTCTCCGATCAGGTATATAACTTACCAGCCCATACCTTCCCAAAATTCATAAACTAATATCAAGGTTTACAAATTTCTGCGCACAATTATCATTCGGTACGCAGGTATGGAAAAGCCCCGCCTTAAGCGGGGCAAAGATACGAAAAATTAATCCATTCATCCAAACTGAACCGGGAAAAACTTTTCCTGGAAATAACCCACCGCTTAAATGCTTTCCTCACTCAAAGCCTACATACTACGAAGCGCATCGGCTTTAGAGAAATGAAATCCGCGGATACGCCATTAATAGCGGGGAGCCGACCTCCGGCATGACACTAAAACCGGCTGCCAATGGTCAAGGTTATCTGGTGCAGGTTCTTGCGCGGAATGTAATAACGCGATGTATCATTGACATCGACCACTCCATCATATTGCGATACCAAAGTGGTGTCGTCTTTGTAATAATACAGATCGTAGCCCGTGTAATTCGCCCGGTTGTAAACGTAGGAAAGGTCTATATAGGCATTTCGTCCGACGTTGAACCCAAGGCCACCTGTGATCGACCAACTGCTTTTTACTATCGGATTGTTCGTTATCGCGTCTTTGGTCTGCAGGAAATTCGGCATATAAGAACCACCGGCCCGCACAGAAACCATGCTGCCTGCAAGAATCTCGAGACCAGCCCGCACGGTGTTGGCAGGCTTATAGAGCATTGCCGACTCTGTTTTCGAGGCGTCGACCTCCCTGGAATCGCTGTTGCGGGTACGCATCTTGTTATACCATGCGCATTCATAGTCGACGGCGAGTATAGCCTTGTCTCCTATCACATACGATATCCCGGCAAGCAACCTCGGTGCGGTGTTGAAGCGTTGCTTGTCGACCAGCGGATCGCCCGAGTAGTAAGTACCCGTTCCAGCGTTCATTGCGCTGTCGTAGGATTTGTCGACCGTATAATATGTCGGCAAGTGGAATGCGACACCGACTCTCAAGGCTGTGAACGGCCTCACAACGGCTCCGAGTTTCATCGTAAATCCACCCCCTGTTATTTTCGTATTCTGGTCGTACCACATTCCGTTAATCTGGGCGCCGGAATAATACTCTTCATACGAAGTGTCTTCCGTGTAATATATCTGTGCCGCGCCGAGAGTGGCTCCCAAATAAAGAATATTGTCGATATTTGCCCCGACAGAGAAGGTGTATTCATAGATTCCGCCTTTGGTTACGGAGCCGAAATAGGTACTGGCCGGGGTAAGCCCGCTACGCATATTGTACTGTCCTGCATCGTATACTACCAATCCGGTTTGTTTGCCCAACACCGCCCCCCATTCGTCCAGATAGATGTCTTCATTGTAGAAAGGATAGCTCGATGGCTTCAATGCATTGTCATTTATGCCATTAGCGGCCATAAGTCTCAGCTGTTCCTGAAACATTTCGGCTATCGATGTGCGTTCGCCGTAAGTGTTAATATACGAACGCGAGTTAAAGTTGGCGGCGCGATTGAATCCGAATCCTACCGTGAGGCTCGTAAGCCCATGCGAGCGATTGAATATATTGTAAGCCATGGCCACGTTATTGAGGCCGTAGGAGACGCGATTGCCGCCCGAGTATAATGTTCCGGCTGCCATGTTCGGCGAATCGGTTTTCATGCCGTTTATCGACAGTGCCTGCGTAATACCCCAGTCGGAACTCTGGTACATACCGAGACCTGCGGGGTTTATGTTCATCGCCGAAAGGTCGGCGCCGAGAGAGGCGAATGCTCCTCCCATGGCTGCCGTCCGCGAGGTTCCGTATATGTAGTCGTTCTGCGAGAATGGCAGCCTGTAGTGGTCCGAGGTAAAATAAGGCGCTCTTATCACCCTACCCCATACATCGGGCTGTGCCGACGCCGAAGTCAGTCCCGCGATCATGGCGCATACTGCCAGTAGAATTCTTTTTTTCATAACCTTGAAACCTTTTATACTTAGATCGATCGTTATGATTTAGCCCGGATTCCGCCGGCC
This sequence comes from Rikenellaceae bacterium, assembly GCA_031548515.1. Classification (GTDB taxonomy): domain Bacteria; phylum Bacteroidota; class Bacteroidia; order Bacteroidales; family Rikenellaceae; genus UBA940. The sequence continues at coordinate 21,921 of JAVBRB010000035.1, read as the reverse complement.
GATATGAAAGGCCTTTTAGCTGGAAATATCGGCAAAACCCTGGCAGATGAACCCGGACGAATCTTATGTCTCAAAAGTCTGGTTCAGTAATCTATATTCCGGTTTAGCGCCTGCCACTGCCACTACTGCTGCTGCGCCCCGAACTGCCCGAAGAAGAAGGGCTGCTGTAGCTTCCCGAACTCCTGCTACTCGACGATGAGGATGGAGTACTGTATGACGACGAGCTTCTACCGCTCGACGAGCCGCTGCCTGAGGATGACGAAGAGGAACTTCTGCTCGACGAGCCGCTGTCATAAGACGAGGAACTTCTTCCCGACGACGACGGCGTTCCGTATGATGAAGAGTTGCTGCCGGACGAGGATGAGCTTCTTCCCGAACTGCTGCCGCTTGACGATGACGATGGGGCGCTATACGAAGAGGAACTTCTGCCCGACGAGCTGCCGCCGTTGTATGTTCCGCCAGACGAACTTCTGCCGCCGGAACTTCCCGAGTTGAAGCCGGAAGACGAACTTCTGCCCGACGAGCTGCCGCCGTTGTATGTTCCACCAGACGAACTTCTGCCACTGGAACTTCCCGAGTTGAGGCCGGAAGAGGAACTTCTGCCCGATGATGATCCGCCGTTGTAGTTGCCTGACGAAGTGCTTCTCCCGCCCGACGAGCTGCCGCGGTTGTAACTTCCTGATGAGGTGCTCCGGCCGCTCGACGACGTATTGTAGGCACCCGACGAGGTACTTCTGCCGCTGGAACTTACTCCCGATGCGTAATTATTGCGTTCTGGAGTACGATAACCGTTATTGTACGTGCGCCCGGTGTCCCTGTAATTGTTATGTGAATAATAGCCGTGGCAATCCCATCCATTGCCATAGTATCCGTACCAACCGGGACCGCAGTAGCTTGGTCCCCAATAATTGTAGTACGGACGGCCCCATCCCCACGAATAGTACGGATCATAATACCAGGGGTTATACCACGAAGAGTAATAGTACGGACGGTTCCAACCATAGTACCACGAGTTGTAGTAATACGAACGCGGCGACCAGTATCCATAGAACGAATAGCTATACCTGGGGTCTACGACGACCACATTGGTATATGGCTCGTAGTAGACATACGTGTATGAAGTCGCCGGACGGACGTAGTAGTCATACGAGTCGAACATAGCGATCTGACGGGAGTATCTGCCCGTACTTACGTATTCGTCGTCCGAATACCCGTTATCCGGATTGTTAGATCCGTTCTTCGTTCCGTAGTATTCTGCTTCAGCGGCCGCAGCTTCCGCTTCGGCTATCATGGCTTCGTATTTGGCCTTCTTCGCCAGCGCTTCCTGCCTGGCAAGCTCAGCCTCTGCGGCTTCGCGTTTTGCGAGTTCGGTCTTATTGTGTACTCCATACAGGTCGCTTGATGACGAAACCCTGTTCGACGAACATCCCGGGAGCAAAACGACTGCCGTCCCAAGCAGCGATAAGAACCAGTAATTTTTTAAGGTCTTCATGATCCTGATATTTTGGGATTGAACTTTGATCGTACTTCTTTTTTATATTAACGTATCCCGATGCTTTGAAATTATCCTGTCTCTACATATCCGGGCCTACTCTTCTATGACAAAGATAAATAAAAAAAGTATCATATTTCACCAAAAAGCCATATCTTTGGGACTCGAAAATCGGTAAAACGGAAAATAGCTATGGCGAAGGAACTTAAAGAGCTGGCGAACCGGGAAGAAAACTACTCCCAATGGTACAACGATCTCGTGGTTAAGGCCGGATTGGCGGAATACTCGGCCGTGAGGGGCTGCATGGTCATAAAACCCTATGGCTATGCCATTTGGGAGAACATGCGCGACGCGCTGGACAAGATGTTTAAAGACACCGGCCACGTCAACGCCTATTTCCCGCTGTTCATACCGAAATCTTTTTTTAGTCGCGAGGCGAGCCACGTCGAAGGATTCGCCAAGGAGTGCGCCGTGGTCACCCACTACCGTCTGATGAACGATCCGGACGGCAGTGGTGTCGTGGTAGATCCCGATGCGAAACTCGAGGAAGAACTCATTGTGCGGCCGACTTCAGAGACCATTATCTGGAACACATACAAGGGTTGGATACAATCATACCGCGACCTTCCCATCCTTTGCAACCAATGGGCTAACGTGGTCCGCTGGGAGATGCGCACCAGGCTTTTCCTGCGCACTGCCGAATTCCTGTGGCAGGAGGGGCACACCGCCCATGAAACCCGCGAAGAGGCGATGGAGGAAACCGCGCGCATGATAGGCGTATACCGTGATTTTGCCGAGCAATTCATGGCTGTACCGGTTATCATCGGACATAAGACCGAGAACGAGCGCTTCGCCGGAGCCGAGGATACATTGACCATCGAAGCGCTGATGCAGGACGGAAAGGCTCTGCAGAGCGGCACTTCACACTTCCTGGGCCAGAATTTCGCAAAGGCTTTCGACGTGCAGTTCGCCAACCGCGAAAACCAGTTGGAATATGTCTGGGCTACTTCGTGGGGCGTTTCCACGCGTCTTATCGGTGCGCTCATCATGGCACATTCTGACAATAACGGACTCGTCCTGCCTCCGAAGCTCGCCCCCATCCACGTTGTGCTCGTTCCTATTTACAAGGGAGAAGAAGAATACAAGGCTGCGGTCGCACGCCTCAACGAGATCGCCGCGGAACTGAAAGCCAAAGGGCTAAAAGTGAAGGTAGACGATCGCGACAACGTCCGCAGCGGCTTCAAATTCGCCGAGTACGAATTGAAGGGTGTTCCCGTTCGCCTGGCCCTCGGCCCGCGCGATATGGCCGCCGGAACCATCGAACTCGCCCGCCGCGACACGCTCGCCAAGGAGGTCGTTCCTCAGGAAGGGCTGGCCGGCCACGTTGCCGCGCTGATGGACGAGATACAGCAGAATATTTTCGACAAAGCGTTCAAATACCGCAAGGAACACATTACCAAAGTCGAAACGTGGGAAGAATTCCTCGATGTCCTGGAAAACAAGGGTGGATTCATCTCAGCCCACTGGGATGGCACTACCGAGACCGAACTCGCTATCAAAGACGCCACCAAAGCCACGATCCGCTGTATCCCGCTGGATGCCGTGGACGAGGATGGCAAATGCGTTTTCACGGGGAACCCGTCGAAGCGCCGCGTGCTGTTCGCCAGAAGCTATTGACGTACCCGTGATATAATGCAGAAAGCCGCCTCATGCTAAGGCGGCTTTTGCTTTTCCACGGCCCCCCGGCCCCAGAGAAAATAAAGCAGCCCCGGCATTACCGGGGCTGCTTCGTATTAACGTTATTCAACGTAGGTTATTCTACCTGCTTTATTGCACCGGAGCCGGAACTATAACGTTACGCCAACTAGCGGGATTCCAACTGCTCAAGTCATTACCATTACTGGTGTAATCCTTGACAACACCGACATGGATGGTGCGTTCTACATACGGATTGCCTGTATCGTCCGGTCTGTCGCGCGAAACATATGTAGTCGCGGTACCAGCTTTATTGTCATCCATCTTCCAGTATGCCACCAGACCGGATGCATTAGTTGCAACCTTGTAGAAATGGTTTGTTGCGTTGATGTCAGTGTCGGTCAGGACTTTGTTCCATATACGCACTTCCGACATCATACCCGGCCAGTAGCGGCTGTCGCCGAAAGCATAACCGATCCAGAAACAGCGGTTATTACGTGTGGGGTTTGATGTTGTATTCCAGTCCTCATTGTGAGGCGTAAGACCAAAAGTAACACCCGGAAGGCCCACTGCATCGGTTGTCGTATTCACCAATGCACCGTTGATGTAGCATTTAATGGTTTTATCTGTCTGTGAGTACGTTACTGCCAGGTGATACCACTGATTTGCATTTTCGAATATCATCCCCGCCACATCGCCGGACTTGTTTATCTTTTGTTCGTTGGTTCCGCTGTTGTTGTTGTAGACGATCTCCAGTTTATTATTGGGTTTGCCGTCTCCAGTCCTCAGAAGGAACCTGCCTTCGATTCCCAGAATCGTGTTGAGGTCATTGCTGATCGTTTCTCCGCCTTTCCATTGCTCTGCGCAAAGCAATGCTTCTATTGTGAATTCTTTCATGTCGGTAAGCGGAGCGGCATTAGCCCATGCAAGTGGGAACAAACGCTGGTTCGTCATATCAAAAGCCGTGGTTATTATAGTCTGGGTAATGGTAATGGTTTGCGATACCTCACCATCCTCGGATTCGAATTTAATCGTAGCGCTCCTGGTTCCGGTAGCGGCACCGGCAGTGAATGTATACACATCGTCCACACCAGCTTTAGGTATCACCGAAAGCCATGCGTTATTTGTGAAATCATGAGTGTAGTCGACATTGCAAGTAACCGCAACATCTACGGAACCACCTGCCATATCTATATAATAGGCACTCTTATCGGTGGAGAGGCTGGGAGTCGTCGCTTGGGTAATATTGACCGTTACGCTCTTTCCTGCTCCGCTTATAGTGAGAACAGTAGAACGCTCTGTGATGTCGGAATTACCGCTTGCGAAGAAGTTCAGAGTCACGACACCGTCAGCTTCCGAGGAAGGCCTGGCGCTGATCCACGTCTCGCCGCCATCGGAGAATTGGGTTGTCAGCATGGATGCCGGCAAATCCGTAGTCAGTCCAATTCCGAAAGCACCGCCCAAAACGGTCAGTTCAACAGGATCTTCCGAAACAAGATCAAGCGAATAAGCAGTCGGATCGAACTCATCAACAGTAACGATGAAAGTGTCCGTCGCTTTGCCTACGGTAAATGTGAAAGTAGCTTCTTTCGGGGCGTCCGTAGTGTTGGGGGCCGCTGTGAATTTCACAATAGCACCGGTTTTACCGGATCTGGACGAGGGAGTCACAAGATCTGATTCGCCGGTAAGGGTCCATGTGCCGGAACTGGTTACGGTAACATCGACGGTTCCTCCGAAACTGTCGAAAGTTTTTTCCGAAGGATTGACCGATACCGAATCCTTCGTTTTGTCATCACCGCCTTCTTTACAGGCAGAAACCGCAAATAACAGAGCGGCGGAAAAAATAAACCATTTTTTCATAGATAGAAAGTTTAATAAGAATTAAGTTGATAGGTTAATTTAAAAGGTTAAGTAGATAAGGTAAAAGTTCCAAATTTTTCATTTATAAATGGGATATGCTTCCGAATATCGTCTGAATAAGAGCAAATATAAATATTTTTTATGAAATACATATATTGTTACAAAAAATATCGCAAAAAAAAAAAACAACAATCCGGTTATTTGAGTCTGTTCCCAGGATCGCAAACCCTTTCTACGGGCAGAAAACTGCGATAAATGCACATGATTAGACGGCGGAATCTCAGCCGGTAATTATTTTGCGAAAAACAAATGAACTACCCCGCCGCTTGCGGCGGGGAACCGACACTTTTAGTTATCTCCCTCGCAAGATGCCTCCACCGGCCTGCAGCCGACGGTCGGCGCTCAGGAGATGATTGTTTTGCTGCGCAAAACAATTGACGAAAATATTTGCACATATCTAATAAATATATTTAATTTACATGATTAATAGAGTTATTAAATATGTTTGTGAAAAACCTGAATAAACCGGAAGACGGTTGCAGCATGGAAGACAAGATTGTAACCGCCGCCCAGAAGCTGTTCCTGCAGAATGGTTTCGAGATGACTTCCACAACACAGATAGCGCGCGAGGCGGGGTGCAACCAGGCGCTCGTCCACTACTATTTCCGCACAAAAGAAAAACTATTCGACGCCGTGCTGGGCGGCCGCATCAGGCAGGCGCTGAAGAATTTTTTCATACTGGATACCGGTGAAGGCAGTTTCGAGGAAAAGCTTACGCGCCTCATTGAGTTCCATTACGACATCGTAAAAGCCAATTCCGATATGGTGCTGTTCCTGATCAACTCGCTGACGCGGAATCCGGGAATTCTAGAAAGCATCATAGCCGAACTTGGCGATATACCCGTCCAGACCATGAAATCATTCAGCGGTGAACTGGATGCTGAGATAAGGGCAGGCCGCATCCGCCAAGTCACACTGCACGACATCATACTGAACGTAATTTCAATGAACGCGTTCCCGTTCGCCATCAAGCCTGTTTTTGCGAAAGTGTGGAACAGAAGCGACACGGAACTCGACTCAATGCTCGGAAACAGGAAAGAGGAAGTAGTCAAAACCATATTGCAGGGCCTCAGGCCATAATGATTATGAAAAAAAGTCTTTTATTATTGTTGCTGGCCTGCCAAAGCGCGGTCTGTTTCGGGCAACTCACAGTCGAAGAGTGCTATTCGCTCGCGCGTGAGAATTATCCCCTCGTCCGCCAGTATGGCCTCATCGGGCTGAGCGAGAGCTACGACCTGAAAAACGCTTCGAAGGCTTGGGTGCCGCAATTGTCGCTCTCGGCAAAAGCTACTTACCAGACCGACGTCACCGCCCTGCCCATAGATATCCCTGGCGTAGAGGTTCCGACTCTGGCAAAAGATCAATACCAGATCTCGGCCGAAGTTTCGCAGGTGATCTGGGACGGAGGCGCGACCAAAGCATCCAGGGACGGCATTAAGGCACAAGGCGATATTGATCGCGCACAGTTCGAGGTAGACATATACTCGATCCGCGAGCGGGTGAACAACCTTTTTTTCGGCATACTGCTGCTCGACGAACAGATAAGCCTCAACGCGCTTTACATACAGAATCTGCAGGTCAACTACGACCGCATCTCCGGATATATGGCCAACGGGGTTGCCAACCAGGCCGACCTCGACGCCGTGAGGGCGGAACAGCTTACCGCAAAACAGAATACCACAAAAATGCAGGCCAGCCGCAGTGCCTATGTGAGGATGTTGTCGGCGTTCGCAGGCCGGCAGCTTGCCGACGACGTTGAACTCGTTAAGCCAGATATCCTGCAACCCGTTACGGAAACGGCGGTGAACCGTCCTGAAATGGATCTTTTCGACGCCATGCAGCGTCGCATCGAAACCCAGAAAAAGATGATAAACGCCGCCAACACCCCGCAGTTTGGCCTTTTTATCCAGGGCGGTTACGGCCGGCCGGGACTCAACATGTTGGAGAACCGGTTCAAGACCTACGCCATAGGCGGCGTGCGGCTTTCGTGGAACATCGGGAGTTTCTATACACGGCACGGCAACCTCCAAAAGATAGAGACCGGCATTGCAAAGGTCGATGTGCAGCGCAAAACCTTCCTGTTCAACAACGAGTTACAGCAGACGCAGTTGGATGCAGATTACCGCAAATACGCGCAGATCATGGAAGACGACGACGAGATAATCCGCATGAGGGGCAACATCGTGCAGGCTTCGCAGGCCAAATTCGAAAACGGTACCATCACCTCGTCTGACCTGATGCGCGACATGATCGCCGAACAGAACGCCAAAGTCGGCAAAGCGCTCCATGAAATAGAACTCCTGCAAACCATATACGGAATTAAAAATCTCACAAATAAATAGTTATGAAAAAAATATTCGTCACCACACTGATCGTGTTGGCCGCCGGATGCAAAAACGGCAAATACGACTACGACGCTTCGGGTACGTTCGAAGCAACCGAAATAATTGTTTCGTCGGAAGCGACCGGACGATTGGTCTGGTTCTCCGTCGAGGAGGGCGACCGCCTAGGGGCTGGACACCAGGTGGGGCTTGTCGACACGCTACAGTTCCACTTCAGCAAAATTCAGCTCATGGCCAGCTGCCGGGCCGTGGGAAGCCGCGCTCTCGATATTTCGCAGCAGATAGCCGCGACACAACAACAGATAGCCACACAGCGCCATGAACGCGGACGCACCGAAAGGCTCATAGCCGTCAATGCCGCCAATACCAAACAGTTGGATGACATAGACGCCGCCATCGCCGTGCTCGAAAAACAGCTTGCCGCACAGCGCGAATCGCTTCAGAGCAGCAACCGCAGCGTGTCGGGAGAGACAGAAGGGCTTGCCGCACAAGTCGCCTCAGTGGAAGACCACATCGCACGGAGCCGCATAGCAAGCCCCATCGACGGAACAGTGCTGGTAAAATACGTCGAGCAGGGTGAATTCGCATCCGCCGGAATGCCGCTGTTCAAGATAGCCGACGTCGACCACATGATATTACGTGCCTACATTACCTCGGGACAGTTAACACAAGTGAAGATCGGGCAACAGGTCACAGTCTACACAGATTTCGGCGATGGCGATTCCCGCGAATATAAAGGCACGGTAACGTGGATATCCGACCAGGCCGAATTCACTCCCAAGACCATCCAGACCAAAGATGAACGGGCCAATCTCGTCTATGCCGTGAAGATATCGGTCGAGAACGACGGCTACCTGAAAATAGGAATGTACGGCGACGTGAATTTCAACCTGAAATGACGGCCGTCAGCACACATAACCTCGAAAAGAGCTACGGCCGGGTGCAGGCGCTGAAAGGCGTCGGTTTCGATATGCAACGCGGCGAACTTTTTGGCATCATCGGCCCCGACGGAGCCGGTAAAACCACGCTGTTCCGCATCCTCACAACGCTCATTCTCGCAGACAAGGGCACGGCTACAGTCACGGGACTGGACGTCGTGAAAGATTTCATGGAGATACGCAGCAAGGTTGGATATATGCCCGGACGATTTTCGCTGTACCAGGACCTGAGTGTCGAGGAGAATCTGAACTTTTTCGCCACGGTATTCAAGACGACCGTCGAGGAAAACTACAGTCTGATAAAAGATATTTACGTACAGCTAGAGCCTTTCAAGAAGCGCCGCGCCGGTGCGCTTTCTGGCGGAATGAAGCAGAAGCTGGCCCTGTGCTGTGCCCTTATCCACAAGCCGGAGGTGCTGTTCCTCGACGAACCCACGACAGGTGTCGACCCGGTTTCGCGCAGGGAATTCTGGGAAATGCTGGGAAGGCTGAAAGCGCAGGGAATCGCCATTCTCGTTTCGACTCCATATATGGACGAAGCAAGTTTATGCGACCGTATCGCCCTTATCCACGAGGGAAAGTTCCTGATGATCGACACGCCACAGGCGATCGTGGATGCCTACCCTGAAACCATATGGTCGGTCGAAGGAGAGCGGATGCCGCAACTGCTCGAAGAACTGAGAAAGGTCCCTCAGGTCAAAACGGCTTTCGCTTTCGGCGACATGCACCATGTCACGGTACAGCGGGATTTTACTGCCGCCGCGCTCCGGTCGGAACTAGCGAAAGCCGGTTATTCCGGCGTCCGCATCGAACCGATAAAACCAAATATCGAGGACGCTTACATGCTTTTAGCAGGAAAATAGTTCATGAAAAACAACATAGTCATACATACCGAAGGGCTTACCAAAAAGTTCGGGAACTTCACCGCCGTCGACCATATCTCATTCGACGTGCGGCAGGGCGAGATTTTCGGATTCCTCGGGGCGAACGGGGCCGGCAAAACCACTGCCATGCGCATGCTGTGCGGACTGAGCAAACCCAGCGAGGGCATCGGAACCGTGGCTGGTTTCGACATCTCGCACCAACAAGAAGATATCAAGCGCCGCATCGGTTACATGAGCCAAAAATTCTCGCTCTACGAAGACCTCAAGGTGTGGGAAAACATCCGGCTCTTCGGCGGGATCTACGGCATGACAGACCGGCAGATCGCCGAAGGTACCCGCCTGATGCTCGAAACGCTCGACTTCGAGGCCAAACGCAATACGCTAGTGAAGTCGCTGCCGCTGGGGTGGAAACAGAAGCTGTCGTTCTCGATAGCCATTTTCCACCGGCCAAAGATCGTCTTCCTCGACGAGCCGACTGGCGGAGTGGACCCCGCCACGCGGCGCAAGTTCTGGGAGTTGATCTATGCAGCAGCCGACGACGGCATCACAGTTTTCGTCACAACGCACTATATGGACGAGGCCGAATACTGCGACCGCGTTTCGATCATGGTCGACGGACGCATCGACGCGCTCGACTCGCCGCGCGAACTGAAGAAGCGATACTCGGCCGCGAACATGGACGAGGTGTTCACAATACTCGCCCGCAGGGCGCAACGAACGGGGGAATAGAGGCGTTAAAAACGGAGCAGCCTTTAAAGGCTGCGACAAAGTCCTCCCCTCGAGGGGAGGGTTTGGGATGGGTAGTCGTAATATCACGGCTTTGAAAAAGCCGCATAACGCGGGATTCGAATAAGAGTCACGCATTAATAAAATAAAAATGCAACAAGATAATATGGATTCTTATTCGAGTCCCACGTTATGAAACAATTCTTGTCATTCGTAAAAAAGGAATTCTACCACATATTCCGCGACCGCAGGACGATGATGATCCTGCTGGCCATGCCCGTCGTGCTGATCATACTGTTCGGATTCGCCATAACGACCGAGGTCAACAACGTGCGGATGGCGGTCTACGCCCCGTCCAACGACGAACTGACGCGCCGGGTGACCGAGCGTTTCGCCGCCAACAGTTATTTCGACATGGTCGGCGCCGTGACCGATCCGCGCGACGTAGACCTACTCTTCAGGGAGAACAGGGCAGACATAGTGCTGGTGTTCGGGCCGGATTTCCAGAACGGCCTGATGCACACTGGCGAAGCCTCGGTACAGCTCATAATCGACGGCAGCGAACCCAACACCGCCGCCACAATATATTCCTATGCGACCAACATATTGTCGGCATACCAGGCGGAACTTGGCGCCGCAGGTTCGGGTACCTATGTCATCAAGCCCGGCGTGAAGCTGCTCTACAATCCGCAGATGAAAAGCGCCTACAACTTCGTTCCCGGCGTTATGGGATTGATATTAATACTTATATGCGCCATGATGACCTCGATTTCGATAGTGCGCGAAAAAGAACGCGGCACGATGGAGGTACTGCTCGTTTCCCCCATGGCTCCCATGAGCATCATACTGGCCAAAGTGGTGCCGTACCTCTGTATCTCCGCCGTCAACGTGATCACCATCATGCTGCTGGCGGTATTCGTGCTGGGCGTGCCGATAGCGGGGAGCATCGTTTGGATAGGGGTGCTGTCTCTGATCTACATCTTCGTCGCGCTGGCACTCGGCATCATGATCTCGTCTCTGGTGAAGACACAGGTCGCCGCCATGCTTGCCTCGGCCATGGTGCTTATGATACCCGTGATGATACTGTCTGGGATGATCTTCCCGATCGAAAATATGCCCTGGATACTGCAGGCGTTATCCCATATAGTTCCGGCGCGCTGGTACGTTTCGGGCATCAAGAAGCTGATGATCGAAGGGCTGCCGATCGTGTACGCGCTCAAGGAACTCGGAATACTTGCCCTGATGGGCACGGTGCTGATAACCACCAGCCTCAAACTCTTTAAAAACCGACTGGAATAGCCATGCTGAAATACTTACTGGAAAAAGAATTCAAGCAATTCTTCCGCAACGCGTTCCTGCCGAAACTGGTGGTTTTCATGCCTGTCATGATGCTTCTGATAATGCCATGGGCCGCCGACCTCAATACAAAGAATGTCAACCTCGTGGTGGTCGACGGCGACCGTTCGCCGCTCTCCGGCAGACTGGTTCGAAAAGCGACCGCGTCGGATTATTTCAACCTCGCGGGATATGCCGGTTCTTACGACGAGGCGATGGAAAGCATAGAATACGGCGACGCCGACATTATACTGGAGATACCTCAACATTTCGAGCGAGACCTCATAAGGAGCGGATTCGCCGGTGTACTCATCTCGGCCAACACAGTGAACGGCACCAAAGGCGCTCTCGGAAGCGGATACATGGCGAGGATAACTGCTGAATTTGCCGAGGAGCTGACTGCCGAAGCGGGACGCGGCGTGACGGTAACTGCCAACACAGTCAGGCTCGACGTGCTGCCCGACATTCTCTACAATCCCGAAATGAACTATAAAAAATACATGGTCCCGGCATTCCTGGTATTGCTGGTCACGCTCATCTGCGGTTTCTTTCCCGCTCTGAACATAGTTTTGGAAAAAGAGGCCGGCACGATAGAACAGATCAACGTCACGCCCATTCCGAAGACCGTCTTCATCGTCGCCAAACTTATACCCTACTGGATCATGGGCGTCGTGGTGTTTTGCCTGGGCTTGTTGATCGCCTGGCTGGTCTACGGCATAGTTCCCGCAGGAAACCTCGGGGCGGTGTTCCTGGGGTTCCTGATATACGTGGCCGCCTTTTCCGGTTTCGGGATAGTGGTTTCCAACTATTCGGGCACCGTGCAGCAGGCTATGTTCGTGGCGTTCTTCTTCATGATCATTTTCATACTGATGAGCGGCCTGTTCACCCCCGTCAGCAGCATGCCGGCGTGGGCGCAAAAGATCACTATCTTTAATCCGCTGCGCTATTTCATCACGATCATGCGGAGCGTCTTCTTCAAGGCTAGCACCGTTGCTGATCTGTGGGTCAATTACCTTGCGCTGGCAGGTTTCGCCGTGGCCGCCAACGCATGGGCCGTGATGAGCTACAGGAAAAGTTCATAAGGAATATCCAATGTTTGAGATGAAATCGCCGGATATCGGATCCGGCGATCTTTTCCGTCTGCAGGATGTCCGGCTTCGCCGTTCCATCATTGATTTCCGGCCGTTTGTTCTTTTTATCCTGAATTCTAACATGTAAGGTCTGATATTTGCTTACCGGGATATTTCGGAACCGACGACGAAGAAAATGAAAAAAAGGACAACACTACTTACAGCGGCCTTCCTGTTTGTGACTCTCGCCGTAAATGCACAGCAGGATACCATGCGGCTGACGCTCGAACAGTGCCTGCGCTATGCTCTCAGCGACAATTTTTCAAGAAAAGCGGCCGTTCTCAACGAAGATTCGCAGGCATTGGCAGTGAAGGCGGCGAAAGGCGGGCGTCTACCCGACCTGACGGTAAGCGCAGGTGAAAACTATTCGTATTCCAACGACAGCGGCAACAGCTGGAACGGCAATTACGACCTGTCTAGCAACATAACACTCTGGCAAGGAGGGCAGATCAACAACACGGTCAAGATGAACGAGAATCAGCTCGAACAAACCAGACTCCGGACCCGGCAGTACGACAATAACCTGACAATAGACATCTTGCAGGCGTTCCTGACCGCCATAGGCAATGAGGAACTGCTGAAATATCAACAGTCCGTTCTCGAAACGAGCCGTGAACAGTTCGCCGAGGGCAAGGTGAAACTGGAGGCGGGCCAGATACTTCCAAGCGACCTGTTCCTGCTCGAATCCCAGTATGTGAACGATATGAACGATGCCAACGCGACGCGGATCACGTTGGAGAACAGCCTGATCGCGCTGAAAAACCTGATGTCGATGGACCTTTGGCTTCCGCTGAAACTCATATATCCGGACGATACTTCGCTGGAACAGATGCTCGACATGCCCACGCGGCAGGAGGTAGTCGAACGGGGCATGGAAGCGATGCCGGATATACGTATAAGCGAATACGACGTGATCATAGCCGAAACCGGGCTGAAACTGTCGAAATCGGCTTATTACCCCACCCTTTCGTTGAACGCCGGAGCGGGCACCGGACACACACGGGATTTCAGCAGTTACGGCCGGCAACTCGGCGGCAGTTTCGGTCCTTCCGGAGGGGTGTCGCTGAGCATACCGGTCTTCAATCGCAACCGCACGAAAACCAGCGTAGCGCAAAGCAGGATAGCTCTCCAACAGGCGGAGTTCGAACGCAAGCAGTCAGTCAAAGACACAGAGCAGACGCTCATGAACGAATACGGCAACGTGATGTCGTCGGCAGGGTCATTCCGCGCTTCAGATATGAAACAACAGGCATACAAACGGTCGTTCGACGCTTACACGGCGATGTTCAGGGCGGGCGCGATAACAACCGTCGAGCTTCTGCAGCAGCAGGACGACTATATCGATGCCGTAAAAGACTATATACAATACAAATACACATTCATACTCCAGCGCAAGGTACTGGACGTGTATATGGGGGTGCCGGTTAAAATGTAAAAAGACAAATGCCATCATGAAAAGAGGAACTAAAAGGAGGATACTCGCGGGCGCAGCTGCAATGGCTGCGACAATCGCATCAGTGCTGCTGTTCTCCCTCAGCAAAAAGGAGGTCGTGTTCAATACCGCCGCGATCCGCCCCGGGACAGTAGTAATAACGGCGATGGCGACCGGCTATCTCCAGCCGGTCTCGAAAGTGGAAATCGGCACGCAGGTTTCAGGTGTGATCGAGAGGATATACGTGGACTACAATTCGCGCGTGACCGCCGGGCAACTGCTCGCGGAACTCGACAAGTCGACGCTACAGGAAAAGCTCACGCAGGCGCTAGCTTCGCAGACAAGCGCGCAGGCTGACCTGGTGTATGCCCTGCAGAATTTCAACCGCGTAAAGCATCTTCACGACAACAAAGCCGCCACTGACGTCAGCTACGAGGAAGCCGTCAAACTTCTCGCGCAGGCTGAAACGGCTCTGGCAAATGCAAAGGCAAACACAAGCCAGGCACGGGTGAATCTGAAATATGCGTATATCTACTCGCCGATAAACGGTATCGTGCTCGAAAGGGCTGTCAATGAAGGGCAGACAGTGGCGGCCTCGTTCAGCACCCCCACCCTGTTTACCATAGCTGAAGACCTGTCCAGGATGCAGATAGAGGCCGCCGTAGATGAAGCCGACATAGGCCGCATCAAAGTGGGCCAAAAAGCCGCATTCACCGTCGATGCCTATTCCGGCGAGACTTTCGAAGGCACGGTGAGCCAGATCAGGCTGCAACCTGCGGCTATGGGAGACATAGTGAGATATATGGTAATAGTCGAATTCCCGAATCCCGATGGGAAACTGCTGCCGGGCATGACGGCCGGCATCTCCATCATGGTAGAGTCCAAAAGCGGACTCATGGTTCCGCTCGAAGCGCTGGATTTCAAAATGACGCCCGATATCGCACGGCGCCTGCATACATCGATTCCTGAAACGGCACAGGATACGGGAAACCTTCACACTGTATGGGTGAAAACCGGCGGCGGCGCAGAGCCGCGCACTATCGGGACGGATATCAACGACGGCGTCAACACCATAGTCAGATCGGGATTGCGTGAAGGGGAAAATGTGGTGCTGTCTGCATCGGTTAGCAAAAAGAGCGGCGGCGCTGAATAACGTGAGTCCGACGAATTAGCCGGACTCACGTTCCTATAAGAACAGAGGCCGGATCAACCCCCGCTGACCAGATTGGAAAAAACCGCATCCGTATACGCGGCCAGGTCTGCCGGATCCAGTCTTATCTGCATGCCCCTGACTCCGGCGCTTATGTAAATGGCCGGCCTGTCCGACGCGGAAGAATCTATATAGGTGGGGAAACGCTTTTTCATCCCTATAGGCGAACAAGCCCCGCGGATATAGCCCACCGTCGGCAGAAGCTCCTTCATCGGAATCAGGTCGGAATTCTTGTTATTGGACACTCCGGCAGCCTTTTTCAGGTCGACTTCGGCATCGCCCGGGACCACGCAGACGAATATCCCCGTGCGGTCGCCGCGAAGGACCAGCGTCTTGAATAGCATTCCCGGATCCACCCTGAGCTGTTCCGCAACATGGACTGCGGAAAGGTCCTCCTCATCCACTTCATAAGGATTGAGGTCGTATTTTATCCCCGCCTTGTCGAGCAGGCGGGCCGCATTCGTCTTCGGAAGTTGTTTCATCTGGCCTTGCGCACAAGATTCCTTTCCACTATCTCGGCCAGGTCTAGCACAGGCTTAGAGGTTCCCCTCGCAATAGCCTTTTTGCACAGCGGGCATGCCGTGACGACCGTCGACGCTCCAGTGGCATTCAACTGTACCCCCACCGCACGGGCGATATGGGCCTGCCCCATGTTGTTTATGACCGTGTCGGCAAGGCTGCTGCCGCAACACAGGGCGTTTTCACGCGTTTCTTCAGGTTCGACAAGCACTCCTACCGCAGCCAGCACTTCACGCGGTTCGTCGTAGATCCCACCGCCGCGCCCCAGTTCGCACGGATCGTGGTAAGTAAGCGTTTCCGTACCTTTTCCCACCGAAATGCGGCCTCCTTCGATCAGCCGTTTGATATATTCCGAGTGGTGCAGAACTTCGATATCGTCGAGCATGTAATCATCTTTAAAGACTTTCAGGCAGATGGGGCACGAGGTGACGAGCGTGGTGATTCGGTGGTTGCGGAACAGGTTGAGGTTATATGCTATCATATCCCTCGCGGCATCGATGTCTCCGGAAAGTTTCAGCGGTCGACCGCAGCAAACCCCTCCGTTACGGTCGGCCCACCAGACATCCTCGCCCGCGGCCGTGAAGATACTCTCCATTGCTTTCAGTATCCGTGGCGAGAGCAGCGTCATGCATCCGGCGAAATATCCCACCCGCCCCTCTCCCTGCGACAGGTCCAGACCCTTTACATAGTTATAGCGCCCGTCCGACGGGGTATTGTGCATTGCAGTGCGGCTGTTTAGCCTCAGCGTATTGAGTTCCAAGCCCACCGGACAGCGATCTTCGCAGCGCCCGCACATCAGGCAGTTATCCGCCACGTCGCGCCCGAGGCGGTTGTAGCGGCGGTCGCGGATGAAATAAACTGACTGCACCTTATCGAAACCGGCATCCCTCTGTAGTTGGCACGGGTCGATGCAGATTCCGCACCGCGAACACGCCTCCAGTTGGAAGTGGTCGAAACTTTTCCCGCGTTCCTCGCTGTGGATGCCCCAGCGGCGCATGAAGATAAGCGGCACCTCGGTGAAAATGTGCATATAGCGCGAGAAAGGCATCGAAACGAAGAATACCCCCAGAGAAATCGAGTACATCCACCACGCGGCGAGTTCCAGGTGCGGCATGGCGGCAGACGGAATGACCGAGGCGAGTGCTGTGCCGAGCGAACCTGTCAAAAAACCGCCGGAATGGTGTATCCCGCTCGTGAAACTTTCGGCCAGAAGGCGCATCGGGAATATAAACCACAGCGATGTGAGGGCGATCTTATCGCCGGGTTGAAGTTTCGTGGTCTTTTTCAGGCCGAGCGCGCGCGAACGAATCCTTTTATACACCGCAAGGGCCAATCCCGAAAGCACGTACAGCAGCAGCAGGTCCATCACGGCCTCGAAATTTATGCCCCATACAGGCCCGTGGTCGAGCGAGGTCGTGAAGTATTTGAAGAAAATATGCCCCTGCAGCGGCACGTACCGCCAGCCGAGATAAGCTATTGTTTCTATCCACCCGACCGCTATCAACAGGAACCAACCGAGCGCAAAACTGGTGTGCATATAGCCGAGCCGGCGGTTCACTTTCCAGACGCGGCGGTGAAGCAGGCACTCCATGAAAACTTCCCAGAGGCCCTTGACGGTTCCGACGGAAAGCAGATTGTGCCACACCTTCCGTCCGTCGTAATCGGGCAGGCGGACGAACCAACGAACGTATTTGTACAGGATGACGGCGAAAAGTACCGACGTTCCAACTACAAACGGGATTACAAAACCGTGATAAAAAGTCAATCCCGCCATTTAATAGTCTCCTAATTTTCGTTTGATAAGGCGCACTACCCCTCGCGTGTTTATCCCCCTCGGGCACACAAGACGGCACTTTCCGCACAGCATGCACTTGTTCATCTCGGCGTAGGCGGTCGCGTATTCGCCGCGCCGGACAAGCGTGTGTACTTTGCGGAAATTGAACGGCGTGAGGTTGCCTGCCGTACATGTGGCCGTACACCCCCCGCATGCGATGCATGCTCCCAGTTCGGGCATCTCGTTCTGTATTTCTTTGGCCGGAAGCAGGTCGTTGCGATCCAGGTCGATCGCACGCGGCTGGTTTATTCCGTATCCCCAATTTATGCTCATGCCATGCTTTTAATATATTCGACAGCCCTTTCTGCGGCAATCGCACCTTCGTTGATACTCTCTCCTATGGTTTTAGGGGCGGTCACCGTACCCGCATAGAAGAGGTTCGGGCGACCCGACGAAACATTCCCTATGAACGGGTCGGCAGTAGATATGAAACCGCTCGACGCGAGGTCCACCCCATCGGCCCTGGCGAAATTTTCGTTGCTTGCTCCGGATTTCATGCCGACTATCAGCACCAGCATATCGACAGTCATTTTCATCGGCCGGCCTACGAGAGTGTCCTCGGCCTTTATCTGTATCTGCCCGTCGATTGTTGGGCTGGCCTCGGAGACTCGCCCGCGGATGAAGTTGATATTGTAATCCTGTTGGGCCTGCTGGTACAGCTCCTCGTAACCGGGGCCGAACATGCGGATATCCATATAGAAATTGTAGATGTCGGCCTCCGGAAAGATCGTTTTCAGCTCCATCGCCTGCTTCACGCCTGTGATGCAGCATACTTTAGAGCAGTGTTTCTGGTTGACCTTCTCGTCGCGCGACCCCACGCAATGCAGGAAAGCTATGCGGCGGGGGGTCGACCCGTCGTGCAGCGCCACGCGGCCCTCGTTCAGCATCCGTTCGATATCGACGGTCGTATAGACGTTGTCGTAGATTTTGTAGCCGTACTCCTCCTTGAGGCGGGCGTCGAAGACGTCGAACCCGGAAGCCACTATCACCGCATCGGCCTCCATTTCTTTGCCATCCTGAAAGACTATGCCGGTATCCGAAATGCCTTCCACTTCCGTATGGAATACCGGTTCTATTCCGGCAGCCTGCAGGTCGCTTTCGAATTTTCCGAGCACCTCCCGGGCCGGAGTCGAGGTAGGGAAAAGATGGTGCCATTCGCGGAGTTTACCGCCAAGCGCGCCCGACCTTTCGATTATGACCGGTTCGATACCGGCCGATTTGAGCGACAGGGCCGCCTGCATCCCGGCAGGGCCTCCGCCTATGACTATAACTTTTGGATCCATTATATCATTTCTATATTTTCATTTTCAAAAAGGCTGTCCAAAAAGTGTAAATTTAAGGCGGACGAGAAGCGAGGAGCGGAGTTTACTGAACGTAAATGAGCATCCGAGCGACGAGGTCCAACGCAAAAGTTGCCTTTTTGGCACTCTTTTTTATGCTTTGATTCTATAAATCCGATCTCCCGAGAAACTGTTTACGGTAGCTTCTCGCGGCGCGCCTATGTATTTCCCGCTTCGGCCGAGGAACTTCGCCTCGGAATCGTACCGGACGCCCATCTTCACCAGCAGCTGCTCGACGTCCACCTGGTGCATCTGCATCCCCATATCCCACGGATCGTAACCCAGCACCAGCCCCGCCATCTCCTCGTAGGTCAGCACGGGAATGCCGCGGCCGTCGACGCCGTAGGTAACGTCCTCCATCTCGGCGATCGTGTACTGCCATTTGTCGAGGAACATGGCGCAGCCGGGACAGTTGCCCACCATGAAATCTGGTCTGTAGGGTGCCATCGACTCGAGCTTCTTGCGCGAATTGGCTATCGAGAAGCCGCGGTTGGCCTGAACCACATAGTTACGGAAGCCGAAACCGCAGCAATGCCTGCGTTCGGGATAATCCACCACACGGCCGTCCCACGCCTCGATCATCCCGGCCAGCACGTAAGGGAATTCCGACCCGCCGATACCCGACTTTGGGAATATCTTGGCGTAGTGGCAACCTATGTGCTCGACCACCTTGAGCGGCTCTCCGGTTTCGGCGTTAACCAGTTTGTATTTGGCTCGGCGGGCGATCTCTTCGCGGTTATGGAAAACCAGGTCGGACGTATGCGCCAGGTTCTTAGGCTTTTTAAACTCGCGCCCGGTAGCCTTGAAGAGGTTTTCGCGCGCGCGCGCCTCGGTCTCGGGGAATTCGTGCCACGTTTCGAGTATCTCGGTGTAAAGCCCGAACGACGTGATGCACGAAATGGCCATATTTTCATAGCCGGCCTCCGTCATCAGCGAGAACTGACGCGCGACGACGGCCATCGTGGTGTCGAGCGGCACGATGTCGGTATGGTAGCCGATGCCCGTGCAGGAGGTGTGGCGCGGATCGTCGTAGATATCCTTGCCAAGGTCACGCATTATGCGCAGGAAAGTGGTTTCGCTGCCCGGAAAGAAGTTCTGCCTGATGCAGCTCCGCGCGTAATAATAGTGGTCGTCCGCTATCTCCTTTTCGTATTCCCTCCAACTGCTCCTTTTCATTTTGAATTGAGTTCGGGATATTGCATCCCTTATTAAATTCTCTATCCTGTGTTTTGTATATCCCGAACTCAATCAAACGGGCTTTGCACGCCCGGGTGAGTTCGATCACCCCTCTCAACCAACGCCAAGCCGAGCGCCGTCGAGTTTACTCGAACGGCCAAGGCGCGAAGGAGGAAAACTCTGTTAAACCCGCCCCTGATCGCATGGGAGGGCTTACTTTTATCAAAGGTATTTCCTATTGATGAGTATTTGAATTATACGTGTATGTCTGCATCATGTATTCGTCGGTAGCGCCGTCGTAGCCCATTTCGCGGGCCTTGCGGTCGCTCGCCTCTTCGATCTTTTCAAAGAATGCCTTGCCTCCGCTCACCTCGAAGATACGGTTGATCTCGGCTATGGCGTCCTCGTCTATCTTGCGCAGCACACCCGGACCGTCACCCATGTAGTTGGGTGAAAATCGGGTGTAGAAATCGGTGTCGTTGGTGGTGGCCCACTCCCATACAGGTCCCTGCTCCGGATGCAGCGACGGAGCAACCAACCGAGGGGTGATGCAATAACCCTTGTCGAGGATATGCTGCCCGATGACGCGCTTGATGGCCAACTGCTGGCGGCCTTTTTCCGAGTCCACGAAAAAGCCCAGTTTCTGGGACAGCGTCCTCATGGCCTGGATGATGTAGCCGGGAGTGTTTCCGCGCGGGCACCTCGGACGGCACGACATGCACTCGCCGCAATACCACAGCGTGTCGCTCCTGAGAAGTTTTTCGATCTCGGCGTCGTCACGGCCCTGGATGGTGTTGACTATCTGGCGGGGATCGT
Organism: Rikenellaceae bacterium; assembly: GCA_031548515.1. Lineage (GTDB taxonomy): Bacteria > Bacteroidota > Bacteroidia > Bacteroidales > Rikenellaceae > UBA940. The sequence goes on along the minus strand of JAVBRB010000035.1, from coordinate 1,132 downwards.
AATTATAGAATTCGGCCGACGGGCAGACACCAGTGCAGACGCCGCAGTTCATGCACGCCTTCAGGCCCTCTTTCAGGCGCACATCCTCCATCAGCATATCGAAATATTTTCCCATGTTCACACAACTTTGCATCTGCAAAGTTATACGGCCGCCATGAGAAATACAGCGGCTGTTCTACCCGAAGATGGGTGGTACAAATACTTATTTACGGGAGTAGACGAGGAATTCAAAAGGATGCGGAAAATTTTCGCCGCGGTCGTGGCGTTCGGATGAAACGAGGGTCCAGCCGGCGGGGTCCCAGTCGGGAAAACGGGTGTCTCCTTCATATTTCGCATGTACGCGCGTAAGGTAGAACCTGTCGGCCAGCGGCATCGACTGCCGGTATATCTCACCGCCGCCTATCACGAAAATTTCTTCTTCCTGCGGGAACATGGCAATGGCTTCTTCCAAGGAGCCGGCAACCTTGACGCCGTCTGTCCTGAAATCAGGATTGCGCGTAATGACGGCATTGACACGGTTGGGAAGCGGCCTGCCGAGCGATTCGAAAGTCTTGCGGCCCATCACGACGGGATGTCCCGAAGTGACCCTTTTGAACATTTTGAGGTCCTCGGAAATATGCCACAGCAGGGCGTTATCCCCTCCTATCACATTATCGTCCGCAACCGCTGCAATTACACTAATCATGAATCATGAATCATGAACCATGAATCGGAAAAGGATTCATGATCCTATTATTAAAATCATACCGCTATCGGAGCCTTGATTCCAGGATACGGGTCGTAACTTTCGAGCGTGAAATCCTCGTACCGGAAGTCGAAAATGGACTTCACCGCAGGATTTATCTTCATCATCGGCAGCGGACGCGGAGTGCGCGACAACTGCAGGTCTACCTGTTCCATGTGGTTCAGGTAAAGGTGGGTATCGCCCGTGGTATGGACGAAATCACCCGGCTCAAGTCCCGTCACCTGCGCGACCATCATGGTCAGCAGGGCGTAGGAGGCGATATTGAACGGCACGCCCAGGAAAACGTCGGCGCTGCGCTGGTAGAGTTGGCACGAAAGGCGCCCGTCCGCTACGTAGAACTGGAACAGCGCGTGGCACGGCGGCAGGGCCATTTTGTCGATCTCGGCT
>JAVBRB010000005.1:0-165584 GCA_031548515.1 Rikenellaceae bacterium | reverse complement strand
ACAATGGATTGTCTATGGCAATGATGACGGGTATGTAAGTTATTTGTATTCCAATTTAGCCTGTGAATTAATGGGCATTTCGTTGGTCAAGGGATGGAACAGGATGCTGGGACATTATGACAACGATGGCGCAGAGCCTGTGCCGGCTTCCGGCCTGGACTGGAGCGTCAAAGGAGAGAAAGACGAAGAAGACGATCCGCTTACCATAAAAGTCCCGGCCCTGCCGGGCATCGAGACAGGCACCGACGAACTCGTCGTCTGCTGGCCGGGAGAACCGGGAATGACGGTTTGCCGCGCTCCGTACAGCGCCGCCGGAGGCTGCACGCTGCGCCTGCCCGACGAACCGGACGAAAGCGTGCTCAAGGTTGCCGATACGAAGGGTGTAAAAGTGTTTATGGGTGTCATCTACGGCTTCAGTGACGGCGAGCCGACGGGGCAGGCGGTATATGAAGGCAACGACGACGGTCTTATAGTCTACTTATATATCACAGAGGCGTGCGAACTAGTCGGCGCGTCGCTCGAAAAGGGGTGGAACAACGTGTTCATGGCAAACACACTGGGGAGTTCGCTGCCTATGCCTGCAAATACCGCGTGGATGGTTAGGAATTTGTCGGAATGATCGGCAGATCGTGGAAGAGACAAACAAGCAACAGGCGGCGGTGAAGTGCCCGATATAAAAAGTATATGCCGGGGGGTATTACGTCAACATCGGGTTTAACGGGTAAGCCGGTTCTCCATCACCTGCACGAACGGCGGCATCTTCGGGTGCCGCCGTTCTTAAAACAATACCTTTGTCTACTTCGCAGGTTTTACCGCGAAGGCGAAGAAGAGCAGGTAAAGCACCGCCGCCGTTATCACAATCAGCGAGCCTGTCTGAGAGCCTGCCGCATCGCTGGCGACACCCATCAAAGGGGCGACGACACCGCCGCCGCAGATGCCGGTTATCATAAGCCCCGAAATATTGTTGGCATGTTCGGGATGCGCTTTGATCGCCTGTGAGAATATCACTGCGAACAGGCTGGAAATGCCGTATCCGGCTATCCCTACTGCAGCAAGAACAGGTATGGTTTCCTGTACGAAGAAAAGCATTGCTGTCGCGGCGAGCAGTACGAACACGTGTATCTTATAGTACTTCATGTCGGAGATACGTGCAAGAAGGAACGCTCCGATGAACGCGCCTATCGTGCGGCAGAGGAAATAGACGCTGGATCCCAGACCCGCGTCTTCGACGGGCATGCCTGCTCTTTCTATCAGAATCTTCGGAGTTACGGTGTTGAATCCCACGTCGGTGCCCACCACGAATACGATAGCCAGGAAACAGAACAGTATGGTGCGGTCCCTGAGCAATCCAAAGCTTTGTCCCAGCGTGGCGGCCGATTCGGGTTTTTCCTCCTTGATTTTGGAAGTCATCAGCCATAGGGCCGACAGCAGGGTTATTCCGGCATAGATAGGGAAAATGTATTGCCAGCTGCCGAGGCTTTTTGCGGCGAATGCGGCGATGAACGGGCCGCAAAACGACGAAACGGCCTTGATGACCTGGCCCGCCGTGAGCGACGATGTCAGCGAACCGCCTTTCACGACATTGGTAAGCAGGGGGTTCAGCGAAACCTGTAGCATGGCGTTCCCGATACCGAGCAGTGCGAAGGCTGCAAGGCATGAAATGAAATTATACGACAGCAGGGGGATCAGCATGCCCACTATGGTAACCAGATTGCTTATCTGGACAGTGTTCTTACGCCCTATGCGGTTCATCAGCAGGGCAGTGGGGATGCCCAACAGCAGGAACCAGATAAAAATCATCAGAGGGATCAGTCCGGCTACCGTTTCCGTGAGGCCGAAGTCGGCCTTGGCGTAGCTCGTTCCCACGCCGACGATATCAACGAAGCCCATCACGAAGAACCCGAACAATACGGGCAGCAGCGTTGCGATCGAGGTTTTTTGTTGTTTGTCAGTCATTTCAGGTAAGTATTATGTTAGTTTGTCAATATTCGAAAATATAACGGTAGCGGAAACGGCCTCCGGGAGCGGAGTCGCCGTCACTCATGCATTCGCAGATATCGCCGCCGGCCACGCTGTTGTCCACCCATTTGAAATCGACTGTGAAGTTGCGTGCGTCGGTTATGCCCAGTGCCGAAAGAGGAATGGCGATCTCAATTTTGTTGCCCGATACGGCGTATTCGACTGCCGCGGCGGTTTCCCAGTTCCAGCCGCCTTTCGATTTCTGGATGGTAGTCTTGCTGCTGCTCGTGACGCTGTTGTTCACGACCCACTGGAAACCCTCCCACGACGGTCCGGTACCGCCTTTGACAGAGATGAACAGCCTCATCCAATTGGGATCGCTGTGAGGTGTGATCTCGTCGACGGTTTCGGCGTAAAAGAATATGGATTTGCAGTCGGTGGCTACTTTGGCGTAACGGAAATCGTTGCGCCCGGTGGCGTTCTTCAGGCTGATGTTCTTGTAACCGTATCCGAAATGGTCGCGCTCCTCGGTGTCGCCGGTGTAATCCCTGTAGCGGGTGGAGAGCAGGTCCCATTCGGCGAATTTGCCGTCGATGTCGATCTTGTGGATCTTGTCGACCGGTTTGACAGCTTCGGCCCCCTTGTACCGGCGGATATAATCGGCCATGTAGTAATAGTACGTGTCGCGGAAATCGTCGGTGCACGGTTCGATATCGCGGCTGTATTCGTGGTTATAGCAATCCACGAAGAAAGAGTCTCCGTTGTATATGCGCTTGCCCAGGAACCATGGATAGGACGTTCCGTCCCCGTTGACCTGCCTCTGCGCGACCCATTCGTTCCATGCCGTTATGAATATGAAGTCCGGATCGCAGTCGATGGCACGCTGGAACTGCTGTTTGAAATAGGTTCCCGCGGCGCGCTGTCCGGCCGTGGTGTTTGCCGGCTGGCTTCCTCCTTTCTCTGCAGGAGAGTTGCCGGAGTAGCTTCGCCCTATATTGAAATTGGCATGGCTGGCCGCCATGACGGACATCTCCTCATGGACGCTGCGCTGCGGTGAGAAATCTCCCCATGACCATTTATCTACTCCGTCTCCCCACCAGGCGCCACCCCAGTTGTACTGGGTGTCGAACCATGCGTGGCGTAAGGTGAACCGGCTCGTATTCGCCTCGTCTTTCACGCTCAGGGGCGCCAGTATCAGCGGCTTGCCGTTCATCTCGTACCACAGCCGCTCGTTGTCGGTGTTGCTGTAGAGCGGCTGCAATTCGTTGAACACCTTGGCCGCGGAGGCGTTCAGCACGAATGAAATTTTCGGCACAGGGTTACCTTCACGCCACATTCCGCGATAAACGCCGCACAGTACATCGAGGACCGGGAGGTAACTGAATCCGTTGGTCAGGTCGATGAAGATCACATCCACTCCGGCCTCCGACAGCATTTGGGCGTGTTTGCGTATCACCCATGCGTCGTTGCCCACGTAGTAGCCGAGATATGGTTTGCCCCAGTGGTGCATTACGCTTTTGTCGCCGAAAGGTATGGTCTGCGGATCGCTGTGTCCGACCTCCATTTCGCTGATGTCGAATGGCGAACGGGTATCTGTGGCAGTCGGCGGCAGGATGTCTCCGCCGTAATAATCCGATTTATCGTATCCGTGGGCGCCTTGCCATATAAAGTAGAATATCCCCACCTTTCTATCTCGCGGAGCGTCGTACCCGAAGGCTATCTCTTTCCCATCCGGATCTACTGCGACGAGCGATTTATGGCCGTAGGTAGTGACGGCGCCTGGGAGAGGCGGATCGGGTACCGGCTCCTTGTTCGAGCAGGCGAACAGCAGGCCGGGCAGGAAGAATATGAAGAATCTTTTCATTTGCCTGTCAGGGGTTCTACCGGAATTTTACGCTGAATGTGACGAACAGTCCGCGGTGGTCGCTGGGCCACTTGCCGTTGGCCGGCAGTATCAGTTCTTCGGCCTTGTTCACGAAAGTATCTTCCACCGCCACCCCTTTTGCCATCATGGTCGATGGGCCTGCCATCTGCGCTTTTTGAACCTCTATGTTCGTATCGACGCGGTAATATACATAGTCTATACGGTCGCGTTCGTCGGCGTCGGCGGTCCAGGGCGTCGCTTTTGAAGCGTCTTTATTCGAGACGGGCCATGTCACTCCCGGGTGCGCCACAGGGTCTGGGTATATTTCGCGGTAGGCATCGCGTATGCCGTTCGCATAGCATTTCGTCGAGACGGGCCATGCCACTACGCACCCGTTGTGTTCGAACATATTCTTGGCGGCATCTGTCCAGTCGAGGTGCGAGGGTTGGTTGAGGTCGCCGCCGAATATGCACAAGCGTCCCGCCTCACCCTGGATTTTGGCGTCGGCCGTGAAGTCGTCCGCTATCCGGGTGCGGCCCGACAATTCTTCCCGCTGGAGGATGAATTCCACATCGGTTATCGGTCCGGTAGATATTTTGCTCCAACCATATGGTTGCTCGCCGTCGCCGTATCCGCGCGGCAGGTAGCAGGCATAGTACGAATAGTATGAATGCGATGCATATAGTGCAATTTCCTGCCCGTAGAAGTCTATCACAGTGCAGTAGAACCATCCGCTGTTGTTTACCATGCCGGTGGAGATGATCGGATGTCGCGTCAGCAGCCCGCGTGTTCCGCTGCCTCCCAGGTAGTTATAGTAGTATGGGATACCGGTTTGCTCGTACAGGGCTGTTGCGGCTGCCGACAGAATGTTCTCGGCACTGCCGGTCGAAGGGAATTCGCAGAACGAGGCCGCGTCGGGTTTAAGCGCCACAAGTTGGTCTATCAGCGATTGAGTGCCGCCGGCAACATTGGCCAGTCCTTCCCATAGATTGAGCTGGAAGAATGTGAATGTGCGGCTTGCGGTTTTCGTGTAGACCTCGACGTTGCAGGAACCCGTGACCGTGCCGATAGTTGCGGTGACGGTCGTGAGTCCGTCAGAGACAGCCGTAATGCAGCCGTTCTGGTCGACTGTGGCCGCTGCCTTGTTGGAACTATCCCAGACGATGTCGTCTGGCGAAGCAGCCGTGCCTTCGGGTGACAGAACAGCCGTAAGGTTCTGCGTGCCGCTTTTCGGGACAGTTACTGCCGAAGGCGAGATAGTTATTGATTTCAAGGCGATTGGGGCCGGTCTTACGGTGACCTCGCATGCGGCGGTTATGCCGTCGCATATGGCTTTGATCGTTGCAGTGCCTGCAGCTACGGCCGTTACAGCGCCGTCTTCACATTTGGCTGTTGCGGTATTCTCGCTCGACCATCTCAGATTTTCGAGTGATGCCGTCGAAGGAGTCCCCTCTACTGCCAGATCGAAAGTCTCCCCAACTGTCAGATCGAGGGTTTCTTTGCTTATGGCAAGAGATATGAGTTTATCGTGGTCTCCTTCCCCGGGATTGCTGCCCGAGCACGAGACGGCCGAACAGAAGATGCCCATGCAGAGCGTCGTATAGTGAAAGATACGTTTCATATTTCATATGTTTTTTAGACAGATTCTCATTGTTTTTCATATTTGACGAGCAGCGACGAGCGGACATCGCCCATGGTCAGGGTGAATCCGTCAGTGAGCTGCCGCCCGGTAGCCTCCACACGGTCGCCGTTCTCGACGTTCGTGAGAATGTAATCGGCAGCAGTGTCAAGGCCACGTAAAGATACTGTTTTTTGCGTATCGGGCGAAAGGTCGCGGCGAAAAGCGACCAGAAAACCGGTCTGATCTGAGGGACGGTGCAATTGATAAGCCAACCAGATGTCGTCGCCCGTCATGTCGCCATAGCCGGTAAGAGGGTAGTAATCCTCGTAGAAGTATGGGCGTACGGCGGCGAATTCAGCCATACGTTGCTGCATTTCGGGTATCGATGAGTCTGTGTTGGTTATTTTCCAGTTGTAAACAATAGTCGCGCCGAGGCTGGAGCGGAATGTGAAAGGGTCGGATTTTTGGGTGCCCGTGCCATGTACCGGCAGCCACATGTTCAGGCCGTAGGTGTGGCACTGGTAGCCTACAGGTTCGCCGTAACTGTAGTCGGTTCGCCACAGAGGTGCCGAACGCGAGGCCGATTCGAGGTCTATGCGGCGGCCGCCCGATGCGCAGTTGTCGATCAGAAGTCCGGGAAACTCCGTGCGCAGATAATCCCAAAAGGCGTAAAGCCCTTCGATATAACGTATTTCGCATATGCCGGTGCGGCCCGGTTCGTCGTTGGAGTACCAGAAACCTTCTGGGTCGATGTTGAAATCCTGCCGGTAGTAATCTATGCGGTTGTCGCGGATCATAGCGGCAACCTGCTCGCAGAACCATTTGTGCGCCGCCGGATCGCCCAGATTGAACAGGAACGAATCGACGCTTCCGCGTTTCACCCAGCCCGGTTGTGCGGCCTGTCCGCTTGCGTCGAGCATGAATTCGGGGTGCCGCATTGCCCAGTCAGAGTCTTTCATAACCCGTTCCGGCTCGAACCACACCATGAAATTACAGCCCGTTTTATGTACTTCGTCAGATATGGTGCCAAGCCCATCTGGGAAACGTTCGGTGTCTACTGACCAGTTACCCACAGTGTTGGCCCAGTTGTAACCGTGCTTCCCGTCGGCGGCTTTTGAGTACCATCCGGCGTCGAGCCAGAAAGTTTCGGGAACAAGCCCGAACTGCCGGTAGCGTTTGACGAGAGCAACGGCGTAGTCCGATGTCAGGCAGCTGTATTCGTTGCAGGGCGCAGGATCTCCGTAGTTGAAGCTCGAACATATCGGGAAAACGGCCGGTTTGCCATCGATCTTCGGATGATGGTGGGCCAGCAAAAAACGCCTCAGGGTGTTCTGTCCGTCCATGTGCTCCGTGCCCTGCCACACGATCATTGCCGTTGAGGGTGTGCGTATCTCTTCGCCGGGCCGCAGATAGGTGGCTAGATTTTTCATTCCGGTCATGATGTCGACGCGGTTTTCGCCCGTCCGGGTTATTTCGGTGTGCCAGTTACCGGTCCAACCGATAGCCACGACAATGCCTCCCCCGGGCATCTGCATGTTGAAGAACGGGAATCCATGCGACGAGGAACGCCCTCCCTGGGGATGCATATAGTGATTATCACCAACCGCAAGCGTGCGCCTACGGGCGTGGAAATCTTCTTTCGATGCGTGGCTGCCGTCGGCGTAATGGAGCAGGTAACCGCCTTTTCCGGCCGATTCCGGGGAGAGGTCCACCACTTTTACCTGTTCGATCGTGGGGGTATCTGCGCCGGACGTATTGCGGAAATGCAGGACCCATTCCATGGCGTTGAAATCAGCGAACGTTTTCACGCGGCACTCCACCTGAAGACCGGTTTTCGGATCGGTGTAGATATATGCGCGTTTCGTGACGCCCTGTTCGGACGGAGTAAGGTTGCGGACCTCGTAATTCCATTTCCGGATGAATTCGCCCGACGTAATGTCGCCGTAGACGAACGAAAATGGCGGAATTTTGCCTTTTGCAAAGGCTTTTTCGCTCCACGTGCCGCAGTCGGTGCCCTTCATGCGCATCACCGACTGCGCCCCGGCAGGCAGGGCTGCAGTCAGAAGCAGGGCTGCCAAAAGCAGTTTATATAGGTTTTTCATTTAGTTCTTCCGGTATTTTATTAGCAGCGAACTTTGGGGCTGGTCGAGGCGGAGTATCAGTCCTTCGGCCAGTTCGCGGCCGCTGCATGTCGTTTCAATATTTGTATCGCAGTCCATGAGGGTGTATTCGGCACCGGGCGCGAGGCCACCAAGCTGCACTTTATACTCCGCTGCGGGAGCGTTTTGGCGGCGGAAAGCTACTACTATGCCTGTGTCGTCTGACGGACGGTGCATCTGGTAGGCCAGCCAGACGTCGGTTCCGGTCAGGTCGCCCGTACCCGAAAGAGGGTAGTAGTCTTCGTAATAGTAGGCCTGCACGTCGCGGTATTCGCGGATGCGCTCCTGCATCTCGACAAACGAAACGCCCGGCTCGGTGATCTTCCAGTTGTAGATCAGAGTAGAGGAAAGGCTCGAACGGAACGAGTATTTGTCGGGCAGCAGGATGCCCGTGCCGTGGACCGGAAGGAAGAAATTCAGCCCGTAGGTGTGGCACTGGTAGCCGTCGGGGTCGTTGTGATGGTAGTAGTCGCTGCGCCAAAGGGGTGCGCTGCGTCCGATGGTTTCCCAGTCGATGCGCTTGCCGCCCGACGCGCAGTTGTCGATCAGCAGGCGCGGAAAACGCTCCAGAAGGTAGTCCCAGAAGCGGTAAAGCCCCTCTATGTGGCGAATCTCACGCATGCCGTGGCGGCCCGGTTCGTCGTTCGAGGCCCAGTAAGGCTCGGGAAGCATGTTGAAATCCTGGCGGTAATAGTCGATGCCGTTGGCTTCGATCATGTCGCCGTAGTATTTGCACAGCCAGTCGCAAGCCTCGCGGTTGCCCAGATCGAACAGCAGCCACGTCGACTGTTCCGACCCGGCGGGCTGCGGCGCGTCGAGCATCCATTCGGGATGTTCCACGGCCCATTGCGTGCCTTTCACCACGCGCTCGGGTTCGAACCATACCATAAACTTGGACCCGACGCGGCACACCGCGTCGGCGACCGGTTTCAGCCCCTCGGGGAAGCGCGTCGTGTCGACGGTCCAGTTGCCGGTGGTATTTGCCCAGTTGCGGCCGTGTGCGTAATCCGAAGCTCCGGTATGCCATCCGGCGTCGAGCCAGAAGACGTCGGGTTTTAGTCCAAACTGTATGTAGCGGTTAATCATTGCAATGGCCCAGTCGGCCGTGATGCACGAATATTCGCTGCATGGCTGCGGATCGCGGTAGTTGAAGCCGCTGCAGAGCGGGTATTCCACCGGTTTGCCGTCTATCTTGCGTGAGTTGTGTTCTATTGTGAACCGGCGGAAGCGGTTGTGTCCCGTCATGCGGTCGCCGCTCCAGAACATCAGGGCGATGGACGGCGTGCGTATCTCTTCGCCGGGATATAGATAAAGGTCGGTGTTGAGCATGCCCGAAGAGAGCGAAAGCGTGTGCGGGTCACTTTTTTCGAGGTTGGCGTACCATGTGCCGGTCCAGCCGATGGCGACCATAACGCCCTGGCGCGAGCCTTCGGATTCAAGGTTGAAAAACGGAAAAGCCTCCTCCGAAGAGCGGCCTCCGTGGGGTTGGATATGCAGGGGAGCGCCGGTCCTCAGTTCGGACGTGCGCGGCGCGTAGTCGGACTTCGATATTTTGTTCCCCTCGGCATAGTGTATTTTCAGAGGGCCGGCGATGGGATATGCCATATCCATGTCGACGGTCTTGATGCGGGTGAGTTGGCCCGAATTGTGTTTCGATGTGTTGCGGAAATGCAGAACCCATTCGACTGCACGAAAATCAGGATAGCCCTTGACTTCGCAAACCGCCTGGAGTCCGCTGCGGGGATCTGTATATGTAAATGTCCGTGCGACGACGCCTTTTTCGCCGGTATCCATGCCGCCGCGGCTCCAACGCCACGAGCGTATGAATTCGGCGGAAGGGGTTTCGTCGAGCACGAATGAAAACGGCGGCAACTGGCCGTTGGCGAAACGGGAGTCGATCCACCGAGCTATGTCGGTATTGTCGCCCTGCATCTGCAGACGCGCCTGCGCCGACGCCGGGAAGGCCCCCAGCGCCGGCAGCAGGACGTTTGCCAGGACGATGACGTAACGCCGGAAATGTATTACGGGATTCATCGTCTGTCCGGAGTTGTTTTAAATTTTTTATAACTCAGCATCCTGTTCTGCAGGACATAATGAACCGCCCGGTGCATGAACGTGTTTAACCCGGATACCTCCGCCATCTTCGGTCGAATAGTAATAGTCCGTCACCTTGAATCCGTCGTTGTAAGCCTGGACGACAGGGCTGTTGTTTACCCACCTGTTGTAACTTTCTTTCGTGCCGTTTTCGCCCTTGTTCGCACCCGACAGGTTCCTGTACCAGTACTGTTCCACATGAATATGGCGTTCGCGGCCTTCCGCATCGGCTGATGTGGCCCAACCGATAGAGAAGTCCTCCTTGTTTTTCAAAATATACATGTAAGGGAACCACTCGTCGGGATTTGGACTGTAGGAAGGAGCAGTCATTGCGTTGTTAAGAAGCCAGGCCCTTTCTATCTTGTTGCCTGCGAGTAACAACTGGCGCAGACGGCCGCAGTTCGAAATATCGATCTCCTTCAGTTTGTTGTTCTTGGCGATCAGTTTGTTGATTACCAGCATATGCGGGTCGATAGCGGCGATTCCGGAGGCATGTCCGAGGTTGACGGCTTCCACCTGATTGTCGCTGATATCAATGTCTTCGAGATAGATGCAGTTACGGAGGTCTACCGTGCCTGCGATCTGGTTGCGTTCTAGTTGGATGTGTTCCAGTTTACAGGCGTTAGCTTCATCTGTATATGCGCCGAAGTTTACCGAGGAAAAACGGCCGTCGCCAAGACCCGGGTCACCCCAGGCGCGCAGTTCCTTGCAGTTGGGGAACATGGTCATGTCGAGTTCCGCTATCCTGCTGTCGGTTGCCCATAATGCCGTGACTGCCGAAAGGTCGAAATTCTTAAGTCCGGTCAGGTCGGTGACGCCGTGGACAAAGTTGAGACGCAGCGCGCCGTCGGTAGAAGTGAACGTACACAGTTTGAGGTCTGCGGCCGATGCGTCGAACGACCAGTTCATTTCGTTGTACTGGAATACTGAGGCGGGTTTCACATAGCCTCCGCGCACTACATTGCCGTTGATGTCAGTTATCGAGCCGTCGTTAACCACTTCGTTGGAAGCTGTCAGCGCGTAGCCGAGTGGAGCTGGGAAATTCACCATATCGTCGTCGTAGCGCAGATATGTTTCGGCTTGTTTGGCGCCGTTGCGCATGACGGATAGCAGGTAGCTGCGGTCTTTGGTCAGCGTCGCCGGGAAATCGAATTCGGCTCCGTCGACGGTCACGTTTTTCACGTCTGCGGTAACGGTGCTTCCGCCGAACAGGTCTGCCAGAGTGACCTTATCGCCGGCCATGAATCCTTCTCCGGTCATAGCTACCGTGGTCGTGATGTCTTTCAGATAAGGCAACTCTATTGTCGAGATGGCGGGAATAGAAACGGTTACTTCGCAGGTGGCGGTTTTTTCGTCGACTGTCACTGTTATGTTCGCAGTACCTTCGGCAATCGCCGTTACGGTACCGTCCTGGGCAACGGTAGCGGCCGCTTCGTTATCCGATGCCCACACTGCGGCCGGATCGGTCGGGTTTGCGGGATCGGTAGTGTAGGTCAGTTTCTCGGTCCTGCCTACGAACAGGGGCAGTTCCTCTTTATTCAGCGTTACCGATACCACACGTATAGGGGCTGCGGTTACTGTGACGGTAACCGTCTTGGTTATGCCGCCCGCTTTGGCCCAGATGTCCGCTTCGCCGGGAGCGACGCCCGTTACAATACCGGTCTGGTCGACGGTCGCGGTCCCTTCGTCGCGGCTGCCCCACGTCGTTTTTTTGTCGGTGGCGTTTTCGGGCAGCACTTCGGCTGTCAGTTGGAGGGTCGCTCCGACAACTACGCTGGCGGGCGAGGGGGTTACATTTACTGCGGTCACGTCGATCTTGGCAGGTTCTTCCTTGTTGTCGCACGACATGAAGGCCATTGCGAATGCCGTCAGTACGGCAAAGGGTAAAATTAGTTTTTTCATCTCAGGTTATTTTTTAATGTATGGTTAGGTTCAGTCAATATCCGAGTTCCTTTTCCAGTGCTTCGATCACTATATGTATTATTTTTATATGTATCTCCTGTATGCGGTCGGAATGTGGCGTGCGCGGGGCGCGGAGCGCCGCGTCGGCCAGTGGGGCCAGTTTTGTCGGACCTTCTGCAGTCAGTGCGACAACTTTCATCTCCGCTTTCCGTGCCGCTTCGGCTGCGGCGACAATGTTCGCCGAATTGCCGCTGGTACTTATTGCGAGCAGGACATCGCCAGGTTTGCCGAAAGCCTCTACCCAGCGCGAGAAGATGTCTCCGAATGAGAAATCGTTGCCCACACAGGTCATGTAGGCAGGATCGTTCACGGCCATAGCTGGGAGCGGGTGGCGGTTTCCGCGGAAACGTCCGCTGAGTTCCTCTGCAAAGTGTGTGGCGTCGCACAGCGAACCTCCGTTGCCACAGCAGATTATCTTGCCGCCGCTGCGGAGCGCTTCGGCCATCAGATCGACTGCGGCTTCCATTGCGGGTACTGTTTCCGGTAAAGCCAGGAAGTCGTCAAAAGTTCGGCGCGCTTCCGCAAGGCTGTTTTCTATGATCTGTCGTTTCATTGCTGTTGGTCCGCCTGTTTTATGTCGTATATGTTCGTCTTCTTAAGCAGTTTCCGGTACTCGGTCAGCTTGAAGGGCGCACTTCCATATAGATAATGGTTCGAGCGTTTGCCTTCGGGCGTCGTGTATTCTATCAGCATGATGCCCTGTCCCTCCCTCTCGGACAGGCGCGTTATCTCCGCGCGGTCGTTGGCAGGTACTGTATAATTGCCTTTGTATATTTCTTTGCCGGTCGCAACATCTGTGACACGCACCGTACCCGAAGCTTCACTGCGCGTGTCATTGGTCGCAACGAGAGGGTATGAGCCGTCCAAGGGATCATTCACCAGCACGCAGACGTTGTGCTGAACGTTTCGCAGGAAATAATAGGCCATTTTGGGTGCGTAATAGTAGTCCACCACCGCGTCGGAGATCACGGGCCATCCGTCGCGGACGTTCCACCACAGGATGCCGGTCTTCGGGGCGAATTTGTTGCCGCGGTATATCTCCACGAAATACTTCATTGCCTCGGCCTGGACCGCCTGCGATGCGAAAATGAAGTCGTCGAGATCCGTCGGAACTTCGCCGAATAGCAGATTAATTTGGTTGATCATCAGATTGTTGCGCTCGGGAGTGTAGCCCCATTCCTTGAAAATACGCACAGCTTTTGTAAGCCAGTCATCGTTCCAACGGAGCGTTTTTTTGTCCGTCCATGGATAGACCGATTCGGGCGGGAACATCTTCTCCAGGCTGCTCCGGTTCGGCATGCCGTGATAGCCTATCTCGCTTACGAACAAACATGTAGCCTGCGTGTAAAACGGGTCTTTATAGTATCCGCGCGGACCCCAAAGGTGGTCTTCGGGCAGCAGGCTCGTGCTGTAGCCTTGGCGGATAACCTCTTCGCTCCAATATGGCGATGAAGGCAGGTAACTGCGCGACGGATCGAGTTCGTAGAGCACCATCGGGATCACCTGGCGCGAAACGACGTCGCGGTTGGGGTCGATGCGGAACGGAGCGAGCGTACCTATGGTCAGCGTCTGGTCATTCTCGTTGTTACCCGACCAAAGGGCTATGGATGGATGCGAACGCAGTTTCATCACCACCGAAGTCACTTCGCGTTCTATCGCGCGGGCAAATTCCAGGCGTTGCGAATAGAACGTGCATCCCATGCCGAAATCCTGCCATACCATTACGCCGTTCTCGTCGCATAGTTCGTAGAAGCGCGTGTCTTCGTAAACATTGCCGCCCCAACAGCGTATCATGTTGCAATTTAGATCGGTGACAAGTGCAAACGCGCGTTCCAGATGCTGAGTGTCGCGGCTGTGCAGGGCGTCCATAGGTGTCCAGTTGCTTCCGCGGGCAAATACCTTTACGCCGTTGACAACGAAGCAGAAACGGCCCGGATTCTCGGGCGTGTTTGTGGGCGTCATGTCGAGGCTCACGGTGCGGATGCCGATACGGCGTCGGTCGACATCTATCGTGTTGCCCTGCTCGTCGAGGAGTTTCACCTCGGCGTCGTAAAGCGCCGCTTCGCCATAGCCGCGAGGCCACCAAAGGTCTATGTTGTCAAGCCCGAGAATGTGGCGTGCGGCGTGGGAAGTGACTTTCGTGCGGTACAGTGCAACCTGCTTACCGCCGCGGCTGAGCGAGAATTCTGTCGTTATCCTGCCGTCCTGCATCGAAACCGGCAGGGCGATCGTGTAGTCCAGGAAAACCTTCGCGCGGCGGTTCGCGACATCTACCTCTGTCGTGAACCAATGCACGTCGCGGATGTGTACGGGTTTCAGTACTTCGAGTTCGACGTTGCGCCAGAGGCCCGCGCTGACCAACCGCGGCATGATATCCCAACCGTAGGTATGTGGCGCGCGGCGCGAGTAAACTGACTCTACCTGGGCGAAATTGATGCTGATAGTGGGCGGAATCTCCTTGCGACCCTCGATTACCGAAGATCGGATGTAAACCTCCAGAGTATTCTGCTGTCCGGCTGGTTTCAGCACGCCGGTCGCGTCGAAACGGTGCTCTATGAGCATATTATCGGTCGAGCCGACCAGCACGCCGTTCACCCAGACGCTGGCGTAGCAGTCGATGCCGTTGAAATTGAGTTGAATACGGTCGTCTTTATCGTGTGCCGGAGTCGTGAACGTGCGGCTGTAACGCCACTGCATCCCCTCCAGCGGGCGAAGGTCGTACACGTTGCTTCCGGTTTCGGGTTGCTCGATCAGGCCTGCGGCAAGAAGATCGAGTTCGACGTTGCCCGGAACGGTTGCGTAGACGCTTTTTATTTCTACATTTTGGGCATCTTCCGGCGACATAACGGGCCTGGATCCCTGTTGCCAGTAATCGAGTTTCCATTTGCCGTTGAGCGAGGTTTTTTCACCTGCGGTCAGGTTGTATGCAGCGGTCAGGCAAATAATCGTTACGGTAAGTTTGCCAAGTTTCACATTCATAACAGGCGCGATCAATTGTTGTTAGTAGACTTTTGTACGTTTAAGCATCTCTTTTCAGATTTTCCTGATGTAATAAATCGACATTTTGACCGGTTTGACATGAATGCGTAGATTCAGAGAACCTTATCTCTAAAAATCTTGTCAGATATCAATTCAGGACTGCTTAACCGTTAAAATACGTTTGTAAAATTACGCTATTTTTTTAAATAACAAATTTATTGCCGCGTTTTTTGAAGAAAAACATAGATATTTACCTCAGGCAGGTAGCAGATGCTGTTTTTTGATTTACAGATTCTTTCTATGCCGCAGCTTACAGCCCGTGGCAGTTGCACTGATCTTATGCAGTATCACTGTATTATAAAAATAGGTATGCCTGGATATTGATTTTTTTTAAGATTTTCTCGGGAAAACATAATGCTTTTTTAAATTATTATTTACATTTGTATTGGATAATAGCAAAATTTTACCGGTTAGGTAGTAAAAAAAGTTTTTTATTCAGCAGATATACAAGCGGAGCGTGGGATACAATGCAGGCCTGGTTTCAGTGCTTTATGCGGCATTATTCTCGGTCTTGCTGATTCAGATGAATGTTTTTGACTGAAAGGGTCTGAGTTCATCTTTTTTAAGCCTAAATTATTTAACCGTTAAAGTAGCGACTGCTCCGATTGTTTGATTCGTCAATTTCCGCTAGGGAGTATGGTGGCGATGATCTCTGGAGGGGGATATAAAGCCTTAAACGAATGCCGCGACATCGTTGTAATGTCACAGAATGAAACGATTAATATTGCCTATGAACTATTTGAAACTATTGTGGCAGTCTTTTGCCGGAATAATTGGACGGTTTGCGGTCTGCGCGTGTGTTGTTGCGCTGTGTGCTACGTTGGACCTGCATGCCCAGTCCAGAACAATCACCGGTAAGATCTTTGACGAGAATGGGGCGCCCGTCGCCGGAGCCAGTGTCATTGTTGACGGCACATCGTTCGGGGCGATAACTGACGCCTCAGGGGCGTTCGATCTTGCTATTTCGGCAGGCGACAAGACCCTTTCGGTCAATTATCTGGGGTACAAGACCGAAAAGGTGGCGATCGGTTCGGGTTCGGACTTCATAATAAAACTGGAACAGGAAGGTAAGGTGATAGAGGATGTCGTGATTGTGGCATATGGGACCCAGAAAAAGGTTTCGCTCAGCGGATCGATCGCTTCGGTCGGCACCACCGAACTTAAGCGGTCGCCTGTTTCCAATTTTTCTTCGGCGCTCGCAGGGCGTCTGCCGGGACTTACAGTCTCCCAACCGTCGGGTATGCCTGGCAATGAAAAGATCAATCTTTACCTGCGCGGGATGAGTACCTATGGGGATTCATCTCCGCTGATCCTGATCGACGGTGTACCCCGTGAAGCGGAAGTGCTGAATTCGCTTGACGCCAACGAAGTGGCCGACGTGACCATACTCAAGGACGCCGCCGCCACCGCTGTTTTTGGTGTACGCGGGGCCAACGGCGTAATATACGTGACCACGCAGCGCGGGAAAGTCGGTAAAGCCTCCATCAGCATCACCGCTGAATACGGGATCCAGCAGATGCTTACCCGCGGAGCGCTGAAGATAGATTCGTGGGATTATGCCGCGCTGCTTAACGAACGCGCCGCCGGTATATCCCGTATTTCGGGTTCGAAGTACACTCCGGTATACAACGACTGGCAGATCCAGCAGTTCCGCAGCGGCTCCGATCCCGTGTTCTTTCCAAACCGCGATCCGTACAAGGAATATACGCAACTCGGACACCAGACAAAGGTCAACGCCAACATTTCCGGTGGTACCGAAAGGATACAATATTTTATCAACGCCACCTATCTCGATCAGGGCAGCGTATTCCGCTTCCTTCCCGTGTCGACCCTGGGCTACGATCCCAGTTTCTGGTTGAAGCGTGTCAACGTGCGCGCAAACATTGACTACAAGGTCACCGACAGGCTCAAGGTAAGCCTTAACCTGAGTTCTTATCTCAACAGGAGGAATACGATCATCTGGGGAGACGGCATGATGTGGACGAACGACATAGATTTCGATGCCGCAGGATCGGAGTATATCATCGGGGGGTTGAACCGCGTGCCGTCTACCGCTCCGGGGCCATCAATTCCCGCCGGTACCGTTGATAGGAACGGGAACCCGTTGCCTGAAGGAGGCTGGGTCCAGGATGGTTCGGGCTACCAGCTCTATCCGCGTATGAATCTGGGTGGCTATGCCCGGCAGATGAAGACAACGATCAATTCGAGTGCAGCCATAGATTGGGATATGGGAGGGATACTTAAAGGCCTTTCATCACGCGCAATGTTCTCCTATGACCTTTACGCGACAGGGATGATCAAAGCCACGCGCGGTTATAACCGTTACGGTTTTTACCAGGCCAGGAGTACCGAAGATATATCTTATTTCGAGCGGCAGTACTCCGATAACGCTTTCGACGGTTTCCATGCAGAAGACGGCCTGAACTTCTACGAAGGGGGCCGCTCGCAGTCTTCGGAATACCGGTTCAATGCGCAGGCTTCACTGAGTTACCGCCGAACTTTCGCCGAAGAACACGATCTGAGCGTAATGTTGCTCGGGCAGTGGGACAATAAGGTCCGGAATATCCCTCAGTCCGGGTATATGCCTTACAATATGCTGTATATGTCGGGTCGTGCCACTTATACATACGACAACCGTTATACGGCCGAAGTCAATCTGGGCGTCAATGCTTCGGAACAATTCGCCAAGGGCAACAGGGTGGGTGTTTTCCCTGCGGTTTCGGCCGGCTGGGTGATCAGCGAAGAGAGTTTCTTCAAGGATAACGTCGCTACCAAATGGGTGGATTTCCTCAAACTCCGCGCATCGTTCGGAATCGTAGGCAACGACCGTCTCGGCGACGAATCCCGTTTCCTGTATCTGGACAACGTCCGCGTTATGCCCGAAGGTCCGGTTCCGACGCTCGGATACGGAAATTATGTGGCTACGACGCTTATAGGCAACAAAGATCTTACGTGGGAACGCTCCGAACAGCAGAACTACGGTCTCGATGTAGGTTTTCTCGACGGGTTTTCGTTCAGTGTTGATTATTTCCGCGAAAATCGCAGCAATATACTCATCCAGCGCGGGACGGTACCGCTCGTCCAGGGCCTCGATCCGAACACCCTTTCCCGTATCAATATGGGCCGGGTTTTCAACAACGGATATGAAATGGTCCTGAAGTATTCGCACCGGTTGGGCAGCGACTGGCATCTGTTCGTTTCGGCCAACTATAACTTCGTCCGCAACAAGGTGCTGGAAGCCGACGAGGTGAAACGCCAGACCGGACGCGGCGGCTACCTATACGAGTACCAGCAGACCGGATTCCCGATAGGGCAGAACTGGGTACTGCAGGTAGACAAGGGCGATGGTGCAGGCAACGGTTACATCAATACGGAAGACGACCTGGCAAAATACGGGCCCATGTATGAAAAAGGAGGGTACGTCAGGTCATTCATCGGCCAGTGGAAATTCGTCGACCAGAACGGCGACGGTATCATCGACGCCAAGGACCAGATACCGTACGGCCATCCCAACGTCATGCCCGAGATAACTTACGGGGCTACCGTGGCGCTGACATGGAGGAATCTGGATTTCAGCATGCAGTGGCAGGGAGTAGCCAACAAGCAGGGATGTTTTGTGGTCGGGATGATGGGCAACGGCCACCTTACCGGCGAATGGGAACTTCACGCATGGACCCCGGAACGTTTCGCCGCCGGCGAGAAGATCACCTACCAGATGCTTAACGGAGCCACGCTGTCCAGCGGGGCTGTGAACGAACGGAGCGACTACGTCATCAGCGATATGTCGTTCATCCGCCTGAAGAACCTGGAGGTCGGTTATTCTCTCCCGCAGAAATGGATGCAAAAGATCGGCATGGACGGGATACGCCTGGCAGTCACAGGGCAGAACCTATGGAATACCAACAATATGATGACCCGCAGCATGGACCCCGAGCAGAACAACGAAAACCAGTATCCGCTGACGCGTAACGTCTCGCTTTCGGTGTCGCTCCAGTTCTAAACCCACAAACGATTTGCAAAGATGAAAAAGATACGATACACGGCAATTGCAATACTGGCGTCCATTATGGCATCGGGATGTTCGCTGCTGGACATCAGGCCCGACGGCCGTGAAACCCTGGATGAAATTTTTGCGGACCATTACAAAACGGGGGCCTACCTCAATTCGTGTTATCTGGATATACCTGCGAAAGGGTTTTCCTACTACTGGGTCTGTAACGCCCTTACGGCCCTGAGCGACGAAGGCTACCTGGTGTCTGGAACTATTTCCGACGCTGTTCCCACCCAGATGTACCAGGGCAGCGCCAGTGCAACCACCCATCCCCTGAGGGATTACAACAGGGATAATCCCAACGTCAGCTATTACTCCACTTATATGTGGCAGTTGCGCCAATGCACGATATTCCTTCAGAATATAGATAAGGCGAACGTGAATTCTGAAGCCGAACGCTCGCGCTGGCGTGCCGAGGCCCATGTGCTGAGGGCTTACTACATGTCGGAACTGCTCAAATGGTTCGGGGTTTTCGCTTATGAGCCGAACGGATATCCTGATAATTACGATTATTCCACTCTCAAGAGGCGTTCGGTATGGGAACTCGCCGAACTGATCGACGCCGAGTGCACCGCCGGTATAAATACCGCCGAACTGCCGTGGCGCATCGAATCCGCCAATGAACGCCTGCGCGCGACCAAAGCCCTTGCGTGGTGTATCAAATCCAAAATGTACCTGTTTGCGGCAAGTCCCGTACACAGCGAGGATTACGACGCCGGCGTGAAGGCTGCCCACTGGCAGAAGGCTTTCGAAGTCAACAGGGACGCTCTAAGTGCGCTGGAAGTCAACGGTTATGCGCTGAAAACGAATGTTTCCGACACAAAGATTTATACCGGTCTCGCGGCCGCTTATCAGGAACTTTTCACTTCGACATCGCTGACTTCGGCCGACGACCCCGAAACGATATGGCAGGGTACGGGCAACATCAGCGCCATAGCGCATAATTACATAGGCTCGGCCACATGGCAGAACGCCACCCGCGCAGGGGTTGTTCCCACACAGGAGATGGTCGACGCATACGACGTTCTCGACGCTTCCGGGACGCAGGCTGTGCCGCTGCTCGACCTGGCAAATCCATATAATCCGGATAAAACGCCGAATTACAATCCTGACGCCCTGGCGATGGGCTACGATCCGGACGATCCATATGCCGCGCCGCGCGATCCGCGTATGAAAGTGTGCGTCATAGCGAACGGCGACGAGGTGTACTGGAACGATGCTGCAGAGACTGCCGAGACTTTCGTCGGTGGCGATAACGGCATAAGCGAGGAACAGAATGTGGACAAATTTACACGGACCGGGTACTATTTCCGCAAATATGTGGCTCCTAATGCCGATGCGGTGAACGGCATAGCCGCCGCGCCGTGGAAATATTTCCGCCTGGCCGAGATCAAGCTGAACCTTGCGGAAGCCGCAGCCGAAGCCAATCAGTTGGATGTTGCCTACACACAGGTGAACGATGTACGCCGCCGTGTTGGGATGCCCGATCTTCCTGCGGGCCTGACGCAGGCGGAGATGATCCTCCGCGTACGCCAGGAACGCATGGTCGAACTGGCATATGAAGAGTGCCGCTATTTCGACGTGCGGCGCTGGGCGGAAGGATACGAAAGTTCGGTGCTGTACAAGGATTTCAAACTGCGCTGCAATAGCCTGACTGCCATGTGGATCACAAAAGACCCAGTCACCGGAGATCTGACGTATGAGCGGAAGGCGAATATTGCTAACAACAGCACGCGGCCGCGCGATCTTCTGTTGCCTATCCCCGAGAGCGAAGCGCAGAAGCTTTATGTACTTACGAACAAAAGATGGCAGAACTCCGGATGGTAATCTTTAGCAGGAAATTACAATGAGAATGAATATCAAATATGTGATAATGTTGTTGGCGGCGTGCCTCTTGCTGCTACCGTACACAGCCGGGGCGCAGGTCGAAATGAAGCCGGAAATATCCGGAAAGGTAACGGATGCGGAGGGGAACCCGATGTTCCAGGTCGGAATTTTCGACGATACCGGAAAGATTATCGGCTCTACGGATCTGTTTGGAGTTTTCCGCGTGAAGAGCAGTTCCGGTAAACTCTCTTTCCGCGCAGCAGGCTATACCGACATATCTATGCCTGTGGAACTTGAAGAGGATATGAATGTGACGATGAGTGCCGACCATGCGCGCCTCGATGAAGTACTCGATTATGGCTATAATGTACTTCGCCGCCGTATGACGGCAAGCGAGGCCGTTTCGACTGTCGAAGGCAGCACTCTCGAAGATATCCCCACGGCGAATTTCAGCCAGATGATCTCAGGACAGTTGCCGGGGCTGGGTACTCTCGAAACTTCGTCCGACCTCGGAAACGCGTCGGTCGCAAAGTATGTGCGAGGCGTCTCCACCGTAAACAATACCTCGCCGCTGATCGTGATAGACGGCATTGTCATGCAGGATTACAACATAGATTACCTGACCGCCGCCGAGATAGAGAATATAGTCCTTCTGAAAGACGCAGCTGCAACCGCGATATACGGATTGAGGGGAGCGAACGGAGTGCTGGTCATCAACACGAAAAAGGGAATTCCGGGATCGTTCGACGTGAGGGTAACGGCGGATTTCTCGATGCAGCAGATAGGACTGAAACCGCAGATGCTATCTTCGCTTGAATACGCCACGTTGCGCAACCAGGCGTGGGCCAACGACGGTTCAAACGGCTCGGCTCCATTCTCCGACTACCAGATGGAGCAGATCAGGGCGGGCAACGATCCGCTTTATCCGAACCACGATTATTACAGGGAGTTCGTGCGTAACTTCGCCACAATGGAGCGTGTCGGAGTAAGCCTGAGCGGCGGCAGCGAGCGAGTCCGTGTGTGGTCGAACGTCAATTTCATGAGCCAGACCTCGCTTCTGAAACAGGAGACGGACGAATATATTGCGGCGCCGCGACGTTTCTGGATAAACTTTCGTGCGAAAGTGGACGTGGACATATCGAAACGCATCCGCGCTTTTGCCTCGATAGCGGGAAATATACGTAACGACCGCCTTAGCGGGGGGTACGACCTTAACGGCAACCGCATCTCACCTGCCAATAACGATATCTACACGTCGATCTTTTCACTGCCTCCGACGATGATGGGTCCCGTTACCGACGATGGACGTGTGACGACAATGGAGAATGTTCCGAATCCGACTTACGGCATGCTGAACCGGTCGGGGTATACGAAATATAACGGCATGTACGCTTCTACCCAGGCCGGTATGGATTTCGATATGGGGTTTATCACACGGGGATTGAGCGTTACGGCGAAAATCGACTTCCAGTCGAGCAACGACCGTTACAACTATTATTCCCAGGATTACAGCCGCTACTATTACGATTACACGCTGGGCGACTTCGTGAAACAGGGGGCCAATATCGATACGAGCCTCGATCCTTGGGCGTCCGGAACTTTCCAATACGCCCTTAGCTACATCGGGCAGTTGGATTATAAGCGCGAGTTCGGCAAACACGATGTGGAAGGGCATGTCTATTCATATTATACGGAAGAACAGTTCAACCGCTCCAGCGCCGATTATCCGGCGGTGGGTTTCCCCTATTACAATCATAATACGGGTATTAACCTTTCGTATGGCTTCGATGACCGTTACGTGGTGGCCGCGACGCTCGGATTCACTGCTTCCGATGCGCTGCCGCGCAAGAACCGCTACACTTTCGTACCGGCGGTGTCGGCGGCGTGGATCGTTTCCAACGAAGCATTCCTTAAAGATGCGGAGTGGCTGAGTTTCCTTAAAGCGAGGGTATCTTACGGAGAGGTAGCGACGGATGATTTTGCGGTTGGCGACTACCGTTACCTGTATGAGGATTATATCATTAAGAGCGGTGAAATCCGCTTGTTGGGCAATCCCGACCTGATGGCCGAAAAACACAGGATACAGAATTACGGTATCGACGTCGGATTGTGGAACAAGCTGGACTTTTCTTTTGACTGGTTCCGCCGCAGGACCGACAATATGCTTATCGACAGCGGTGATATGATCCCTGCATACCAGGGTATCTACGTCAGCAACTATATGAAAGTAAATGATGGCGCGATGTTGAACAGCGGCCTTGAACTCTGTGTGGATTATACTACCCGCATCGGCCGCAATTGGACTCTCCGTGCCGGAGCCGGCTGGTCCCACGCTGAAAACAAGGTGCTGAATACCCTTGAGCAGCCATATCCTTCGGCTGTGAACGGAGTCGGCGGTTTCGCCTTCTCCCACCGCATAGATGGATATCCAATGGGGCAGCAGTTCGGATACCTGATAGACCGCAGCAATGGAAGCGGATACATTTCTACCGCCGACGAACTTGCCAAATACACCGTCATGTACACGGAGATAGGCACGCCGCGCATGGGTGACTTCATCTATACCGACGTGAACGGCGACGGAGTTATCAACCAGAAGGACATGTCGCCCATCGGCAGGGGATCGGTACCGACGGATTTTACCACGATCCGTCTTGGATTCGGATGGAAAGGCATCGACGTGGACCTTATGATGCAGGGCGTTACCGGTTTTTGGGGCAGGGTCGATTATGCGACAGACGCGACTGCGAACGGTATCTACAATGATCTTCACCTGAAAGCCTGGACAGCCGGCAGGGCTGCTTCGGGTGCCGGGATATTGGCGCCGGCATTGAGCTACAGCACTCCTTCGGTGAGCAGTCTCGACAACGACTACCTGATCACGAAACGGTCGTTCTGGCGCCTTAAGAACGCTTCGATATCATACACGCTGCCTGCGAAGATCATGCGGAACTCCGGCATCAAGCGCTTGAAGATAGTGCTCAGCGGGCAGAACCTGTTTACTGTCTCGGCGCTCGCATCAAAGGTCGTCGATCCCGAGAGCGGCAGCATGACCGTCCTGCCTCCGATGAGGGTTGTCAACCTGGGCGTGAAAATCGACTTCTAAACAGCGAAAAACTATGAAAAGGAGAAAATACATCACTGTGGTTCTTCCGGCGGCGGCGATGCTGTTCGCGGGATGTCAGAAACAGATGGATATGCAGTTGGACGACCGGGTGGACAATATGGAAGATGTCTTCAACCGCCTGTCCCGTGCCTACGATCATCTGCGTTCGGTCTATTATGTACCGGTGATCACAGGGCCTCAGTCCGGATTTTCCGCAGGCGGCTACATGATGGCGGGATATTGCGACGAAGCTCAGGAGGTGAACCAGTTGTCGGTGGTTTACGACTGGTATAACGGCCGCGTCTCTTCTGTCGATATGCCACTGTGGTATGAGGCGGCCGGTGGTTCGGAACGCTGGGCAGGTTTGTTCAACTGTATCGACGGCTGCAACGTGGCCCTGAAATGGCTCACCGATGATAACTTAGTTACAGATTACGAGGAAACCCAGCGTCAGGGCCTTGTTTCGCAGTTCTACGGCCTGCGCGCCTACTGTTATCTCCAGCTCATCAAGCGGTGGGGCGGTGTGCCCATAATCGACGAACCTATAGGCAAGGACCACGATTATTCGAATGATAAACGCGCGAGTTTTGCGGCGTGCGTCGATTTCATCATCGAATCGTGCGACGCTGCGATGGCTTACACCGACAATCTTACCGCCGAAGGATTGCCATGGTTTGCGAGCGGTTCGCAGAACTGGCAGTTGATCCGTCTGGGACGGGCGGCCCTGTGGAGTATCAAGTCACAGGCCGCGCTCTATGCAGCAAGCCCCCTTTGGTCCGAAGACTACGAGGGAGCCAGGCAGAAATATACATGGGAAACCGCTGCAGGAATATGCAAGGAGGCGCTCGACCAGGCTATGGGGCACGGAGCTAAGTTGGTGGACAAAAATACCGCCTTTCCGGCGGAAACAGCTTTCGGGCTAACCCCGTATGATAAATATTTTCTCGCGTCGTACCAACCGAGCAGTTGGGATACGGAGACTATATATCAACCGTACAACTACAGCTATTACAAGAGTACTGTCTGGCAGTATGCCGGGCCTCCGCTCGATTCCGGACAGGTTTCGGCCGGAGCATGCCCCTCCCAGGAAATGGTGGATGCTTACGACGTGGTCAGCGCCGACGGCACTACCGCCGTACCGCTTCTCGACCTGGCCAGTCCTTACGACGTCGACGGCACGCCGAATTTCAATCCGGATGCCATTGCACTCGGATACATGGATGGCAGCGAAACCATGTATGAGAACCGCGATCCCCGTTTCTATGCCACGATCTATTACGATGGGGTAGAAGTGACGCTGGCCAACGGCTCGGAGTACGAGATACAGACATATGCGGGTGGCAACTGCGGGTTGAATGCTTCGCCGTCTAACACGCGGAACACTTGTACTGGGTATTACCTGCGCAAGTTCTCCAATGCCCAGTCCGGGGCCGAGGCCGGTAACAACGACGGCTACATACGCGGTTTCCGCCTGGCCGAACTTTACCTCAATTTCGCTGAGGCGGCTTACCACGCATACGGCGAAGATTATCCGATGCCGGCGACGACCGCAGTGGAAAAAGATAACAATGGAGTGCCGCAAACCGTAGTTCTGGGAGAACCGATGAGCGCCCGTCAAGCGATCGATGCTGTCCGTGCCCGCGTAGGAATGCCCGGAATAACTGAAACGGGCGACGGTTTCCGGCTGAGGCTGCACAATGAACGCCGCGTGGAACTGGCTTTCGAAGAACATCGCTTTTTCGACGTGCGCCGTTGGACCGCGCCTTCAGGAGACCTGTCCGGCACGGATAAGAAAGTAAGCGGGATGCGTATAGAAAAACAGAACGGAGGCAAGACCTATACCCGTGTCTATTACGGCCGTCAATGCTATACGAACAAGTATTTGAAGTACCCCGTCGCTCTCGACGAAGTGCGGAAGATGATGAGCCTGACCGGAGGGAACTGGCAGAACGGCGGCTGGGACTAAGCATTTATATAAAAGTAAAATATTTATCGATCGTTAACCTCTTAATTGAAAACATTATGAAAAGAACGCTTGGATTTTTTGCAATGGCCGTGATGGCCGGAGCCGTTTTCACCGCCTGCGGCGGCAACGACGAACCGGGTCCTGGTCCGGGTCCCTCGGGGAATTATCCCGAAAATGTGAAAGTGACCTCTGCGACCGAAGGCCCCGTGAAAGCCGGCATGGCCGGTGCAATCACGATCACCGGTTCGGGTTTCGAAGATGACGATTACATTTACATAGGTTATCCGAACGGTTCCGAGACCACTTACGAACGCATATCCGGCGATGTGTTGGAACTGCGCGCTACCCGCATCTCGTTCGGGGCGCCAATAACCGCCACCTACCTGGATAAAACATTCAAGGTATATCTCGACCGTGCAGGCTACGACAGGATGCCTCTGACGGAGGATATAAGTTTTATAATGCCCGATATTGCAGATGGTTATATTCCCGACGCCGGTTTCCGTGCAACGCTGGCTTCCACCCATCCGCAGGAAGGCAATCCCAATATCGCCACCTGCTTCAATTCATACGGCCTGCTCGATGTGGCCGCCGCAGCGAATGTCACAAGCAGCGGATGCGAGGGCAATTACGGTCTGAACCTGTACGCTAGTACTGCGAAAAATCTTGCGGGCATAGAACTTCTTACCGGAATTACCGGTACGGTCGCAGGTTGGGGTATGAGCCAGATCGAAGAGATCGATCTCTCGAAATGGACTGCGGAAGGATTGGACCTCCGTTTCAACGGCAACTCTACCCTGAAGAAATTCATAGGGTCTCCCTATGCTTACCGTACTGACATATACAAGTGTGACAATCTGACGCATGTGGACCTCGGCCTTAGCAAATGGTGCTACAACATTCAGCTTTTCTATGATGAGTCGCCCACGCAGTTCAGCTATGTCACTTATCTTGACATTCGCCGCCAGCGTACCGGTACCATGTTCGAAGGCGATGCCACGGGAGAATACCCTAAGAACACCGCCACAGATTATGCCGTTATCCTGCCCGGCGCATGGATGAAAGTCGCCGGCAACTGCAAGATACTGGTCGATTACCAGTTTCTGCTCGACAAGAGGGGCAACGCTTCTGAAACAGGTGCCGGTTACGCGACGATTTTCAACGCATGGAAACGCGGTGCAACTATCGATGTATATAAGAGCGACGATATTAAAACGAAGATAGGTACGGTTCCATTGTATTCTGTTGATCCGGGCGCCCTTACACTGACTGGAGATAACGGCTGGGAGCCGGCATCCTGAAAAATACGGATTTAATTATATAGACGCCATGAAAAAATCATTGAGGTATTTTAGCGTGTTGTTGTTGGCCGGAGCCGTTTTTGCGGCATGCGGCGACAAGGAAGAGAAAAAGCCGGACAATGGAGAGGGTAATTATCCTCCTGTAACCATCACCGGTCAGGTAAGCGGCCCCAAGGAAGCCGGTGTCGCGGGTGCGATAGAGATCACAGGCACGGGTTTCGATCCGGAAATGGATTATGTCTACATAGGGTATACGGTGAGCGGAGGAGAGAGGTTCGACCGCGTTTCTCCGGAAGTGCTTACGATCCGTGCGGGACGGATCACATTCGGCGTGAACGTGACTGCCGTATACATTGACAAGACGGTTAAAATCTATCTCGACCGTCCCGACTACGACAGGATGCCGATATCGGGCGACATCACCTTTACCCTTCCGGACGTGTCCGAAGGATATATTCCGGATGCGGGGTTCCGGGCGACGCTGATGTCGACCAATCCCGACGAAGGCAATCCGACCATAGCTTCCATGTTCGACTCATACGGAATGCTCGACGTTGCGAAGGCTGCCACTGTCACGGATATCAATCTGTATGCCTGCAAGGCCGTCTCGATCGAAGGCATAGAGCTGTTTACAGGCGCTACCATCGTGCGCGGCTGGGATATGCCCAACGTAAGAGAGATTGATCTCTCCAAATGGACCGCGAAAGGTGTCGCTTTCCATTGCGAACGGGCGCTGAGCCTGGAGAAACTCATCGGCGCTCCGTGGTGCCGTACCATAATCTGCGATAACTGTCCGAAACTGACACACGTCGACGTGCACGACTGCAACTGGCTTACGCGCCTGCAGATCAGCGGTCCTACCGCTGATGCCGCGCCATCCGCCGTTACTTATCTCGATATGCGCCGCAACCACTCGGGAACATGGAAAGAGAGTCCGCAGAACGAAGACGAATTCCAGATATGGGGCGGCGATTCGTTTCTCAAGGTGGCCCAAGGTGCTACTGTCAGGATCGACTCGTGGTTCCTCAAGGATCATAATGTCGCCAACAACGGCATCCCATCATGCTGGGCCAATATCTACGGGTCATGGAAGGACAGGGGTGCCACGATAGAGGTATATTCCCGCGTGGATCCTCACCGGGACGAGCTGCTCGGCACGGCTCCTTCATATGCAACGCAGGCCGATGCCCTTTCGCCCAACAACAAGGACGGAGCCGGGGATTCTGCCAATAAATGGAAGGTTACAGATACATATGCCGGAGATCAATAGCCTGCCTGCATGATCTTTGGAACGAATATCCCCGCACCTATTAAGTGCGGGGATATTCGTTTTTAAGCGATGCGATTATTTTTGGTCCCTGTAATCCATACGGCATGGAAGCACCATCGATTCAGGCACGTATTCTCCGGCCGCCGGATCATTGCTCTGGCGTATCTGATTTAGCAGGATACGCACGGCGTTGCTGCCTATCTCCATGACAGGGAATTGAGCGATATTCATATGGGGTGCGAGTATGCGGAATAGCGAATCCTCGTGCATGCATGCCAGGCCCCAACTGCCGTCGTTGATGTCTATACCCCTGTCGTAGAAATAGCGCAGGGCTTCGATGGCCAGGATATGCGTGGTGAAGAAGAACCCGTTGACGTCCGGCTCGGCTTCGAATATCCGGTCGAGGGTAGCGTAAATATTTTCCTGGTAGTTTACGTAGGGCACTTCGCCGTACAGGTCGGGATTGTTGCGGATGTTGGCGTCGGCCAAAGCGTTGGCATATCCTTCGCGGCGCATGTCCATCGTCAACAGGTGCGGGTTGGTGGTTATTATCGCGATCTTCCGGAATCCTTTGTCTATCAGCCGTCGCACCAGTTTGTAGCTGCTCTCTTCGTTGTTGATGATAATGTAATTGACGTTCATCTCGGGAAAATAGCGGTCGAACAGCAGTACGGGGTATTTGCTTTCGACGAGCCTGCTGATCTCGCGTTTCGATATCTTGGTTGGGGCGATGATCATGCCGTCAACCTTCTTTGCACGGAACAGACGTATCATGGCGTTTTCGCGCTCGATCTCGGAGTTGGAGCTGGCTATCATCAGCGAATAACCGTGCTTTTCGGCCTCAGCCTCAGTATGGTCAGCTATGTGCGCATAGAAACTGTCCGATATCGAAGGGAGTATAAGCCCTATCGTTTTGGATATGCCGGTGTTTAGGCTGCGGGCCAACAGGTTCGGTTCGTACGACATATCATTGGCGCACGAAAATACGCGGTTCTGGGTCTCTGTGCTGATACCTTTTTTGTCGCCCTGTCCTGAAAGGACCCACGATACTGTTGTTTTCGAAAGGTTCAGCCTTTCTGCGATGTCTTTAAGAGATACTCCCACTGTTGCAGTTGAAAAAAGATTGGCTTGTAAATTTCCGGCACAAAGATAATTTTTTTCGGTTAAATGCGCATAAATCAGTCATATATTTAATTCTGCGGCATGATTCTCCTAAGGTCTGAATTTGCTTTGGCTATTTCATCGAGCATATAGCTGCGGTGGTTGTCCGGCGTAATGCTGCACGATCCGTCCTGCTGCGGCAGGTCGTAAACCCACACCGCCGACAGCTGTACGCGGTTGTCCACAATGGCTTCCATCCTCGCGCGGAACGCTCCTTCTATGTCCTGAACCACTTCATACTCCTCGGACATATACTCTTTCCAGCTGTCCGATGCAGTAAATTCGCCGATGAACAGCGGTTTGCCCAGTTCTCCGGCTATCTTCATCATGGCGGCGACATAATCTGAAGGATTCTTTATCCCGAGCGGATAACGTGTGTCCGCGACACCGTAGTTGCAGTATGCGCGTATGGTAACCGTATTTATGGGATTGCATTCGAAACGGCTGATAATATCCCTGTACTGGTCATAGGTGTCTGCCGCCCAGTATTGGGTGGGATCGTACAGGGCGTTGTGCCATGCGGCCGGGCGTGGTTCGCTGTTGCCGGAAAATATGGCTCTGTGGGTGTCGTATCTGCGTACTGCCGCGCCGAACTCTTTGAACGCATTGGTCATGTGCCTGTTGTAGAAACGGTCGCGCACAGGGTCGCGTTCGGCCGGGCATCCGAGTCCGGGAGGGTTGGGCGGCGTCGACACGTGGGGTATGTCCACGAACAGGTTGAATTCATTGCCGAATTCCCATCCCCATATCGCGGGCGAATCCTTGTAGCGTTCGACTACCTCCTGCGTGTACTGCCTGACAAATGCTGTCGTCCTGCTGCCGCTGTCGCCGAAAGCGTCCATGTGTTCCCCCATGAGGTCGGGAAAGGTCGGCATATGCCAGAACAGCGAAGGTATCAGCCCGATGCCAAGCTTTTCGGCGAGTTCAACGATCTTATCCAACTTTTTGAAATAAGCCTCCTTGTCGGTGAAGTATGTGGCGGTCCATGATGCCGGCCAGTATGGACTCGCCGGAAAACGCACGAAAGGTACTCCTTTCGCTGCAAGTTCGGCCAGGCCCCTCAGGGTAG
The DNA here is from genome assembly GCA_031548515.1 of Rikenellaceae bacterium. Classification (GTDB taxonomy): domain Bacteria; phylum Bacteroidota; class Bacteroidia; order Bacteroidales; family Rikenellaceae; genus UBA940. The sequence goes on along the minus strand of JAVBRB010000005.1, from coordinate 135,135 downwards.
AGGCGTCACCGGCCACATAGTCGTTGAACAGCCTGAAGTAATTGATCCCCATGCCGTAATACGGTTCGTTATCTTTCATCAGCGTGCCGTTTTCCACATAAAGGCCGTAGCCTGTTTCAGTCAGGTCGCCGTTGCCTTCGTCGGCTGAGGAACAGGCGAATCCTGTCAGAATGAAAAACGCCGCGGTAAGATGGAGCATAAATATCAGGATCGTTTTTTTCATTCGAAAGAACGGTTTGTTCCGAAAGAGAAACAGATTATTGTATCGCCTTTTCGGAAAAGTTAATTTAAACGATTAAGTATAGGCAAATATAATAAATTATATTTGTTAAAAAAATAGAAAAACGCTTGAAACCACTAACAGTGTCATTCTGGGACGGATAATTCGTGAAAAATTATTGGAAGGTGCGCCTTCGCCTTTCATGAACAGGAAAAAATCCGGAGAAAATTGTTTGGGATTGAAAAAAATATTAAATTTACACCAAACTTTATCGTTTAAGTATGATTAATTATGCTTCCGGAGAACTTGCCCTGAACACGTAAATACGGTAATGAAGTTATATGATGTGGTGAAAGCGCCGGAAAACAATATTCAATACTACGCTGCAATAGAAAAAATGACCGGATAGACATAGGTTAGTTAGTAAGTGATTGGGTTTTTTGAGGGGTGATTGTTGCGGCAGGGTCTATCCGGCCGGTTTTTTACCGCTGCAACAATCAATCCTTCCGCTCAAGTAATTGTCTGCATAAACACCGCAAAAGGAGACTTATCTGAATAAAATATCAAAATGGGAATTAGTAATATCATAGGGGTGGATATAGGCGGTACCAAATGCGCCGTTTCTTACGGAATAAAAAAAGGGCACGATCTCACTATAGTCGGAAAACGGAAATTCGCGACGACAACAGTCGGCGAAACGACACGCCGGCTGTTGGATACCGTTGCGGAATTGATGGCGGAACACGGCCTTGACGCCTCCAATACGGGTGCGATAGGGATAAGTTGCGGCGGCCCTTTGAACAGCAGGGCCGGTATCGTAATGTCGCCGCCGAACCTTCCGGGATGGGACGACATACCGGTCGTGAAGATGTTCACCGACAAATTCGGCATTTCGGCGGGATTACACAACGACGCCAATGCATGCGCGCTTGCCGAATGGAAGTTCGGAGCCGGCATCGGTACCCGCAACATGGCTTTCCTGACGTTCGGCACGGGTCTCGGAGCCGGACTTATCCTGGATGGGAAACTATACACAGGGACCAACGACAATGCCGGAGAATTGGGACATATCCGGCTGAGCGACTTCGGGCCTGTCGGTTACGGCAAATCCGGATCGTTCGAGGGTTTCTGCAGCGGCGGGGGGATAGCACAGTTGGCTAAAGCCAGGGTCGCCGAAAAGCACCAGATGGGCGAAACCGTGGCCTGGTGTGCGAAGGGCGAAGCAGAGGGCATAACCGCCCACACGGTTGCCGTTGCAGCTGCCGAAGGCGACGTGCTTGCGCTGGAGATATACCGTACGTCGGCTGAATACTTGGGGCACGGACTGTCGGTGCTGATCGACATGATCAATCCTGAGAGGATAATCATCGGCGGCGTTTATGCCCGCAATGCCGGGATGATGTATCCACAGATGATGGAGATCATCCGCCGGGAGGCGCTTCCCGGAGCGGCGGCGGTCTGCGAGATCGTTCCTGCCGGACTCGGCGAGCAAATAGGCGATTATGCGGCGCTTTCGGTGGCGGCGGATATTGTTAACGGTAAACACCGCGTTATATAGAAAAATGGAAAGACATGAAACGCTTTCTGACTATATTGGCCGCCGCGATTATGGCGGTATCATGCGGCGAAACCAACGACGGCAGTTATCCTGCAAGAGTGCCGGACGCAGGCGAAATCCCCATTATGGGTTGGCATTCGATCCCAGGGGAAGAAACGTCGGATGCCATGTACCGGGAGATGCGCGACGCAGGGTTTACGCTTTCATACACCAATTTCAGGGGCGATAACCGGTATCTGAAGCCTGCGCTCGATGCCGCCGGAAAAGCGGGCATCCGGATATATCTCCGCTGCGCAGACCTTGAAGGCGGCAGTTCGGATGCCCGGATGGCGATAGTCGACGAATACAAGGACCATCCCGCGCTTGCCGGCTGGTTCCTGGACGACGAGCCGGCCGCTTCCAGGTTTGACGCCCTGCAGGGGTTGAAAAGCGATATCCGGAGGAAGGATGCAGGCCATCCGTGCTATGTGAATCTGTTCCCGGACTTGGGCGACGCCGTTTTCCAGGGTATGGGCCTCGCCGATTACGAATCATATGTAGATCTTTATGAAGAAAAACTCACCCCGGAGTTTATTTCGTTCGACTGCTATCCTGTCGTGAAAGGTCTCGATGGAATAATAAGATTCTACCCTGATCTGATATTCAGATCGCTGGAGCAGATAAGTTCAAAGGCCAAAAGGGCGCGGATACCGTTCTGGGCGTTCGCTCTTTCGACCGCACATACACCCTTGAACGATCCCAACAGGCCCGTTGTGAACAGTTACGACGACCATTTTCCCGTCCCGACCATCGAACATCTCAGGATCCAGATGTGGAACAACCTCGCTTACGGCGCGCAGGCGCTGCAATATTTCACGTACTGGACTCCAGCCGCTGACGAGGACAGCAATTTCTGGTATGGAGAAGGTCCCAAAAAAGCCGATGGAACCACCGGTAAGGCTTACGCCGTGGTAAAGCAGATGAACCGGGAGATACAAGAACTGAACGGCGTTTTCAACGGCTGTACGATGAAATGGGTACGTCATACGGGGAACACAATACCTGCCGGTACGAAAGCGTTGGACGAACTTCCAAAACAGATAGGGGACCTTACTGTTTCGGAACCGGGTGTTACGGTTTCGCTCATCGAGAACCGGGGATTCACGTTCCTTGTGCTGGTCAGCCGCACGCTGGATGCCGATACCGAAGTCTCGATGACGCCCCTGTCGGAGAGCGTTAAAAGAGTGGGTAAGGATGCCTCTATCGTGAATCTAGCCTCAGACGGCAAATATTCCATCACCCCTGGCGATATCCTGATATTCGTACTCGACGGGCCGAAGTCATAATAAATCGGCTTACAGGCTCCCCACCATAAGCTTAATTTACCAAACGTATCAGCTCCTGTTTGTCACGGATAGACAGGCGTCTGCGTTTCGCGTCTATCAGCCCGTCATCCTGCATGCGGGTGATCTCGCGTTCGAGCGACGGTCGTGCCACTCCGAAATATTCCGCAAGCGCGCTCTTCGGCCTGTCGAGCGTCACCGTGTCGGACCGCTGCTTTTTCGACAGTTCCAGCAGATAGACGGCAAACTTCTGCCGGATGGTACGCAGCGACATCATATTGAGTTTGCGGCTCAGGCGGGCAGCGAAATCGGCCGATATGTCCAGGTAGTTTTTCAACAGCATTTCGTTCATCGAGAGCATTCGCAATACAGATTGCTTCGGGATGATCAGTGCGGTTCCGTCCTCGCGTGCGGTGGCCTGCACCGGAAAACGGTTGTCATGCCCGAACAGGAACAGTATCGCCAGTGGGCTGGGTGCGTGGATATCCTCGACCTTCGCAACTTTTCCCGAGGGATCGGCCATTTCTCCGGTGACGCTGCCGGTCAGTAGTATTATCAGCCTCGTGGCAGGTTCGTCCTGCATGGCCAGTATCTCTCCTTTTTTGAAGCGCGTTTCGGTAATCTTCAACTCGGCGAAGATCCTTTCCAGTTCGAATTCGGTCAGCGAACGGAATAGCGGTATTTCAAGCAGTGCGGCGAGATTCACGGCGGAATGTTTTATGCAAAGATATGATTTTTTCTTGCCGAGTGTAACATTTGTGACGATTTTGTAGCGCTGCGCTGCCGTAATTTTGCAGTACGAGAATAGAAGTAGTTATGAAACGGACTGTAATAAAAATTAACGAGGAAATGTGCAACGGGTGCGGCGCGTGCGTCACCGGATGCCACGAGGGTGCGCTTCAACTGATAGACGGCAAAGCGGTGATGATAAGCGACCTTTACTGCGACGGCCTGGGTGCATGTATCGGCGAATGCCCGGTGGGTGCCATTTCGTTCGAGGAGCGCGAAGCGGCGCCTTACAAGGAGGCTGCCGTGATGGAGCGGTTGGTCCCGAAAGGCGAGGCCGTTGTGCTGGCCCACCTCAAACACCTGAAGGATCACAATGAAACGGAGTGGGTGCGCCAGGGTGTGGCATGGCTCGAAGAACACGGAATCGACACTGTAGACATCTCGAAAATAGGGATTGACGGCAAGGGAAATGTGCTTGCGGCCGCCCGACCCTGTCAGACAGCCGTACCGGAATCCAAACCGCTTGCCTGCGGATGTCCGGGTTCCATGGCGCGTGAGATCAATCGCCCTCAGCATAGTAGTGGTTTTGCCGCTATGTCTGCCGTAGGTTTCCAACCGCAGCTCGCCCAGCCATCGGAGCTTCGCCAGTTCCCGGTGCAGTTGCATCTGGTAAATCCGCAGGCCGGATTTTTCAAGGGGGCCGACCTGCTGCTGGCCGCCGACTGTACGGCTTTCGCCAACGGGGAGTTCCACAGCCGGTTCCTGCGCGGCAGGATGCTCGCCATAGCCTGCCCTAAACTTGACAGCAACACTCAGATATATGTAGATAAACTCGCGCAAATGATCGATGAAGCGAAGATAAACACACTGACCGTGCTGATAATGGAGGTTCCGTGTTGCGGCGGCCTGATGCGTATAGCGCAATTGGCGCGGGAAAAGGCGCAGCGGAACGTGCCGGTCAAAGTCATCGTGCTTTCGGTTTCAGGTGAAGTTATAAACGAAGAATGGATATAAATCGAAGAAGAATCTTAAATCATGGGAATGTTTTGTTTTCAATGCCAGGAGGCGGCCGGAGGTAAAGGCTGTACTGTAAAAGGTATTTGCGGCAAGGAACCGCAGACATCCGGTCTGATGGATGTGTTGCTTTATGCCGTAAGGGGCGAAGCGATCGTGAACCGCGCACTGCGCAAAAAAGGGTCGGCCGGTGAGCGGGCCAGCCGGCAGATGATCGACGCGCTGTTCTGCACTATCACCAATGCAAACTTCGACGACAGAGCCATTGAGGCACGTATTGCGAGGGCGCTGGCAGTGAAGGAAGAATTGGTCGGAATGGCTGAAAAACACGGCATCATGTTACCCGATATGCCGGAGGTGTCGTTCAATCCAGCTCCGTCGGAATATGCGGATGCGGTCAAAGGGGTGGGGGTGCTGTCAATAGAAGATGAAGACGTCCGGTCGCTCAAGCAGATGATAATTTACGGGGTAAAAGGTGCGGCGGCCTACGCCGAGCATGCCCTGAACCTGGGTTATGAAGATGGTGAAATCTACGAAATGCTCGAAAACGCGCTGGCCGAGGTAAGCCGTCCGGATATCGGAGTCTGCGAGCTTGTCGAACTGACGCTCAAAACGGGCGAATGCGGCGTTAAGGCGATGGCACTGCTCGACAAAGCCAACACTTCGACCTACGGCAACCCTGAGATCACAAAAGTCAATATAGGCGTCGGCACGCGGCCGGGCATTCTCGTCAGCGGCCACGACCTGAAGGATTTCGAGGAGTTACTCGAACAGACGAAGGACGCCGGAGTGGACGTATACACCCACAGCGAAATGCTGCCGGCCAACTACTATCCTGCATTCAAAAAATACAGCCACTTTGTCGGCAACTACGGCAACGCCTGGTGGAAGCAACGAGAGGAGTTCGAATCGTTCAACGGGCCGGTCCTTTTCACAACCAACTGCATCGTGCCGCCGTTGCCCGGAGCGTCGTATAAAGACCGCATATACACCACAGGCTCGTCCGGACTTCCCGGCGCAACCCACATTCCCGACCGCAGGGACGGCCGTCCGAAAGATTTTTCGGCGATAATCGAACATGCGAAGAGGTGCGCTCCTCCGGTCGAAATAGAAAAAGGCGAGATCATAGGCGGATTTGCCCACAATCAGGTACTTGCACTGGCCGACAAGGTGGTCGAAGCCGTGAAATCGGGAGCAATTAAGAAGTTCGTGGTCATGGCCGGATGCGACGGGCGCATGCGTTCGCGCCAGTATTACACCGACTTTGCGGCCGCACTCCCGAAAGACGCTGTCATCCTGACCGCGGGGTGCGCCAAATACCGCTACAACAAACTGCCGCTGGGCGACATAGGCGGAATTCCCCGCGTACTCGACGCCGGGCAGTGCAACGACAGCTATTCGCTGGTGGTTATCGCGCTCGCCCTGCAAAAGGCGTTCGGCCTTGAAAGCGTCAACGACCTGCCTATAGTCTACAACATCGCCTGGTATGAGCAAAAGGCCGTAATCGTACTGCTGGCATTACTGAGTCTCGGGGTGAAGAATATCCACCTCGGCCCCACGCTCCCGGCGTTCCTTTCTCCCGATGTGACCAATGTGCTGGTCGAAAACTTCGGTATAGGCTGCATCTCGACCGTGGAAGAAGATATGAGGGAGTGGGTGTAAACAGTCAGGACGTTTTGCCAACCCTCTATAACAGTGTTTTGATCCCGAGTTCCAGATCGAGAAGTTTTTTCTTGCGCCATATCCCTCCGCCGTAACCTGTGAGAGTTCCGTCGGCGCCGATAACCCTGTGGCAAGGCAGGATGATGGATATCTTGTTTTTCCCGTTGGCATTGGCGACGGCCCTCACGGCTGAAGGCATGCCAAGCAGTTCGGCCTGCCGGGCATATGTCGTCGTGCAACCATAAGGGATTTGCAGCAGACCGAGCCACACCTTTTTCTGAAACTCCGTGCCGGCCAGATCCATCGGAATGTCGAATTCACGCCGCTGGCCTTTGAAATATTGTTCGAGCTGCTCTCTGAGCGCGGTGAAACGGGGATTGTCGCCCTCCACGAGCGGAGCATTGAACGACTCTGACAACTGCCTGAGTTCCAGATCGAGAAATTTGTAGTCGGCGAACTCGAACATGCAGATACCCTTCTCTGTGGCTCCGGCTATCATCAATCCCAGATCCGTTTCGATGCGGGTTATATTGACGATGCGTTTGTTCAGGCTTTTCTGCGGGGAAACGCCTATGATGTTCTTGTACATGCTGTTGAACCCGCTCAGAGAACCGTAGCCCGAATCGCAGGCGGTATCAGTCACGCTTCTGGCGGATTGGAAGTGCTGGAAGGCATTGTTTGCCCGGAACATCCGCTGGTAAGCATGGAACGTCTGTTTGTAATTTTTCAGGAACCATCGGCGTACCTGGTTGGGTTCCAATCCCATCTCTTTCAATCCAGCGTCCGTTATCTTGGACGCGGGATTCTCTTCCATCTGTTGCAGCAGCCGCTTGATGCCCGGGGGCGGATTTCCCTGTTTTTCCAGCGGCCTGCACACCTTGCACGGCCTGTAGCCGTTCTGCATTGCTTCTGCGGCGGAGCGGAAGAACTCGCAGTTTTCCGGCTTTGGTTTCGCAGGGCAGGTCGGACGGCAAAATATGCCGGTGGTTTTCACCCCGACAAAGAATACGCCCTCGAAAGAACCGTCCCTTTCAATCAGCGCCCTGTAGAATATATCCTTTTCCGATTCCATACCGATACGTCTTTCCTGCAAAGCTAATATTCTGTTCGCATCTGTGCAACCGAAAATCCGACAACATCGTTTCCAGCGCCGTGCATTGCAAAAAACAGTACAAAAGTATAGAGGTTTTAGCTTCATACTGATTATTTACCCTGCAATCCGGGAATGTTTGGATTTTCGATGTCCGGCCCGTCTATTTGACCGGTTCATAATTCACTTTCATATTGTCGTCGGGCGGGCATTTCGGCATATACCACATCGTTTGCAGTAAGATACTCTTTCGACCGCATATTGATAACTGACATCAGGGGTAATTAAAATATTTTATTTACATTTGCAGAGACACAGAATACCGCAAATTTAACCATCGCAGATATGCCTCTCTACATTCCGAAAGACTATACCGCCAAACTCGCTCCCGAAACCATGGAGCAGGCCATAGATTATCTCAAAACTATTTTCCCTGGCATCCTGTCCCGTAATCTGCGCCTGCGCCGCGTTACTGCCCCGCTTTTCGTACTATCGGGCACCGGCATTAACGACGATCTGAACGGCGTAGAACGTGCGGTTTCGTTCCCTGTCAAAGATATGGATGATCGCCGTGCCGAAGTGGTGCACTCGCTCGCGAAATGGAAACGCATGAAGCTCGGGGCATACAAAATCGCTCCCGGGTACGGCCTCTATACCGATATGAACGCCATCCGTGCCGACGAGGAACTCGACAATATACATTCGCTTTACGTCGACCAATGGGATTGGGAACGTACAATGAAGCCGGAAGAGCGTAACCTGGATTTCCTGAAAGACACCGTCCGCAAGATCTACGACGCCATGCGCGAGGTCGAGGAGGAGGTTTACGACCTTTTCCCGCATATCACCCCGCTGCTGCCCGACGAGATAACTTTCATCCAGTCGGAAGACCTTCTCAAGGAGTATCCGAACCTCATGCCCAAGGAGCGCGAAAACGCTGCGGCGAAAAAAAACGGCGCCATATTCATAATAGGTATAGGACACAAGCTGTCTCACGGCGAAAAACACGATGGACGCGCTCCAGACTACGATGACTGGAGTACTCCGACCTCCGGCGGCTACTACGGTCTCAATGGTGACATAATCGTGTGGAACCCCATCTTGGAGAGCGCTTTCGAGCTTTCGAGCATGGGTATCCGCGTCGACAAAGAGGCTCTCGAACGCCAGCTCCGGATATGCAACTGCGAAGACCGGAAAGAAATGGAGTTCCATAAAGCGCTCCTTGAAGACCGGCTCCCGCTCTCGATCGGCGGCGGCATCGGCCAGTCGAGGCTATGCATGTTCTACCTGCGCTGCGCCCACATCGGTGAGGTTCAGGTCAGCATGTGGCCCGAGGGGCAGATAAAGGAGTGTGCGGCACACGGCATCTATCTGAAATAAACAGGACTGAGATAACATGAATTTCGCTTAAGTGAAACTCATGTCAAAATAATGAAAATGCCTCCGGAGAAATGAATCCAGAGGCATTCTTATTTTCATCAATGGCAGTATTTATTCGTCTTTTTTGCGTGCGGCCGCGGTCGTACCCAGAAGGGCATCGCGGATCTGTCGCCGCAACTCCGTTTCACGGTTTTTTACGGCATCTGATCGTTGCGGACGGTAGAAATCGGGATAACGGCTCTTAGACAGCTTGAACTTCATGTCGTCGGGATTTCCCTTTATCGTGACCGCAACCCTGAATGGAATAGGGCTTTGTACCAGCGAGATATTGTAATTGAAACTCATATCCAGATTATGATTGCCGCTTATGACGGCTTTGTATCTATCCATAGAGAACAGGAATGGATATACCGTCACGACATCGCCAGATACCGAGAATTCGGCAGAAAGACTGTCTACCCTCAGAACACCCTCGTCTTTGTATTTCATGAACTTTGCGACCGTGCGGAACATCTCTTCATCCCTCAGCACCAGGTCTGTACCGCTTATCGAGCACATACCTTCAAGTGTGGACAATTTGAACCGGTAGGTCGAATCCATATTCCCTTCCGCGACCAGATGGAATTCCGCATTGCCCTCGAACGAACGCAGCATCGGCATTATGGTGTCGAGATCGGGTATAAGGTCGAGCGCCTCTGCTATATTTATATCGGTAAGATGCAGCAATATACCGGCATACAGATGATTGCGGCGGGGGGTGCGGTACCTGAGCATGATCTCGCCGTCGGTAACCGGCGATGAGAAAGAAAGTTCCGGAGTCATGTACACGACACCATTCCGGATCGTGATATCGCCGTGTATCTTCGAGAATTCCTTGATATTGCTGAGGTCCTCACCGTACCATAAAGCCCTGTCTATCCGCGTATGAAGCGTTATGTCTATTCCCTCCGGAACCATCCAGGGGCCTGAAAATTCATCCGCGGGAGCATCTTCCGGAGTTTCTTCATCCGAGCCTATACCGTTGGTAAGGGCCAGAAGCTGCGAAACATCGGTTACGGGCGAATTGAAATTTATTTCGCCTCTCAGCACGGAATCCCCGCGGAAATACGGGAGAACATTATCAAATGATCCGTCGAGCGAAAAATCAGATTGGTTGAGCCTGGCGTGCGCCTTCCGGATATTGAGTTGCATCGGTGTAAAGTCCGCCGCGAGTTCGGGAAGCTCCACCGGATAGTTCAATTGCGGGGTATTGACGACAGTTCCCGAAGCAGAGACGGATCCGCACGGCATGAGCATCTGCCATATGTCTTCCTTGGATTCATCGTACATGACGGTGGCGTCTATGTTCAATTTCTGAACCACTGCCTCCATATCTTCCATTCCGGCTTCAATTTTGCCGCTGTCGTACAGCATTTTGACGCGCGGGACCGTCGAACTCCGGCGTCCGGGTTCCATTGAGAGTTTTCCCGAAGGATTCGCAACGGCCAACGTCATGTCGCCCATCCGGCCGGTGATACTGCCGAACGAAAAATCACATGCGACCGCCGGAAGATACAGCGTATCCAGCACATCGGAGGCCTCGATCGCAAATTTCATACCGTCGACCGCGACTTTGTCTGTCTCGGACATTGCGACATCGAGCCTGTCGGATGCCAACGCCGCCGCAACAAACGATGTGTGCCTTGTCGATGGTTTGCTGTTCGGCAGCGCAAAATCGAGTTTCACAGAAGGCGAAGCAACGGAAATAGTATCATAACGGGCATCTAGTCCTGTCACTAGCAGCGAACCCGAGAGTTTCATCTTCTCCAAATCCATCTTCTCGATCTGCGACATACGCACGTCAGCCTTCACCCTGCCCGAAGCCTTTCCCGATGCCGTCAATTTGATGTCTTCCGGAATAAAGGGTTTGATGTCGGCAAGGTCGCCGTTGATGTCGGCTGTGATATTGGCGTGCGGATCGGAGAAAATCCGGTCGACCGTTCCATACGCACGAAGCGAAGACTTCGGGGTCCGTGCCGTCAGGCTATTGACTTTGGCATACGAAACCGCGTCGGTAAGGTCAGTGTGGACGTCGAGGTCTGCACACACTCCGGTCAGCGGATAAGGCAGCATCGACGGGTAAGCTATCCGGGCCTCGTTAAGCACCAGGTTGAGGTCTGTCATAGGCATGGAATCCTTGCCGTAGATGCCAACGATCGTGCCTTCGGAAGCTATTTTACCTTCTACGTCGATGCCGTCCAGGTATGATTGGAACGAAGCGGGAATCAGCGCCAATACAGGTTCCAAATCCCATGGCCCGAATTTATATTTAAGGTTCATGTCGAGGCCGCGCAGGGTATCGTTGCGGACGCTGCCGTCGAGCGCCAGTTCAAGTCCGTTGAGAGAAAACAAACCGTTTTTAATCACGAACGTCTGCGAAGCAAGGTCGACATCGGCATTTGTGCCCAACGCGACCACGCCGTCAGTCAGGTACTCTTCACCTGCATAGGCGAACGTAATGGAAGACGGTTTCAGCGTAAGCTCGGCATTCCCTTTGTCTCCATTCAGCGAGCCGCTGAGAGCCAGCGAAAGCCCCTTGACTGCGGCGGTCATGAGCGAATCGGCACTCCCCATGCTGAACATGACGTCACAAGGCTCTATATGCACATCGGCGTCTATTGCGTCATCTTTCATCGAGCCTTTCACTATCCCTGAAAGACCTTTGATGTTTGCATCCATGAGCGACGCCTGGTCGACATAGCGCACGTCGATATTCTTCAGCGTGAGGTGATCGGCGTCTATATAGGTAATTGTGAATCCACCCTCTTCGGTTTCCGGTTCTTCGGACGGCGCAAGATTGAGTATGTCGTAATTTACGCGGCCGAGGCTGTCCATGAAGAGGCAGACCGTGCCATTCTGAAGCACGATGTCGCTAAGTACCAGTTCGTCGCGTTTCAGGAACGCCCTCACGTCAATCGCCGCGTTTAGCCGGTCAAACCTTACGAGCGTATCGCACGGTGCTCCGTCAGTCGGATTCAGCAGCCGAACGCCGTCGGCCTTAAGTCCCAGATGCGGGAACGAGCTGAAAAACGTCAACTCCACGCGGTCTATCTCGGTCCGGCATGTCGTGAATTTTGCCGCCTGCTTATTGACTATCGGTGTCAGCCGGGCTGGAGTAAATACAAACCATAAGGCTATGCCTATGGCAATGCACACAAGCGCTAACAGCGACGCCAGCGATATTAGGAATATCTTCCAGAATTTTTTCATAATCTATACTTTCAAAGCCCGAACCGATACTGGCCTAACTGTCTTTTTGAAACGTATAAACCCGGCCTGATGCGTTCTGGTACTTGAATATGGTTGCGGTAAGATCCAATATAGTGAAGTCCTGATTTGCTCCCCACATTCCCGGTTCGGGAATTTCCATCCAACGCCTGTATGTATAGCGTTCTCCGGAAATCGACCATTGGATATTTTTTGCATCTTCTTCGGGCACATCTTCGGCTACGTTCCACCATTTTCCGGAGCCATCGGGTTCGAAAATAAAATGAACTCCGTCTGTACTGGCCCACCGGCCGTCGCCGTCATACAGAAATTCTTTGTTGAATTCCTTCTCGGTGGAACATGATCCGAACGCGAAAAGCGTAATGGCCGAAATTGCTGCGTAAAATAATATTTTTCTCATAGACAACGCATACTTCTGTTTAACATATTTCCATGTTACTGGATAATACAAATTTAGTACAATATTTCAAATATGGTACATTTTTCCCAAAAATAAGGACGGAGGTCAGAAAACCACGGTTTTGTTTTTGTATGTCAGAATTTTCCGCTGCAGGTGTTTTTCGACCGCTTTAGACAGTACTATTTTCTCAAGGTCCTGCCCTTTGTGGACAAGCCGTTCGACCGTGTCCTTATGGGATATGCGTGCGATATCCTGCCCTATGATAGGCCCTGCATCGAGTTCTGCCGTGACGTAATGGCTCGTGGCGCCTATCAGTTTCACACCTCTCTCGTATGCGGCATGGTATGGTTTCGCCCCCACGAAAGCGGGCAGGAACGAGTGGTGGATGTTTATGATGCGGTTGGGATAGGCCTCGATGATGTTCTCCGGAATTATCTGCATGTAGCGCGCCAATACGAGAAAATCGACCCTGTTCTCTTTCAGTATGTCGAGAGTTCGCAGCGCCTGTTCCCCGCGATTCTCCTTCGTGACAGGCATGTACAGATATGGAATGCCGAACATTTCGGCGACTCGGCGCATATCTTCATGGTTGCTTACTATGAGCGGAACTTCGGCTTTCCATTCACCTGCCGTGTATCTCGCCATAAGGTCATAGAGGCAGTGCGACATTTTCGACACGAAAATGGCCATACGCGGGACGTAATCCGAGAAATATATGCGGAAATACATGTCGTAGCGCCTGCCGTGAAGCGTGTTGAAGTATTCGCCTATCTGCGCGGCAGGTATGACGAATTTTTCGATATCCCATTCTACGCGCATGAAGAAAACCTTCTCTACGCGGTCGGTATGTTGGTCCAGATTGATGATATTGCCGCCGTTGGACGTGATGAATTCGGTGACGGCGGCGATTATGCCCGGCTGGTCGGGGCAGTGTATCAGGAGGATAGCAGTCCTTCCATGTTCGTTGTTCAACATTTTACTCTTTTTTATCCGATGTAAATTTACATTTTTTCGATATAATGCCGAAAAAAACGACACGGTATCGTCGAAATGACGAGACCGTGCCGCACATCTGACATGATGATTATTCCTCTTTTTCTTCCGGTTCGCGGTACCAGCCCACCTTGCGCGAAACATACATTATCACGCCGAGTATCACGAACAGTCCCACGCTCCCGACCAGCAGGGTGTAGTTTTCCAACTGTAAAATAAAATACAGGTAGGCATACAGGCCGGCCAGTATCCCCGACAGAAGCATGGTTTCCTTGCGGTCCTTGAATATCGACGATACGTAGAGCGTTATCAACCCCACCGTCGCAACCGCCGAGACCAGATATGCCCAGCCGAAGCCCACGATCTCGGAGATCGACAACAGAAGCGTATAGAATATCATCAGCGCCGCCGCGACGAGCAGGTACTGGACGGGATGTATGCGCTTGTAGGTCAATACCTCGACGAAGAAAAACACCACGAAAGTCAACACCACGAACAGCAGGGCGTACTTCACGGCGCGTTCGTTCTGTTGGTACTCGTCGGCGCCCGTCACAAGGGTCACGCCGAACGTAGTGTCATGATATTCGTAGCCGTCAGAATTTCCGTCCCACATATCTGGAATGCTGCGGTTGAAGTTCAGGATGCTCCAGCGTGCCGTGAACCCGCCGTCGGCAAGAGTGTATTCCGGGGTGAAGTTACCCACGAAGCTGGGATCGGGCCATGCGCCAGCCACTTCGACAGAGGTCGTGCGGCCGACCGGGATGAAATTTATGCCCTCGCTTCCCTTCAGCTCCATGCGGCAGCTGAATTTATGTACCTGCCCGAGATCTTCCATTACTGGCCTGAACGAGATGGCGCTGCCGTGGCCGACAGAATTATCTGTCCGGTACTGTTTACCGTCCATCGTCAGCATTACCTCTTCAGAAAGCCCGCGCAGGTCCGACAGCCACACGCTTATCCACGCCTTCGAAATATCCGGAGTGCCGGTGATCGCTTTTTCAAGGTCCACAGGTGAAAATTCGCCCGAGATATCCACTACGCTTTTGTAGAGTATCGCCTTGAACATCCCGTATTTGCGCTCCTCGGGAACGAGCGAGACCTTTACATCCAGTTTCTCGGGAGTGACGCACAGGGTTTTTTGTATATTTTCCACGTTTCCTTTATTATCGGTTACCGTCTGGATGTAGGGGATCGACAACACCGGCCCGTCGACTGTCTGCTCGCGGCTCCACTTGTTGCTGATTGTCGCTATGGCTTCGTCTTTGCGCTCCTCCCTCTCCGATATTTTGTTCATGAGGATGAGCATCGGGATCAGTAGCAAGATGGTCATGCCGATAATGACAATTCCCTTGATCGTTACTTCTCTGCCGAAATTCTGCGGTTTTTGCAATTTCTTGTTTTCCATTGTAGTTCGTTTTTTAGTTGGTTGTTTATGATTATTTGGAAATTTAAAATTCATGGTGAAAATTTATTGCGTCTGATAAAGATCAACGGCAGTCCTGAAGAATATGGTCATGCGTTATGACGAATGTCATCCATAATATAACCAGGATCACCATGATGTTGACAATCGTGAGTGCGGTGTAGTAATTTCTCTGAAATTTCATGGATTTGCCACCGATTTTTTTAGCGTAATATTTAGACGTGACCGGGATCAGCGCCACTAGAACCAATACGATAATTCCCGGATAAAAACCAACTGCCGAAATACCGGCAACACCGACTATCACGGCTATGGCGGCCAATACCATCGATAGGGAGGTAACAACTTTAAATGCTTTTATTTTCATTCTTCTTATTATTTAAAAGTACTTTTAAATTCAAAGTATAATAGTAAAAAAATATAGATGTTTGGCTTGCATATCATTTGTCGCGCCTCGAAACCTTCCAGAGTTTTGTCTTAGTCGGTTTTTCGTCTTTTGCGACTGCAGGCTTCTCGTCCTTTGTGCTCCCCTGTTTTTCATCATTCGAGTTCAACAGTTCACCCAGTGCGTCGATATGAGCCTTGAAGTCACGGCGGCCTGCGGCGGTTATCGCGTAACTGGTGTTGGGTTTGCGTCCGATGAACTGCTTCGACGAGGCGATATATCCGGCAGTTTCCAGCGCCTTGAGGTGCGTGGCAAGATTCCCGTCGGTTAGGTCCATCAGTTGTTTCATGGTCGTGAAATCAGCCGAATCGTTTACCGAGAGTATCGACATTATCCCCAGCCTGATGCGGCTGTCAAACGTCTTATTCAGTCCCGAAATCAACCCTTCCATCGCTTCTCCTGTCGTATTTCATATACATCACAAGCCCGTAGGCAATATGGCAGACTCCGAACCCGAGCGACCAGAATATTATTCCGTTATGGTCGAACAGAGCTGCCGCCAGCCCCAGTACAATCTCGGTAAGTCCAAGGTAATGTATTTCGCCGTAAGTATACCTGGACGCCGCAACCAACGCGATGCCGTAAAAAAGCAGCGATCCGGATATCACGGTGCGCACGTCGCCTCTGAGAAGATAGATCAGGCAGAAGATGCCGCCCGCGACCAAAGGCACGGCCATCGCGTACATGATCCTGTATGTAGCCTTGTTGAGCAGCGGCTGGCCTATCTTTTTCGCCTTAAGCCAAGCCATCCACAGCCCCGCTCCGACCGAAACGGCCAACACGGCCAGAGCATCGGCCAACAGTATCAACATCTCCTGCAGCCGCGTATAATCGGTTGTCGCCGGGGCGCGTAGAAGATAAAACCAGGCGAAAGCAGCTCCCGCGAGCGCAGCGATTCCCACGATCACTCCGGAGAGTCCCGAAAGCGAAAGGAACTTTGTCGATTTCTCCATCATTTCGCGGATGGCTCTGATATCTTCAGTCTGTTTTTCCATGGGTATTAATTAATGCAGATGATCGGATTGTTGTCAAAGTACTTTGCAGTGCAAAGTTAATAAGGAAATATTCAGTTCCAAATTTTTCTTTTGATTTTTTATTAGTGACATGTGAGTCCGATGTATTTGACGGACTCTCGTTAATGAAAACACATAGTACATTTGACATCCGTGCCGGATCACACGCGCACGATCCCGTATCGCATATGTGCATGGTGTTCAGCGATTGTCCTGCCGTCGGTCGGAATATGCGGCATGTCGTCGTAAAAATAGAGGTGGATTCTGCTGCCCGTTTCACGGAACACGCACTTGCCGACGGCCTCCGATACGTCATATATGATCGAAATTATCCCGGTCATGGCATAGAAACTCCATTCTGCTGCAGTTCCGGATAAGATAAAAGATTCTTTCAATTGTTTTGTTTCGCAAGATAATCATCGACCGAGCGTCGAGCGCCGACCGCATGCCGGTGGAGGCATCTTGCGAGAGAGATAACTAAAAGGGTAGATCCCCCGCCGCTTGCGGCGGAGTGGTTCATTAATATTTAGAAAAGGCTTCCATCATCCGGAAAATGCGAAAGCCCGAGGTGTTTATATGCGAGGTCGGTGGCTTCGCGGCCGCGGGGAGTGCGCTTCATGAAACCTTCTTTTATCAGGAACGGCTCGTAAACTTCCTCGATGGTGCCAGCCTCTTCGCCCACGGCCGTGGCGATGGTGTTGATCCCCACTGGACCTCCGCGGAATTTCTGGATTATGGTCGATAGTATCTTGTTGTCCATCTGGTCAAGTCCGCGCGCGTCGATATTGAGGGCACCCAAAGCGTGGCGGGTTATTTCGAGGTCAATGTGTCCTTCTCCTTTTACCATCGCGAAATCGCGCACGCGCCTCAGCAGAGAGTTGGCGATACGGGGCGTACCGCGGCTTCGCAGCGCCACCTCGCTGGCTGCATGGTCATCGATGCCGATGTCCAGGATGGCGGACGAACGCTTCACGATCCCGGCGAGCACCGGTGCGTCGTAGTATTCCAGGTGGCATGTAATGCCGAAACGCGCCCGCAAAGGCGACGTCAACAGGCCGCTGCGCGTTGTTGCTCCTATCAGCGTGAAAGGATTGAGTTCTATCTGTATGGAGCGTGCCGACGGACCTTTGTCGAGTACTATGTCGATCTTGTAGTCTTCCATTGCCGAATAGAGATATTCTTCGATGACCGGGCTTAGGCGGTGTATCTCATCGATGAAAAGAACGTCGCCCGGATTAAGATTGGTCAACAGGCCGGCAAGGTCGCCGGGTTTGTCGAGTACTGGTCCCGAGGTAATCTTCATCGAAGTGTTCATTTCATTTGAAATGATGCCTGCAAGGGTGGTCTTGCCGAGTCCGGGAGGGCCGTGCAGCAACACATGGTCGAGTGATTCGCCGCGCATCAGGGCCGCTTTGATGAACACGCGCAGGTTGTCGACGATCTTGTCCTGACCGTTGAAACTGCCTAGTTCCTGCGGGCGTATCCTGTTCTCGAATTCGGAGTCGCTGTCCCCGCTGCGTATGATCCTGTCGATCGCCATGGGGACAAATATAGTGAAAGTCGAGAGGCAAGCAAAATTTATTTTGACTTGCCCGAGGCGCATCCTGTATTGAACGAGTGCAGCGACGTTAAAGATAGGTTTTTTGAAGCAATTTGATTACTTTTGTTTCACTAAATCTATGATCCCATGATTCAGCAGTCAAGATACATGCAACGCGGCGTTTCGTCCGACAAGGAAGATGTGCATGCAGCGATAAAAAAAATCGATAAAGGGCTATATCCCAAGGCATTTTGCAAGATAATCCCCGACCTGCTTTCGGGCGATCCGGTATCGTGCCTTATCATGCATGCCGACGGGGCAGGGACAAAATCGTCGCTGGCCTACATGTACTGGCGCGAAACGGGCGACCTCGGCGTCTGGAAAGGCATCGCGCAGGACGCCGTGGTGATGAATACCGACGACCTGCTGTGCGTCGGCGCTGTGGACAATATCCTACTCTCTTCTACGATTGGCCGCAATAAAAGGCTCATTCCAGGCGAGGTCGTTTCGGCCATAATCAACGGCACGGAAGAGTTCCTGCAGTCGATGCGCGATTTCGGGGTGAACATCGTCTCGACAGGCGGCGAGACCGCCGATGTGGGCGATCTGGTTCGTACGGTCATAGTCGACAGTACCGTCACGGCGCGTATGAACCGTGCCGATGTCATCGATAATGCGAACATCAAAACGGGCGACGTGATAGTGGGCCTTGCATCGTTCGGGCAGGCGACATACGAGACAGAATATAACGGAGGAATGGGTAGCAATGGCCTGACCTCCGCGCGGCACGACGTTTTCGCGCATTACCTTGCGGAGAAATATCCCGAAAGCTACGACACGGAGATTCCGGCCGGCCTTGCATATTCCGGCGGCTGTAAGCTTACCGACTGCATTCCGGGCTGTCCGCTCGACGCCGGTAAACTGGTGCTTTCCCCGACCCGCACTTACGCTCCCGTCGTCAAACGGGTTTTGGACGAATGCCGCAATGGTATTCACGGCATGGTGCATTGCAGCGGGGGAGGGCAGACCAAGATTCTGCACTTTATCGACGGCGGCATGCATGTCGTGAAAGACAACCTGTTCGATACTCCGCTGCTTTTCAAACTCATACAGGAACAGAGCGGTACTGACCGGCGTGAAATGTACAAAGTGTTCAATATGGGCCACCGCATGGAATTCTATGTAGACGAAGCGGTTGCCGCAGATATTATCTCTGTTTCGCGGTCGTTTGGCATAGACGCACGTATAGTCGGCAGGGTGGAGGCCGGAAGCCATCCGCAGGTAACCATCAAAGCTGACAACGAAGAATTTATATACACAAAATAAGCGGCAACGATTGCAGCGATTTAATTTTCGATACCAAAGATATGACTAAAGTAACAGAGATAGTTCCGGGAATCCATTACGTAGGCGTCAACGACCGTTTGAAATACCGTTTCGAAGGTCTTTGGCCGCTGCCGCATGGTGTTTCCTACAACACATACCTGATAGAAGATGAAAAGATCGCGTTGATAGACACTATCGACGCCTGCTATACCGAGCGCCTGCTTGCGAGCATCCGTGATATTATCGGCGACCGCAAGATAGACTACCTTGCGATCAACCATATGGAACCGGACCATTCTGCTTCCATACACGCTATCCGTCAGGCTTATCCCGACATCACCATAGTCGGCAACACCAAGACGCTGCAGATGGTAGAGGGTTTCTACGGCATCACCGGGAATACACTGGCGGTCGGCGAGGGCGACACTATCTCTTTGGGCAATCGAGACCTTTGTTTCTTCCTGATCCCGATGGTGCACTGGCCCGAGACGATGGTCACATACTGCCGCCAGCATAAGCTGGCTTTCACCGGCGATGCTTTCGGAACTTTCGGTTCGCTTGACGGCGGTGTGACTGACCTGCAACTCGATCCGTCGCGTTACTGGGATGAGATGGTGCGCTACTACTCGAATATCGTCGGCAAATACGGAGGTCCGGTCCAGAGGGCGCTATGTAAATTCGCGCAGTTGGAACTCGAAATAATCTGCCCTACACACGGGCCGGTATGGCAACAGGAAATGAAAAGAGTCATCGGCCTGTATGACAGTATGAGCCGCTATGAACCTCTGGAGAATGGCGTCGTGATAGCCTATGGCAGCATGTACGGCAACACAGAGCAGACTGCCGAACGGTTGGCCCGCGAACTCGCGTCGCTCGGGGTAAAGAATATCGTTATGTATAACCTGACCACTTCCCACATCTCTTATGTATTGCGTGATGTTTTCAAATACGGCGCGGTGGTTATAGGCAGTCCTACATACAATACCGAACTTTTTCCGGAAGTGCAGCTTTTGCTCGACGAGATAGAATTGCGTGGTATTCCGAAGCGGATTTTCGGATGTTTCGGCGGATTTTCATGGGTCGGTACGGCCGTGAAGAAACTGACTGAATTCGCAGGGCGTACCGGTTGGGAAATGGTTGGCCCGCAGATCGAAGTCAAACAGGGGTACTCACCCGAGAAGACCGAAGCCTGCACTGAACTGGCGAAAGCGATAGCGGCAAAACTGTAAAAGCAGAAACCAGGCCTACAGGCCTGGTTTCTGCTTTTACAGGACATTTGAATCCGACGAAGCTACTGGATCGGGACCTTTTATTGTTGGCCGTCGAACTTACACTTTGCCATACGTCCGAATATTTCCACGACAGCAGCAGTATCCATCAGGTTGATGCTTCCTCCTGACTGAGGCGACGTGAGGTTGTTGGCAACGAAATTGTTTTGGATATTTCTCGAGTCCCAGACCACAGAGGCCGTATTTTCAATTGCATTGATATAGGTTTTGCTGTAAGGGGCCGGGTCTGCCTTGTAGAGTTCGAAGAATCCTCTTGCCATGACTGCAAGCATCCACAGCATGTTGTCTTTTCCCTTAAGTATGGTTACTTCGCGTTGCAGGCTATTCGAATAGTATGGAACAAACCACTTGGCAAAACACGATGCTGCTATGTTGCGCGCATTGTGGAGGTATACTTGTTCGCTGGTGATCTCATACAGCAGTACCGCCGCCTGCAGCAACTGGCCGGAATTGTAGGAATATTTGTTCTTCTCGACCTTTATGCCCCCAGGAGCGGAAGAATCGTCGCGTGCGTTGTCCCAGACAAGGAAGTCTGAAGGGTCCTGAAGCGTGCTGATCATCCAGTTGTATAATTTCTTCGCGCTCGTCAGATAATGCTCTTCGCCGGTTATATTATAGAGTTTGCAGGCCATAACGATTCCCGGGCCTGTCGAACATGCATGTTTGCTTTGTGTGGCGGGCCGTTCGCGCCAGTGTATTCCTCCGCCGGCCACATCATCTGTACCTTTCAGAAGATACTCCCAAACTGTTTTTGCGCGGTTGAGGTAGCGCTGGTTGCCGGTCACTAAAAAAAGGTCGATCATATCGAGGCCTATCCATACATTGTCGTCGTAGTACCTGTCGTTGCCTATGCTCGGATATACGGTATATGCTCTGATGCCGTCGATCGTGTACAGATAATTCTCAAGTCCGTTGAAGATCATGTCTTCCATATTACCGTATTTCTTTTCCCGAGCTGTTCCCTGGGCGGCAACCCTCAGTGCGGTGAAAGCCGAAAATCCGGCTCCCTGTCCCCAAAGCGACTCCCCTTCGTCCGTCTTCCTCGGATAGTTTGACCATAGATCGCGGGTTCCTCCGAGCATAAGGTCGACCATATTGCTCATCATCATGTCGGCTTGCTCCAGTAACAGGGTCAGATTCGTTCTGTATGGTTGGGCATCCGTACTCGTTCCTTTCGACCTGTTCCCGTTGTTGTCGATCGAGGTTACTGTAATGACGTAAGTATCGTATGTCGGTACGGTCAGTTTGAGAGTGCTGCTGCCGCCCCGTGTAAAATTGGTTATGAGCGTCGGGTTGGAGGATGGGTCCGTGCTTCTGTTGTCCGCGCCCTTTATCTGGTAAGCGACTTCAATAGTCTGTACTTTGGAACTTTTGGGATTTGTCCAAACGATGCGGATGCCTTTCTCTTCCCCATAGGGCAGGACGGAAAGATTCTTCACTGGTTCCACGTCCATATTTCCGTCGTCGGGGGATTTTTTGCATGAGGAAATCGCGATGGTAAGGACCATGCACAACATCACCGGAAAGAAGAGTTTTTTCATAAAGCTGATATGGTTTAGGTTTAAACCGGGCGGTGCCTACTAAATGGATATACTCACCCCGGTGTAACGAAGGCCCTTCGTGTTCGAATACGATCGGGTCAATCGGTTTCGGCAAAGATAATAAATGTTCTGTCAAATGCTGCGGCAATCCATTGAATTACCTGGACAGCTAATCGGGTGCCGGTAAATACCACACAGCAGATCTGAATCTGGAAAGAGGACGATACAGGTTCCCTTCCTGCTTTTTATTCGTCCTCGTAAAGGTTTGTCTCTCCGCGTTCGACTTTGTGAAAAATCTCGGAGAGTTTCGCAATGACGGGTGAAACAAGCACGGTCACATCGTCGGCAACGGCGCCTTTTTCACCTTTTATGCGGTACAGCATCGCAGCGTAAAGCGCCCGGAAGGCCAATTCTGTGTCGCTGATATCCTTGCCCAGTAATTCCCGCAGGCGGGGCAGTTCCGGTGCAAGACGCACGAAAAGTTCACGGTATTCCTTTCCGGCGGGTTGCTGCATCAGCGTCAGGTGGAGGTCGTTCATGTCGGCTATGACATGCAGCGTATGGTCCAGATGTCCGGAAGCCTCCTTGCCCTCTTTCTGCAGCAGGTTCGCGATATCCATATACCACTCCAGGGCGGTAAGTTTCCATTTGTCGCTGGCGTCGCGCGGAGCTATCAGGGCTGTGAAAACCGCCTCGGGACTGAACTGCATAGCGCGCAGAAGGTCCTCCAACTGCCAGATATACAGGACGTACTCGGCAATGTTCTCGCTGCGTTTCTGCTGTGCGATATCCATAGGGAGGACTTTGTTATATTGAAAGTATTTTTACAGTGTTGAGCAGGGTGCGGTCGATTTGTTTGTCATCACGGATAGCCTGCGAGAAGGGTATATGTATTAGTTCGTCATTGTCTATGCCTATCATGACGTTGCGCTGTCCGTCGAGAAGCGCGTTGACGGCCGCTTCACCCATACGACTGGCCAGTATGCGGTCGCTTGCGGTAGGCGAACCTCCTCGCTGGATGTGCCCGAGGATAGTCACGCGGCTGTCGAACTGCGGATATTCCTTCTTTACACGCTCGGCCATGCCTATTGCTCCGCCGGTGATTTCGCTTTCTGCGACGAGGACTATGCTGCTGTTCTTGCTCTTGCGGAAGCCGTTCTCGATAAGGTCTGCCAACTGGTCGACTTCGGTAGCTATCTCCGGTATTATTGCGGCCTCGGCTCCGGTGGCAATGGCCCCGTTCAGGGCAAGGAAACCGGCGTTGCGGCCCATGACCTCTACAAAAAACAGGCGTTCGTGCGACGAAGCGGTATCGCGCAGGCGGTCGACTGCCCAGACTATCGTGTTGAGCGCGGTGTCGTATCCTATCGTAGTATCGGTGCCATACAGGTCGTTGTCAATCGTGCCCGGAATCCCTACGATAGGAATGTCGTATTCAGCTGCGAAAACGCGTGCACCGGTCAGCGAGCCGTCGCCGCCGATCACCACCAGCGCATCGATCTCATGCTTCTGCATATTCTCGTATGCCTGTTTGCGACCCTCGGTGGTCTGGAACTCCTTTGAACGGGCCGTTTTGAGGATAGTTCCGCCCTGTTGTATTATGTTGCTGACGTTATTGGTCTTGAAATCGACGATCTCGTCGGTGATAAGGCCTTTGTATCCCCTCATTATGCCTTTGACCTTGAGTCCGTTATAGATAGCCGTCCGGGTGACGGCACGGATCGCGGCGTTCATTCCGGGCGAGTCTCCGCCGGAAGTCAGGATCCCTACGCACTTGATTGTTTTCATATTCTTCTTTCAAAATTAAAGGCAGTAACAAAGATAGCTATTTTTCAATTATTTTACTTTCCAAAATTATCACCGACGGAGGTCTGCAAGTCGACCAAAGGCCGGGGCGGATAAAGCCGACTGAGGTAACCGTGTGAATTCCCAACCGTTTGCGGTTGGAAATTCAAATACCGTACCCTCTTTAAAAAAAGTTTTTAAATTTTCTTAAAAAAGAATGCGTATATCCCTATCGGTACGCAGGCAGGTGGAGAAACAGCTGAGGCTTAGCTTGCGGCGATCTTTGCCCTGGTAATTTCCGTCAGTCCGTCCTTATGGAGCATGACGTAAATGGACTTGGACCTGACATAATCTTCGCTGAGATAATAATACCCGTCCATTCCGAAGTTTTCGCCCCAGGAGTTCTTGCATTTATAATATATATTGCCGTCCTGGTCGAGTACTTTTCCTACCAGATGCATGTTGTGGTCGTCTGTTGTAGCAAAACTTTCGAAATCGGACTGCCTTTTTTCAGGGGTTATCGGACTGTCGGCGAACATAAGCGCGAAACCCTGAAGGATGAAGACTTCCGGCTCGACGAGGTCGGTGTCGATGGTCATGGAGTAGCCGTTCGCCAGTGCATGGTTGATATTGGCCATGTATTCGTCCAATGAGACATTGAAGTAAGGCGTGCCACTCCAATTGGCGGGTATGGTCAAATTGAAGAACCTGTCCTGCGGTGCATGGGTGAATGAGGTCAGATTCACATAATCTTCGGCTTTCAATCCTGTGAAATCGAGAAATTCCCTGGCGGTGTATCTCTTGCCTTCATATATGAACGTTTCGGCCGGCTTGCCGATATGTGTATTTAAAATGAGGGGGATCTCTGTTCTCCATGAACCTCCCGACTTATTTCCCGGGATGGCGAAGTCCTTCACCCTGGCCGAAAGTTCCGCTGACGCTTTACCCAGATCGGGAACATTATCACCTGTATACGTTCCGCGCGGCATCAGTCCCGTTCTGTCGAGATTGACCAAAGGATCGTAATTGCAGCCGCCTTCAGACAGCCTGCTCACGCCCTGCCTCAGGATGTAGTTTTCGGCCTCCCAACTATACTTGTTGTAAATGAGATACATTGCGGATAGTTCTATGAAGCGCCCTTTAGTCCTGTATATCTCCGACTCGAGGAACGAGTTGGTGGAAAAAGCCCAGCACGTGCCCCCGATCTGCTGGCTCGCAGGCAGGGCGGGGACCTCATATATTATGGTGAGTTCCGGATATTCCGCCGGGGCTTGCTCAATGTTATTCTTCGGCTTGCAGCATACCAAAAGCAGCAGTATGGATGTGGGCAGAAATAAGAAATTATATTTCATAATCTTATATTTTTTAATTGTCAGGTTATTATCCCGGTACAAATATAAGTATAAAAATAATACTATGTAATACATGCTACCATTGTTCGAATGTATGGGATAAATATGGGTATGTTATGTGGAGGCTTCCGGAATAGTAGGTACAAATGAAAAAAGCCGCCATGCACAGGAACGGCTATTTTGCCGGAATTAGCAGTGTGCCGGTCAGCGATCCCGCTTCTTCTGTGCGCGAGATTTCTTATAACTGCCGCCAAGTACCAGGCCTATATTAAAGTCGAAGCATGAATAGTCCCTGTTGGTGATGACATATTCTGCCGTTATACGCAACCACCCCATAGCGGCGATGCCAATGCGGGGCGTAACGGCAAAGTTGTTGGCTCGGCCGTCGAAAAAGAGGCCGCTGTGGGAAGATGTGTAAAAAACCGCCTTGTTCTGAATGAACGATCCGCCTAAACCAGCTCCTGCAAAAAGCACAATGTTGCGCAGCCTGTAATTGTAATCGAAGAATAACGACGGACGGATAAATATGCTGTTGACTCTGAAAACGTCGCGCATGCGGTGTTCAAAATTACCCATTTTGAGCTGCAGGCCAAAATCAAACGGATAGGGACGGTTGAGCCGCAGTTCGAGGATAAGGTTATTGCCTGGCTTGGCTTTCGCCCCGTCCCAACGTCCGGCTATATTGACGCCGTAACCGAACTCGAACTCAAAAAGCTTTAAATCCCCGTGTTCGGCTATGGGCGATGGGTTCTGAGCATGGACGCCTGTCGCAAAAAGTGAGAATATAAATGTTGCGACAAATACTTTGATCCGGTAATGTTGCATAATCGGAGCGTATTTATAAGAAAACCGCTCGCACTCAAAGAGCGGGAGCGGTTTTCAATCGTTACCATTGTAACCAAGCTTTATTTAACCTTTTTAACTACGGCTTCGAATGCCTTGGGGTGGTTCATTGCCAGGTCGGCCAGTACCTTGCGGTTGAGGTCGATGCCTTTGGCGTTGAGTTTGCCCATGAGTTCCGAATAGGTGAGTCCGTTTGCGCGTGCGCCGGCGTTGATACGCTGGATCCACAGGCTGCGGAACGTCCTCTTTTTGTTTTTGCGGTCGCGGTACGCATACTGCAGACCTTTTTCGACTGTGTTTTTGGCTACAGTCCAGACGTTTCCCCTTGAACCAAAGTTGCCTTTGGCAAGTTTTAAAACTTTTTTCCGTCTTGCCCTTGATGCTACTGCATTTACTGAACGTGGCATAATCTGAAAGTTTTACGAACGGTCAGCGGGCGGGATCTCCCCGTCTCTTTGGGGCTGATGCGTTCTTGATTGATACAATAAGTTTATCCGAACTACTTAACTAAAAGTAATTTGGTTTTGGCCTGGTCGGCCTCTGAAACGAGTCCTGAATATGTCAGGTTGCGTTTCTGTTTTGTTGTTTTCTTTGTCAGGATGTGTGAATGAAACGCATGTTTGCGCTTGATCTTTCCTGTCCCCGTGAAGGTGAATCTCTTCTTCGCGGCGGAATTTGTTTTCATTTTTGGCATTTTCGCGCGTATTTTAAAAGTTAATAAAGCATGCAAAGATAAAAAAGATTTCGCTGACACGCAAAATCTTTTTTATCTAAGGTCCTCGTAATATATCCGGCTTAGTCTTCGGTATCGCCCAGGGCCGCGTTGTAGGGTTTCAGGATGCCGCGTTTCGAATTGCGAATGAACTTCACTATCTCGTCCCTTTCCGGCGAACGTGGAACAGTGTCCTCGATGATGTCGCAGGCGCGTCCGTAGCCGTAGCCGCTCTGGAAAAGTATACGGAATATTTCCTGGATTTCATTGATTTTTTCGGGGCTGAAGTTCCTGCGCCTCAAGCCGATGAAGTTCGCACCCACAAACGAAAGCGGGTAGCGTGCGGCTTTTACATAGGGAGGAACGTCTTTTCCAACCAGCGAACCGCCGCTGATCATGGAGTGCGCGCCGATCCTGACGAACTGATGCACGGCCGAATGTCCCGAGATGATGGCCCAGTCGCCGACCTCCACTTCGCCGCCCAACAGTACGCTGTTGACTATCACGCAGTGGCTTCCGATGACACAGTCGTGAGCTATGTGTGCGCACGACATGATGAGATTGTAGCTTCCTATCACGGTTTTTCCTTTGGCTGCTGTTCCGCGGTTGATGGTCGCCCCTTCTCGTACGGTGTTGTAGTCGCCCATTTCGACGGTCGAAGACTCGCCCTTGAACTTGAGATCCTGCGGAACGCCCGCGATGACGGCTCCGGGATGTACTTTACAGCCTTTGCCCATGCGTGTTCCGTCAAGAACAACGGCGTGTGGGCCTATCCAGCAATCGTCTCCGATAACTGTATCTCCTGCAACGTATGCGAAGGGTTCGACAACTACGTTTTTGCCGAGCTTTGCGTCGGGATGTACGTAGGCTTGTGTGCTGATCATATCTTTACTGATTTTTTTTACCGCTTGGAGTTACCTGTGCCATGAGGCTTGCTTCGCAGGCCAGTTTATCGCCGACGAACGCCCTTGCATCCATTACCACGATGCCGCGGCGGATGGGTTCCGTGAGGTGAAGTTCGAACTGCAGCGTGTCTCCGGGAACTACTTTACTTTTAAAACGAACATTGTCGATTTTCAAGAAATATGTCGAATAGTTATAAGCAGGGTCCATTCCGTGCAGGGCGAGAATGCCGCCGCATTGGGCCATGGCTTCAACTATCAGTACGCCGGGCATTACGGGTTCTTCCGGGAAGTGTCCCACGAAAAAAGGCTCGTTCATCGTAACGTTCTTGATGCCGCCGATGCTCTGGTCGTCGATATGTATGATTTTGTCCACTAACAGAAACGGCGGCCTGTGCGGCAATTTCTGCCTGATGGCGTTTATATCGAATATCGGTTCTTCGTTCGGATTGTAGCGGTATTCCGGCTTGACGCCTTCCTTGCGCATCTGTTTGCGCAGCGTTTTGACCGTTTCGGTATTTGCGAAGTGGCCCGGACGGGTCGCCATGATCTTGCCTTTGATTCGTATGCCCATCAGCGCGAAGTCGCCCAGAACATCGAGCAATTTGTGGCGCGCAGGTTCATTGGGGAAACGCAGATTCAAATTGTTCAGATAACCTTCCTGTATCTTTATGTCAGGCTTGTCGAATATCTTTCGCAGGCGGTCGAGTTCCTCTTCCGAGGCGGGTTTTTCGACTACGACTATCGCATTGTCCAGGTCGCCGCCTTTTATCAGGTTGTGCTGGATGAGCGGTTCGAGTTCGTGCAGGAAGACGAACGTGCGGCACGGAGCTATCTGTTCGCGGAAAAAATCCTTCGCGCTGTCGAAAACAGCATATTGATTGCCAAGCACCTTGCTGTTATAGTCGATATGGACAGAAACGCTGAAATGATCGTCCGGATATAAATCTATTTCGACCCCGTTCTCTTCAATGGAATATGAAATCCTGTCGGTAACCTGGTAGTATTTGATCTCGGCATTCTGTTCTTCGAGTCCGGTTTCGTCTATCGCGGCGGCATATTCCCTTGCGGATCCGTCCATTATAGGAACTTCGGGGCCGTCGATCTCGATCATGGCATTGTCAATACCCATCGTCCACAATGCTGCGAGTATATGTTCGACTGTGGTCACTTTGGCCTCTCCTTTTTCGAGAGTGGTACTGCGCGATGTGTCCGAAACGAAATCGGCCAGTGCCGGTATCTCAGGCTGACTCGCCAAGTCGGTGCGTTTGAACTTTATACCGCTGTTTTCTTCTGCCGGACAAACTCTCATATTCACTTCGACTCCCGTGTGGAGTCCTCTTCCAGTGAAAGTTATCGGAGCCTTTAACGTCTTTTGTTTATTCGACATGGGGTATGCTTAAGTGAATTAGGTCACAAAGGTAGGAAAAATTTCAAAGAAATAGTATTTTTGCATAGATTTTAGAGATTGGAGATGGCAGAGAATAATCCCGCGGCTGGCAACCGGCCGCAGGCGCCTCAAAAAAGGTCGCAGAAACTTAATCTTCCTTTCGGCAAAAGAAAGAAAGATGCCGGTGCGTGGGTCTACGACCACCGTGCCGGACTATGCGCTATGTTGATAGTCTATTTGGTTATGGCCATCGCATTCGTCGGATCGAGGGTTATAGTGCGTGCACCGAAAAAACAAGATGGAATCATAGTCGACATCCGGACACTCGAAGAGTTGCAGAAGGAACAGGCGCGCCTCGAACGGGAGGTAAAGATGCGGCAGATGCAGCAGGGCGGCGTTGATGCCGGTTCCATTCGAAATATTGTGTCCAACGAAAACGCCGAACTGCGCGACGACCGTAATACCAATATGTCGGCCCTGCGTGGACGTGCAGACGGTCTAGACGGCAAAATGCAGTCTAACCGTGATGCGTGGGATCAGGGGATGCGTGAAATAGAGGCTATGGGAAACAACCGTGGCAGCGACGGCAGTGGCAATGTCAATAACGACACGAAAGCGAAAGGCCATGTGATGATTTCATTCTCGCTGTCCAATCCTACGCGCTATTCCGAATATATGTTCAATCCGGGCTACCGCTGCGAGAGGGGTGGGGAAATAGTGGTTCAAATAACTGTAAACCGCAGCGGCGATGTCGTCTCGGCGGCGGTGGACCGTTCACTTTCGGACAACGATAATTGTATGCATGCTGCGGCGCTCGATGCCGCTCGGCGTTCGAGCTTCAATGCCAACGCTTCGGCTCCGGAACGCCAGACCGGAACAATAACGTATCTTTTCATACCGCAATAATCCTTTTCTGCCTATGGACGTCTCGGTAACCCTGATGATGCTAATAGGATCCATTTTGCTGTTTGTCAGTGTTTTCGCAAGCAAGGCAGGTTCGCGTTTCGGAATACCTTCGCTGCTCCTGTTCCTGGCGGTCGGAATGCTTTTCGGAAGCGACGGACTGGGGATACCGTTTGATAACGCGCATGCAGCACAGACCATCGGAACCGTCGCCTTGAGCATTATTCTGTTTACGGGCGGTATGGAGACCAAATACTCTGAAATACGGCCTGTAATAGCGCCGGGGATTGTGCTTGCTACCGTGGGAGTGATTATGACAGCCATTCTGACAGGAGGATTCATATACCTGATAAGCGGATGGTTCCATTTCAAGCTGACGTTCCTGGAATCGCTGCTCATGGCGTCGGTGATGTCTTCTACGGATTCGGCATCTGTTTTCTCGATCCTGCGTTCCAAAAAGCAGGGCCTTCGCCAAAATCTTCGCCCGTTGCTCGAACTCGAAAGCGGGAGTAACGACCCGATGGCCTACATATTGACAATTATGTTGTTGGGTATGATAGGCGAAGGCGGCAGCTCCAACTGGTGGCATGTCTTCGGGACTTTCGCGATGCAGATGTCGATAGGAGCAGCGGCAGGATACCTGTTGGGTAAGATAATGGCCTGGGTGATCAACCGAATCAACATGACCAACCCGTCTATGTACGGAATAATGCTGCTGGCGCTTGTTTTCTTCATCTTCGCCGTCACCGATTCGTTGCGTGGCAATGGTTACCTTGCGGTTTACATCGGCGGCCTGATTGTGGGCAACAGCAAAATAGTCCACAAAAAGTCCATGACCAATTTCATGGACGGTTTCACGTGGCTGTTCCAGATCGTGATGTTCCTCGCACTGGGGCTTCTGGTAAGCCCGCGCGAGCTGATATCGTTCGACACGGCCATGACCGGCCTTTTGGTGGGGGTGTTCATGATCGTATTTTCACGTCCGGTGTCGGTCATTCTGTGCATGGCTCCGTTCCGCAAGTTCACCCTGAAAGCCCGGGCTTATGTCAGTTGGGTTGGGCTTAGGGGCGCAGTTCCAATAATTTTTGCAACTTATCCGCTGGTTGCTGTGGCCGACGGGTTCAACCCGGCTGTGGCCGAGCTTATTTTCAATGTCGTGTTCTTCATCACGCTACTTTCGCTGGTGATACAGGGATCGACCGTCAGCGTGATGGCAAAGGCGCTTGGATTGTCTTATGAACTGCCCGAAGACAGTTTCGGCATAGACCTGCCTGACAAGATCAAATCAGCCCTTTCCGAGATAGAGGTGCGCGAGGCGTTCCTTGCAAAGGGCGAACAACTGAAGGATATTCCGCTGCCGGCCAATACTCTGGTGGTGATGGTAAAGCGCCACGAAGATTATTTCGTTCCGACCGGCGGTACGGAACTGAAACTGGGCGACAAGCTGTTGGTCCTGACCGATAACGATGTCGAACTGAAACAGGAACTCGAACAGTTGGGAATCGAATCTCAGCAAGACTAAATAAAAAGCCTCCCATAAAGGAGGCTTTTTTATTCTAAAGTGTTCTCAGTGCCTTCGAGATCTGATCGGGGCACGACGTTCCGCGCCCTTTGCAGTCGACGCCTTCCAAGCGGCGGATAACTTCTTCGACAGCCATTCCTTTCACCAGGTTTGCGATTCCCTGGCGGTTTCCGGAGCAACCGCCAGTTACGGCGAGGTTCGTTACTATCCCGTCTTCCGTGTCGATCTCTATCAGTGTGCTGCAAACGCCATGAGGCTCGTATCTTACGTTTTTCTTCATCTCCGGCCTATCTGTTTGCGCACATTCGGAGCACTTCGGCCGCTTTCTTGCCGTCGATGTTGCCTCCTTCTCCGAATGCAACTCCGCGTTCGGTAAAACGGCGCTCTATCTCTCTAATGGTATCTTCACCGACATCGAGTTCGCAGAGGCGCGTAGCCAGTCCCAACGAACGGAAGAATTCTTCTGTCTTGACAATGGCCAATTCTGCACGGTCGTCGTCCGGACCGTCGTATATGCCCCATACGCGTTCGCCGTACTGAAGCAGTTTCGACATCTTTTGATCTTTTTGTACGCGCATCATTGCCGGAAGCACTATGGCGAGCGTTTGTCCGTGCGGAATGCCGTGTATCGCAGTCAGTTCGTGGCCTATCATGTGCGTCGCCCAGTCCTGCGAAACGCCCATCGCGATAAACCCGTTGAGGCCCATCGTGGCGGAAAGCATGAAATCGGCCATGGCATCGTAGTCACGCTGGTTGCGCCGGATCTTTGGGGCAACCTCTATCAATGTGTCGAGTATGCCCTCCGCCCAGCGGTCCATCAGCGGCGACTGCCCGGCAGTTGTCATATACTGTTCCATGACATGCACAAAAGTGTCACATATGCCGTACGCAACCTGTTCTTTCGGGAGCGAGAAAGTGGTTTCGGGATCGAGTATCGAGAATTCGGGATAATTACTGTAGAACGCGAATTTTTCACCTGTCGCTTCGTTGGAGATTACTGCACCACGGTTCATTTCCGACCCCGTCGCCGGAAGCGTCATCACAGTCGCAAAAGGCAGTATTTCGCCCAGTTTATTCTCATTCAGCACTATCTCCCAGGCATCTGTGGCGTTACGGATGCCGGAAGCGATCAGTTTTGTCCCGTCGGCGACAGAACCTCCGCCGACGGCCAGCAGGAAGTCGATACTCTTTTCCTTGCCGAGCACTATCGCCTTGCGCAGTGTTTCCACTTTGGGATTGGGTTCGATGCCCCAGAATTCGACAAAGTCGCGGCCTGCCAGCGCTTTTACGACCTGGTCATAGACTCCGTTCTTTTTGACGCTACCACCGCCGAAAGTGACCATCATCTTGGCGTCTGCGGGTATTTCTCCGGCCAGACGGGCGATCGTGCCTCTGCCGAATATCAGTTTCGTGGTGTTCCGGAATGTGAAATTTTTCATGGAATCGGCTATTTTTGCGGATGTAAAGATATGATTTGTCAGGCACAATTAATGCATGGATTGCAACATAAAATCAATTAAACTGATGTATATAAGGAATCTTCCTGCTTCTACCGTTTACAAAGGCGTTTACGTATTGTTGTGTGCGGCGGCACTTATCATAGATTTCGGCATACCGCATGGCCGGATGCATTGGCATATACTTAATTATTATACGGTTCTGAGTAACATTGCCTGCCTGGGTTTCTTTGCACTGGCTTTTGCGGCGTGCGTAAAGGCGTGGGGCAGGGGAGAGAAAAGTTGCTCTTACGCTCCACGGGTGGAGGGTGCTGTTGTTTTCTGCATCGCCGTTACGGGGTTTGTGTATCATTTCATGCTTGCTCCGAATGATATGGCCGGTGTTGGTTTTTTCTCATTCAAGAATATGATGCTGCACTATGCCGGTCCTGCTATGGTTGTGCTCGACTGGCTGTTGTTCAGTCCCAAGGGACGATTCTGCAAATGGGATCCTCTGAGATGGCTCTGTATTCCGCTCGCGTATTTCGTCTATATTCTGGTCCGTTCGACATTTGCCGGCGGCATAGGTGGCAGCGGCAGTAAATTTCCCTATGCCTTCATGGATCCGGTTGTGCAGGGCGGTTGGGATAAAATGATTTGGGGTATATTGGAGATCGCCGTAGGCATGGCTGCCCTCGGTTATGTCATTTATATTATCGACTGGCTGCTGGCTAAAAGCAGCCGAAGCAAAAAGGCTCCCTGTTGAGAGAGCCTCTTTGTTTTTATTGTGCGTATTCATTCTTGTGCATCCGCCGCTTTGTCTTTTCCCGATGTGATGATAGTAACGGGCATTCCCACATAAACCATCTTTACGAGTTCCAACAGATCTTCGTTCTTCAGCCTGATGCAGCCTTCGCTTGCCCGGGAGCCTATCGACGAAGGGTCGTGCGTGCCGTGGATGCCGATACCCTTGTAGGGCGGTGTCAGCAGGCGGATAAAATGCGATCCATATGCCCCTTTTATCTCGCCTTTGCCGTCCCTGAAATCGTGCGTCCATGCGGCGGCGTCCTGTATCTGCTGTACTTCAAAACTGCCTTCCGGGGTTTTATTGTCGCCTGCTTTTTTCTTGTTGCCGAGGTTTTTGCCCAGAGCTACAGGATATTCGGCTATCATGCGTCCATGTTGTCCGAAGACCGACAGTGTCATCGTTTCTTTCGATATTACAATATATTTTGCATTTGGTTCGTGCGTTTCCTGTGCGGTAGATGGCAGACATAATGCGAGCAGAAGAAGCGCTGCGGGTATCTTTTTCATAGGATGCTAAAATACAAATTTGGCGACGACCGGATAGTGGTCTGAAATGTACGCAACGCCATAATTCCCGGAGACTGTCCTGAACGATTCGGGCGTTGCATTGCGGTAAAAAATATGGTCGAGTATGATGCTGCTCGGTGCGCTTCCGAAACCATTGAATGTACCCGATTTGTCGGTTTCGGATGCATTTTCGCGTGCCGATCCGAACTGCGAAAAAAGCGGCTGCAACACTTCGTCCTGCGTTCCGGCATTGAAATCTCCCGTAATGAATACAGTTCCCTTGCCCGCGAATTCGTCGATCTTGCGGATAAGCAGTTTTGTGCCTTCCTGCCGTGCCGTCTGGCCGATGTGGTCGAGGTGTGTGTTGAATACCCAGAATGAACGTTCCGACCCTTTTTCCCGCAGTTCGACCCAGGTCGCTATACGGTTGCAGACGGCGTCCCAACCGCGCGAGACACTGTCGGGAGTTTCACTGAGCCAGAAATTGCCTGATTCTGCGAGTTCGTATAGCTCGTTTTTGAAGGCGATGGCCGCCATTTCGCCGCCGTCGGCGCCGTTGTCGCGTCCCACACCGAACAGATCGTATCCGGCAAGGTTTCCGGCAAGGTATGCGTACTGTTCTGCGAGCACTTCCTGGAATCCGACGATGTCGGGATCGATTTCCGAGATCATTCTCACGACCGCTTCCTTGCGGTTTACCCATGTATTGTTCCCATCGTCAGGGTTGTCATACCTGATGTTGAACGACATCACGGTAATTGGCGATTTTTGTACGGTTTGTCCGTCGCACGATGCGAGCACGCAGCTCAGGATTATAAAAAGTGATCTTTTCATATTGTCATTTATTTGATGCAAGCAAAGATAAACAAAAAATGAAGAAGTTGCCCATGCGGACAACTTCCCTGATTATGAATTTTCAATTGTTTTGCGGAGCACAATAATCATCGACCTAGCGCCGACCGTCGGCCGCAGGCCGGAGGAGGCATCTTGCGAGGGAGATAACTAAAAGGGTCGATTTCCCGCCGCTTGAGGCGATATTATAAATTCCTGTTTTGGATACCCCGTTGCTCGAGGCGGGGTAGTTCATATACTTATTAATACTCGTCCCAAGCCTTGATCTTGATATCGTCGGGGGTGAGGTGGCAGAAAGCGTTGATGAACGCCGATGCCAACCTTGCATTGGTGATCAGAGGCACGTTGAAGTCGATGGCGCTGCGGCGGATCGTGTAGTCGTTGTTGAGTTCCTGCGCCGAGAGGTTCTTAGGGATGTTTATAACCAGGTCGATCTTCTTCTCCTTGATATAGTCCAGTGTGTTGGGCTTTTCGGGGCTATCGGGCCAGTGCAGCACCTGGGCTGTCACGCCGTTCTGCGCTAGAAAATCGGCTGTACCTTTCGTTGCGTAGATGTTGTAGCCCTTATCCTGCAGCGCTTTTGAGGCGCTTATCATGTCGGTTTTGGAGCGAGAGTCGCCGGTCGAGAGCAGAATGTTCTTTTTCGGGATGGCGTAGCCCACCGAGATCATCGATTTGAGGATAGCCTCTGAGTAGTCGTCGCCCAGGCAGCCCACTTCGCCGGTCGATGCCATTTCGACGCCCAATACCGGGTCGGCTTTCTGCAGGCGTGAGAATGAGAACTGCGGAGCCTTGATGCCAACGTAGTCGAGTTCGAACGCCGATTTGTGGGGTATTTCCACGGGCAGGCCGAGCATCACTTTGGTCGCCAGTTCAATGAAGTTGACTTTCAGTACCTTCGATACGAATGGGAACGAACGAGATGCGCGCAGGTTGCACTCGATGACCTTTATTTCGTTGTTCTTGGCCATGAGCTGCATGTTGAACGGTCCGGTGATTTCGAGTCCCTGCGCCACCTGACGTGCGATCTTCTTCACGCGGCGCATGGTTTCGACATACATTTTCTGCGGCGGAAAGACCATCGTGGCATCGCCCGAGTGCACCCCGGCGAACTCCACGTGTTCGCTCATTGCGTAAATCAGCACTTCTCCATCCTTCGCGACAGCGTCTATCTCGATCTCCTTAGCGTGTTCCAAGTATTCGGTAACCACCACCGGGTGCTGTTTCGACACGTTGGTGGCAAGTGTCAGGAAGTGTTCCAACTCGCCGCGGGTCGACACGACGTTCATCGCGGCGCCGCTAAGCACGTATGAAGGACGTATCAGCAGCGGAAAACCGACTTCATCGGCGAATTTGTAGATATCATCGAGCGATGAAAGCTCCTTCCAGCGCGGTTGGTCGATGCCCAGTTCGTCGCACATCGATGAGAATTTGTGGCGGTCTTCGGCACGGTCTATGTTCTTTGCCGACGTTCCCAGAATGGGGACATTGGCCGCGTCCAGCCTCAATGCCAGATTGTTGGGTATCTGTCCACCCATTGAAACGATCACCCCTTTCGGGTTTTCAAGGTCGGTAATGTCAAGCACCCTTTCGAGCGAAAGTTCGTCGAAATAGAGCCTGTCCGACATGTCGTAGTCGGTCGAAACCGTTTCCGGGTTGTAGTTTATCATGATCGAACGCAGGCCGTTTTTGCGGATGGTGTTGGCCGCGTTCACCGAGCACCAGTCGAACTCGACCGAACTGCCGATGCGGTAGGCCCCCGATCCGAGAACTACGACGCTCTTGCCGTCGTGCGGGAAGTCGACATCGTGTGCCGTGCCGTTGTACGTGACGTACAGGTAGTTGGTCTGCGCAGGATATTCCGCGGCGAGGGTGTCGATCTGCTTGATGACCGGCGTGATGCCCCTGCGCTTGCGGTCGGCGCGCACCAGGGCCATCTCCTGCTCCATGTCAGTATCTTTAGCTTTCAGCACCTCGCGTGCGATCTGGAAGTCTGAGAAACCACGCTGTTTGGCTTCAAGCATCAATGCATCTGGCACATCCATTATCTTGTCGAATTTGCCAAGTTCGTTGTCTATCCGGATGATATTCTGCAGCTTGTGCAGGAACCAGCGGTCGATTTTCGTGAGTTCGAAGATCCTGTCGACCGAGTATCCGCGCTTCAGGGCGATGGCCAACTGGTAGATGCGTTTGTCGGTGGGGTGGCTCAGAGCCTCGTCCAGGTCGTCGACTTCGAGTTCCTTGTTTGCCACGAAACCGTGCATGCCCTGGCCTATCATACGCAGGCCCTTCTGGATGCACTCCTCGAAGTTGCGTCCGATGGCCATGATCTCGCCCACGGACTTCATGCTGCTGCCCAGTTCCCTCGAAACGCCCTTGAACTTGCCCAGGTCCCAGCGCGGGATCTTGCACACGACATAGTCTAGCGCAGGTTCGAAGCATGCGGTGGTCGACTTAGTGACGGAATTTTTCAGTTCGTGTAAGCCGTAGCCGAGGCCGAGTTTGGCGGCGACGAACGCCAGAGGATAACCCGTGGCTTTCGACGCGAGGGCCGACGAACGCGAAAGGCGCGCGTTGACCTCTATCACGACGTAATCCTCGCTGTTGGGGTCGAGCGCATACTGCACGTTGCATTCGCCCACGATACCCACATGACGGATTATGCGGATCGCCAATTGGCGCAGTTTGTGGTATTCTGTATTGTTGAGGGTCTGCGAGGGGGCGACGACGATGCTTTCGCCGGTGTGTATGCCGAGCGGGTCGAAGTTCTCCATATTGCAGACGGTGATGCAGTTGTCATACCGGTCGCGCACAACTTCATATTCGATCTCCTTCCATCCCTTGAGCGATTTTTCGATCAGTATCTGGGGTGAGTATGTGAAGGCCTTGCGTGCCAGCGCATCGAGTTCCTCTTCGTCGTTTGCAAAACCCGAACCCAGGCCGCCTAACGTGTACGCCGGGCGGACGATGATGGGGTATCCGAGGTCGAGTGCGGCTTTCTTGGCCTCTTCGACGCCGGTTACAGCGTGGCTCTTGATGGTCCTGACGTCTATTTCGTCGAGTTTTTTGACAAATATGTCGCGGTCTTCGGTGTCGATAATGGCCTGGACGGGCGTACCTAAGACCTGGACATTATATTTTTCGAGCACGCCGGCTTTGAACAGCGCGACGCCGCAGTTTAGGGCGGTCTGTCCGCCGAATGCCAGCAGGATGCCGTCGGGCCGCTCTTTAGCTATGACTTTTTCGACGAATTCCGGCGTCACTGGCAGGAAATAAACCCTGTCGGCGATGTTTTCCGAAGTCTGGATGGTTGCGATATTGGGGTTGATCAGGACGGTCTGGATGCCCTCTTCCTTGAGGGCCTTGAGTGCCTGCGAACCCGAATAGTCGAATTCGCCCGCCTCGCCGATCTTCAGTGCGCCTGAACCCAACAGTACTACTTTTTTTATATTATTTTCCATTGTGTTTGCGGATTAAGGCGGTGAATTTGTCAAAGAGTATTTCGCTGTCCACCGGGCCGCTGGTGGCTTCGGGGTGGAACTGCACCGATGAAAAAGGCTTGGTTTTGTGTCGGATGCCTTCGTTGGTGCCGTCGTTCAGGTTGACGAAGTATGGCTCCCAGTCGGCCGACAGTTTTGCCGTATCGACTGCGAAGCCGTGGTTCTGCGAGGTTATCATGGCTGTGTTTGTGCCCACTTCCAGCACCGGCTGGTTGTGGCTGCGGTGTCCGTACTTTAATTTATATGTACTCGCCCCTGCCGCCATCGACAGCAGTTGGTTACCCATGCAGATACCGAAGATCGGTTTGCCGAGTGCCATCGCTTTTTTGATGTTCTCCACGGTTTCTCCGGCCATTGCTGGGTTGCCCGGACCGTTGGCCAGCATCAGGCCGTCCCATTCGATGGTCGTAACGTCGAAGTTCCAGGGCACGCGCACCACTTTCGCGCCGCGCCTCACCAGGCTCCTTATTATATTATACTTCACCCCGCAGTCGATGAGCGCAATGGTGATGTCGCCGTCACCGTCGCCGTAGGTTTTGACCTCTCCTGTGCTGACTTCCGCCACCAGGTTGCGCAGGTTAGGATCGACGAACTCCGCCGGTTCGGGTTGTCCCTCCACCACGATCTTGCCCAACATAGCCCCTTTTTCGCGGATATGTTTGGTCAGCGCGCGGGTGTCGATGCCGCAAATGGCCGGAACCCCGCTCTCCTTGAGCCAGTCGGCAAGGCTCTTGCTTGCGTTCCAGTGGCTGAACTCTTCGGAGTAGTCGGTCACTACCAATCCGGTGATCTGCATTTTGTCGGATTCGAAATTTTTCAACAGTCCGCCTTCCACATCGAATGGAGGAACACCGTAGTTTCCGATGAGAGGGTAAGTAAAAGTGAGGATTTGGCCCCTGTAAGACGGGTCGGTCAATGATTCATTGTAACCGAGCATAGCCGTATTAAAAACAACTTCTCCCGACACCGATTTATCGGCACCAAAGGAGAAGCCCTTGAATCGTGTTCCATCCTCGAGGATAAGAACGGCAGCTTTTTTATTGGACATTTTCAGAAGGATTTTCTGAGGCACAAAGATACGGAAAAATAATGAAGAATGAAAAAAGGATTGCAATTTTTGTTTTTATAAAAAAGTGTTACATTTGCATTCGCGAAAAGGGGATTACTTGCGTGATCCGCGGTGAACCGGACAGGGATTACGCTTCGCGTGATCGTCCCGGATCGCTCGGCAAAACAAAACGGAAGAAAAAGGAACACCGTTCATAAAAAACCGTTGCACGCAACACCTGCAAATAAATTTGCGTTTGTTGCATCCAACAGTTTTTTCAGCTTCGCTGAATTTTTTTCTTTCTTATTTATTTTGCACTCGCTTTATGGGGGATTAGCTCAGTTGGCTAGAGCGCTTGCATGGCATGCAAGAGGTCGCGGGTTCGACTCCCGCATTCTCCACCCGGGAGGCGCCTTTCGATGGACGCCTCCTGTCTTTTTTTTGTCTCGTAAATGCATTTTGCGATATCCATTTAATCTGATTACCGGAAACGCATTATACGACGTTCCCTATTTGTATGTCACGGTTGGCATACGAAATACGTCCAAAAAATTGCGCAAAACGTAAAAATAGCGAAAAACGGCGGAAGATGACGGCTCAAAAAGGTTGAAAAATGTTTTTCGCTTATGCGCTCGGTTGCGAAAATTGCATATTTCACCAGTATCTTTGTCTTCGGATGATTAAAAGTCATTTGTAAGTTGATTGGTTGTCGGGTCGGCCCTTTTCCGGACGTGCTTGTGAAAGTGAAACCGGTAAGGGGCCGTTCTTTTGATAAGATATTATACCCTGTTATAAATGCAAAGTCTTTTTGCTGTCTCAGGGAATTATTTATCGCCGGATAGATTCCTTGGAATGGGGGGAAATATTCTCTTTTGTGTGATTATTTGAACAAAGAAATTGCTGAATGTGAAAAAAAATACTAATTTTACATTGGGCGGAATATCCCGGTGATCTCTTTGGCTTACGGAATTTATTGTACGTAATCATTAAAAAAACCGAACGATATGGATAACCAACTTTTGCACGACAGGTTTATTGCCGAGATAAGGGAGAAGATTCCGCAGAGGAGTAAAATGTCGGGCATCCTTGCCGAGATCCTGATGATAGAAAAAGAGGCGGTTTACCGCCGTTTGCGCCGTGAAGTTCCATTTACCTTCCATGAGGTTGCCAGAGTTTGCCAGACACTCGGGATATCCATCGACAATATTATTGGCTTCACCACGGAAAAGAGCCGGCCATTCCAGTTGAAGTTGGCGGAATATTATGAGCCCAAAGAGATCGATTACATAATGATGGAGCAATATGTCTCTTTTCTCGAGAAATTGAACGAAGAATCATATTCAGAGGGAAATGCAAGCGGCAACCAGATACCGAACCTTTTGTGGACGCAGTATAAAAATATAAACCGTTTTCATATTTTTTACTGGAAATACCAGTACGACAGCGACAGTAAGGTAGTGCGTTACGGGGACGTCAAATTATCCGACCGCTACTGGACACTCTGCCAGCGCCATTCCATAGCCGTCCACAATATTAAGAACATGAGTCTGATATGGGACAGGAACCTGTTTGCAACTCTTGTAGACGAGATCCGTTTTTTCGAGAGCATCAACCTCATAACCATCGAGGAAAAGATGGATCTCAAGGAAGAGATACTGCGTTTCATAGACGATGTGGAGATGATGGCGGCTCGCGGCACATGGAAAGAAACCCCTAATCCGGTGAATATCTATATTTCGAATATGCATTTCGATACAAATTATACATGTTTCGAGGGAGGCAATTTCTATTTGAGCATGATTAATACCTTTACACTCAACTCGGTGATATCCCTTGACG
Source organism: Rikenellaceae bacterium (assembly GCA_031548515.1). Classification (GTDB taxonomy): domain Bacteria; phylum Bacteroidota; class Bacteroidia; order Bacteroidales; family Rikenellaceae; genus UBA940. The sequence continues at coordinate 93,525 of JAVBRB010000005.1, read as the reverse complement.
AGAGTACTTACGGTAAGATGAAAAGCTGGCTTCAATCGGCCAAACGGGTGTCGACTCTTATTTCGCGCAGCGGAGAGATGCAGCGTATACTCTTCTTCGCCAAGCAGCGCGAGATAGTGAACAGCCTTTGAGATATTGTAGGTCCCCGAATGGTTTTTGGTGAAAAGAGGGTTATCAGCTGATCCTCCGGATGGATTCATGTGCGGCACAGAATGAACTACCCCGCTTCAAGCAACGGGGAATCCAAAACAGGAATTTATAATATCGCCGCAAGCGACGGGGAACCTACCCTTTCAGTTATCCCCCTCGCAAGATGCCTCCACCGGCCTGCGGCCGACAGCCGGCGCTCGGGCGATGATTATTTTGCTCCGCAAAACAATTGAAATATGCAATTTGTTTTTGATAATCTTACTACGATATATTATTAAAAAAGCCAACTCCGATAAAGAGTTGGCTTTTAGTTATTCATCTATTATTACTTACGCTTGATTCCATAAAATACCCCCAAAGCCAGAGAAGACTTTGGGGGTAAATTTAAGACCTTACGGTTTTTTATTTGAAAGGTTTCAGGACTATAACTCCCAACCCAGCGCGCTGGCTCCCAGGATGGCAGCGTCGGACTCCTTGAGCTGCGAGAACTCAACCTTGACCTTATTCTTCCACAGATTCAGTACACTGGCGTTGAGCGCCTCCACCACCGGTTTCTTGATAAGGTCGCCTGCTTTGGTGAGGCCGCCGAACAGGATGATCGCTTCAGGTGCGCTAAAAGCGACGAAATCCGCAAGAGCCTTGCCCAATAGCTCGCCTGTGAATTTGAATATCTCTATTGCAACTTCGTCACCCTGGGTTGCCGCTTCGAACACCTCTTTAGAGGATATTTTATCCCACGGCATATCGCGCAGAACGGTCTTTTTATTGGTAGTTTCAATAACTTCACGCGCTGTGCGTGCAACACCTACAGCCGAAGCGTAAGCCTCGAGGCAACCGTTGCGTCCGCAGCCGCACAGGCGTCCGTTATTGCGAACCTGTATGGTGTGGCCAAGTTCACCCGCAAAACCGTCATGTCCGTAAACCACGTTGCCGTTTATGACTATACCGCTGCCTACGCCCGTACCGAGTGTTATCATGATGAAATCTTTCATTCCGCGCGCGGCTCCGTAGGTCATTTCGCCCACAGCGGCGGCGTTCGCATCGTTTGTAAGCGCGACCGGCAGTCCGATTTTTTCGCTGACCATATCGGCGAGAGGAACCACGCCTTTCCATTTGAGGTTGGGTGCGAATTCGATGGTGCCGCGGTAGTAGTTTCCGTTGGGCGCCCCTATGCCTATGCCGCGTATGGCGCCGATGCCTTCGACCTGGTCGGCCAGTTTACGGATCGCATCCACCAGATCGCTCACATACATATTTGGATCTTCATGCGTGTCAGTGCGGATGGTGCTTTGTGCCAATACGTTGCCGCGTGCGTCCACAACGCCCAGTTTCGATGTCTGGCCGCCTATGTCGACGCCTATTACATATTTCTTGTCCATATCCGTTTAATCGATTTTAATGTTAGTATTTACATTCTTGCTGCCGAACAGCGCATAGAACAGCATATAGATGATGCCTGCCACGATTACCCAGTAGCTCGGCAACCATCCTGTGGCGTCCGCGATCTGCTCCTGGACGAACGGGATAACTCCGCCGCCCACAACCATCATCATGAAGATGCCGGAAGCCAGCGGGGTGTATTTGCCGAGGCCGGCGGTAGCCAGGTTGAATATCGAACCCCACATGACAGAGGTGCAAAGGCCGCAAAGCACCAGAAGAAGTGCGCTGAGGGGCACCTGTTCTACTGCAAAGGTTTTGCCGGTGAATACAGGCATCGAGGTAGAAACCCCGGAACTGTAGATGGCTGCGATAACAAGCACGGCTGCAACGGCTGTGGTGAATATCATCATCGTCTTGCTCGAGACCTTGCTGCCGATCGCACCGCCAAGGAAGCGTCCGATCATCATCAGGAACCAATATGTACCAGCTACGAAACCTGCGGTTGCGGATGCGGTTTCGACCGGCAGGCCGGCTCCTTCAGGAAGCCAGAAAAGCAGCCCTGCGGGTATGCCTACTTCGATACCTACATAACAGAAGATAGCGAATGCGCCCAGGACGAAGTGGCGGAACGCCCAGGGGCTTTTTTCATATTTGACATTGTCGTTTTTATGGATCTCTTTTATCGGAACGAAAAGCAAAATAATGAATGTCAGCGCGAATACGCCCATCGCTATAAACAGGAGCGGATTAACATCCGAAATGGCGGCTTTCGAGGCCTCGCCGATCATTGCCATGACCAGCATCGGGGTGAGGGTTGCCATAAGTGAATTGAAACCGCCTGCGGTCTGCAGAAGAGCGTTGCCTTTGTTGCCGCCGCCACCCAGGATGGTGAGCATCGGATTAACGACCGTGTTAAGCATACATACGCAAAATCCCGCTATGAATGCGCCGAGCAGATACACGTAAAAGCCCGCGTCGCCCGTTTTGCCTGACAGGAACTGCACGAAGATCCCGATGATACCCACGGCGATAGCCGCCAGTGCGGTTTTTTTATAACCGATCCTGGCCAGCATGCGCCCTGCGGGAATACCCATTACCAGATAGGCCAGGAAGTTCATCATGTTACCGAGCAAACCCAGCGATGCGAATTCGGGATTCCCTTTCCAGATTGTACCGATCGGTGCGGCGAGGTTTGTTACGAAAGAGATCATTCCGAACAGGAAGATCATCGTGATGATACCGACAAGGTTGCCCTGTTTTTGTTGAGTTGTCATAGTGTTAGTTGGTTTTAAGTTTAGTTAAAGGTTTTTATTTTCAGCATGTTGCTTCAGACTGAAATACACACGGAACGCAACCTGCGGGAGAGTGGGCTGTAGCGATCCGGTTCCAAATATAGTGAAAGCCGGGCGCAAATTCAAACTTTATTTGAAATTTGGCTTTGCTTGCCTTACTGCCCATGCGGCATGAGCGATGGATGGTTGGTTTTGCTCTCATCCGTTTGTCTGTTGCCGGGGCGTATCATGTATTCCATGGGTCCATCAAATACTTTTACCGGTTCTATAACAAAGCCGGATCCGGTAGTTACAAGTTAATAACGTTCCGGATAATACTTTAGAATGGCAGGTCGTCGGGGTCGTCCATGGGTATCGCTTCGGGCACGGGGGCTGCCGCAGGCCGCGGGGGTACGGGCGCACCCGCCGGAGCCGGAGCTGAATACTGCGGGGCTGATGTTCCGGTGCCTTCGCTGCGACGTCCAAGCAGCTTCATCTCCCTTGCTATTATCTCAACGCCGTAACGTTTTCCACCCTCCTTATCGGTCCATTCGTTGGAACGGAGGCTGCCCTCGACATATATCTGGCTGCCTTTCCGGACATACTTGTCGGCGACATCGGCTAATCCGCTCCACAAAACGACGGTGTGCCATTCTGTGTATTCCTTGGTTTCCTGCGTCTGCCGGTTGAATGTGCGTTCGGTGGTTGCCAGTCTGATGCGTGCCACTTTTGTCCCTGTTTCGAGAGTGCGTATTTCCGGGTCGGCGCCAACGTTCCCGACTAAGATTACTTTGTTGATCATTATAATTGCTTGATTATTTCGGTGAATAAAATAGTCATTTTCTTTTCGGCCTTTGCGCCCTGGGCCTGCACGTCTTCGTGGTCGCCGACCTCATCGGAGATACCCACGTTGGTTATGATCGACGCCCCGAATACAGGGATTCCCATGTGGCGGGCCGCGATAACTTCCGGAGTGGTGGACATGCCGGCCGCATCGCCGCCGATCGCCTTGAAGTATTTGTATTCGGCCTGGGTTTCGAAAGTAGGGCCAGTGCCGCCGACGTAAACCCCGTACTGAAGTTTGATCCCTTCCATTTCCGCTATTTTGGTGGCCATGGCGCGCATTTTCGCATCGTAGCAATTGTGCATATCCGGGAATCGCGGTCCCAGTTCCTCGATATTGCGCCCTATCAATGGGTTGGGTATCAGATTTATGTGGTCGGTGATGATCATGATGTCGCCGGTTCGGAAAGTGGGGTTGATCCCGCCGCTGGCATTCGAAACGAAAAGCGTCCTGATGCCCAGGAACTTCAACACCCGCACGGGGAATACGACCTGTTGCGGCGCATAACCTTCGTAGTAGTGGAAACGGCCCTGCATGGCTACCACTTTTTTGCCTCCGAGCATGCCGAAGATAAGCCTTCCGTTGTGTCCTTCGACCGTCGAAACGGGAAAGTCGGGAATGTCACTGTAATCTATCGAGGCTTTTACGTCGATGCTGTTTACGAGGCCGCCCAGGCCCGTACCCAGAATAATACCCACTTCGGGTTCGAATCCGACCTTATCGCGAATAAAAGAAGCTGTTTTTTTGATCTGTTCTAACATCGTATTCCAGTTTTTTGAGAAAATCTTCTTTCGTATCTTCGACGAACATCATCTGTATCGGCTGCACGAAAATCCTAGACCGCAACGCCGCAGGTATTTTGGTGCCGCTGCCCAACTTGACCGCATCTTTCTCTGTGGTCACGATGACCGTACCTTCCGGAGCTTTTTCGAGCGCCGCCGCCATTTTGCCGAGGTCCCGCACATGATAGGGATGGTGGTCGCGGAAAAGTAATTCGTTAACAAGGTTGTATTTGCTCCTGAGGTTTTCTACGAATGGTCCCGGATTGCCGATGGCCGCCATCGCTATGACATTGGTTCCTGCGGCGATTTGCCTGTCGCCCGCGTCTGCTGGAAATGCCGGATGCAACGGACCTGAAACCGCGCGTGTGAAATAGAGGCATTGGAAAGGCAGCAGTTCGAGGCGTTTGCGGGCTATGCGGCGGTCCAGAGGCGTCATGTTCGCCGGACATTTTGTGACTATCACATAATGCGCCCGTTTCATCTGTCCCGGTTGATCACGCAGATTCCCCAAAGGCAACAGTTTGTCCTTGTCAATAGGACGCGTGTAGTCCACCATTATGATATTGAGTTTTGGCTCTATCCGCCGGTGCTGGAATCCGTCGTCCATAACAATCATGTTCACCTCCGGGTGCTCCCTGCGGATGCGTTCGATCCCCTCTTCGCGGTCTTCGCAAACGACGACCACCGTGTCCGGGTATTTTGTCTTGATCTGCTTGGGTTCGTCGCCCACGTTGCGGTACGACGATTTGACGGTCACTTCGCGATAGCCTTTAGTCTTTCGCCCGTAGCCCCTTGAAAGCAGGGCGACGTTGTATGTCTCGCGGAAATGTCCTATCAGCAACTCGCACATAGGCGTTTTGCCGGTACCGCCGACGGTGATGTTGCCCACACACACTATGGGCATTTCGTAGCGCATGCTCTTCTTGACGCCCGAATCATACAGCCGGTTTCTGACAGACAGAACCAGACCATAAATCCACGATATCGGTGCAAGAAAAAATTGACGCATTACAGCATGTTTCTTACGAATCTTTCAAAGGTATGACAAAAACCGCATATTGCAAAATGTAAATACCGCACAGTCGTATTATTATTCGTCTTTTTTTCGACAGGCTGCATCTTTACAGGCGCGCTCTATTCCGCCGACCAGTTCGTCCGGACGGTCGGTACTGACCAGGTAACGCTGTTCGTAGATGTCCTCGATGATGACCAATCCGTGCCATGAGGTTGCGTAAACCTTGATTATCTCCCAGTTGCGCGGAAAGAAGTAGTAGCCGAAATAGCCGAAGAACCCCATGCTGGCGAAAACCGGGATGAAAGGCTTCAGCTCGGTGCGGCCTATGCGGCGCACGCTTTTAAGGTGTTCGTAAGGTATGTGGGTTATTTCGATGACGCAGCGTATTTCGACGGCGTCTTCGGCTATGCGGATGCTGCGCGGTATCGACAGTACGCTCAAACCGATAACGGCCAGGGAGATCGAGAAGAACCATGCCGGCAGATAATCGCCGATAGAGAAGAACCACAGTCCACCACATACGAGAATGACGACCCCGAGCGTGATCAGGGTGATGTTCCTCGTGCGTTTGTCTAGACGGTATCGAAATTTATTGCTGTTGCCTGTCATTTCGCAGTATCGTTTCCGCTATCGTAATGTCAACGGGATGTGTTATCTTAATATTGCGCCGCTCGCCCGTGCAGAGCATGATATTGTAGCCAATAGACTCCACCACGCCCGCATCGTCCGTGAAATCAACTCCGGCGGCCCTTTCGTAACCCATCCTCAGGATGTCGGCTCGGAAAACCTGCGGCGTCTGCACCGCACGCAGTTCCGAACGGTCGACGGGGTAGGAACTGCTCTCGGTCAGGCGGCGTATGCTGTCGGTCATTTCGAGCACAGGGATGGCCGAGCCGTGTTTCTTTGCCATATCGAGCGTATGAGTGATGAGGTTTCCCGAGACGAGTGGCCTGACGGCGTCGTGTATAGCTATGAATTCGCATCCGGGGTCGAGTTCGGACATCGCCTTTCGTACCGATTCGAAACGCGTTTCGCCGCCTTCGCAAACTTTGTGGGAGGGTATTTTGAAGTCGGTGCAGAGCAGCGCCCACGTCTCGAAATAGTCGGGATGCATGGCGACGACGATATCGGCTGAGGGGAGCGCTTTATGGAACGCGCGTATGGAGTGCGCCATGACCGGTTCGCCCGCGAGCGTCAGGAATTGCTTCGGCACAGCGGCTGCCATTCTTGTTCCGGAACCTCCGGCGGGTATTATGACTCCGATCTTTTTCATCGAAATAAATATCAGGACAGACACTCAGCTTTTTAATGCCTTGCGAGGGTCAAAAATAGTTAAAAAAGATTAATTTTTTTGTGTATTGCGAAAAAGTGCTTATCTTTGCAGTCACATCGCGGGGTGGAGCAGTTGGCAGCTCGTTGGGCTCATAACCCAAAGGCCGGAGGTTCGAGTCCTCCTCCCGCTACAAGAGGAAAGCAGAGGTCCGTCAGGATTTCTGCTTTCCTCTTGTTATGAATTGAGGACGAGAACGGAGTTCGAACCGACGCAGGAGCGAGTGCAGAGCCGAATTTATTCGGACTATGCCGAGCGACAAGGAGGAAAACAAGCATTGCAAAGCAATGCGCAGTTAATCCTCCTCCCGCTACACAGATGGTCAGAATTAAGGTTCTGACTCTTTTTTTTGTGTTCTCTGAAGATGTAATTTGCTGATTATTAGTCGTGAATTGTTTTTAGGGAAGTTAGAGGAACACCCCTTTCGACATATTCGATGGTTCACAATTTGGTGTACAACACAATTTCTGAAAATTGTAAGCCAATCCTTATATTCTATTGTAATCCAATGGGAAAAATACAAACTAATGCGAGCGCATCCATGCGAATCCAGATGATACCAATAAAACAGAAGTGATGTGAAATAAAATTGGCGAACTGTTTATCCCTTTTATCTATGTTTAACCCTAGCTGCCCGATATTATATAGAATGAAGACAAGCGTGTGGTGCAAACGTTGTGCAAGTCTTGGAAACAAAAAGCCAACTATCTTTTAATTAGATAATTGGCTTTTGTGCTTGCGGTATGGACGGGACTCGAACCCGCGACCCCCTGCGTGACAGGCAGGTATTCTAACCAACTGAACTACCACACCGTTCTTTACTCCATGAGATATTGCAAATCTCATTTTGCGATTGCAAAGATAGAGTAATAATGATAATCTGCAAAATATTGCCCGATTTTTTTGCGAAATTATTCCGCAGCCAGAAATATCGAGAACTGTACGCTTCCGTAACTGCGCAGTTGGTTGAAATTAGGATGTTTCGAGAAATCAACACCCTTCGAATGTTCGAAAACAAGCACGCCGCCTTCACGCAAAAGTCCGCGCGAAAAGATCAGTGACATCACTTCTTCACTGCCTGTCAGGTCGTATGGGGCGTCGGAGAAAATGATATCGAACTGCTTGGGCGTGCTTTTAAGGTAGAGGAAAACGTTGGCCTTGACCGGATAGAGTTTCGCAAACCCCAGTTCTGCGGCCGTCTTGCGGATGAAATTATAGTGTACGGCATTTATTTCGACCGATGTGACGCTTTGCGCGCCGCGGGAAGCGAACTCATAACTCACCGAGCCGGTACCTGCGAACAGGTCCAATACATCGCACTCCTCGATGTCAACCATGTTCTCTAGCACATTGAACAGATTCTCCTTGGCAAAGTCCGTGGTGGGCCTCGCCCTCAGGTTGTGCGGAGGATTGATTATCCGTCCTTTGTATTTACCGCTTATAATACGCATTCGTCCAGCATGTTGATTTTAGGATAATATCCTTTCAGGACATGTCCGACCTCCCCGGCGCCTATTCCGCTGATATTTATAGGGAACCGGCGGAGTTTAAACCGGCGGCCCAACACCTGCAGATAATAGAGAATGGAATCAGGAGAATTGTCGGGCAGGACTTCAGCTATCTTTAGATTTTTGTCCCATACGGACAGATAGGCATTTTCGCATGTCAACAGCAGGTTCACATTTCTTTTGCGTCCGGCGGCTATTTCGAGAAGCGGCGAAGTAATACGTATGCCGCCCTTGGATCCACCTGCAGCAAACTCCGCGGCAAACCTCAAGGCAAGTTCATTAACAGATGCATGCACGGCCATCAAAGCCACTATCCCGTCCTGCGGATCAGATGCCACGACAGTTTCCCCACTCGACAGTTCCATTCCGTTAAAACGCAGGTAAGCCTCCTCCACTCCATTTTCACAGAGATACCCGGGAATCAGAACGGTCTTGGCCGTATCGAATGCAAACACCGGCATTATTTCGCCAGAGCGGGCCTTGTATTCATCCAGTGTTGCGGACGCCTGCGAAAAATTATGTCCATCCAGCAACACCCGGATGGACATAACCTCATTAAGTTTAGGTTTTTTATTCCCAGTTGCCGGCATCGTTGGTCGCCTTTTCGATAGAGCCTACTGCAATTCCGGGATATTTATAGTAAACTGTTTTTGCTTCGGCGATCAGGTTTACCAACATTTGCTGGTCGAGATCATACAGAAAATCCTTGTAAGGAGCCTTTGCTTCGAATACCGGAACTACGACTTTAGATTCTGTCGTGAGCATGCCCGCATTCAGGATATATTCGGTTCCAGCCTCTGCATAAGGCATGTAGCGAAGGTTTTTGATCTGTTCGACCGTGAGTCTCTTGGGAGCGAACACGGTATCCATTACGGCCTTTGTGAATTTCTCAGTTTTCACAAGCCCTTTCGCCACAGCAACCGAGTCATCGGCAGAACCGATCTGGCGTTCGAACTCCAACGAGTCGGTCAGCACGAAGTTGATGAGCGAGTCGAAATTGGCGGTATAACGCTGGTTCTTTTGTTTGAAAGCCTGTTCTGCCGCACGGATATCCTTTATCCGGTCGATGACGGCTGCCTCGCGTATCTTCACCTGTTTCTGGAAATCGAGCGGATCCATGATCTGCTTGTAAACGATATAAGCGAGTATTACCGCCACTATGCCCAGGACGATCTGGATAGAAAGTTTAAGCCATTTATTCATTCTTATAATTTTATTAAGTTTGTACAATTTTAGTTTATGCGGGCAAAACAGACCGCATCTTCCAAATCTTCGCCCATCTAAACAGCCACGGAATGCAAAATGAACGGATTGCGTCCCAAATTTACGCTAAATTTGGTTTCGAACCAACACTTGGACAAAAAAAAGTTGTGGAATCGCTGTCCGGCTACATTTCCACACCTGCCGACGGAACCATTTTCATACTAAACGGATATGCTGGAACCGGTAAAACTACACTTGTTGCAGCATTCGTTGCCACATTGTCTGCTATAGGTATAAAACCCATATTGCTGGCCCCGACCGGACGCGCCGCGAAGGTTTTTTCGCGCATCTCGGGCGAAAAGGCGCACACCATCCATAAAAAAATATACCGCCAGAAAAGCATGTCGTCGGCCGAGGCGAGTTTTTCGCTCGACTTCAACAGGGAAAAGAACGCCTGCTTCATAGTGGACGAAGCGTCTATGCTGGCCAACTCCGCGTCGGGTGATGAGCAGATGTTCGGTTCGGGTGCGCTTCTCGATGACCTTATTTCGTATGTCAACAGCGGCCAGGGGTGCCGCTTGATACTGGTTGGCGACAACGCGCAGTTGCCGCCGGTTGGGAGCGCCGAAAGTCCGGGCCTCGACCCGCGTCGCATGGGGGTTTACGGCGGTGTGGAGTACGCCTCGATGGACGACGTGGTGCGCCAGGAGGCCGAATCGGGAATACTGTTCAACGCCACGCTGGTGCGCATGATGATCGAGAACGGCATCTGTGACATACCCATGTTCCGTACCGAAGGTTTCCCCGAGGTGGGCGCACTCGACGGCAGCGACTTCACCGAAAAGCTCGAAGAGTGCTACTCGCGTTACGGGCGCGACGAGACCATCGTGATAACCCGCTCGAACAAGCGCGCCAACCGCTTCAACGAGTCCATCCGCCGCCACGTGCTGGGCGCCGAGGAGGAGATAGAGTCGGGTGACATGCTGATGGTCGTCAAGAACAATTACCACTATACCGAACGAGACCCCGACAGCCCGATCAATTTCATAGCCAACGGCGACATAGCGCGGCTGAAGCGGCTGAGGCGTTTCGAGGAATACTACGGTTTCCGTTTCGCCGACGCGGTGCTGGAACTTCCCGACTACGACAACTACCAGGTGGAGTGCAAGATCATGCTCGACACGATCCATTCGGAGTCACCGTCGCTCACGCGGGAGGAGTCGGGCCGGCTTTTCCGCGCCGTGGAAGAGGACTATGCCGACATCTCTGCCAAGGCCAAACGTTACAAGGAAATCCGTGAGAACGACCACTACAACGCCCTTCAGGTGAAGTTCGCCTACGCCGTCACGTGCCACAAGGCCCAGGGCGGACAGTGGCGCGCGGTGTTCATCGACAAGATGCTTTTCGGCGACGAACAGATGTCGAAAGACCTCCTTCGCTGGCTTTACACGGCCATTACCCGCGCCACCGACCGGCTCTATTTCGTAAACTTTGATGAGAGATTTTTTGAAGACGGTGTTGCAGAAACAGATATATAGCTGTCATCCCGAGCGAGCCGAAACCGTAGCTGTTACGTTGAGTTGTCCGTTGCCGAAAGGCGACGAGGGATCTACTTTATAACAAACCCGCCTCAAGCGCCCAAATTATGATGTAGTTTCCTCGTCGGCCGATGGAACCTCGTATCCCGCGGAAGGTATTAACATCGTCCTCGCTCGGAATGACAAGTAAAAACCACATCCAAAATTTGCAAAAATTTCGTATCTTTGTTCATCTGAAAAACCAACCTGATGGCAGTTGAAAAGAAATACGCGGAAACGCCCCTGATGAAGCAGTATTACGCGGTGAAGGCACAGCATCCCGACGCGATAGTGCTCTTCCGCATGGGTGATTTCTACGAAACTTTCGGCGACGACGCCATCAAGGCCGCGGGTATTCTGGGCATTACCCTCACCCGCCGTGCGAACGGTGCGGCCGCCACGGTCGAACTGGCCGGTTTTCCCCACCATGCCGTCGAAACATACCTTCCGAAACTCGTTAGGGCGGGCGAGCGCGTGGCCATCTGCGAACAACTCGAAGACCCGAAAACCGCCAAAGGACTCGTCAAACGCGGCGTCATAGAACTCGTTACACCCGGGGTTGCGTTGAGCGACAACATACTGAGCGGCAAGGAAAACACATTTCTGGCAGCAATCTATTTCGGCAAAAAATCCACAGGAGTGGCGTTCCTCGACATATCTACGGGCGAATTTTATGTTGGCGAAGGGGCCGACGCCTATGTCGATAAATTGCTGTCTAACCTCGCGCCCAAGGAGGTGGTCTACCAGCGCGCAGAGAAGGAGCGTTTCGAGAGGGTTTTCGGGAGCGGCCTCTATACCTACAAGCTCGACGAATGGATCTTCGGCGAGGATATAAATCGCGAAAAACTTGCCCGACAGTTTGGCGTCAAAAACCTGCGCGGTTTCGGCGTTGAGGGTATGGGCAGCGGCATTTCGGCCGCCGGAGCTATACTTTATTATTTAGAATTCACCGAACACAAGGCGCTGGGCCACATCACGCGCATTTCGCGTATCGACGAGGACCGCTACGTCTGGATAGACAAGTTCTCGATACGCAACCTCGAACTGTTCAGCAGCAATGCCGCCGACCGCGGCCGCGGGTCGTTCCTGTGGGCGATGGACAAGACTGTGACGCCGATGGGCGGACGCTTGCTGAAGCATTGGATCGCCCTGCCGGTCAAAGACATCACGGAACTCAACAGCCGCCTCGATGTGGTGGAAGTACTCGCAGGCGACGCCGAATTGTCTGAAAGCCTCACTGAGAGCGTCAGCCACATCGGCGACATGGAACGCATCGCCTCTCGCATCGCCGACGGACGCGTACTTCCGCGCGAGATAGTCCAACTCAAGAATTCGCTCTTCGCCATAGAGCAGGTGCGGCAGCTTATGACGGACGAACCGGCTCTATCGGGACTTGCCGGGGGCCTCGACCTCTGCACCGACGTGCGTGACCGCATCGCTCGCGACATCTATCCAGACCCAGCAACGAACCAAATACAGAAAGGCGGCATCATAGCCGACGGCGTCGACATGGAGTTGGATGACCTGCGCCGTATCGCCACCCACGGCAAGGAGGTTCTGGCCGAGATGGTCGAGCGCGAAACCGCACGCACGGGTATCTCGTCGCTGAAGATCATATATAACAATGTGTTCGGCTACGGTTTCGAGGTGCGCGACACGCATAGGGAGAAGGTTCCGCCCGAGTGGGTGCGCAAGCAGACGCTCAAAGGTGCTGAACGCTACATCACTCAGGAACTAAAGGAGTACGAGGAAAAGATACTGGGTGCCGAGAGCCGCATGATGGAGATCGAGCTGCGCATCTATACGGAACTCATCGGGTTCCTCTGTACGCGGATTAAGGCCTTGCAGCGCGATGCGGCCGTTATCGCCCGCCTCGATGTGCTGCTTTCATTCGCCCGCATCGCCGCCGAAAGGAACTATACCCGCCCCATTCTCGACGACAGCTACGCGATAGATATAAAGGATGGCCGCCATCCCGTCATCGAACGGCTGCTTCCCGTGGGCGAAGAATACATTCCCAACGACATCCGCCTCGACAATGACGATCAGCAGATCATGATGATAACCGGTCCCAACATGTCTGGTAAGAGCGCCCTGCTGCGCCAGACTGCCCTCATCGTGTTGATGGCCCAGATCGGGTCGTTCGTCCCGGCTTCTGCGGCCCGCATCGGCATCGTCGACAAAATATTCACGCGCGTGGGTGCATCGGACAACATCTCGCAGGGGGAATCTACCTTCATGGTCGAGATGATCGAATCTGCCAGCATCCTGAACAATATCTCGAACCGAAGCCTTGTTTTGCTCGACGAGATCGGCCGCGGCACGAGTACCTACGACGGTATCGCCATCGCGTGGGCCATGGTTGAGTACCTGCACGATCATCCGGAATCGCGCGCCAAGACGCTTTTCGCCACCCACTACCACGAACTCAACGAGATGGCCGAAAGCTGCGAAAGAGTGCGTAATTTTCATGTTGCTGTAAAAGAGATAGATAATTCGGTACTCTTCATCCGCAGACTGGTGGAGGGCGGCACCGACCGTTCGTTCGGTATCCATGTGGCCCGCATCGCAGGCATGCCGCGCAGTGTCGTCGACCGTGCCGATCGCATCCTCGAAAGCTATTCTAGCGATACACGGGCCCAGGTCAAGGCCGTTCCGCCGCACGCCAAGCCAAAGAAGAAGGGCGGCGATGAAGCAGGCAACATTCAACTGACCATGTTCCAGCTGGACGATCCTGTCCTGGTTCAGATCCGCGACCAGATAAAGGGCCTCGACATAAATTCGCTCACACCCCTCGAAGCGCTCAACAAGCTCAACGAGATCAAGAAAATAACAGGAATCTAGAAATAAGGTACAATAGACGAGTTGTATTTATAGGATCTTTGTATAGGGCTTTTGGTCCATGTACTGAATCAAAGCCGTTGCCTGCGATTGTAATTTTCTTTATATCAGAAAATTCTGAACTGTAAGAATGCTCAAATTCCCAATCCGGGGCATTTATATTTGAAGATTATTTATTTTTGCAGCATTGACAGGCTTTTTCACTATTTTTGTGCTTCGGGTATCTTAGGCATTACATGCGCCTCGGGCAAGTTTAAACAAATCTTACTTCGCTATATTTGCACAAAAAATAAATCAGTAACGATCATATGGAAAACATAGAGAAGGTAAAATGTCTTATCATAGGTAGCGGGCCTGCGGGCTATACCGCCGCCATATATACCGCGCGTGCATTGCTCAGACCGGTGCTATACGCAGGATTGACTCAGGGCGGACAGCTCACGACGACCAGCGAAGTAGAGAATTTTCCAGGATATCCGGATGGTGTTTCGGGTACGGTCATGATGGACGACCTGCGCCGCCAGGCCGAAAAGTTCGGAGCGCAGGTGCGCCAAGGCGAGATCACGGAGGTGGATTTCACGTCGCAGCCCTTCTTTGTCACTGTAGACGGGGCGCACCTGATCGAGGCTGAGAGCGTCATCATAGCCACTGGCGCCACTGCGCGTTACCTCGGGCTGCCTTCGGAAAAGAGATATATCGGTATGGGAGTGAGCGCCTGCGCCATATGCGACGGATTTTTCTATCGCGGACAAGACGTTGCCGTGGTTGGAGGCGGCGATTCGGCCTGCGAAGAGGCGCTTTATCTGGCTTCTTTGTGTCGCAAGGTCTACCTCATCGTCCGCAAGCCGTATCTGCGCGCGTCGAAGCATATGCAGAACAAGGTCGCCGAATGCGAAAAGATAGAAACGCTGTTAGAATATGTGACTGAAGAGGTTCTCGGTGATGACAACGGCGTCACAGGTGCGCGCTTGAGGCACTCCGACGGCACTGAGCGTACGCTCGACATCACGGGTTTTTTCCTGGGCATCGGGCATACTCCGAATACCAGGGTTTTCCAGGGGCAGTTGCAATTAGACGCAGACGGCTACATCGTCACACGGGCAGGATCGAGCCATACCAGCGTTCCGGGAGTTTTCGCTGCGGGCGACGTCCAGGACCGCGTCTACCAACAGGCCGTGACTGCCGCTGGAAGCGGTTGTATGGCGGCTTTCGATTGCGACAGATTTCTGATGGAGTAATTGCGAACTATTTTCTACTTGCTTAATATTGATGACATACTGAGAATCTCCACGCCGCGGGAATTTGAAGACGCGGCGATGGAGATTTTTCGTTTTCAGGCCCGGCATTGCGAACCATACCGCGACTATCTGGAGGCGATAGGTATCGAACCTGAGTCCGTGGAAACCGCCTGCGGAATTCCGTTCCTGCCTATCGATCTTTTCAAAACGCACCGCATATATTCGGCTGATACCGAACCCGAAACTGTTTTCGCAAGCAGCAGCACAGACGGCGAAGGAGAATCGAGGCATTATGTCGCATCGGTCCTGGATTATGAAAAAACCTACACCCGTGCGTTCGAACTGTTCTACGGCCCCGTTGCGAAATGGAGCATATATGCCCTCCTGCCATCTTATCTGGAGCGGGGAGGGTCATCGCTCGTCAGGATGGCCGACGGGCTTATCCGGCGTGGGCGCGGCGGAGGCTTCTGTCTTTATGATCACGACAGACTGATGCGCGACATGGCGGCTGACAGCGGCCCGAAGATACTGTTGGGAGTCAGCTACGCTTTGCTGGACCTTGCCGAAAGAGGTGAAGAACTGCCGCCGGGAACTATCGTAATGGAAACAGGTGGCATGAAAGGGCGGCGGGAAGAGATGCCCAAGAAAAATATGCACGGGGTGTTGTGCAGGGCTTTCGGCGTCCATGAGATACATTCGGAATACGGCATGGCCGAACTGATGTCGCAGGCTTATTCGCCGGGGCATGGCATTTTCCACACACCGCCATGGATGAGGGTTTCGGTGCGCGACCTGAGCGATCCTTTCGACGTTTCTGTATCGGGACGCGGAGGGATGAACATAACCGACCTTGCAAACCTCTACTCCTGCGCTTTCATCCAGACCCAGGACCTCGGGACAGTGGCTCCGGACGGCAGTTTCACGGTGAACGGACGCGCCGCAAAGAGCGATATCCGCGGATGCAACCTTCTTGTCCGGTAAATTTCAGTATCTTGCAGGTATAAATGATAAAAGCGATATTTTTTGACATAGACGGCACACTGGTGAGTTTCAAGACGCACCGTATGGCTGATAGCACGAGGCGTTCATTGGACAGACTGAGAGAGAAAGGCATCCTGCTGTTCGTAGCGACCGGCCGCCATGTATCCGAGATTACAAACCTCGGCGGTTGGAAGCCGGATGGATTTATAACCCTCAACGGAGCATACTGTACCTTGAACGGCGAGGTTATCTACAAAAAAGCTATCGATGCGGGTGATATATCGGCGTTGATCGGAAAATTGCAGGAGGGACCGTTCCATCCATTCATCTTCGTCGCCGGGAACGGGATGTGGGTGAACGACGCCGACGAAAGCGTCTATGAAATGCTGCGTATGGTAAACCTGAGCATACCCGAAAAGGCCTCGCTTGAAAAATTGCACGGAATGGAGATACTTCAGCTGATGGGGTTCTTCAGAAAAAACGACGAGCCGGAAGTGATGGAACTGCTGCCGAACTGCCATGCAGCGCGCTGGACGGACAGTTTCACGGACATCATTCCCGTAGGAACGGACAAATGGCACGGCATCGAAAAAATACTGGAGCGTTTCGGTATCGCGCGGGAAGAAACCATGGCGTTCGGTGACGGCGGTAACGACGTAAGCATGATCCATGGAGCAGGCACAGGCATCGCAATGGGAAACGCCGGTACGGAGGTGCAGTCTGCAGCCGACTACGTCACGGCTTCGGTCGACGACGACGGAATAACCAAAGCATTGGAACATTTCGAAATTTTATAAGATGACTGACGGAATCGATATAGTAATCCCATGGGTGGATGGCAGCGACCGGGATTGGCTGGCGGCAAAAGAATCGGCTGAGAATGGCTGTTACTGCAATGCTGCCGTAGCGACCGGAGGCGATGAGAACGCCTCGGAGATACGATACCGCGACTGGGGTACCCTGCCTTATTTCTTCCGCGGCGTCGAGCGATTCGCACCATGGGTGCGCCGTATTCATTTCGTTACGTGGGGACATCTGCCCGGATGGCTGGATACGTCAAATCCAAAAATTCGTATAGTCCGCCACGGCGATTATATCCCCGCCGAGTACCTTCCGACCTTCGCGTCGCGTCCCATTGAACTCAATGCACACAGGATAGAAGGTCTTTCCGACCGGTTCATCATGTGGAATGACGATATGTTCCTGTGCCGTCCGGTGCCGCAGGAGCGATTTTTCAGGGAGGGCCTGCCGTGCGACATGGCGCGGTTGTCGCTGATCACCGGTTCCAGCATCAGCCATACCGTACTGAACATGACGGAGATACTCAATCGCCGCCACGACCGCCGCCACGCGATGCGCGAAAACCGCGCGAAATGGTACTCTCCTAAATACGGCTTCGCCAACATCCTAAAAACGCTCGACCTGTCGGTGTGGAAAGGGTTCGCGGGACTGGCCGACACGCACATGCCGCAGCCCTACCTGAAAGAGATTTTCATGAAGTTATGGAATGAGGAATTCACCGTTTTAGACACCACGTGCCGCATGCGTTTCCGCTCGCCTTTAGGTGTAAGCCATTGGCTGATGCGCTACGAACAGCTGGCGACAGGAGGGTTCTCGCCCGTCTCATTCCGCGACGCGCACCTCGACAGTCTCTGTGAAAACCGCATCGGCGAAATAGAAGAATATATCCGTACTCAGCGGTACGCCATGATATGCCTAAACGACAGTCCGCAACTGGAGAATTTTGACAGAGTGCGCGCCCGGCTCGCAGCGGCGTTGGAAAGTATTCTGCCGGCAAAGAGTTCCTATGAGCGTTAAATTCTCGGTCATAATACCCCTCTACAACAAGGAGGCCGAGGTGGGACGGGCCGTGCGGTCGGCGCTCGCCCAGACCTGCGTCCCGGTTGAGGTCATAGTAGTGGACGACGGTTCTACAGATGGAAGCGCCGTGGTCGTCGAAGACATCGGTTCTCCTGCCGTGAGGTTGATCAAACAGCGGAATGCCGGGGTTTCAGCCGCCCGTAATCGCGGAATGGCCGAAGCGTCGGGAGACTATTATGCCTTTTTGGATGCTGATGACGAGTGGGAACCGCGGTTCCTGGAAAAGATCGCGGAATTGGCTGGGGATTTTCCCGGATGCGGATTGTACTGCACGGGGTTCTGCATAGTGCGTGGCGGGGAGTCCTATCCGGCGTTCCAGCCGACAGGGGAAGGCATCGTCGAAGATTATTTCGAGAAAGCCATGTCGCTTTATATTGCCTCAGGGTCATCTTCGGTGATTCCATCGCGAATCATAAAAGAGTCCGGCGGATTTCCAGAAGGGATGAAACTCGGCGAAGACCAGTATATGTGGACGAAGATCGCTCTCTATCATCCGGTTTGTTTCACGCCGGAAAGGCTTGCGCGCGTGTACACTGCGGCTTCGAACCGTTCATCGGCCATTTACACTCCGGAACGAACCGCATATTCTTTCCGCGATTTTTTCGGCAAGGGCGTTCCGTCGCTGGACGAATATATCGCACGCGTGGAACTTGGCAAGGCGATAACGGCTGCAGTAAGGGGAGGTACCGGAGAAGGCCGCAGGGCCGAGGCCGATTTTGCGTACAACCGCCGGAGCAGGCGCCTTTGGAGAAGGCTGTGGATACTGAACCACCTGCCGGCGAAGTGGCGTCCGGCAGTAAACAGTGCCTACAGTCGCCTCGCCTGGACTATCTCGAAAAAAGGATTGTAAGAGATATTTGAATATTTGCAGATTAATTCATTCCAAAATATCCAAATCAATTTGTCATTTGCCTTTAAGCAGTCCCGCCGAAATGCTGCGGCGCATAATCAACAGGTAGTGCGCTTTCATGGGCTGCTGGCAAAGCAGAAACCACAGGCATATGCACAGAGTCGCTTTCCATTTCGCACTCTCTGCGACAAGGGCTTTGAAATAGGCCCATCCGGATATCGATTTCGTGCGGATGCGTTCGCTGACACCGCACATGCGGGCCTGTTTGCAGAAACGGGTCCTGGTAACCCTGGAAGGCGGTATGATATGGTCAGCGACAGCGCCCGGGACATACCATATCTGTCCTCCGCCATCAACGACGCGGCTGAACATATCTTTTTCCTCGCCGCCTATGAGCAGATCGCCCGTGCGGCCGAGTTCTGTATTGAACGTGCCGTATTTATCGAAAACTTCGCGGCGGAAAGCCATGTTGCCGCCTATGGGATAACGCCCCCGGCGGAATGGGGCCATGCACTTGCCTCTGTCTATCGTGCTGGCCGCCAGAGCCTCGGTGTAGCGTGACATCCACTTCGGACGTTTCTCTTCATAGCACGCCACCATTTTTCCGCCTGCCGCTACAACTTCGGGGTGCGATTCGAAAAATGCATCGTAGGCTCCCAGGAATCCATCGTTTATCTCCTCGTCGTCGTCGATCATCACGATCACCGGCGCTTTCGATTCGGTGATGCCGCGGTTACGGGCATGCGAAAGCCCCTGCCTCGTTTCCCTCACGATACGGGCATTGAGCGCTGGATGCGCGGCAGCGAAACCGGCGAACAGGCCCTGCGTATCATCCTTGCTGTTATTGTCTACCACAACCAACTCCCAGTCTGCAACGGGAAGGGTCTGCCTCGCAACGGAGTCGAGAGTCCGCATCAGCTGCGTCCCGCGGTTGTAAGTCGATATGACCAGTGATATTCGCATGGCCGTTACATCCCCCAATCGCTGCTTTTATATGAATTTTTCACGCTTTTGGCGCTTTCCGAAAGCATCGGGAAGAAAGTGAAGCCGGTCAGGGCCTCTATGTCAGCGACGCTTCTCATCTCGTTCGTCGAGATGTTGGATTTCGTGCCGTAACCGAAGTGGTTCAGCCAGAATCCCACGCAGCGCAGTTCCGAAGCGTTTAACTGGCTTATGGGTTTGCGGGTGTTGCCACTCTTTGAAGAGAGCAATACCTTGTAAAAATGAGTAGGGACCGGGATTGAATTGCCACTGTTGTCTTTGGCGGTTTTAGTCGGGTTTATAAACGCCGCTCCGGTCACCACGTAAAGGGTGTCGGAACAGTTGAATCCCCAGTTCTGCACTTTTATCTCCAGTTTATTCCATATCCCGCCGTTGAACTCGTTCTGTATTTGCGGCGACATGTTCGTATAATAGAACGTCTGCTCATTCATTGCCCTAGTTCTCTGGCGGTCGGACGATGCGACGTTGTGGCCGCGGGAATAGGAACTGACGTAAGAACTCGACAGGTTGGGCTGGATATCAGGGTCGATGTACGGGCCGTATTTCCAGTCGTCGTTGCGTCCTGCGCCGCCGTCATACCATGAATGCATCGGGTATGCCACCCACAGCGGCTGGCGTTTGCTTCCGTCGAAACATACGGTGTAGTTGCGGACCCGTCCGGCCTTCGTCGGCGACGCATCGGCCTGGCCGTCGGCAGTGACGTAATAGGTCGCATAGACCACGTTGTTCATCTGTTTCATAATCGGCAGTTCGGCCCATCCGCCCGCAGGCAAGGGCACTTCTCCCGGTTCGGTCGTGAATTCCACGGGATTACCGGAAGGGCTTTCGTAGGTGGTGCCGTTGTGAATCACCCAGGAAGTCACGTAATATTTGGTTTGGGATGACAGGCCTGAAACCGTGCAGCTGAAAGGCGATGCTGCAGATGGAGAAGTAACTGGAGTCCATGATGAAGTCCCTTCTTTGCGGTATTTGAAGCCGGCGGAAGAAACGGGGACCGCGCTTCCGGCGACGGTATATGAGGCGCTGAATCCTGCGCCGTTTTCCGTAATGCCCGTGACGTTTGGCACACGTACTTCTATGCTCAATTCGCCGTCACTCAAAGTCTTAAAGGAATATGTGTCGGAAAGGCGGCTTTCGAAAGTATATCCGTCGACCATTATCCATGCCGTAACGCAATATGCCGTTCCGGCATCGAGTCCCGTAAGAGTATAGCTTAACGGTGTTCCCACCGAAGAGCATGTGACCTGAGTCCATGACGAGTCTCCGTCCTCGCAGTATTTGAATCCGGCGGAAGATACTGGATTCATATTGCCGCTGACTATATAATATGCGTTCAGAACCGCTCCCGTCTGCGTAATACCGCTTACGGCCGCCAGCTCGATATCGACGTCGGGTTTGCCGGATTCTTTGCCGGTCCTGACCGTCTGCTTTGAAGTTCCCGTGTACCGTGTCCCGTCCGCCGTTCCGGCATAGGGGCTTAGGATATATTCTGTATCGGGTTTAAGGCCGGAAAGGACCGTCGTGAAATTGCGGTTCGACAGTTCGGAGGATTCCACCTCGACCATCCCTGAGCCACCTTTCTCGGTGTAGACGATACCGGCCTCCGTTGTGGGGTCTGCTGCGAGATCGACCGTGTATGACGACTCCACAACTATCGAAGTGGCGTTCGTCCGTATATCGGTCCATGAAAAAGAGTACGGTCCGGCTGGATTTATATCCGTATTTTCACATCCGGCAAGCAACGCAAGCGGTAGTATAAGTAATAAATATCTACGGCTGAGTATCATCTTTTGAGAATTTTAACAAAAATATGCATTTATATCTTAATTCCAACAGACAAAAGGCGGTTTTTCATCACAACCGGACAAGCTCTCAGTATTAAAACGGTATGGCGCATCATTTTAGTATATTGTTCGGGTTTCCGTTTTTTTTCAATTGTTTTGCGTAGCAAAATAATCATCGGCCAAGCGCCGACGGTCGGCCGCAGGCCGGTGGAGGCATCTTGCGAGGAAGATAATTAAAATGATTGATCATCAGTTATTTGCGGCAATATTATAAATTCCTGTTTTGGATACCCCGTTGCTTGAGGCGGGGTAGTTCATTTGTTTTTGTATCTTTACAAGAATCTATCTATCTTTGCCGGAAATATTTCCCGACCATGAAAAAACTTCGCAACATCGTACTCATAGCCGGAGCGGTTATCGTAGTCTTTGCCCTTCTGGTGAAATTCATTCCCGGTTTCAACGTCACGGAATTCGCTTACGGATTCTGTTGGGGACTCGGCGGAACACTGTTGGTAGCAGGCCTCGTGCTTACCGCAAGCCCGCTCTACTGCCGCAAGAAAAAAGAGGAAACTCCCGCCGAGCCGAAGAAATAATTACCTCTATCGGTTTGCCCCGCGCCAACAGGTGGCTGACTGACGGGCCTGGGTCGGTGGCTATGCCACCTTGGGCGTATAGTTTCGCGTGTATTTACGTTTGAATAATTCCGGGTACGGTTTTCCGGATATATCCTGCATATGATAATCTCGGCGATAAAAAGAATGCTGCTTTTTGGGGTTTTGCTCAGCCTGTTCGGGTGTGCATATAAATACACGACCACATTCATCGTCCGCAACATATCGTCACAGGTGGTAACAGTCAGGGTGTCCGAACCCGGATCCGACAGCGAAATCACGGAATTCTCAATCGAACCCGGCCGCCAACACAATATCTTCTCAGGCAGCGACAGGTGCCCCGAGAATTATATCCCCATGGACACATACACCGATGACACGATGCTTCCTCCGACCGACGATACGGCCGTGCTCGAAATATGGGTCGCCGGGCGCAAACTTTCGGACGATATCCGCCGCCGCGAATACTGGTACTATTATTCGACCGACTACATGGAAAAATACACCATCAGCATCAGCGATGAAGCGATCTCTTATTTTCTTGAATCGGAATAACCGCTGCGCCATGTGTCTGCGGATGAATCCTGCCGATAAGTCCATGCTGACGCAAATATCATGGAACGGAGCGCCCGTCCAGTCGAACGTGTTTACATAACTACGATATCGCTTTATGCAAAGAACCTGACTCGTTTCGAGTCAGGTTCTTTGCTTTATGTTTTCATACCCTTGCGATCCGCAGCGGAGCGAGGGGCGAAAACTTGATCCGGAAACTGTAATTCCTATTCCTCTTCCCTGTGCATCTGCTCTACGTAAACGGCGTGCTGCATCTGTTCACGCTTGGCGATGGAGGGTTTGGTGAAGTACTGGCGGCGGCGCAGTTCTTTCAGAACGCCGGTGCGCTCGTATTTCCTTTTGAATTTTTTGAGGGCCCTTTCGATGTTTTCGCCCTCTTTGATCGGCATTATGATCATTTTCGTAATTTTTTATTGTTTTTTTATAAAAACTCGGTGTAAATTATTGGGCGGATCGCCCGAACAGCAGATATGGGGCCAGTTTTTCGACCTCCTGCGTTGTGAATATTTTGTCTTCGACTAACTGTCCGGTGTTATTCCAGCCTCCTTTCAACTGCCTCAGCTTCAACAATTTCCTTAGTTGTTCGGCGTTTATGTAAGGATGCCGTCCGAGGGTTTTGGCGGATGCAAAGTTAACATCAATTTTTTGAATATCGCAACTATCCACGAAAATTTGCCGGCAGATCCGTTCGTAGTTCTGTTCGGTCATTCCGTGCACTTCTGCAAGCTGTTCCATGCGGACAAAACCGCCAAGCCTTTCGCGGTATTCCATTATGCTTACGACGGTCTTCTCTCCGATGCCCGAAACAGAACGTAAAGTTGTGGAATCGGCCGTGTTTAGATTGACTGGCGCCGTGGCAGATGAACTTTTTGCTGCCTGCTCCGGAAAGATGAGGTGTGGCTCCAGCCTCGCGAACATTTCGTCCGAAACGACGTAACACTCTGCGAACTCTTCCGCCGAGCGCAGCCCGCCTTTCATTTCGCGGTAGTTTATGATGACTTCGGCCTGCCGCATCGAAAAACCGAGTTCACGGAATCCCGCGGCGGTTATGGTGTCGAGCGAGAACGGCCGCAGTTCCGGTTGCTTTTTAGCAGGCTTTTCTTTGTAACGGTCTCCGTAGCCATCACTGCCGCCGTTCCGGTCGGCCCGCGCGTATGCCTTGATTCTGTATTCGTCCCCGATATTAATATAAGGCTGCAGTTTGCGGTACATCTCCTCGCTCACCTGGTAGCACGATGCGAAATCCTCGGAAATCTCGAAAACCTTTCCGCGCTCGCGGTATTTCACGATGCCGAGCGCCTCGTTGCGCGAAAATCCCAGACGGCAAAGGTCGTGGTACTCGATGGTGTTGGGGTCGAACGTGAAAAGCGAATCGGGGGACGTGGTTTCAGCGGCCGGAGTTTGCTGGCCGCCTGTGGAATTGACAAGGTCGGCGTATTGGGGCAGGGTGTCGTCGAAACGCGGCCTGGCGATCTCCCACACGAGCCACGAAGCAACGGCGAGGACCGGCAGCAGCCACAATATGGCACGCAGTTCCCTGTTCGAGAACTTCCACCACGCGCCGGTACGCTCTTTCGTATGTTTCCCATGACTCATAGGTATGCCTGTCTTTTGTCCGAAGGTATTTAATGGCGCGGTGGAAGTTGCGTTATCACCCCTCCCAAACCCTCCCTTGAATATGGGAGGGCTTTGTCGCAACTTTTAGTTGCTCCGGAATGGCGTACTGTACCGTCACTATACCTCCGCTTTATCTGAGTGCAATAGTTTGCGGTAACGCGAGGAGGGCGATCCGATCATTTCGCCCAGGCCGTATTCGTCCCACCGCCTGTCGACCAGCGCGATGGTTTCAGCGTCCATAGTGACAACATTCGGGAACCGCCGCGGCATATTTCCCGTTTTCGATATTTTACTTCGGCAGTCCGCGACGGCAATACCGCTGTTTGTCGTAATGTCTCGTACAGGATCGGTGTTTGCGGTTCCGAGCCACAGAAGTTCGTAAGGCGTCAGCCCTTCCGTCGCGCTGTCGAAAACGGCTATGAATTTGATGCCGCCGGTATTGTTCGCGGCGATGAACCCGGCGGTATCTGGTTTTGCCGTCGGGGCGCTCCTTAGTATAAGTATGCGCCATTTTTCCGCCAACGAGGTGTCGACAGAGTCGATGCCGTCCGTCAGGTTGAATTTAGGCGGGAGCGACAGCGGTGTTTCGGGTTTCGGATCTGTTGCGTCTATAAGCAGTTTTCCACCGCAGCCGTTGGTCGTGGCCGCATGGTCGAGAACGTCGAGAACTCCGTGCCCGAAAAACAGGTCGCGCGAAACGTCCACACATCGCATAAGTCCGGCCAACGTATCCTCGTTACGAATATCGGCGTCGGCGGGCGCGGCGATCAGGTATTTGTTGAACATCATCTGCCCGGCTCCCCACAGCGCGTTCGCCACTTTCTCCGGCTGCCCTGCGTATGATATCTCCATCGATACCACAGCCAGGTTGTGTGACACCCCGGGTTCGGGCATGTAAAGGTCTTGTATCTCGGGTTGCAACGCAAGCCGTATCGGGGCGAGGAATATCTTTTCGGTAGCTTTTGCAAGGCAGGCGTCCTCTTGTGGCGGCACTCCGACTATGGTAGCCGGATAGACCGCATCGCGCCGGTGTGTTATCGCTTCGACATGGAAAACGGGATAGGGGTCTTCAAGGGAATAGAATCCAGTGTGGTCGCCGAACGGTCCCTCGGTGACTTTCTCCGCGGCCGTGTCAACCCAGCCCTCTATCACGAAATCGCAGTCCGCCGGGACATACAGATCGTTGGTCACGCATTTCACAAGCCGGACGGGCTTCTCGCGCAGGAATCCCGCCAGCAGGTATTCGTCCATTCCATCGGGCATGGGCGCGGTCGCGGCGTATGTGTATACAGGGTCGCCGCCTATGCAGACGCTGACGGGCATCCGCGCTATCCCTGCCTTGCGGTACGCATCGCAGTGGCGTGCACCGGTCTTGTGGATATGCCAGTGCATACCGGTAGATCGATCGTCGAAGACCTGCATGCGGTACATCCCCACGTTTCGGACGCCGGTTTCGGGGTGAACGGTATGCACCAGCGGCAGGGTCACGAATCGCCCCCCGTCGCACGGCCAGCACTTCAGTATCGGCAGCAGCGACAGCCGGGCTTCTTCGCCGCGCAGGACGATCTGCTGGCATTCTCCGCGTCCGACCGCGGTTTTCGGGAACCATCGGGCGGCCCGGCCGAGCAGCGGCATCATCTTTATCTTTTCGGCAAGCGAACCTTTAGGCGAGAGCGCATCATGGATGATTCCGTCGAGTTTCGTGGCTATGACATCCAGCGATTCGGCACCAAGAGCTATAGACATGCGCCTGTCCGATCCGAAAAGGTTGGTCACGACGGGAAAAGCCGTACCGGTGTTCTCAAACAGCAGGGCCTTTCCGCCGGCTTTCGTCATGCGGCCGGTTATCTCGGCTATTTCCAGCACGGGGTCCACAGGAGCGGCGATCCGTATCAGTTCACCCTCGAGTTCGAGCGTTTCCAAAAATTTGGACAGGTTTTTGTACATTGCGAAACAAAGATAGCTTTTTTGCGTAATAACATGTGTGGATCTTTGCTAAATTTGCGCAGACAAAACACGATGAAGAAACATCTGCTCATATTTTTCCTGACGACATTGCTTGCAGTGGGGCTGAACGAACGGAACAACAGCGTCCGTGCCGTTTCGGCTGATTTTCCCGCGTCGGCACAGGCAGAGCTGTCGCAAAAGGATGATACGGACAATGTCGAGATCGCACTCGAGGCCAATTCGCTTTTCACGCCTCCGGCGACTCATAATGCGGTCGCGGGTGACCATAGGCAGCATAATTTCCGTACAAACCATTCCGAAACCACTGTATTCATATCATCTGTTGCGGCGCTCAGGTATATTGCCGCCTCCGATGCCGCAACCAATACCATCATTACACGAAACGGCGCTTTCAATAGATCGTCGGATTATTATGTTTACACCCTGCGGCATATCGTCGTTTAGTTTCCATTTTTTTACTTCATTGATTTGTTATCGCTGTTTCGTGCGTGTGGCATGAATACAGTTGTGTGTACACATGTGTAGTTAAATTTATTAAAAAACGAAAACAAAATGGAAACCAACATAAAACATATAGACGAGGCCATCTACGGACTCGGCGCCGACAAAGTAATAAAGAAGAAAAGAAGCCTGATGCCCGGTCTGCTCACCCTGATTGTCGGCGGGGCTATGGTGGCGGTCACGCTTATGCCCTCGATAAAAGACACTGAGAACCTCTCTTTCGGCCTGCTGTTCATGGGGGCCATATTTGCGATAACGGGCCTCGTGTTGCTCGTACTTGTGCTTGCAGGTTCCGGCGGACGGCCCTATTACGTTCCCACGAAGGAATTCCTCAAACGCACCGAAATGTATTACGACGGGCAGCTTCTCGGCAAAGTGCGCGAATGTGTCTGCAAAGGTGATTTTGCACGGCTTGCCGAAATAGACGGCGGCATGGGTACGGGCGTCATGGTCGTTATGTACCGCGGCAAGAAGACCGGTACGACCTTCTGTCAGGTATTCGATTATATTCCACACAACTACGAACCGGCAGACGAGATGCTGGCTTTCGGAAAAAACGGTTCCGATTACGTGTTGGTATAGTCCGATCCCTGTCATAACCGATAAAAATCCGGGTCTGCTGTTTTTTTAATAACAGCGGCCCCGGATTCTTTATAAATAATTACTAACTTTGGCGCGCTTATAAAAGACACTTTCAAATTCTTAAATAATTCTTTCAAACCGTTATGGCAGATAACAGAAAAGAGAAGCTGTTCGCCGAATTCCCGTCCGTTTCGACGGAGCAGTGGGAGGAGGTGATAACAGCAGACCTTAAAGGGGCCGACTACGACAAAAAACTCGTGTGGCGCACCAACGAAGGCTTCACGGTCAGGCCTTATTACAGGGCCGCAGATATGAAATCCATACCTTTCATGGAGAGTGGGGCAGGATGCTTCCCGTTCGTGAGGGGCACGGGTAAATGCAACGCATGGAGAGTCCATCAGACCGTTGGCGTCGAAGATGTAAAAAAGGCCAATACTGAGGCGCTCGCCGCACTGGACGCAGGCTGCGATTCGATAGGTTTCTGTTTCTACAATGAAATCTCGGAAGCAGAACTCGACCAACTGCTGAGCCAGATCATCCTGGGAGCGGTGGAAATCGTTTTCCAGGGTAAGGGTGTCCGCAAGGTGGCCGAAATGATGTTCGCGAGACTCGAAAAATCGGGTATCGATCCCAACGGGGTTCGCATTTCGTTCGTGAAAGACCCGATAGTAAAGAAGCTATCGCTCAAAGGTGAATTCGGCTGCTGCGAGGATGGCTCGAAATGCGTTGGACGCATTGCCGAACTGGTGAAAAAGTATGAAAAATACTCGAAAGTCAGGCTTGCGGGAGTGAGCGGGCACTATTTCCACAACAGCGGTTCGACCATCGTACAGGAACTGGCCTTCACGCTTTCTGTTGGGCACGAATATCTGGTGAAGCTTATGGATGCGGGCCTTACCGCCGATCAGGCAGCCAAAACGATCCGTTTCAGCATGGCCGTCAGCTCAAACTACTTCATGGAGATAGCTAAATTCCGCGCCGCGCGCATGCTGTGGGCCAACATTGTGAAACAGTACAATCCTGAGAAGCAATGCTCCCAGAAGATGTTCGCACACGCCGTGACTTCGCGCTGGAACCAGACCGTCTACGACCCCTATGTAAACATGCTTCGCGGCACGACCGAGGCCATGAGCGCGGCTATCGCGGGTGTGCATTCGCTGGAGGTGGTTCCGTTCGATGAGGCTTTCGAAACTCCGACCGATTTCTCGAGCCGCATCGCCCGCAATGTGCAGTTGCTTCTGAAATACGAGTCGCACTTCGACCAGGTTTCCGATGCGTCTGGTGGTTCATACTATATCGAAACGCTTACCCAAAGCATAGCTGAACAGGCTTGGAAACTCTTCCGCGAAGTCGAGGAAAAGGGCGGATACATCGCTGCGTTCAAGGCAGGTTTCATAACTTCGTCGATCGAGGCTTCGGCCGCCGCGAAGGACAAGGCCGTCGCAACTCGCAGGACCATCCTGCTGGGCGCCAATCAGTATCCCAACTTCACCGAGGTGGCCGACAAAGCCGTTACAGAAGCCGATGTTACAGCGGCTACCGGCGACAATGTGCTGAAACCCTACCGCGGCGCTATGCCTTTCGAACAGATACGTCTGAAAACCGACCGCAGCGGCAAGGCTCCACTGGCGTTCATGCTCACCTGCGGTTCGCTTTCGATGGCGAGGGCAAGGGCGCAGTTCGCCTGCAACTTCTTCGCCTGCGCCGGCATCCGCGTCCAGGACAACACGTTCTTCAAGAGCGTCGAAGAGGGCGTCAAGGCAGCTCTGGCAGCAAAAGCCGACATCGTGGTGATGTGCGCCGCAGACGACGACTACGCAACTGTAGCTCCCGAAGCCGCTAAACTTCTGGGCGGCAAGGCTATTCTGGTTGTAGCCGGCGCTCCGGCATCGCAGCCTGAACTCGAAGCGCAGGGCATCTCGCACTTTATTTCAGTGAAGAGTAATGTGCTCGAAACGCTGAAATCATATCTTAAAGAACTCGGAATCGAATAACGCACGGAAAGAATATGAGAGCAAATTTTTCAGATATGACTTATACAGGCGCCGCCGGCAAAGAGTGCTGCGGAGCCTCGAAGCCGTGCGAAACTAACGTATGGCTCACTTCCGAACGCATACCCGTCAAGACGGAATACACTGCGGAAGACCTCCAGGGCATGGAACACCTCAATTACGCGGCCGGTATCGCGCCGTTCCTCAGGGGACCCTATTCGACTATGTATGTGATGCGTCCGTGGACGATCCGCCAGTACGCGGGTTTCTCGACCGCCGAAGAGAGCAATGCTTTCTACCGCCGCAACTTGGCGTCGGGACAGAAAGGGCTTTCGGTGGCGTTCGACCTTGCCACGCACAGGGGCTACGACGCCGACCACCCCAGGGTCGTGGGCGACGTGGGTAAAGCCGGCGTGTCGATATGCTCGGTCGAGGATATGAAGGTGCTGTTCGACGGCATTCCCCTCGATCAGATGTCGGTTTCGATGACGATGAACGGCGCGGTGCTTCCCGTGCTTGCGTTCTACATCGTGGCCGGGATGGAGCAGGGAGCGACGCTCGAACAACTCTCCGGAACCATCCAAAACGACATCCTCAAGGAGTTCATGGTGCGCAATACCTATATCTACCCGCCCGAATTCTCGATGAAGATCATCGCCGACATTTTCGAATACACGTCGAAGAACATGCCGAAATTCAACTCGATATCCATTTCAGGCTACCACATGCAGGAAGCGGGGGCAACGGCCGACATCGAACTGGCTTACACGTTGGCCGATGGTCTGGAGTACCTCCGCGCCGGTATCGACGCCGGCATGAGCGTCGACAGTTTCGCACCGCGCCTGTCGTTCTTCTGGGGCCTCGGCATGAACCATTTCATGGAGATCGCCAAGATGAGGGCTGCCCGTCTGCTTTGGGCGAAAATTGTCAAACAGTTCAACCCGAAAAACCCCAAATCTCTGGCCCTGCGTACTCACACCCAGACTTCGGGATGGTCGCTCACAGAGCAGGATCCGTTCAATAACGTGGCCCGCACGGCCATCGAGGCTATGGGCGCGGCCCTTGGGCACACCCAGTCGCTGCACACCAACGCGTTGGACGAAGCCATCGCGCTTCCCACCGACTTCTCGGCGCGTATCGCACGCAACACTCAGATATACATACAGGAGGAGACCGACATCTGCCGCGGGGTCGATCCGTGGGCCGGTTCATACTATGTGGAGTCGCTGACTGCTGCGATCGCCGAAAAAGCCTGGGCACACATTCAGGAGATCGAGGGTCTGGGAGGCATGGCCAAAGCCATCGAGACCGGTATTCCCAAAATGCGCATCGAGGAGGCCGCCGCACGCAAGCAGGCGCGCATCGACTCGGGCGAGGAGATCATCGTGGGCCTCAACCGTTTCCGTCTGAAGAAGGAGGACCCGATCGACATCCTCGCGGTTGACAACACCGCCGTCCGCGAATCGCAGGTCAAACGCCTTGCCGAACTCCGTGCCGGACGCGATACCGCCGCTGTTAAAAAAGCCCTCGCTGCCATCACCGAATGCGCCCGCACGGGTAAGGGCAACCTTCTGGAACTCGCCGTCGAGGCCGCAAGGCTGCGCGCTTCGCTGGGCGAGATCTCCGACGCCTGCGAAGCCATCGCAGGACGCTATAAAGCAATAATACGTTCAATTTCAGGTGTATATTCTTCGGAAGTGAAAACAGACCAGTCATTCCAGCACGCTCGCGACCTCGCAGAGAAATTTGCGAAAGAAGAGGGACGCCAGCCGCGCATCATGGTTGCGAAACTCGGTCAGGACGGGCACGACCGCGGAGCCAAAGTGGTTGCTACGGGTTACGCCGACATAGGTTTCGACGTGGATATGGGACCGCTGTTCCAAACTCCGGAAGAGGCCGCACGCCAGGCTGTCGAGAACGACGTCCATGTAGTGGGCGTGTCGTCGCTGGCCGCCGGACACCTCACTCTTGTGCCACAGATCATAGCCGAGCTGAAGAAACTGGGCCGAGAGGACATCATGGTCATTGTGGGCGGCGTTATTCCGGCACAGGACTACGCCCAGTTGTACAGGGACGGTGCGGCCGCGATTTTCGGCCCCGGAACCCCGGTTTCGACCGCAGCTATCAAAATTTTGGAACTCCTGCTCGACTGATAGTCGGCAAGAATTTGTACCTTTGAAACGGGAGCCGCTTTGTCTGCTCCCGTTTTTAAATAGAATCAGAGCAAATATGGATTTTCCGAAAGTTTATGTTATAGTAGTTACCTATAATGGAATGCGGTGGCTTGATCGTTGTTTCGGCAGCATTGCGGCGTCGGAACTTCCACTGAGAACCGTCGTCGTGGACAACGGTTCTACGGACGGAACAGTGGAGGCGCTGCGTGAAAAACACCCTTCCGCCGAGATAATCGAAACAGGGGAAAACCTGGGTTTCGGCAAAGCCAACAATATAGGAATCCGCCGCGCCATGGATGCGGGATGCGACTATGTGTATCTTTTAAACCAGGATGCCTGGGTAGACCCCGACACCATAGGACGGCTCGTCGAAGTGCAGTTGGCTAATCCCGATTATTTCATCCTGAGTCCTGTCCAGCTTGCAGGCGACCGCAAGAAGCCTGATGCCGGGTTTCAGCGACTGTGCAGCGGGCGCAATTGTCCGGGGTACCTGGACGATGTGGAACGTGGAGAGCTAAAGCCTCTGTATCCGACAGGCTTCGTGATGGCTGCCCATTGGCTGCTGCCGCGGAAAAGTTTGGAAATAATAGGCGGATTCGCCAGCGTATTTCCCCATTACGGCGAGGATGACAACTACATTCACAGAGTCCGCTACCATGGTTGCAAGGTGGGAATATGTCCCGGGATATATGGCGTTCACGACCGGGAGGACCGAAAAGTATCTGAAGACGCCAAGATTAGAGCGTTATATGTAATGTTTTTGGCAAAAGCGTGCAATATAAACCGGAACATGTTTAAGGCGAGTCTTTCGGCAGGCTGGAACGTATTTAAATACGTTCCGGCTTATATGTTCCGCTATCGTTCCGTACTTCCTCTTTTGATCTTTTGCAAAGGAGCGCTGGCTTTTGGAAAAATAATCAAAACGCGGCGGCAGACTAAAAGGTTGGGCACTAATTATCTTTAACCCGATGGACGATATCAGGGGTAGGTTACGTGTGGCTCTCGCAAAATACTGGGGGCACGCAGAGTTCCGTCCCATGCAGCTCGAAACCATGCTTTCGGTCTGCGCGGGGCGCGATACCCTTTCATTGATGCCCACCGGAGCGGGAAAATCGCTTATCTACCAGCTTCCCACCATCGCCGACAAGGACGGTTTCTGTATTGTCATCACACCTCTGATCGCCCTGATGAAAGATCAGGTCGACCGGCTTCGCTCGAAAGGGATTCCGGCTGTTGCAGTACATTCGGGAATGACCCCCGACCAGATCGATGCCGCACTGGACAACTGCGTCTATGGCGACGTAAAGTTCCTTTATGTCGCACCCGAGAGGGTCGCAAGCGAGATGTTCCGCCTGCGGGTGCCGCGTATGAATCCGACTTTGATTGCGGTCGACGAGGCGCACTGCATTTCGCAGTGGGGCTACGATTTTCGCCCGTCGTACCTGCGTATCGCCGAACTGAGGTCCATCCTGCCCGATGTGCCGATCCTTGCCCTGACCGCATCAGCCACGGCCGAGGTCGCCGAAGACATCATGACGCAGTTGAAGTTCGTCGAGGGGTCTCTGTTGCGTTCGCCTTTCGAGCGTCCGAACCTGTCTTATTCGGTACGCCGGGTAGAGGACAAGAATGAGCAGTTACTACGGATCGTCAACAATGTTCCTGGCTCGGGGATCGTCTATGTGCGCACCCGCGAGGGGGTCGAACAACTGGCCGCCGTGCTGCTGGAACAGGGAATCCCGGTCACCTGTTACCACGGCGGAATGGAGTCTGCCGAACGCACCATCCGCCAGGAAGAGTGGACTACGGGTAAAAAACGCATTATGGTGGCTACCAATGCCTTCGGCATGGGAATAGACAAGGCTGATGTGCGTTTCGTGGTCCATTACTCTATCTGCGACTCTGTTGAGGGCTATTATCAGGAGACGGGCCGCGCCGGACGCGACGGCAAACGCTCCTACGCCTTGCTTCTTGTATCGTCCGACGACCGCGCCCGGGCGCTGAACCGTTTCGCATCGGAATACCCGTCGCTTGAACTGATAAAGCAGATATACGAGTCGATATTCAACTACCTGCAGGTGGGGGTGGGCGAGGGGAAGGAGTATTCGTTCGATTTTAACGTTTACGATTTTTGCCGCCAGTACCGCTTTTTCTCATGGACGGCCATCAATGCCATCAGGATCCTGCAGTCCAATGGCTACATGGTACTCACAGACGAGAGCGATCATCCGGCGCGCGTGATGTTCTGCGTAAGCCGCGACGACCTCTACCGCCTGCGCGTCGAACGCGATGACCTCGATCATTTCCTGCGCGTCATAATGCGCATGTACAACGGCATCTTCACGGAGTTCCGTGCCGTCAGCGAACAGGAGATCGCCGTTGTAAGCGGCTACACCGTCGACCGGGTGAAGGAACTTTTCAAGGCGCTGTGGCAACTGCGCGTCATACGCTACATCCCTTCGCGCCGCACGCCGCTTCTGTATCTTCCCGAAGACCGCCTGCCGACCGAAGACGTATATATCGCCCCCCACACATATAAGATACGGAAAGACCTCGCTGCCGCGCGCTATGAGAGGATGTTCGCCTATGCCGAAGGCGATGACGAATGCCGCAGTGCCTGGCTCCAGCGTTATTTCGGCGAACAAAACCCCCGTGATTGCGGGGTGTGCGACATCTGTTTAGCCCGCAAGAAAACCGAAATACCAGTGGTGACCGGAAAAGGCGGAACGCCGTCGGCGGAGAAAATTTCGAATAAAGCGATTCTGGAGATAATAGGCGGTAGTCCGCTCACCGTCAAACGGCTTGTCGGCAGCATAGACGCAGATCCCGAAGATATTATCCGCGCTATAGATTCCCTGGCCGCCGAAGGTAAAATATATGTGGATAAGACAGGTATTCTGCGAATTAATCGTTAATTTAGTCCCCGTTATGCCGGAGTTTTTACCCACGATATCGAAAGAGGAGGTTTCGTTACTGCCCACGGTTGCGTTCGACGGCGAGATTATCGTCGTGGATGCGCCGGAAAAAGTGGATGCCGCCTGTGACTATCTGCTCCGGCAGGAGATCGTCGGTTTTGATACCGAGTCGCGGCCGTCGTTCAAAAAAGGGGTGGTCAACCGAATATCACTGTTGCAACTCTCTGCCGGAGGCAAATGTTTCCTGTTCCGCCTGAATAAGATACGCCTCGATAAAGCCATCCTGAAGGTTCTTGAAAATAAGAATGTTGTCAAAGTGGGGCTGAGTGTCGACGGCGACATCCGTGAACTGGAAACACTGCGCAAATTCCGTCCAAAAGGTTTTGTGGACCTGCAGAGGATGGTTCCTGAATACGGCATCGGAGACTTGAGCCTGATAAAGATAGCCGCGATAGTGCTCGGTCGCCGTGTTTCGAAAGCCCAGCGCCTCAGCAACTGGGAGTCGGTGCAGCTTACCGATGCCCAGAAGCTTTACGCCGCAACCGATGCATGGTTATGTACCGAGATATACAATACTCTGAAGTCTTCGAATCCCGAACATGTTTAAAGATATATTGCTTGTCGGTGCCGGAAGTTTTGCGGGTGGAGCGTTGAGGTACGTCGTTTCGAAGCTCCTGAATGCGAATTTTCCTTGGGGCACTATGCTCGTGAACGTGGCGGGCTGTCTTCTGATCGGTGTTTTTTACGGCCTTATCGAGCGTGGGGACGTAGCATCTCCGGAGGTAAGGCTTCTGTTGACAGCTGGCTTTTGCGGGGGATTCACCACATTTTCGGCATTCATCAATGAAAATCTCATGATGCTCAAGGCGGATGAGTTCGCGCCTTTTGCTTTTTATACAGCCGGAAGCATCGTCCTCGGACTTGCAGCCGCATGGTTCGGCTGCTGGCTTTTGAGGGAAGTATAAAAGAACAAGCCGGTTTTGGTCCATTACCAATAAAACGGGGAAACCTTTCGGAATCCCCGTCTTTTTGTACGATCTCTCCTTCTCTCCCGCCGCCTTCTCTCTATCTCTCTCTACTGCGGCTTCTCTCAAATCGTGCTCATGCTGCCCAAAGCTTCTTTCAGATAACTGTCCAGAAACAGAAGTTCGTGGTCGTCCTGAATAACCTCGTGCAGAAACATGTCGTCCTCGTCGTACCGGTCGTTCGTTTCGTGATTCGTGTCAATGTCTTCCATAGGCCCTGTGGAAATTACTGTTGTTATATGTAACTGTAGTGCTGTTTTTACCAAAGAAACGGCGGAGTGTCTGTAATATTGTGTCTACACAGTCAAAACCATCTGATTGTCTTTGATTAATTTTCTAAGGTTGATCAGGGCATATCTCATACGGCCGAGAGCGGTGTTTATGCTGACTTCGGTCTGTTCTGCTATATCCTTGAAACTCAGGTTGTCGAAATAGCGCATAAGTACGACCTGCCTCTGCTCTTCGGGCAGATGGTCGATCATTTTTCGCAGGTCTTCGTGTATCTGCGCTGTGACAAGTTTGTCCTCAACGGTATCGTTGGAGAAACGCATTGTACCCAGAATATCGTATCCGGCGTCGGATTCCGTGATCTTGTTCTGCTGCCTCGTCTGGCGGAAGTGGTCGATAACCTGGTTGTGCGCGATACGCAGTACCCACGACAGGAATTTTCCATTGTCGGAGTATCGTCCTTCGTCCACAAAACGCACGACCTTGATAAAAGTTTCCTGGAAAATATCGTCGGCGACCTCCCTGTCTTTGACCATCATGTAAATATAGTCGGTCACACGTTTTTTGTGCCGTTCGATAAGTTTTGAGATCGCGTTATGATCGCCCGAAAAATATAAATTCAGCAACTGGGAGTCGCTCATTTTATTCAGATTCATACTCTGCCCTAATTTAAAGTTCGAGTAATGTTTTTTCGATAGGCGATTGTCGTATTAAGAAGTGAGTGTTAGTATGTTTCAGCGTGCAAGGTAAGAAACATTTCTCAAATCTCCAAATACAGTGAACACCGGGTGGCGAATCTGACTTGTTACAATTCGTCCGGGGAGCATCCTATATTTTCTAAATCGCCCTCAAAAACAACAATACATCAACGTTGGTTTTGTTCCGGCTGATTATCAAACAAAAAGCGTGCCCGAACATCTTGTCGGGCACGCATGTCTTATAGGAAATGGGACGGCCTATTTTCCCGTTTCAGCAGACAGGTCGGCTACCAGGATGCGTCCGCAGTATTCGCAGATAATGATCTTCTTGTTTTGGCGGATATCCACCTGTCGCTGGGGCGGTATACGGTTATAACATCCTCCGCAGGCGTCTCTTTTGACAGTCACCACAGCGAGTCCGTTGTGCATGTTTTTGCGTATGCGGCGGTAGGCAGTCAGCATCCTGTCGTCTATCTTGGCGGAGGCGTCGGCTTCCTGGCCTTTCAGGGCTTCCACTTCTTTTGCGGTCTCTTCCTCGATACTGTCGAGTTCTGCGCGTTTCTGGTTCAGGTCCAGTGTACGGTCTTCGACAATTGCCTCGGCTTCTTCAGCCTGTGCTTTTTTAATTTTAATGGCTGCCGAATACTCCTTAAGGCGTTTGTTGGCAAGTTCGATCTCCAGTTTCTGATATTCCACTTCTTTCGTGAGCGCATCGAATTCGCGGTTGTTGCGTACGTTATTCTGCTGCTCTTCGTATTTTTCGATCAGGGTTTTAGCTTCGTCAGCCTCGCGTTTGCGCTGGCGGGTCAGTTGGTTCAGCTCTTCGACTTCGTTGTTTATATTTTCGATGCGGGTACGCAGACCGGCTATTTCGTCTTCGAGGTCCTGCACCTCAAGCGGAAGCTCTCCCTTTATTTTATTGATTTCGTCGATTTTGGAGTCGATATGCTGCAGTTCGTACAGCGCCATGATCTTTTCTTCCATCGAGTAGTCGGCTTCTGCCGCCTTGTTCTTCACCGTTGCCATAGGATTTTATACTAAGTAGATTACCGGATTACGCGAGTTGCTGCTTTTGTGGAGTGCAAAATTAGCTATTTTTTTCGAAATAACATCGAACATAAGGTCGATGGCGCAAAATTCGCTTTCGAAATGGCCTATGTCGGCGATTATCATCACTCCATCGGCGGCCATGAAGTCGTTGTACTTGAAATCGGCAGCCATATATAGATCGGCTCCGGCATCTATTGCGGCTTCTATTAGCGATGCACCCGAACCGGTGCAAAGGGCTATTTTCCGGATACTGTCGAATATCAGGCCGCTGTGGCGTATCGCTTTAACACCGAGTTTCTCCTGCACAAGGCGCAGAAAAGCCTCGGGCGGAGTAGGTTCTGCGAGTGTTCCTGTGATCCCGAATCCGTTGGGCATATCCTGACCTCCACACCGTTCCAGCAGCTGCAGATTCCCGATGCCCAACATTTCGGCCAGGCGGTAGCTCATTCCGCCGGGAGTGCTGTCCAGGTTTGTGTGGCAGGCATACAACGCTATGCCTTTGCGGATCGCCGTTTCTACTGTTTTCTGGACGTAGCCTTTACTGTTGAAACGCTTCAGCGCATGGAAAATGATGGGGTGATGCGAAATCACAAGCTTTGCCCCGAGCCGTTCCGCTTCGTCCAGTACTTCTTGGGTTGCGTCCACGCACAACAGCGCCGAATCGACTTCGTCGTCATAACGTCCCACTATCAGTCCGGAGTTATCGAAACTCTCCTGGTACCGGAGCGGCGCGAATTCCTCGAGCGGTGCGACTATATCCCGTATCTTCATCCGAGTGCGGTTTAGAATAGAGTCTGTTCTATATAAACAGGCTTTTGCGGTTCTGCCGGTTTGGGTTCCTCCGCCGGTTCATCGTCGACCGGGTCCGGGTCAGGATCGAAATCGAGCATTTCCTCTGGTTCATTGTTCAGCGCCTCGATCACGTCATCCATCAACGTATCTATGACCTCTTCTTCGTGCGCCTGCTCAATTATTCCGGCAATCTCATCCTTAGGTTCGGACTCGGGAACAGACGCAGGTTCCGGTTCGGGAACAGGAGAGGGTTCCGGCATTTTAGTATGTGCGATTATCTCTGTCGCGGCGTCCCCAAGTGCAGTCTCCAGGGCTTTTATCGCCGGTATATCTTCCGATATCTCCATCGGAGCTATCTCATGTATGCCCGGCAAATCATCCACCACGGTTCCGCCGCCACCGAGCGCCTGGCGCACTTCCATCAGCAGAGAACGTATGGAATTCAGTCTTTCTGCGAGTTCCATGTCGCGTCCGATGCTGCCGCGGTTGGCTTTCATGTGCTTTTGCGCGCCCGAAAGCGTCATTCCGCGCTCCTTGACCAGGTGGTATATGGTTTTCAGGTTGTCCAGATCCCCTGGCGTGAACATGCGGTTGCCTTTCTTGTTCCTTTTTGGCTTTATAATATCGAATTTCTGTTCCCAGAAACGCACGAGCGATGGTTCTACGTCGAGAATCTCGGCCACTTGTCCCATCGAGTAGTATATTCTGTCGGTTTTTTCGGCGTTCGCTACCATAACCATTTCTTTAAATAACCGGCTAAAGATATATAATTTCCACCTATTTATGAAATTTGCTCAGACTTAAAGATTGACAATGCGGAAACTGTTGGGAAGCATGGTGTTGGTACGGTGTCCGATGCGTTTCGTCCAACCGATGGGCAGCCTTCCGAAAGTCAGCAGGTTGAGTCCTTCCGCAAGCGGCGCCAGGTCTTTGAACTCCTGTTTGCGCAGGTAATCGAGCGCAGCGTCGAACGGCAGTTCGGTACAGGCGGAGTTATCCCTGCGAAGGTCATGGAAAAGCGCCAACGCATGGTCGGGCCTCAGTTTCCCATTGAAAATCTGCCCCATGCAGACGCCTGAATATATGATGTTCAGTCCCTCCGCAAGCGCTGCGACTGCCGGATACTGGGCGCGGTAGAATGCGTAGCTGTTATCGCCGGCCTGTGCGAACTTCATGAATTCGGGCTGTGCGACCCATTCGGTCAGCGGACGGTTTTCGTTGCGGTTCAATTCGGTTAGGGGCTGCTTTTTCGCTTTGGGTGTTTCGCGCTTGATCTTTCCGTCTGCCTTGTGCATAACTGCGGCGAAGAACCCTTCACCGCGCAGCCTGTGCGGCCAAAAGCGGAAGGTCTCAATGCCTGAGATTTCACCACGTTCGATGCCCCATTCTCCGGGAACTTCAATTCCGGCGGGTTCGACAGCGTAATTTGCTGCCAGCCACGCCACGTTTTCCTCGTTCTCGCGGGTGTTGAACGTACAGGTCGAATATACCAGCACACCGCCCGGACGCAGGGCGTCCCATGCATCGGCCAGAATTCGGCGCTGCCGTGCTGCACATAACTCCACGTTTGCCGGATTCCATTCCGTGCGTGCCTCCCTGTTCTTGCGGAACATTCCTTCGCCGGAACATGGGGCATCCATGGCCAGAACGTCGAACCAGTGTTTGTATGCGGCGAAATTGGCTGCGTCGTTGCAGCTGACGGCGACATTGCCTATCCCCCAGCGGCGCACATTGTCTGCAAGGACCGACGCCCGCTGTTTTATCACCTCGTTTGCCACAACCAGTCCGCCGGCCCCTACGAGGGTTGAGTAGAGTGTGGTTTTGCCTCCGGGGGCGGCGCATAAGTCCAACAGCCGCACATTTTCCGCATCGCCCATCGTCTGGCGGTAAATATGCTCGACGAACTGCGAACTCGCTTCCTGGACATAATAGGCGCCGCTGTGCATCAGCGGGTCGAGCGTGAAAACAGGCCGTTCCGCAAGATAGAAACCATAACTGTTCCACGGTACGGCATCGCCTTCGGGCTTTGCAGCCAGTTTGAACGGATTGAAGCGTATGGACGTGACAGGTTCCCCGTCGAGCGCTTCCAGAAGCCTTTCAGCTTCCGGTTCGTCCAACAGTTCGATTATATGTTTTTCAAATTCGTTTGGAAACATTTATTTCGTACAGATTTGTCCTATGCGCTCCACAATACCTTCGACCACTTCGGGATGCAGAACAAAATCGCAGTTGTCGATATCGACCGTCAGCACCTCGCCCCGGTAGATATTTTCTATCCAGTTGTTGTACTTGCCGTTTAGTCTTTGCAGGTATTCTTCATCGATGGTTTGTTCGTACTCGCGGCCGCGTTTGCGTATCTGGTCGACAAGCTTCGGAACGCCCGCCTTGAGGTATATCAGCAGGTCCGGCTTGCGTATCAACTCTTCCGACAGATTGAAGATCTTCATGTACGTATTGAAGTCGCGCGATGCCATCAATCCCATTTCGTGGAGATTGGCCGCGAAGATATACGCATCCTCGTGTATGGTGCGGTCCTGGAACAGGTCACCTCCGTTCTTGAGCGCCTCCATCGACTGGCGGATGCGGCACGACAGGAAATATATCTGGAAATTGAACGACCACCGGCCCATGTCCTCGTAAAAATCGTTGATGTAGGGGTTGTCGATGTTCTCGAAGTGGGGCGTGGCATTGAATCTCCGGGCAAGAATCTCCGTCAGGGAGGTTTTGCCGCTGCCTATGTTACCCGCAATCGCTATATACATACGTGTTTCTTTTTTATAATTCGTAATTAATCCTGCTGTGCAGGATTTTTACCGTTGGTCTCTTTGCGCTGATTCAGAATAATCAACAGGCCGTTTCTGCTTTCGTTATGCTGTCCGGTTCCTCCTGGCAGTTCGGCATAGCTCTAACAAACTTGCCTCTGCGCTCGCCCGCAATGTCGGTTTGTAATTTCTAATTCGCAATTAATTCGAGTATAGAATCCACATAAGTACGGTCATTGCTCAAGCGCGGGACTTTGTTCTGGCCGCCGGTTTTCCCGCGCGACTCCATCCAACGCATGAAGGTCCCTTCAGGAACAGGCGTAACGGTCGGCGGATATAGCGTGGTATTTTTGCAACGTTTGGCCTCGTAATCCGAGTTTACATTCTGCAGTGCTTCATCGAGCGCATTACGAAAGTCCTTCATTTCGTTCGGCTGTTTGCTGAACTCGATCACCCACTGATGAGATCCTTTCGAGTTGATGTTCATGTAGATGGGCGCAGCAGTGTATTCCGTAACTTCCGCACCTGTTGCATCGCATGCCGCACGAATGGCTTTTTCGGCGTTGTCGACTATTACTTCTTCGCCGAAGGCGTTGATATAGTGTTTTGTACGGCCCGAAATGTGGATGCGGTACGGCGACGTAGAGGTGAATTCCACAGTGTCGCCTATCAGGTAACGCCACAGCCCGTTGCTGCTGCTTATTATCATGGCGTAGTTTACGCCGGTCCTCACCCCCTCAATCGGTACGGATTTCGAGGGATCATCCAGGTTGGCCAACGGCAGGAATTCATAAAAGATCCCGTAGTCGAGCATTAGCAGCATGTCATCCGAAAAGTCGTCCGAAATGCCGAAAAAACCTTCCGAAGCGTTGTACGTTTCCATGTAATGCATATCCGGGGTAGGGATCAACTCATGGTAAATCTCCCTGTAGGGGCTGAAATTCACTCCGCCGTGGATGAACAATTCCAGGTTCGGCCACACTTCCAGCAGATTGTTCTTACCCGTGTAATCCAACACTTTCTTGAGCATCACCAGGTTCCACGACGGCACGCCGGCCAGCGACCGCACATCCTCGCCTACACACTCGTCGCATATCCGTTCGACCTTCTCTTCGAAGTCCGAAATGAGGGCCGTCGAAGTTTTCGGTACGCGCTTTATGTTGGCGATCCGCGGCGTGTTGTGTATCAGGATGGCCGACAGGTCGCCTGTAAGCGCGTGCTCTCCTTCGCGTTCGATCCTGTGCGAGCCGCCCAAGGTCAGAGTCTTTCCACCGTAAACCCGTGTGTCCGGATGTTTCGTGACGTTGAACGCGATACAGTCCAGCGGTCCTTGCATATGGCTGCGCCACAGTCCATCCTGTGTAACTGGTATGTATTTGCTCTTCGAACTTGTCGTGCCCGATGATTTTGCAAACCATTTGGTCTCGCCCGGCCAGACGATATTTTTCCCGCCGAACCTCGCCCGGTCGATATAAGGGTAGAACTCTTCGTATGACATCAACGGAACACGCGACTGATATTCGCATATGCTCCGGATTTCGGTAAATCCGTGATGCCGTCCGAAATCCGTCTTGGCTGCCCGCTCGATAAGATGACGCAATTGTTCTTCCTGCACTTCGACGGGATGGCAGCGGAAATGGTCTATCTGTTTCAGACGCCGGGTCATTCCGGCCTTGATTATCCTGGGATATAAATTCATCAGTTGAAGAATTTGCCTACGAGCGATCTCGCTTCAGGTTTTGCGAAAACGACAACGCGATCGTAGGCGGCTATCTCGGTATCTCCCACGGCCATGTACACACGGTCATTACGAACGATTCCGCCGATGGTGGCCTCCGAGGGGAAACCGAGGTCGCGTATTTTGGTCCGCGTAGCGGGAGAGTTGGGCTTCACGATGAATTCCATCGCTTCGGCTTCGATGCCTGTGAGGCATTTCACGGCCTGCACGTCCGTGTTCATCGTGAAACGGAATATATTGCTGGCGGTCAGCAGCTTTTTGTTGATGACCGTGTCTATCCCTATGCCTTCCGCCAGGGTGATATAATTGAGGTTTTCGACTTCCGCGATCACCTTCTTGACGCCCATTTTTTTTGCCAGCATAGCCGTCAGGATATTGGTTTCCGAACGGCTCGTCACAGCCACGAAAGCATCCATCCTGTTGATGCCTTCCTCCATCATCGCATCGATGTTGCGTCCGTCTGCGTTTATTATCAGTGTTTTGTCCAGCAGTTCCGCAAGGCGGTACGCCTCTTCCGGGTTATATTCCACCATTTTGATGTCGATGTGGTCCTGCAGCGCCATCGCGATCTGTACCCCGATGCGGCTGCCGCCAAGGATCATCAGGTTGTTGATCTCGACATTGCTCATACCAGACAATTCCTGTACCTGGAGTACGCGTTCCTGCGGCGTCACGACATAAAGCATGTCGCCCTCGATCACCCTGTCGTTGCCATGCGGAATGATGGTCTCCTCGTCCCTGGCTATGGCCACTATGCGGTAGTATATCGAAAGCGGATCGGGCGATATTTCAAGCATTGTCCTGCCGACGAGCGGTGAATTAGGTGCCAGCCTGAAGACCACCAGCGACATCCTTCCTCCCGAAAAGTCGACGTATTCTGTGGTGGAGGTGTGTCCAAGCAGGTTTATCACTTCCCGTGCGGCGGTCTTTTCGGGATAGAACAAGTAGTCGATCCCCATGTTTATGAAGATTTCCTTGTTGTTGGGCTCAAGATATTCATTGTTGTCGATGCGGGCTATCGATTTTTTAGCCCCCAACTGCTTGCCGAACATAGCAGACAGGATGTTTATATTTTCTTCCTGGTGAACGGCGATCAACAGGTCGGCCTTGCGTACGGAAGCTTTTTTGAGCGTCGCAAAAGTAGCGGGATCGCCTTCTACGGTAATAACGTCCGCTACGTCGGAAATATCTTCCAACTGTTTGGCGTTGCTGTCCACGACTGTTATATCGTGTCCTGTTCCGCTGAGCATACGCGCCAGATGGCTTCCGACCTCTCCTGCTCCGACTATCACAATCTTCATATTCGTTGGTTGACAATATTACAATCTCACAAATTTAAGACTTTGACCGGATATTGCATGATATTCCGCCAAATAAATTCATGTCCGTTGCTCCGCATATTTCGGGCCTGATTTTCGGGATTGCCGGAAAATAGCTATCTTTACGACAGAAAAAATATTTGGTTTATGACGGCGTGGCTAGTGGTTCTTTTGTTTTCTGTTGGGGCTGTCCTGCTCTTTGTGGTGGGAATGTCGCTGACTCTTATGATAAAAGGACATCATATCGACTCCGAGATATCTACTAACCGCCACATGCGGGAGCGCGGTATCACCTGCGCAGCCCAGGATGCCCGTGCCGAACGGTCGGACGACTGCGCAGACGTTCTTTGCACCGATCATAGCTGCACCGCCTGTGGCGATTCCCGCCAATAAAAAAGTGCGGAACCTTCGCCCCGCACCTTAACATCTCTCTCCGTTTTTTATTTCATATTTTCATGGGCGAAATCGGCAGCCCTATTAAGAAGTGTCACAAATTCATAGGTCGTGCGGAAATCAGCCGCGACGTGTTTTGCCGGATCGTCCGCCAGAATGTAGTCGTCACTGAGGGTTTTCACCAGATAGAAATCTTTCAGCCTCAGATATTCGTCGTATGGAGTGTCGGCTGGATATCCGGCCGGTGTGCGTTTCAGCTGATTTGACCTGTCGATTGAAAAACCTTTGGCCTTCCCGATAGCTTTGACGACCTCTTCGCCATTGTCAAAAAACTCGTCGCGGACGCTTTTCAGAACTGCCGGTTCGGGCATGTATATGCCGGCCGACATCA
This sequence comes from Rikenellaceae bacterium, assembly GCA_031548515.1. Lineage (GTDB taxonomy): Bacteria > Bacteroidota > Bacteroidia > Bacteroidales > Rikenellaceae > UBA940. The sequence continues at coordinate 48,563 of JAVBRB010000005.1, read as the reverse complement.
GGTGATGGCCGATAAGTCCACTGCCCTGCGGTTCGATATGGAAGTAATATCCGGCGTTGCCCGATTTTTTGCCGCCCGGACAGATATAGACGCCCATATGTGTCTTATACGGCGTTTTATCGTTCGAGAAACGGGTGTCGCGGTAGATGCGGTAGGTGCAATCTTTGAGCGTCAGGCCGTTCACCGATGGGTCGAATGCCCCTATCTCGGTTATCAACCGTTCGGCGAAGCAATTGAACGCATCCAAAGCTTTGGTGTAACGCTTTTTGTTGGCATTGAACCATTCGCGGTTATTATTCACCTGCAAATCTCTCAGGAAATCGAACACTCTTTTCATATGGGCCGGACTTGCTATTTACCGCTTTTCTCGATAAGCGCTTTGGCTTCTTCGAGTGTGATCTCGGCAGGCTGCGTGCCTCTCGGGATTTTGTAGTTCTTCCCCTTATATGCAATGTAGGGGCCGTATTTGCCGGTCTTCACCACCAGGTCGGGTTCTTCGTCGAAAGTCTTCAGCGCACCGCCCGCCGGCTTCTCTTTTTTCTCGGTTTCGATTATTTCGATTGCCCGATCCAGCGTTATCTTATACGGGTCGTCTTTTTTTCCGAGCGATGTGAATTTGCCGTCGTGGCGTACATAAGGGCCGAATTTCCCTATGCCGATAACCACTTCGCCGCCGTTGTATTCGCCAAGGCTCTTGGGGAGCGACAACAGTTCAAGGGCTTCTTCGAGGGTGATGGACACGACTAACTGCCCTTTGCGCAGGCTCGCGGAACGGGCTTTGCCGCCATTCGGGTCTTCGATGCTCACCATCGGGCCGTAGCGCCCTATGCGCGCCGAAACGGTCTGTCCGGTTTTCGGATCTGTGCCCAGGATGCGCGTCTGATGCGTATTTGTATGCTGTGTCCCGAGAGCCGTTTCGATAGACTCGTGGAACGGGCCGTAGAACCGGGAGATCATATCGGCCCATTTTTCGTTGCCTTCGGCGATTTCGTCAAACTCCTTCTCGACTTTCGCAGTGAAATTATAATCGAGTATATCCGCGAACTGTCCTTCGAGGTAGTCGTTTACCAGCATTCCTATGTCGGTAGGTGCGAGGCGATTAGTCTCCTTGCCGGCTTTCTCGGAGATGACCTTTTCAGTCGTCTTGCCTTTTTTAAGCGTTATCTGGGTATATTCCCGCTTGACGCCGTCTTTGCTCTGTTTGACGACATAGCCGCGGTTCATCACGGTCGAGATCGTGGGTGCATAGGTCGAAGGGCGGCCTATGCCGAGTTCTTCGAGTTTTTTGACCAGCAGGGCCTCGTTGTAACGGGCGGGCGGTTGGGTGAAACGCTGTGTGGCTGTAATTATCTCCTGGCCGATTGCGTCCCCTTTGGCCATCTTCGGGAGGATAGACTGCCCGTTTTCGGAATTATCGTCGTCGGTGGATTCGGAATAGAGTTTCAGGAAACCGTCGAAACGTATCACTTCACCGGTAGCGACGAAATATTCCTTTGCGCCTTTGGCATCTATGTGAACGATCGTCCTGTCTATTTCCGCGGGTTTCATCTGCGATGCGACTGCGCGCTTCCAGATCAGTTCGTACAGTTTTTTCTCGGCCGGAGCGCCTTCTATCTCCTGCCGTTCGAAATACGACGGACGGATGGCCTCATGAGCTTCCTGAGCCCCTTTCGAATTGGTTTTGTAGTTCTTCGGGTTGGAATATCCTTCGCCGAAAAGTTTCACTACTTCTTCCTTAGCAGCCCCGATGGCCAATCCTGACAGGTTGACGGAGTCGGTACGCATGTATGTTATAAGCCCCTGTTCGTAGAGCCTTTGGGCGATGGTCATGGTTTGGGTGACCGACATATTGAGCTTGCGTCCGGCTTCCTGCTGCAGCGTCGAAGTGGTGAACGGAGGGGCGGGGTAGCGCATACCCGGTTTTTCTTCGACGCTCGACACTGTCAGCGCGGCGCCGTTACAGGCCGCGAGGAAATCCACTGCCTCTTTGCGCGTATCGAAACGTTTCGATGCTTCGGCCTTGAATATAGGTCTCGACAAGTCGGCTTCCGGGTATAGTTCCGCCGTCACGCGCCAGTAGTCCGTCGATTTAAAGTCCATTATCTCGCGTTCACGTTCGACCAGGAGCCTCACGGTAACGCTCTGCACGCGTCCTGCCGAAAGCTGCGGCTTCACTTTTTTCCACAGCAGCGGCGACAGTTCGAAACCAACGAGGCGGTCTAGAATGCGGCGCGCCTGCTGTGCGTTCACAAGATCTGTGTCGATCCCGCGCGGATTCTCGATGGCGTGCATGATCGCGGGTTTAGTGATTTCGTGGAAAACGATGCGTTTGGTTTTGCTTTGCGGCAGTTCCAGCACCTGGGAAAGGTGCCAAGCAATGGCCTCTCCTTCACGGTCTTCATCGGACGCCAGCCACACCGTGTCGGCTTTGGCGGCCATCGACGAAAGTTCCTTCACCACTTTCACCTTATCGGGAGCCACTTCGTAATCGGGTATGAATCCGTGTTCGATGTCGATCCCGAGGCCTTTCTTTGCAAGGTCGCGGATATGACCGAAACTCGATTTAACGACATATTCACTGCCGAGGTAACGCTCTAAGGTTTTTGCTTTGGAGGGCGACTCCACTATCACTAAATTGTTCTTTGACATCTCTGTTCGTATTGAAAAAGCGAAAACCTAAAGCCCTTAACTTTAGGTTTTATGCGTATTGCGTTATTTATCTCTTTGGTTTGCGCGGGTTCATCTTAGTCTTCTTCGATCAACGTGTACGTGAGCTTGATCTTTACTGGTTTATAATCCCCCGGCATCGGATCCATGGCCTCTTTGGCAGGATCGTATCCTTGCAGGACGCTCTGTCCGAACTTGAAGAATCCGTAGGCTTCCGAGGCGATGTTTATCACCGGGTTTATCTCATAAGGATCTCCAGGTGCGCCTTTTGCCAACTGCTGCACGAACGAGGTTATGTCGAGTTCGTAATATCCGTTGCTGCGGTTGAGGTATCCGTTATACGGCAATACATATTTGGCGTTGCCGTTGGTGCTGTTCCTTTGGACCCATTCGGAATAGTAGAGGTAGTCCGGGATCGGGGTCAGCGATTTGAGCGCTGAATAACTACCCATGCGTTTCATCGAACTGTTGAGGGTGGAGGTATCCCAGCCATCTTCCAGCCAGATATACATCATGGCCTGGTTTATCAGGATATCGTGTTTGACATTCTCTCCCTTATCGTCCACTTCGTATCGCAGGTCCCTCAGTTTGTTTATCATGTCGTCCGTGAAACGGAGGTATCCCGTAACGCCGTTCATAGGCTGTACGAACATCAGCGGCTGCGCGGCGCTGGTTGCCAGCGTGTCGGTGAATCCGTTCGTAGAAACTTCCAGAGGTCCGAGATACGTCGATGACGAGTAGTCGGAATCCACGATGTTGACGGAAACGTTGCTGTACGGTATGGTGTAGCTGCTGCTGCTTGCGTCATCCGTATCCCTGAACTTGAACGTGGTGTAGACGGTATCGTATATAGCCTTGATATCGAGCGTGTCATGGCAGCGAGAATACATCATAAGGCCCGCGCTGGCAAGGTTTGACGCATACACTGCTGCGTTCGCCGGCGAACCGTCGGCAGGTGTGATATACAACCCCCTGAATGCCATATGGAAAAGCGAATCGTCCTTGTAGTCATCCATCTTTATGTTTACTATCCTCTTCAGGTAGTCCTTCCCTTTCTGTGTCGGTATGAGTTTCGTCGCCACGCTCCTGTGTCCGTAGTGAGTGAACGAGAAGAGCTTGTCGCCCTTGTGATCGTCTATGGGGAAGTTCGCATAGTACGTGGAATCCCTGCTCAGCCACAACTCGTCCGGGCCTTCCGTAAACTCGTAAACGTCGAACATCTGTCCCGTGCCTGCGATCCGCGTAGTGTCACCGTGGACATCGTAAAGCGGCAGGAAGATGCATATCGAGTCTATGATGGGGTTTATCCCGAAGTTTTTATACGCTGTTCCGGACCTGTACGAGGTTGGAAAGGAAGACGGAACGAACTGGACTATGAAACTGTTCTTGCGCCTTCCGAATACAGCGTCTTCCTCTTTGCCGAAATAGGCATACCCGAGCCTGCTCGACGGGATGCTGTCCTCTTTATACAGGTATGTCTGAGTACCCGACAGCGTGTCGATCCTGATTTTCATCTTCTGGTTCCTCGGTAAGATGCTTGATCCCAGGCGGTCGTCCACCTCGGTACATGCATTGACCGAAACAAGAAGGATTGCTGTGGCGCAAAGGGCCTTGAGGAAATCGACAGTCTTATTTGAGCAATTCATCGTAAAAACTCTGGTAAATATCCATATATTTTGCATCGGACTTGTCGCCGTTCCAGTCCAGCACCGGTTTCCCGACGGTTTTCAGGTGATCGTACAAAGCCGCATCATCAAGCGCTTCTTCGATCACAACCCCGTCGGCGTAGTCTATAACGAGTTTCATCAGATTTTCGTATGAAGGCTCGTCGATAAATTTCAATCTCGGGTCATTTATCCCCTCGTTCTCCAATTTTCCCCTCATACCCGGGTCGAGAGTTCCGGGGAACGAGTCGTTGTAGAGCGATACCACGACCTTGCTTCCCCGGAAGACGGGGTCGTCGGCGAAAAAATTGCGCAGGTATACCGGTATAACAGCGGAAAACCATCCGTGACAGTGTACTACCGTGGGTTCCCAACGAAGTTTTTTGACTGTTTCGAGTACTCCGCGGGCAAAAAATATAGCGCGTTCGTCGTTGTCGGGGAAGTAGTTTCCATCGGCGTCCTTCAACTGCGCCTTGCGGTGGAAGTAATCGTCGTTGTCTATGAAATATATCTGTACCCTCGCAGCCGGGATCGATGCCACCTTGATGATAAGCTGGTGGTCGTTGTCATCGATGATGAGGTTCATCCCCGACAGGCGTATCACTTCGTGCAGTTGGTTGCGCCGTTCGTTGATATTGCCGTAGCGCGGCATGAACGTGCGGATTTCATTTCCGTGTTCCTGCATTCCCTGCGAGAGGGTGCGGCAGCGCGTGGATATTGCGGTAGCCGGAAGATAAGGGTATATCTCCTGGCTTACGTACAATATTTTGTTTTTGCTCATTCCGATACGGGGAAGGTTATCATCGCAAAGGTAAGGATTTTTTTCGGTTTCAGCGTTTGCTGCGATTATAAAATCAGCATCGCGTCGCCGTAGGTCCCGAACCTGTAGCCCTCTTTTATGGCTGTGTTGTAGGCTTCTATGACCAGGTCGTAACCGCCGAAAGCCACCACCATCATCAGTTGTGTAGAGTAGGGATGGTGGAAGTTGGATATCATCGCGTCGGCTACGCTGAATTCGTACGGGTGGAAGATGAATTTGTTGGTCCATCCTTCGAACGGCTTCAGCATGCCTCCTGTCGACACAGAACTCTCTATGGTGCGCATGACTGTAGTGCCTACTGCGACGACTTGTTTCTCGTTGCGTTTGGCCTTGTTTACCATTTCTGCGGCCTCATCCGGGATGAATATCTGTTCCGAATCCATTTTATGCTTCGTGAGGTCTTCCACATCCACCGTGCGGAAATTGCCGAGGCCTACGTGCAGGGTTATTTCCGCCCTGTTGACACCTTTTATTTCCATTCTCTTCAGCAGGTGCTTGCTGAAATGCATGCCTGCGGTTGGAGCGGCCACAGCACCCTCGTGCTTGGCGAAAATGGTCTGGTAGCGTTCCTCGTCTTCGGGTTCGACTTTTTCCCTCACCCATTTGGGAAGCGGGGTTTCGCCCATTCTATAGAGGGCCTCCTTGAATTCGTCGTGCGTCCCGTCGAACAGGAAACGCAGCGTGCGTCCGCGGGATGTCGTATTGTCGATGACTTCGGCCACGAGCAGGTCGTCGTCGCCGAAATAAAGTTTGTTGCCTATGCGTATCTTGCGTGCCGGATCGACCAGGACGTCCCATAACTTGAGGTCCTCGTTGAGTTCCCTCAGCAGGAATATTTCGATCTCGGCGCCTGTTTTTTCCTTGTTCCCGTATAGCCGCGCCGGGAACACCTTGGTGTTGTTGAAGACGAACACGTCATCGGCATCGAAATAGTCGAGGACTTCCTTGAATATCTTATGCTCGATCTTTCCCGTTTTACGGTCGACAACCATCAGGCGGCTTTCGTCGCGGTTCTCTTTCGGGTATCTCGCTAAAAGTTCGGGTGTGAACGGGTAGCTGTATTGGGATAGTTTCATAATATGAGTTCAGGATAACTATATCCTTGTGTTGTTTTACTTCTCTTTAAGTCCATTATCCTGCACTCATACTTATTGGCATTTTTATAAAACGCATGAAGTATGTGTTGCCGCTCCTCACAGCCGAGGTCGCCGTAGGCGGGTAAGGTCAGCGGAACTAAACTTTCCTCTGAGAGAGGCGGGATTAGTCCCGGCCAAAGCCGCTCCGGACGGATAAATATGAGTTACGTAATAATTTTGCCGTTAAAAAACACGAACGATAAATATATTACGCAAAAATTTTAGAAATGTTTCGCGCCGGATAAAATTTCTATGATTTTTTTTAATTCCAGTGCCTCTTCCACCCTGTTTTCACCGCTGCGTGTACGCCTCAATGCCGTCAGGTGCGCGCCGCTGGAAAGATTCTCACCTATTTCACGGGCGAGGGCGCGGATATATGTCCCTTTGCTGCATTCGACACGGATCGTGATGCGCGGCAGGCTGCATTCCAGCAGCTCCATTCCGTATATATTGATGAGAGCCTTGCGCATTTCCACCTGTTCGCCTTCGCGTGCGAGTTCGTAGGCGCGGCGACCCTCCATTTTCTTGGCCGAATATACAGGCGGTATCTGGAAGCGTTCGCCGGAAAGCTCTTTAAGCGCACGTTCGATATCGCCGCGTGTAATGTGTTCCCACGGATAACGACGGTCTATCTCGTGTTCGAGGTCGAAACTGGGGGTGGTCGCACCAAGTTCGATTTCGGCTATGTACTCTTTGCGTTCGGCCATCAGCTCCTCGACGCGCTTGGTGGCCTTGCCGATACATATTACCAACACGCCTGTCGCCAACGGGTCGAGCGTTCCGGCATGGCCCACTTTTATGCGCCTGTGGCCGAGCCTTTCCAACGCGTATTTCACTTTGCGTACCACGTCGGTCGAGGTCCATTCCAGCGGCTTGTCGACGGCGAGTACGTATCCTTCTGGAAAATCAAGCTCTTTCGAGAGCGGTTCCTGATGCATTTATATGAAATAATAGATTATGGATCCCAGTCCGACTACGGCACAATAGACTGCGAACCAGACGAGTTTGCTGCGCTTCACTATTTCGATCATGAACCGGCAGGCCAGGCATCCTATCGCGAAAGACGCGATGAATCCGCCGGCAAGCGGCCACACTCCTACGCCCATTCCTCCGCTGAAATCGCCACGGACAATATCGAGCAACGCTTCGCCCAATATAGGTATTATCACCATCAGGAACGAGAACTGCGCGACAGCCTCTTTTTTGTTGCCGAGCAGCAATCCGGTAGCGATCGTAGTACCCGAACGGCTCAGTCCCGGCATTGCGGCGCAGGCCTGCGCGACGCCTATGATAAATGCGTCGCGGTACGATATGTTGTCTTTACGGCGCGGTTTGGCGTATGTTGCGAAAGTCAGCAGCAGAGCGGTAAGCATCATCATAGATCCCACTATGACGAGTATTTCGGGTGACGCGAGCATTGCATTGAGCTGGTCTTTGAACAGGAATCCGACAACCCCGATAGGGATGACCGACAGCAGTATCTTAAAAAAATACGAGGTCTCGGTGTTATACCTGAACCTGAAAACCCCTCTGAAAAGTTTGCTGACCTCGGGCCACAGCACTACGATGGTGCTCATCACCGTGGCGACGTGCAGCATTACGTCGAATGTGAGGTTGTCGGTTAGAGTAACGCCCAGAACCTCTTTTGCTATTTGCAGGTGCCCGCTGCTGCTCACGGGCAGAAATTCGGTGATTCCCTGGACAATGCCTAGTATTATCGCTTCGAGTACGCTCACTTGTCGAACCGCTTTATTATAGCGTATATCTCGAAGGCGAAGCCTGCGATCACCACGATGGGCGCGATGGTTATGCGGCGGCAACTGAACATATCATAATTGAATACATTCGGATCGTCGCTTCCGCCACCAGCCATCAGCAGGAACCCAAAGATGATCACCGCAAGGCCGATCAGCATGAACAGGTAGTTCTTTTTCGACAGAGGCATCCGCGCGTCATTTTCCTCCTGCATATTTTTAGCTGTCTGTTTTTTAGCCATATATTCTCTTTTAATTAACCATTAATCATTAAAGGAACGCCTTGTTCGACGGCTGTTTCACCGATTTGTCCACTGCAAATATAGTAAAGAGCAGTGAGATCAGTATACCTCCCGCGATCATCGCGCCCGTGATCGACAGCAGCAGTACGTTTCCGGTCAGCAGGTTGATCTCGGGGATCCCTTCCTGCAGGCCGGCAGTCATAGCGATGAACATTAGCGTGGCGATCAATCCTGCATAGACTCCGTGCAGTGCTGCTGATCTGAGAAACGGGCGCATAATGAAGCCTTCGGTGGCGCCCACCAGCTTCATGGTGTTTATCACCTGCCGCTTGGCCATGATGGTCATGCGTATGGTGTTGTTCAGCAGGATCAGCGAGATGACAAGCAGCGCCGCGCCGAAGAGCAACAGCACGAGATTGAACTTGTTCAGGTTGCTGCCTATCTGCTCGACTACGCCTTTCTGATAGACCACTTCACTCACGCCAGGCATGGCGGAAACCTCTTTCTCGAACTGCCGCACCAACTCTTTCTCCGAAGAACGCGCGTTAAGTCCGACTTCGAAACTGTTCGGCAGGGGATTGAAGTCTATGAAGCTGCGGAAATCGCTGCCGGTCTCGGCAATGAAATCTTCGGCGGCCTTCTCCTTGTCGATGTAGGTCACCTGCCTCACGATCTCTTTGGATTCGATCTGTTTGCGCAGTCCGTCGGTCTGCTCATCGTCCAGTCCGTCGTCCAGCATCACATATATGGTGACGCTTTCTTTGAGCCGGTTGGTGACGTTCAGTGCGTTGAGTATCAAATAGGTCACTGATCCGAGCAGGAACAGCACCATCGCGATGCTGACAGTCGAGATGAAATACGAATTGCGGACTTTCCGTTTCAGCCTTTTATCCTCTTGTGCCATAATTTATTCTGTAGTTTTGATTTTCTTTTTTGTTCGCTGTTCCAACATAAAGGCCGCGGCCAGCCACAGCAGAATTACGATCGAGCAGGCCAGCGTCACACTTTCCACAGCAGCGAACCTTGGCGCCCGGAACTTCCATTCTATTACATGGTCGCCTTCGGGGATCATCATTCCGCGCAGGATATAGTCGGTGCGGAAATATGATGTTTCCTGCCCGTCGATATAAGCTTTCCAGCCTTTGTCGTAATATATTTCGGAGAATACCGCCACCTGCGGGGTCGACGACGACATTTCGTAACGCAGGTAGTTCGGGCGGTAGTCTGTCATGCGGATGGTGGCTGCCGAGTCCGGCTCGGCGACAGGCATGTTGTCGGCCAGCGCCGCCGGATACATCTTGTCGATGCCCGTGAAACGCCTGTCTACAACGGCTTCCGTCTTGTTGTCTATTGTGCCGAGCGCATCCAATTCCTCCTGTGGGCCGTCCACGACGAATACTTCGTCGACGAACCACGCCGGGCCGTTTGCCTCGGGATTTACCTGGACGCTTTGTTCCCCTGTATTGCGGTCGGTGACGATGAAATATTTGGTGTTGAGCATGTTCAATACGTCCATATCCATCTTCGATATATAGCGGTCTATAACGTCCTGGTATCGGCGAAGTTTAGCTCCGTGATAACCGCCGATGGAACGGTGGAAATACGATGTCTGGGCTTCGTTGAACGGGTTATCGGTGTTCATCACCCTGTAACCCGGTTCTTTGTCCTGCATTATCAGTTTGTTGGCTTCGGTGGGGGCTATCTGCACGCGCGACTTGGTTTGGAAATCGTCATGGGACAGGTAGCGCAGGTCTACGGGCACCAGGTCGGCCAGGGTCAGCACACCGACGGCACCCACGAACATCCATCGTTTGAAATTCTGCAGGTTCGCGAAGGCCCACACGACGGCTGCCGTCAGCATGACGAAAATCAGCGTGCGCCAGCAGTCGCCGCTGAACATCGCCGCGCGTTCGTTCTCCATGGCTTCGGCGAGTCCGGGAATATTGCTGAAACGGGTGTCTCCGGCCGCACTGAAATCGTATATGGAACCGCCGAACATGGCGAAGAACAGCGCCATCCCGCCGGTGATCCCGAGCGACCACCACAGCCCCTTCATGAATTTAGGCTTGTCGAATTCCCTGTTCCACATTCCAGACATCACCAGCGCGGCAAGGAACGGCACCGACCATTGCAGTATCGTGAGCGCCATGGCTACTGTGCGGAATTTGCTGTAACCTGGCAGTACGGCGAACGAAAGTTCCGTGAACCACATGGCGTTGCGGCCCCAGGCCAGCAACAGACCGAGGATGCTGACGGCCAGCACCCACCATTTTTGCCGTCCGGGCAGTACGAACATCCCCAACGCGAACAGGAATATCATTACGGCGCCTATGTATGTAGGCCCGCCTGTCCACGGTTGGCCGCCCCAATATCCGGGAAGCTGCGTTGCGACCGAAGGGCTGATTCCGCTTTTCTTGAGCGCCATTGCGACAGGTCCGTCATCCGGGAATCCTCCGCCAGAACCTCCTCCGCGGAAATCGGGTATGAACATATTGAGGCTTTCGCCCACGCCATAGCTCCATGCTGTGGCGTATTCCAGGTCGAGTCCTTTGGTGTCTATGGATTTTTCGTCGACAAGTTCAGAGCCTCCGCGCGTAGTGTCGGGCGTATGTTCGGCTGTGTACCACAGGTGGGTGAAGTTCGCCCCTGCGGCCAGAACCGCGGCGCCTATCAGCACTGCGGTCGCCTTTCCGAAATGCCCGAGGGCCTTGTCTTTTACGGCGATTACAAGTTGGTTTATCCAGTATGCAGCGATCACTAACAGGAAATAGTATGTTATCTGGTGGTGCGAGGCGGCTATGGTCAGCGTGCCGAACAGCGCCGCCAAAGCTCCTCCTGTCCAGGGATTCTTCCGGAATGTATAGAATACCGCCCCCACGAGCATAGGGGCGTAGCCTATGGCTCGCATTTTTGTTATATGTCCTGCGCCTATTATCAGTATGTTATATGTCGAAAGTCCGTAGGCCAACGCCGCCGGGATGGCTACCCATGGGTTGACGCCCGCCATGAGCAGCATTAGCCAGAACCCCACCATCGCAAGGAAAACAAGCGACATAGGCTCGCCCAGCAGGTTCAGGCACCATTGAGCGGCGTTGCGGATTATCATGGCCGGGTATTTTACAGTGATGAGGTATGCAGGCATTCCGCTGAACATGCCGCCGGTCCACTGCGGGTCTTCGCCGAACTCGGCACGATGGTCCGAGATATCCTTTTTCATACCTTCGTACATCTGCACGTCGGTCATTTGCAGGGTTTTGCCCTGGAACTGCGGTGAAAAGTACAGCGCGCTTACGGCATAAAAAATCACTACTGCAGTGATATACGGCAGGGCCTTGCGAAAGAAGTTCCCGATATTCATTTCCATGAAATTGGTTTATACGGATGCTAATCCGTGCAAAGTAACGAAAAATAGTTGAATTATGCCGTCTTTTGGCGGCATAATCATCGACCGGGGGCCGACAACCGACGACTGACGCTGCGGAGCGAGAGCATAGCGAATTTATCCGGATTATGCCGGGCCGCAAGGAGGAAAGCAGGCGAAGAGCAGGCAGTCGGTCGGTCGCAGGTTGGCGCAGGAGCGCCGGGGGAGGTAACTAATAATTAATTTAGCTATATTTGCCAATGCAAAACGAAAAGCAGATGAGCGTTACCGACGATATACGCAGGCCCATAGAGCGGCAACTGGAGGAATACAACAGTTTTTTGGCGCGTTATATGAAGAGCGACAACCGATATGTCGATGGTCTTTTGAAATATATTCTGGAAAACGGCGGGAAAAGCGTCCGCCCTATGACCGTACTCCTGAGCGCCGCTCTGCAGAATCCCGATGCGGAAAAGGGTCTCGGACTTCGCACATACCTGGGAGCCATGCTTGTGGAGATGATGCACACGGCTTCGTTGGTCCATGACGATGTCATCGACGAGTCGGATATGCGCCGCGGCAAACCTTCGGTGCGTGCCATGCTCAATTCCCGCAGCGCGGTCATAACCGGCGACCTGATCCTGGCCAAGAGCATTAATATCGGGCTTGACAGCGCTCAGTACGATATCGTCGATTATGTTGTGAGGGCGATGAGCGAACTGTGCGAGGGCGAGCTGATCCAGAGCGAGCAGAGCCGAAAACTCGAAATGACACGCGACATTTACCTCGACATAATCCGCAAAAAAACAGCCACTCTTTTTGGGGTAAGCGCGGGGGTAGGGGCATTGTCGGTAGGCGCGTTGCCTGGGCAAGTGGCCGAGATGAAGCGATTCGGGGAGTACTTGGGGATGGTTTTCCAGATGAAGGACGATATACTCGATTACGATACCTGCACAGACACCGGGAAACCCGCCTGTAATGACCTGAAGGAACAGAAGATAACGCTTCCTTTGCTGGCCGTCCTCGAGAAATCGTCACCCGGTCGGAAGGCCGAACTTCTTGATAAACTTGCGGCTGTCGCGGACGAGCCTGAAAATATAGCCTGCCTGCACGCCGCAGTCATCGACGGCGGAGGCATCGAAGAGTCAGAACGCCTGATGCGCGAATACATTTCCGAGGCATGCGGCATACTGTCCAAATACCCGGTTTCGACATACCGAAATTCGCTCGTGCTGCTTGCTGGTTACGCAGGCGACAGGCAAAAATAAATAACGTGAGTTTCGATTAAGCGAAACGAAAAACCATTGAGGAGCGGCCTTCTGGCTGCGACAAATCCCTCCTATATTCAGTGGAGGTGTTGGGAGGGAGATCATGCCGTATCGCGGCTTTTTCATAGCCGCTAACGTGGGTTTTGGGTAAGAATCTCACGATAACAATAGTGTATCTGTAAATTAACATAAATTCTTATCCGAAACTTACGTTAAATAAGTCCGGAAAAATTTTTCCGGACTTATTCTATCATGCAACATCAGGACCTAGAAGTCGAACCTTTCAAGTTCCATCTGCATCTTGTCCTTAATGAAGTTCAGTTCTATATCGTAATGCGGAGTCTTTTGGTGCGCGTCCAGCACGGCTTGGTTGCGCCATGTTTCCACGATCATCAGTTGGGTCGGGGTAGCGGTATTCTGGTATATTTCATACCCCATGCATCCGGCCTCTTCTTTCGATGCGGCGGCCAGACGGTTCAGCCTGTATATCACGGCGTCCAGATTTTCGGCCGTCGTAGTCACTGTCACATTGAGCCTGATCATTTTTGCTTCTCCTCCTGTTTCTTCTTGTACTTCGGTTTTTGTGCTGTTGTTGCAGCAGGCGGAAAAAGCTAGAGTCATTGCCGCCATCACGATTGCAGATAGTTTACGCATACTGAATGAATTTATAGAGTTGTAAGTTTCATGTCGCGGAACATGACCTTTATGCCGCCTCCGTCGTGTATCTGGAGTGCGAGCCGTCCCTGTTTTTTTGCAAACGAGGGGTCTGTCAGGTTGGTCACCTCCGTGCCGTTGAGCCACACTGTCACGTTGTCACCCTCGGCTTTGACGCGCATTTGGTTCCAACCGTCCTTCAGGAATTCTTCTTCTGGTCGATAGAGCCATCCGCGTCCGTAGGATTCATATATGCCGCCCGTCCACATCTTTGCAGGCGCTATTTCGACCTGCCATCCGTTGACCATGGCCGGAGGAAATACCACCGAACGGAAAAAGAAACCCGAATTGCCGTCGGCGGCTTCGTTGAATTCGAAAGAGCAGTCGAAGTCGTCGTAGTATTCGCGCGTTGCCAAGTAACCGTATCCTTTGTCGGGACCGCTTTCGAGTACAAGATTGCCTTCGCCATCCGCATAGAAGAGTTCGGTTCCATAAGACACCCAACCGTGCAGGTCTTTGCCGTTGAACAGTCCGGCGGTCTTGCCGGTCTTGCGCGGGAGTTCCTTTATCTTGATGTTGCGGAACGAAGCGGGATCGCCATGGTCCTGCAGGCACACGAGGCCGCGGTGTGCAAGTCCGTATTCAGGGGCATCGTTCCATTTTCCGCTGCCGCGGCGTTCGAACCACTCATCGGTCCAAGCTTCGAATTCGAGGATCTTTTTACCGTTGAGCCAGTGTTCCACATGTCCGTTGTCGAAGATTATCTCAGAGTTGTTCCATTCTCCCGGGGGATTTACGGAGACGCCATCCATGTTCGGAAGGTGCATTGCATAGTCCGCGCCAAGTTTCTGCCACTCTTCGAGTCTGGCCGGAGCGTTCGCTGCTTCCCAACCCGCATCGTCGATAAGCTGGTATTCGGGTCCTGTAACATAGGGGACTTTGAATTCGGGACGTTCGACGACATGGTAGATAATACCGCTGTTGCCTCCGCGGGTGAGTTTCCAGTCGAGCGAGAGATGGAAATTCCCGTATTCTTTTTTAGTGACGATGTAGCCCGAGGCATCGCTGCCGCTGCCGTCGGCCTGGATGGTTCCGTCCGCTACGGCCCAACCTGCCAGGCTGTCGCTGTTGAAGTTGCGCCATTGGTCTAGCGACTGTCCATCGAAAAGAAGCTGCCAACCTTCAGCCGTTTCGGCTTCGGTAAGTGTGTTGGGTTTTTGTGTACAGGCGGAAATTCCTGCGGACAGCAATACGGCAAAAGCAAATATACCGACTCCCGAAAGATTTTTCATCTTTTCCATTTTGAATTCAGATTAATTTATACCAGGGAGGGATTTGCAAATATAGTAAAAATTGAAGATTGGGAATAAAACGGTTTTTTGCTCATACCTGAATACTCAATTGTTTTGCGAAGCAAAATAATCACCGACGGAGGCCCGCAAGCCGGCCGCAGGGCGGTGCGGAAACAGCCGGCGGCGGTGACTAAAAGGGTTGATTCCCCGCCGCTTGAGGCGATATGGTTAATCCTTATCTTTCGATACCCCGCTGCTTGCGGTGTGGCAGTTCATTTCATTCCTCACTGTTCCATATCTCCCATGACTTTTCCGCTTGGGCGCGGAGCATGGTTTCACCGTTCAGCGTCTTCGCCCCGCACTTCAGTCCTTCCGCGAGAAATGCCGTCACGGGCGGATTGTACACAAGGTCGTACAGAAAATGCCCCCCACCGATATATTCGTAAGGTATAGCGGGTTTTTGTTCCGTGTCGGGCCACGTCCCGAGCGGTGTTGTGTTGACGATGAGCCGGTGGCTTTCCATGAGTTCTGGTGTCAACTCTCCGTAAGATAAATAATTTAACTTTTTCGAACGCGATACGTTAAATAATTTAACATCTAGGTCGGCAAGCACATGGCAGACTGCGGCGCATGCTCCGCCCGTCCCGAGCACGAGGGCAGCCGGACGTTCAGATCCGATAAGTTTTTCCAATCCCTCGCGGAAACCGTATGCATCTGTATTGTACCCTTTGAGTTTCCCGTCCACGATCTTCACGCAGTTCACCGCGCCAATTTTTTTTGCCTCGGGCGAAATCCAGTCGAGCCGGCCGATGATCTCCTTTTTGTACGGAATAGTAACGTTGAAGCCACACAGGTCGGGATGTTCTGCAAGTATGTCCGACAGTTCTCCGATATTTTTAAGCGGGAAATTGTAATAACGGTGGTCGACGAGTCCCAACCGGGCGAATTTATCTTCGAAATACGGCTTCGAAAACGAATGCCCGAGCGGCCAGCCTGTGATACCGTAAACTTTCATCCTAAAGCAGGAATTTGACTAGAACGAAGGAACCTACCAGTAATACGGTGAAAGCTATCGCCAGCCAATTGAAGTATTTGTCGATGAAGACTTTTATCGGCGCGCCGAACTTCCAGATAAGGCCCGCGATGAGGAAGAACCTCAGGCCGCGCGATACGATCGAGCCTATGATGAACATCGGAAGGTTGATGTGGAAAACCCCGGCCGCTATAGTGAAAAGCTTGTAGGGTACCGGCGTGAAACCGGCCGTGAAAATTATCCAGAAATTATAATCGTCGAACATCCTCTTTGCACTCAGGAAATCCTCATGGGAGAAAACATGGGCGTAAAACCACTCGGCGAGCGCGGTGTATTCCCCAGGTCCGTTCTGCCACAGGAAATACCCTATCGCATATCCTCCCAGCGCGCCGGATACGGAGCCTATGGTGCATACCGTCGCATACCAGAATGATTTCCGGGGATTGCCGAGGCAGAGCGCAATGAGCAGTACGTCAGGCGGGATTGGGAAAAAGCTGGATTCCATGAACGACAATACGAAAAGCGCCAGAGTTCCCCAGCGCGATTCGCTCCACCCGAGTACCCAGTCATAAAGCCTGCGGGCTATGTTCGCCTTTTTGGGCTGTTCCAACACTTCTGCCATCGTTATTTATGGTTCAGGTTCAGGTTCGGATTCGGGCGCTGTAGGCGCCGCCTGTACCAACCTGTATTCATATCTCCCGTCTCCGCAGGTGAATGTCAGTATGTAGTCATATGGCTCCGCGCCGGTGTTGGCCGGAACGGTGACCGTCATCGAAGTGCCGTTTTCGGTATCGGCGGGGCCGCCGGTCAGATCGAACGAAAGGCGCCCTCCGGAATCGTCGGTGACGGACCATGTGTTTTTCGCATAGACGGAAATGATGATAACGGTTTCACTGGCAGACGACCGGAGAATGTGCGAACTGTCCATCGCCTCCGAGGTTATCATCAGGTTGGCGCCGCGCTGCACTATGGGAATGGTGTCGGTGATCGGCAGGAAGGCATTGTTCACAGGGGCTATTATCAGAGAATCGCGCCGATCGTCAAGTTGCCATGACCGTTCTGTGATGATAGTCAGTTTGTTGGCTTCCGTATCTATTCCCTGCACCACTGTAGCCCACGGTTCCCTGTTGGAGAAACCCCATTGGCTGAGGTTCGTGTCTACGGTGACGGTCTGCGGGGTTCCGCCTTCGCTGCTGAATTCTGCAAGTGCGGAAGGGGTGGTCTCGATATATGCGTCCATTGCCCGCTGCAATATGGAAATGGGACGGGTCTGGCCGTCGCCGGTGATCACGGTGATTACGGCCGCACGTTCTTCGAGACTTTCGTTTTTTTCCTTGATCGTGATAAACAGGGCGTTCTCGCCGTACGAAAACTCCAGCCAGTCGGCATTGCAATAGGCCATCCATGACGCCGAAGCCTCGACCGAAGCCGATACTTCCAACTCGTCGCTGGCAATGTCGAAAGATTCAGGGTCGATGCGCAGGTACTTTTCGGCCTTGTCGCATCCGGCATTCATCATCGACACTGCCGTGAGAGCCGCAAATATGCCTTTGAAAATATTTTTCATCGGAAATATGCTGTATATCAGGCCTGTATCTTCGGATCAGGCCGATATAAAGTTTCCAAATATAACAAAAATCCCATATACTCTGCTAAAAACACACAATTATTAAAATTTTTTCAAAATTGTTTATTTCTTAAGAGCCAATCATGGGAAATTTTACTAAATTCGCACCGAACCGAACCAAGAGTTTGTTTGAAATTCCTCGCTCTCCTCCTTTGAGGCTCTTTCCGACCCTGTTTAGCACGGTCTTTCGTTAGACAGGAGCCGCTTTCGCCTCAAAACCGGGTTAAACAGGAACAAAAATGGCGCTCAAATTAGTTCGGCAAGGAACTTCAAACAAGCCCTATCATCGACATGAACGAAAAAAATATCAGGGAGGTCGGCGACGTAGTGATCCGTTTCTCGGGAGACTCCGGGGACGGCATGCAGCTGACGGGTACGCTTTTTTCGGACGCCGCCGCCGTTTTCGGCAACGGCATATCCACATTCCCCGATTTTCCGTCGGAAATACGCGCTCCGCAGGGTACAGTGGCCGGGGTTTCGGGATTCCAGGTCCATTTCGGCAGCAGCAGGATGATCACCCCCGGCGACTATTGCGACGCGCTCGTGGCGATGAACCCGGCGGCGCTCAAGGCCAACGCAAAGTGGCTGAAGCGCGATGCCACCATAATAGTCGACGGCGACACTTTCCATGAGAAAGAGTTTCGCAAGGCCGGTTTCGCTACCGGCGACCCGATCGCCGAACTCGGGCTGGAAGGATACAATATCGTTATGCCGAACATCACTTCAATGACGAAGGACGCCCTGGAAGGCCTTGGTCTCGACAATAAAAGTGTTGTGAAGTGCAAGAACATGTTTGCCCTCGGCATCTGCTTCTATCTCTACAACAAGCCTCTGGAGCATACTTTCGGCTATATCGAAAGCAAGTTCGGAAAGAAGAATCCCGCCGTCGCCGAAGCCAACGTACGCGCGCTGAAAGCGGGTTACAATTATTCGTCGAATACGCATGTTTTCGCAAATACATACGACGTGAAGCCGGCGCATCCGGAGCCGGGTAAATACCGCACCATAAACGGCAACCAGGCTACGGCATGGGGATTCATTGCCGCCGCTGAGAAAGCCGGCCTGCCGCTGTTCTGCGGTTCGTATCCCATAACCCCGGCCACGGTAATTCTGGAAGAACTCGCAAAACGCCGCGACCTGGGCGTAAAGACGGTCCAGGCTGAGGATGAAATAGCAGGTATATGCACCTCGATAGGAGCGGCCCTGGCTGGTAATTTTGCTGTCACGACGACCTCCGGTCCCGGGCTTTCGCTTAAAAGCGAGGCGATGGGCCTGGCCGTGATGGCCGAACTTCCATTGGTGGTCGTCGATGTCCAGCGTGCAGGCCCCTCGACCGGCATTCCCACAAAAACCGAGCAGAGCGACCTGATGCAGGCGCTGTTCGGGCGCAACGGCGAAGCGCCGATGGTGGTCATGGCCGCAAGTTCGCCTTCGGACTGTTTTCATTACGCTTTCTGGGCCGGCAAGATCGCGCTCGAACGCATGACCCCGGTGATCCTGCTGACTGACGGTTTCATTGCAAACGGCAGTGAACCGTGGAAGATCCCATCCATGAAAGACTATCCGGAAATCAAAGCCCCTGTAGTTGCGGAAAAGGACGGCGACTGCTACTATTGCTACGACCGCGACCCCAAGACGCTGGCGCGCACATGGGCGATCCCCGGGACACCGGGACTGGAACACCGTATCGGAGGACTCGAAAAGGATGCACGGAAAGGCTCGCCTTCGCACGATCCGGCGAATCACCAGAAAATGACTGATCTGCGAGCCGAAAAAGTAGCGCGCGTCGTAGACTGCATCCCGAAGCAGGAAGTTTTCGGCGAACCCGAAGGCGACCTGTTGGTAGTGGGGTGGGGCGGAACTAAAGGGCACCTGCAATCTGCTGTTAAAAACATGCAGGACGAGGGCAGAAAAGTGTCGCTGTGCCACTTCAACTGGATAAATCCGCTGCCTGCAGGATGTGAAGAGATATTCTCACGGTTCAAAAAGATCGTGGTGTGCGAACTCAACATGGGGCAGTTCGCGAACTATTTGCGAATGAATTTCCAAAAGTTCGATTACCTGCAGTACAACAAAATGCAGGGGTTGCCATTTACGGTCGACGAACTGACCAACCATTTTGAATTGTTTTGCGAAGCAAAATAATCATCTACGGAGGCCCGTATGTCAGCGCTTTGGCGCTGGCGCGGAAACAGCCGACGGAGGTAACTAAAATTATCCCATACCTCGCACCAAAGTTGCGGTATTCATTATTAAAGTAGACGAAAATGGCACAACAATGCATATACAGCGCGGCTGATTTCAAAAGTGACATCGAGGTGAAATGGTGTCCCGGCTGCGGGGACCACGCTGTTCTCAACTCTATGCAGGGAGCGTTGGCGGCGATCTCGTCGGAGGACGGCGTTCCGTGCGAAAAGTTCGCCGTGGTGTCGGGTATCGGGTGCTCGTCGAGGTTTCCTTACTATGTCAAAACATATGGTTTCCATGGTATCCACGGCCGTGCGGCGGCTGTCGCTACGGGTGTTAAAACGGCAAACCCGGACCTCAATGTGTGGGTTGCTACCGGCGACGGCGACTCGCTGGCCATAGGTGGCAACCACTTCATCCATGCGGTGAGGCGCAATGTCGACATGACCATGATGCTGTTCAATAACGAGATTTACGGCCTCACCAAAGGGCAGTATTCGCCCACGACGAAACTCGGCAAGGTGACGAAGACCTCGCCTTTCGGGACGATCGAGAAGCCGTTCAAGCCGGGCGAGCTGACCATAGGCGCTGGCGGCACGTTCTTCGCCCGTTCGGTGGATGCCGAAGTCGCGCTCACTAAGGAGCTTCTCATCGCAGGCGCTCGCCACAAAGGGATGGCCGTCGTTGAGGCGCTGGTGAATTGCGTCATTTTCAATGATAAAACACATGCGCAGTTCTCGGCCGACAAGGCCATCCGCGCCGAAAATACCATACTGCTTAGGCACGGAGAAAAGATGCTCTTCGGGACTGCGCGTGATAAAGGGCTTGTGTTCGACGGTGAAGAGCTGAAGGTTGTTAAATTGGGCGAGAACGGCGTTACAGAGGAAGATATTCTCGTGCACGACGCACATGCGAAGAACCCGATGGTACATTTCCTGCTTGCCGGGATGTCCTATCCCGACTATCCGGTTGCGCTGGGCATCATCCGCCAGGTGGACGCTCCGGCCTACGACGCCGAAGTCTCTCGACAGGTGGAGGAACAGCAGTCAGCGGCCAAAATCCGCAGCATGGACGACCTTTTGAACCACGGTTCGGTCTGGGAGGTTAAGTGAGTTTATAGTAATGAAGGCCGCCAGTGGCCTTCATTACTATAAATAACGATCCATAAACTCGATCATTCTCCGATTGTATTCATCACGATACCGGTCCTGCCAAGGTCCGTTCGGGCCTCCGTGCTCTGCGCCCGGCACTATCCACAGTTCCTTTTCCGATGTGGGCAGGGCCTCGTATAGCTTTTCGCTCATCCACACCGGCGTCCTCGCGTCGTTTTCCCCGACGATGAACAGCGTGGCCTTGTCGAACGAAGGGGCGAGATTGACGGGCTGCAGCTCTGCCGGGTAATCTTCAGGCACGATTATATTTTTGTCTTTTTTTTCGGGGAGCGCTTTCAGAAGCGGCATGAAATCATCGAACGACGTCATCAGGGCCTGCGCTATGAAACATTTCACCTCGGGTCTTTTGCTTGCGGCGGCCATCGAAAGATAGGCTCCGGTGGACCATCCGGCGACGGCAAGGCGTCCGGGGGCGACTTCGGGCTGGCGTATGGTTGCGTTTATCACCGCGTCGTAGTCGAGCAGCAGTTCCGGATAGACGAGGTAGTCGGTGTCCATCTCCCACTCGCCGCTCTCGCCGAACCCGCGCCAGTCGAAAGTCACGACGTTGTAACCGGCCGCGGTCAGCGCCGCCGCGTATCCGTACTGCATCCATGTCATATTCGCGGCGTCACCGTTGCATACTATGACCGTGGGCCTTTTATTGCCGTCGAGCGTCGAATATTCCCTTTTTACCGGATTTTCCCATGCCGCATCGAGTTCTTTCTCAGAAAGTGGCGTTTGCGCCGGGTAAAACCATGTTTTAATCCTGATCCCGTCGGCGGTGGCGACACTCAACTCCTTGTATATGAGTCCGAGTTTTTCCGGATAGAAACGGTAGATGCGGTCGGGTTTTATGGCCGTCGCAAACTGCGGCAGGCACAAAACAAGCAACAGGAAGAGCTTTCTCATTTAATCCATGGTAATGATCCGGCTGTCATCCGGCTGCACCTCGATGTGGATGCGAAGGGTGTCGTCCGGAAGGAGATCCTCGATCTTTTCCGGCCACTCCACAAGGCACAGCTCCCCGCCGTAGAAATACTCCTCGTAGCCCATGTCGAAAGCTTCGGCATGGGAGTCGATGCGGTAGAAATCGAAATGAAAAATACGGCGACCTTTGCCGGTAACATATTCGTTTATCAGTGCGAAAGTCGGACTCGAGACGTCGTCCGACGAACCCATCTCACGCATCAGCGCGCTGATGAAAGTGGTCTTACCGGCCCCCATTCCGCCGTACAGGGCGACCACGCCGCGGCCTTCCAAAAGCGGAATTATCTCCCGGGCAGCCTCCGGCAAGCCTGTGATATCTCTTACAGTGATCTCCATCTTTAGGCTTTCGGGTTAAGGACGATATACGGGACGATCATCTCCTCCATCGAGATTCCGCCGTGCTGGAACGTGTGGCGGTAGTATTTAGTGAACTGCGTGGCGTTGTTCTGGTAGATCAGGTAGTCGCGGTTGCAGGCGAAGATGTAGGTCGACGAGATGTTGCTTTTCGGAAGCTGTACATCTTCCGGGCGCAGGACCTCGTACACCTCTTTCGGATTGTAGCCGCTCACGCGCCGACCGGTCTTGTAGCGCAGGTTCTGCGAGGTTTCGCGGTCGGCGATCACCTTCACCGGATTGTCGACGCGGATGGTGCCGTGGTCGGTGGTGACGATGACCGTGTGTCCCCTCTGCGCCAACAGCTTCATGATCGTCAGTATGTCGCTGTGTTCGAACCACGACCGCGTGAGCGAACGGAAAGCCGCGTCGTCCTCGGTCAGTTCGCGGATGATCTCGGTCTCGGTGCGGGCGTGCGAAAGTATGTCGAGGAAGTTGTAGACTATCACCGAAAAGTCGGCGTCGTATACCCTCTGTATGTTGTCTATCAGTTTGCGCCCCTGCTCCGGACGGATGAGCTTGTCGAACGTCATTTTCCAGTTCTTGCCGTTGCTCTGCATCTGGCGGCGCAGGAAATCCTCCTCGTGCTGGTTCTTGCCTCCTTCCTCGTTGTCGTTGAGCCACTGGCCGGGCATCACCTTGTCGATGGCCAGAGGCGTCAGGCCGGCGAAAATGGCGTTGCGGGCGTATTGAGTCGCCGTCGGCAGTATCGAACAGTAGAAATCCTCGGTACTGATGTCGTACAGGTCGCGTATGAGGTCGCGCACGGCCATCCACTGGTCGTAGCGGAAGTTGTCTATGAGCAGCAGGGTGGTCTTTTTATGCCTGTCCACTTCAGGGAAAATGTTGGTGCGCATCAATGTGTGCGACATTACCGGAGTGTCTTCCGAGCGATTGTTTATCCAACCCTGATAGTTGCGGCGCACAAATTTGCAGAACTCGTTGTTGGCTTCCTCCTTCTGGTACGACAACACCTCGCCGATGCTTTCGTCCTCAATGTCTTTCAGGTCTATTTCCCAGTTGACCAGTTTTTTGTAGATACCTTTCCATTCGTTGAAAGTGGCGGCGTCACCCAACGATGCGGAGATCCTGCCGAATTCGGCGCGGTAGTCGGCCGTCGCCTGCTCCGTTACCAGTTGCTTACTGTGGATGTTCTTTTTTATGGAGAGCAGCACCTGGTTGGGGTTGACCGGCTTGATGATGTAGTCGGCGATTTTGGAACCGATGGCTTTGTCCATTATCATTTCCTCTTCACTTTTGGTGACCATTATCACCGGGAGGTTCGGACGCTGCTCTTTTATATATGGCAGGGTTTCAAGTCCCGTGATGCCGGGCATCATTTCGTCGAGGATGACAAGGTCATACTGCTTGGCCTGCACCATTTCTATGGCGTCGTAGCCGTTGTTGCAACTGTCGACCTCGTATCCTTTGCCTTTCAGGAACATTATGTGGGATTTCAGAAGTTCGACCTCGTCGTCGACCCAAAGTATTTTTGCGGTGTTCATAATTCTATTACGTTGTTTTTACATGCTCCAAAGATAATGAAATAAGACCAGGCGTCTGTTTTTTCCTCCTTAATTTGAAGGTTGGAGAATATATCCTCAGTTTTTATGATAAACTTTTGCTGCAGTTGATTTATTGTTTAGCTTGCATGATTATATTTCTTTCCGGCAGAAATGTTATATTTAACACTCCAAAAATCGGTATCTAATTGTCAGTAATTCAAGATTGTGACGTAACGGGCGACAGTGGGACACAAGCGTTGACGGTGTTTTACGGGGCGGGGATAATAATTGGCAATCAAGATATAATATTCCGCCGTTTTTCTCGTTGTATTTGCATTCAGCGAAACTATTTGGGATGCTGTTGCGCTGAGAGGGTATTCGCGGTGAGATATGCAGGCATTTCGTGTGTCGGGGTCCTGCCGGCGCAGGCGAATGACGAAATTAGCAACAATTGTAAAAAAAAACGTTCTGCGTAATGATTTAATAAAATTATATATCTATATTTGCGAGCAATTTCCGTATCGGAACGGATTAATAATGAATAACTTTTTTAAAATTTATTGATATGACAAAGGCTGATATTGTAAACGAAATCGCCAAAAAAACAGGCGTCGAGAAAGTTCAGGTTCAACAGATCGTTGAAGCATTCATGGACAGTGTGAAAGATTCCCTTATTAAGAACAACAACGTTTATCTGAGAGGGTTCGGCAGCTTCATTATTAAGAAGCGCGCTACCAAAGTGGCCCGTAACATTTCGAAAAACACGACGATCACCATTCCCGCCCACAACATTCCTGCATTCAAGCCGGCCAAAAGTTTCGTGGCGAAGGTGAAGTAAGCCGAATCAAAGTATACCAATCAGATAACAAAAACGACTATGCCAAGCGGTAAGAAAAGAAAAGGACATAAAATGGCCACCCACAAACGCAAAAAACGCCTTCGCAAGAACAGGCACAAAAAAAACAAATAGGGTAGCTTCGTTTTATGGCTATGCATAAGGTAAAGCTAAAGATGCGCCGGCATGGGCTCTTTAGCTTTATCTGTTATGAATTATTTGTGTAACAAATAATCATCGACCAAGCCCCGACAACCGACGCTGCGGAGCGAGAGCATAGCGAATTTATTCGGGCAATGCCGAGCCGCGAAGAAGAAAACAAGCGAAGCGCGGTAAGTCATCGCCAATGGCGATGGTGCAGGATAAGGCGAGGGAGGTAACTAAAAGGGCGTGCCAATATATGCCTGCAACCAGTACCTGCAGGCTGGATTTTCCGCTGAGTGCGGACCACACGGAACCAATGAACAAAGAACTTATAATAAACGTTACGCCGACAGAGGTCGATATTGCCCTGGTGGAAGACAAGGAACTGGTCGAATTCAGCAAAGAGAAGTGCCAGACCGGGTTTGCCGTCGGTGATATATATCTGGGGCGTGTACGTAAACTGATGCCGGGACTGAATGCGGCTTTCGTGAACATAGGGCACGAGAAAGACGCTTTCATTCATTATCTCGACCTGGGAGCGCAGTTCGATTCTCTGCATAAAGTGGTGAAAAGCCTTGCGGAGAAGAAACGCACCCCAAAGTTCGAGAACCTTAAATTCGCACCGCCTATCGGAAAGAACGGCAAGATAGGCGAACACATAGCTGTGGGCGACGCCATCATGGTGCAGATCGCCAAGGAGGCCATATCGACAAAAGGGCCGCGTCTTACTTCGGATATATCGCTGGCGGGGCGCCATGTCGTGCTGCTGCCGTTTTCGAATAAGATATCCATATCCCAGAAAATACGCCAGAATTCCGAGCGCAAAAGACTCAAGAAGATCGTCGACAAGGTCCTGCCCAACAATTACGGCGTGATAATCCGTACTGCCGCGGTGGGGACTACCGACGCCGATATAGAACAGGATATACTTGCGCTGATCGTCAAATGGGAGTCGGCCCTCAATAAGGTTAAAGCCCAGGCGCCGCCCGCCCTGTTGAGCGAGGAGATGAATCGCGCCAACTCGATGATACGCGACCAGTTAAACGGCGCTTTCAAGGCGATACACATAAATGACAAGGCTACCTATGACGACATCAGGGAGTACATCAAACTGATAGCGCCCGAAAAAAGCCGAATCGTCAAGCAGTACAAGGGCAACCTGCCCATTTTCGACAACTTCGATATCACGCGGCAGATCAAGTCGCTCTTCGCTAAATACGTCTCGCTGAAGCGCGGCGCTTACCTCATCATAGAGCATACCGAGGCGCTGCATGTGGTGGACGTCAACAGCGGCAACCGCACAAAGGTCGAGAACGACCAGGAGCGTACCGCCATGGACGTCAACCTTGCCGCCGCGGCCGAGATCGCCCGCCAGTTGCGCCTGCGCGATATGGGCGGTATCATCGTGATCGACTTCATCGACCTGCACAAGGGCGAAAACCGGCAGGCGCTGTACGACAAGATGACCCAACTGATGGCGGAGGACAGGGCGAAGCACACTATACTGCCCCTGTCGAAGTTCGGCCTGATGCAGATAACGCGCCAGAGAGTGCGTCCGGAAGCGATTGCCGAGGCCACCGAGGTCTGCCCCTACTGCAACGGCACCGGGACTGTAAGTCCCACGCTGCTGGTGGACAAGCAGATCGAGAACCGGATTTCTTATTATGCACAGAAGAAGGGTATCCGTAACCTGACGATAAAGACCAGCCCGTATGTGGCGGCGTTCCTGACCGAAGGTTTCCCGTCGCTGAGGATGCGCTGGGCGTGGAAATACAGGAGCCGCATCCGCATCAAAAAAGACCAGGCTGTCGGCATAATGGAGACCAAAATACTTGATAAAAAGAATAGGGAACTCGCTTAAAAGTCACGGAAAAAGTCAACTTTGGCGTTGGTCATCGAAACTCAAATCCTCATGTACATTCAGTACACTGCGGTTTTCGTTTCTCGACCGTCTAAAATTTGATCTTTTTCTGTGACTTTTTTATTTTTCACTTTAATGAACGAGGCGGTCGAAAAACTGATAGAGGTATTTGCAGGTGAGGAGCCTTTCCGCAAGCTGATGAAAGCGGCGAAAGATTCGCGAACCGTCGGGTTGGAGAGACTCGCTGGCGGTGCATTCTCGGTGGCTGCGGCAGCCTCATTGTGGAAAATGGGCGGAGTGCATCTTTTTGTTATGGACGATCGCGATGCCGCCGCATACCTTGCGAACGACCTCTGCAATCTGATCGGCGAAGAGGGCGTGATGTTCTTCCCCACGGCCTATAAACGTTCCATTCAATTCCACCAGCAGGACGCTTCGGGGATAGTCCAGCGCACCGCCGCGCTCAACGCCATACGAGGCTTCGAAAAAGGGTTTCTTGCGATATGCACATACCCCGAAGCGATGGCCGAAAAGGTTGTGTCGCGGAGCGAACTCGCCGAAAAGACGCTGAAGCTGGAGGTCGGCGAAACGGTGTCGATGTCAACGGTCGAGGATATACTGATGGACTGGAACTTCGACCGCGTCGATTTCGTGTATGAGCCAGGACAGTATTCTATCCGGGGCGGCATCATGGATATATTCTCATATTCGTCGAACAGACCCTGCAGGGTGGATTTTTTCGGCGACGAGATAGACTCGATCCGCATTTTCGAAATATCGTCGCAGTTGTCGTCCGAAAAGGTCGACTCGATGAAGGTACTGCCAAATCTCAAAAGCGGACGTGAGAAAGTCGATTCTTTCGCATCGTTCGCCGCCGGCGCGACATGGTGGATAGACGACCTCGGTTTCACGCTCGGAAAACTCGACTCGCTGCGCAAAAAACTGCTGGAAGAACTCGACGAGCCTTCGCATATAGGCGAAATGGTTACGAGTGCAAAAGAATTTATGGCGGACACCGCGGAGAGCCTGTTGTTCGTTCGCACGGGCAGTGAGAAACGTCCTGCAGACGCCGCTGTTGAGTTCCATACCGCGCCCCAGCCCGAATTCAACAAACAGTTCGAGCTGTTGGCCGACAATATCGCTGAGAATGCCGCCGCTGGTTACGAAACCTACATACTTTCCGAAAACAAGGCGCAGGTTGAGCGCCTTCAAAATATTTTTGCGTCGGTGCGCAAGGACGTGTCGTTCCGCTCTATGGCGCTCACGCTGCACGAGGGTTTCATTGACCATGACCTGAAACTGTGTCTCTACACCGACCACCAGATATTCGACCGCTATCACCGCTACAGGATACGCGGTGAGATAAACCGCGACGAAGCGCTCACGGTGGCCGAACTCAACGAGCTGAAGGTGGGCGACTATGTGGTGCATATCGACCACGGGGTGGGACGGTTCGGCGGACTGGTGAAAACTGTCGACAACGGCAAGAGCGTCGATGCAATAAAATTGGTTTACAGGGATAACGACGTGTTGCTGGTGAACGTCCACAACCTGCACCGCATCGCGCGTTACAAGAGCGGCGACGCTGAGCCTCCGCGTGTCTACAAACTCGGTTCGGGGGCATGGCAGCGGATGAAGGCCGCAACCAAGAACGCTGTCAAGAGCATCGCCCGCGAACTGATCGCGCTATACGCTAAGCGCAAGGCAGGCGGTGGTTTCGCATTCTCGCCCGATACCTATATGCAGCAGGAGCTGGAGGCGTCGTTCCGGTACGAGGATACGCCGGACCAGGAAAAAGCTACCGAACTGATTAAACAGGATATGGAATCGCCACAGCCGATGGACCGCCTGGTGTGCGGAGATGTGGGTTTCGGAAAGACGGAAGTGGCCGTGCGCGCCGCTTTCAAGGCAGTGTCTGACTCCAAGCAGGTCGCAGTACTCGTCCCCACTACTATCCTTTCACTGCAGCATTACCGCACTTTTTCGGAGCGTCTGAGGGGCTTTCCGGTGAAAATAGAGTTCCTGAACCGCAGCAAGAGCGCGAAGGAAACCCGTCAGATATTGGAAGATGTCGAATCGGGTAAAATAGACATTCTGATAGGCACGCACAAGATACTCGGAAAGGGGATAAAGTTCCGCGACCTGGGGCTGCTGATTATCGACGAGGAACAGAAATTCGGCGTAACGAGCAAGGAACGGCTGCGTGAAATGAGCGTTAGCGTCGATACGCTGACCCTGACCGCTACGCCTATCCCGCGAACCCTGCAGTTCTCGCTGATGGGTTCGCGCGACCTCTCCATTATCAATACCCCGCCGCCGAACCGCCAGCCTATCGTTACTGAAAGCCACGTTTTCAACGAGGATCTTATTAAGGATGCCATCGAATTCGAACTTGCGCGCGGAGGGCAGGTGTATTTTGTCCACAACCGCGTCGACGACATCGCCAAAACCGCGAATATGGTGCGGCAGCTCGTCCCGAAGGCGCGCGTGGGGATCCTTCATGGGCAGATGGATCCCAAAGAGATCGAAAAACTCATAATGGATTTTATCTACAACGAGTTCGACGTGCTTGTTGCCACCACGATCATCGAGAACGGCATCGATATCCCCAACGCCAACACTATTATAATTGACAACGCCCAGAATTTCGGCCTGAGCGACCTGCACCAACTGCGCGGAAGGGTGGGGAGGTCGAACCGGAAAGGATATTGCTACCTGCTGTCGCCGCCGGACGAATTGCTTACGGGTGACGCGCGGCGCCGTCTGAGGGCCATAGAGGAGTTTTCGGACCTCGGCGCAGGATTCAACATCGCCATGCAGGATCTCGATATTCGCGGCGCGGGCAACCTGTTCGGGGCCGAACAGAGCGGTTTCATTGCCGACATAGGTTTCGAGACCTACCAAAAAATACTGAACGAGGCCGTCGCCGAACTCCGCGCCGAAGGTGTCGAAGGGGCGGAAAAACTGATGGGCGCGGGGCCGCAGGAGAAGATACGCTACATAGACGACACCCACATCGAGACCGACCGCGAGGCGGGCATTCCCGACGATTATGTAGGGCAGAGTGCCGAAAAACTGAAGCTTTACCGCCAACTCGATACTATGGCCGACGAAGCCTCAATGCGGAAATTCGCCGCAGATCTGGCCGACCGCTTCGGACCCGTGCCTCCCGAAACCGAAACGCTGATGAATGTGGTGCGCCTGCGCTGGCTCGCGATCGATCTTGGTTTCGAAAAAGTGAAGGTCAAGAACGGCCTTATGATACTGGGTTTTCCATCGGACGGCAAATCTCCATATTACGAAAGCGATGTTTTTAACAATGTGCTGCAGTTTATTTTACAGAAAAAAGATAAATTTGTATTACGGCAGAACAATAATAAGCTGGCTTTGACAGTTAGAGGTGTTAAGGACATCCATGAAGCGATAGATGTATTGGGAAAAATGGCCGGAGAAAGTGTGTGACCAATTACCCAGGCCCCGCGGAGGAGGGGGAATAATTACTAGTAACTCAAAACGGACTCTTTGAACCTAACGATAGACATAGGTAATACGTTTGTCAAGATGGCCCTTATGGATCAGGGACAGATTGTCGATACGTTCCGTATGAGAGGGCATGAGCCGGATGCCGTCGACGCCATTTTCATGGAATGTCCTGCGATAGACAAGGCGATCCTGGTTTGCACGCGAGAAGGTATGGACGGGCTTGAAAAAGACGTCAGCGGACGCGTGAAACAGTACATCCGTTTCGACCATGCCGTTCCGGTTCCGATTAAAAACCTCTATGCGACCCCCCTTACTCTGGGCTACGACAGGCTTGCCGCGGCAGTAGGCGCACATACCATCTACCCCAACCATCCGGTACTGGCGGTTGATTTCGGGACTGCCATCACATACGACATAGTGACGGCCGCAGGCGAATTCCTCGGAGGCAATATCTCACCCGGAGCGCAAAGCCGCTTCCGTGCGCTGAACGAATACACCAGTACGCTGCCGTTGCTGGAGCTTGCCGATAACGATAGCTTTTTGGGCAAAACCACCGACAGTGCAATAGAGAACGGCATAGCATGGGGAATAGTTTTCGAAACGGACGGTTATATACAGGCCCTTGGAAAGGAATATGAGGGAATAAAGATTATTTTTACAGGAGGAGATGCCAATTATTTTGCCAAACGGGTAAAAAATACGATATTTGCAACTTCTGACCTGGTCTTCTACGGATTGAACGCAATTTTGGAATATAATGCGAATTAACAAGTGTCTTCGCTGTGCGATAGTGTCGCTGGCATTGGTATTACCTTTTGGCGCGTCGGCGCAGGAGAGCAGTGTCAACACCTATTCTCCATACACTCTATACGGACTGGGCAATATGAACTACACGGGGGGTACCCGTTTCGCCGCAATGGGCGGTGCCAGCATCGCTTTCCGCAACGGAGGATACGATTTGCCCGGAGATATAAAACTGAATACGAACAATCCGGCTTCGTTGAGCGGGCTTACGCCGAAGAGTTTCATTTTCGATGTGGGTCTTTCGGGGTCCAATATATATTTGACGCAAAACAGCGAATCCGGCAAACTTAAAACAAGCTATAATACTTTTAACGTCAATAATATCTCCGTTGGATTGCCGCTTGCCAAAAAACTCGGATTCTCACTGAATGTGTCGCCGTACAGCGACGTGGGATATTATCTTCATAAGGACGACTACGGGTACCTGGCCGACCTGGGTGTAGTGAGGTATTACTATACCGGGGAAGGCGATGTCACGGAAGCGAAAGCGTCGATCGGCTGGGAACCGTTCAAGGGGTTGTCTGTGGGGGCTGAGCTTATCTATTTGTGGGGCAATATCGACCGCTTGTATAAAGCCGAGATCGTGCCTTACACCGGAGGCGGTTCGTATAACAACGAAACCAATACGATGTCGGCTTACACCAATGAAAAAATATCGCGCGTTTACGGGGGTTTCGGCCTGCAGTACTCGCCGCTAGTGAAAAACAAGACCCGGCTCACGATAGGTGCCACATACCGTATGGGCGGCAAGCTAAACGCCAGAGAAACCGATTACATACCGTCGGGCAATGTATATAAAGACACCGTGAGATTCGACACGAGAACCGCGGCGACCTACATTCCGCAGAGCATCGGTGCCGGGCTGTATTTCTACCGTCCTAAATACAATGTCGGGATCGATTATATCTACCAGAACTGGGCCGATAAAAACGCCTACGACGAGGCTAACGACGTCGGCTATACGAATGCCAGCACCATCAGGTTCGGCGCGCAGTACACTCCCGACCGCTACAACGTCCGCAGTTTCATGAAGCGCGTCTCGTACCGCGTCGGATTTCGCTACAACGATTATTATCTGCAGTTCCAGGGGCAGAAGCTGAACGAAAAAGCGGTGACGTTCGGGTTTGAGATTCCGTTTAAGATGATGACAGTGTCCAGCGTCAATGTCGGCGTGGAACTCGGCGAACGAGGCACATTGAAAAAGGACCTGATAAGGGAGCGATATTTCAAGATCAATGTGGGTGTGTTCTTGTTCGGAAGGGATTTCGACTATTGGTTTGAAAAATACAAATACAATTAGTAATTTTGTCAGGATTACATCGTTAAAATAAAAAGGACTTATAAGATGAAAAAGATCATCAGAATAACCGTGGCAGCCGCAATGGTTGTCGGAGCAGGGGTTTCCGCTTTTGCGCAGAACCACGAAGAAGATCCGCGTTACGGGAAAACGCCGCAGGAACGTACGGAGAACCTGAAGAAACTGAACTTCCTGAAAGACGAGATCAACAATAAGAATTACCAGGATGCAGCAGTTTACCTGAAAGACCTTATGAACGACGCTCCGGCGGCGAGTTCCAATATATATATATGGGGTGCGACCATCTATAAAAGCAAGGCTGCCAAGGCCAAATCCGTGGCCGAAAAGAAAGTCTATGTGGACTCGGTCATGCTCATATACGACCGCCGTGCCCAATATTACGGCGACAGTCCCACCAGGGGCGTTGCATATATCCGTCAAATGAAGGCCCGCGATTACATGTCGCTGAACCCGCTCGACAGGGAGATGGTAAGGAATTTCTACAAGGAGGCCGCCGATTCCCCGGGTGCGGCTCCAGAAATAGCCATCGAGTATTTCCAGCAGTTGGTAAACGACTTCAAAGGGTATGATGTCGAGTCCGACTACTTGATAGGGGAATATGAAAGGCTTCTGCCCCTGATGACAGGCGCCAGCATCGAGGAAAAAAATAGTTTTGAAACCCTGTTCGCTTCGAGCGGGGCGGCGAGCTGCGAAAACCTCGAAGCGCTGTTTTCAAAAGAACTTGCTGCCGACCCGAACAACCTGGATATCTTGACAAAAGCGTTTAACCTGATGTCAATGACCGGATGTGACAGCGACTTTTATATTTCGGTGGCTGAAAGATATTACGCGCAGCAGCCATCGACGAACGTGGCCATAAGGTTGGCTTCGGCATTCGAGAACAGGCATGAGTATGGCAAGGCGCTGAAATACCTTAATGAGATGGTCGGTGCGGAGAGCGATCCCGCATCGAAGTCGAACCTGTATGTGCGCATCGCCGCATCGGAACTCGGTGCCAAACACACCAGTAACGCTGCTCAGGCAGCACGGCAGGCTATCGCACTTAACCCGGATAACGGTTTTGCACACCTGTTTCTGGCCGAAGCTTACATCGCCGGAACCGGCGGATGCAGCGGATTCCATGCAAGCACTGTCTTCTGGCTCGCTTATGACGAACTGGGCCGGGCACGTCAGGCATTTGCAGGCGATACGGCACAATTGGCAGCGGTAGATGCGCGTATGGCGAACTGCAGGGCCAACTTCCCCACCTTTGAGGAAGGCTTTATGTATGTGGAAGGTTATCAGGACGGTAAAAGTTATACTGTTAATTGCGGCTGGATTTCAGGTACGACCACGATCCGCTCGAGGTAATCCTTAATCGGCGTATTTTGAAAGACCGTTCAAAATGTCTGAAATACCAGGTAGCACTCCTTATGGCGGGGAGTGCTATCTTGCTTTTTTCGTGTGAAGAGCAGAAACAGGCCGACCTGACTAACGAAGAAACCCTGATATCGCAAGCTGTGGACAGTATGATGGTCGTCACTACCCGGAACGGGAAGAAAACAAATGTGTTCATCACTCCCATAATGGAGAAATATGAATTTGCGAGCGTGCCTTTTACCGAATATCGCCAGGGTATCGAAGTGATAGCTTATAACGACTCCACGGGCGTGGAAACGTCGCATATCGTGTCCAACTATGCGTTGCACTGGACGGACCGCGACCTGTGGGAACTCAAGGGAAACGTTGTCGCAAAGGGTGAGAACGGACAAACGCTCTACAGCCAGCAGCTTACATGGGACAGAAAGACCCAAAAGATATATTCCAATGTAGACTCGAAGGTCGAGGAAGGCGAGGATGAATACATAGTGGAAGGTTTTGAAGCCAATGAAGATCTGAGCGGTCTGACCTTCCGCAGGCTTACGGGCAAAGTGAGCGTCGATGTCGAGCCGTCGCAGCCCGAACCCGCTGTTCCTGTGAACGATTCCATGCCGATACAACCGGCGTCGCAGCCTGCGGAAAAGGCTCCAAAGGCGGTCCCAAAGCCATAATGTCATGGGTATAGCCGCTTCCTGCATACTGATACTTTCCATGCTGCTGCTTTCCGCTTTCTTTTCGGGAATGGAGATCGCCTTCACCAGCGCCAACAAGCTGAAAACGGAGATCGACCGAAAGCAGAGCGGGTTCTTTAATTATGTGGCCAGTATATTCACGCGTCATGGGGGGCAGTGTATCACCACTATGTTGGTCGGCAACAATATCGTGCTGGTCGTTTATTCCCTTGCGGTATCCAGTTTGTTTCTCGCTCTGACAGGCTACAACTCCGCTTTTTTCGAAGCGCTTCTGGCCACGGTGGTGATAATTTTTATAGGCGAATACATCCCGAAATCGCTTGCGCTCAAAAATCCCAATTTCTATTTCCGGACCCTGGCATTCCCGCTCTATATTTTCTATATAATCCTCTTTCCAATAGCTAAAATCACTACATGGATATCTACCGGTGTTATAAGGCTCTTCGGGCAGAAGGTCAAGGCAGAACCGGCAGAACTGTTCAGCCGTGCGGAATTGGTGCACCTTGTTGATGAAACGGACGAAAAGGAGGCCGAACATGAGGTCCGACTGTTCCAGAATGCACTCGATTTTCCGGATTTGCTGGTGAGGGACTGCATGGTGCAGCGCATAAACGTGGAGGCTGCCGAAATCGCCGATACTATCGAGGAGTTGGTCCGGAGGTTCATCTCGAGCCAATATTCGCGTATCTTTATATGGGAAGGGTCGATCGACAATATAATCGGCTATGTCAATGTCAAAAGCCTGTTCCGCTCGCCCAAGACCATAGCGGAAGTGCTGATGGAGGTGGAGTATGTACCCGAGACAATGCCTGCACAGGAACTGATGAATCGCTTCATCAAGCGCAACAGTTCCATAGCCGTAGTGATCGATGAATTCGGAGGGACGGCTGGCGTAGTGTCTCTGGAAGATATACTCGAAGAAATTTTCGGTGAGATCGAGGACGAACATGATACGCCCGACCTGGTCGAAAAACGGGTGGGGGAAAACGAGTATATATTTTCGTGCCAGATCGAAGTGGATTACCTGAATCAAAAATACGACCTCGGGATTCCAGAAAGCGACGAATACGATACCCTTGCCGGATATATTATCTTTGATTATGAGGATATACCGCCGCAGGGCGAAGTCCTCGTAATAGGCAGACACGAGATTAAAGTTCTGAAGCGTACGTCTTCGCGCATCGAACTGGCCCGCGTCAGGATTCTGTCCTGACAGTACCGCATGAAGAGGTAAATATTGAAAAATCTGAAACTTTGGCGGATAAATTTATGCGGCGCGCGATAGTTGTGTCGTATAAATTGTTTATATTTGTTCCCTGTTTCCGGAGGCTGTGGAAAAGATACTTACAACTTCTTGCAATCCGAGACAGGCTGAAACCAAAGCTTGATTTTAAATAAATGTAATCTTAATATGCCAACACTTAACACTCTAAGAACACGCGGTGCGATCATCCTTACTATTTTTATAGGCCTGGCACTTCTCGCTTTCCTTCTGCAGGACCTTACCAGCGCAAGCAGCGTTTTCCGCAACCGCAAAAACAGGATCGGTTCTATCGACGGAAACAACATCGAATACATGGAGTTTTCCAACAAGAGCGACGACATGAGCCGTATCATACAGATGCTGTACGGTCGTAATTCGCTAAGCTCCGAAGAAATGGACCAGGTGCGCGAAATGGTTTGGGAAACATATGTTCGCCAGTATGCATATGATCCCGGTTTCCGCCGGATGGGCCTGACGGTAGGCGAAGATGAACAGAAAGATATGATCAAAGGACAATACCTGTCTCCTGTTATAACGGCGATGTTCACTTCTCCGCAGACTGGAATGTACGATCCTGCTACAGTGGAAGGTTTCATCGCCAATTTAGATAGTGACAAAACGGGCCAGTCTGCGTCCATGTGGGATTATATCAAGGACCAGATGGTGAATGAAAGGACATTTTCAAAATATATGGCCCTGATGCGGAACGGTGCTTGGGTCAACGATCTTGAAGTCGCAAAGGGCGTCAAGGCTGCCAACAATGTATATAGCGGCAGGTATGTGACTGTCCCATTCTCGCAGATACCCGACTCGCTTGTGAAAGTAAGCCAGGCTGAAGTAAGGAAATATTTTGCCGAACATAAAAAAATGTTCAAGCAGGCGGCATCGAGAGATATAGAATATGTGCTGTTCGACCTGATCCCGTCGGAAAAAGACTATGCGGAGGCCGCTGCTTATATCGACAATATTGCAGTTGAGTTTGCCGAAGCTGCGTCTCCGATGCAGTATGCATCGCTCAATTCTCAGGAGCGTACCGATGAGAAATATTACAGCGAGGAAGAACTCTCTACCGACCTGGCTGCTATCGCTTTCGGAACTCGCAAGGGCGAAATGGCAGGTCCTGTGCTCAATGGAGATATCTATACTGTTTCCAGGGTCGCTGACGAAAAAATGA
Organism: Rikenellaceae bacterium; assembly: GCA_031548515.1. Taxonomy (GTDB): domain Bacteria; phylum Bacteroidota; class Bacteroidia; order Bacteroidales; family Rikenellaceae; genus UBA940. Next base: position 11,885 of record JAVBRB010000005.1, on the reverse strand, counting down.
TGCCGGATTCGGTTGGAGCAAGGCATATACTTCTCGACCGTGCCAAAGCCGCTTCGGCGGACAGTATCGCACGCGCAGTACGTGGTGGTAAAAGCATCTTCGACCTTGCACCCGAATATTCGATCGATCCGACCGTCGACCTCGGAATATTTGCTCCCGAAAAGATGGTCGAACCTTTTGCAGATGCCGTTTCGGCTGCAAATAAAGGTGAAGTTATAGTCGTCGAAACGCAATATGGAACACATGTCGTTGAAATGACATACAAGAGTCCGATGGTTAAAAAAGTCCAGATCGCTACCATTACATATCTGGTTGAACCCAGTGCAGCCACTCAGCAGGATGCTTACAACAAGGCGCGCGAATTCCTTACCGCTGCAGCCGGTTCGAAAGAAAATTTCGATGCGGCGGTGTCGCAGACAGGCGCAAGCCGTCGTGTCGCAACTATAAGCGACAGAGACCGTAACGTAAGCGGACTGAATGACTCGCGTGAACTCGTACGCTGGAGTTATAACACTAAACCGGGTACAGTCTCCACTATATTCGAGATAGACGGCGACTATGTGGTGGCTGTCCTGACGGGAGCCAGGGAGGCGGGTGTCGCTGACATTCGCGACGTGTCGTCTGATATCGCCCGGAAACTCCGCGATGAAAAGAAGGCAGTCATGCTTACCGACGAGATCAAAGGAAAATCTTTCGACGAAGTGGCGGTTATGGAAGGTGCGCGTACGGGCAATCTGGAAGGCCTTAAATCCTCTGCTTTTTATGTTCCCGACCTCGGGGTAGAGCCGGCTGTGATCGGGGCTGTTGAGAATGTCTCCGCAGGATCTGTGTCCAAACCTGTCAAAGGTATGACCGGAATTTATCTGGTTGCTGTAGATTCCGTACAGCAGATTGAGGATGCTACTTCCGACAGCGAAAAAGTACGTATGGAGGCTACGGCTCAAACCTCGCTGATGCAGCGCGTTTCGCAGGCTCTTGTAGAAGAATCCGACATTGTGGATAACAGGGCTAAGTTCTTTTAACAGCTGATACCTGAATAAAAAAACGGACCGATTATCGGTCCGTTTTTTTATTGAGCATACTTACTTATTTCCTGGAGAACTCGGTAACAACGCTGTAGTCTACAAGGTTGCCATTCATATCGCGGATTTCGGTGCGGACGATGCCTTTATTTACAACGTACCACTCGGTAGCTTTGTATTTGTCTGTCTTTTTGGTGTCGTTGTTATATACTTCGAGTCCGAAATTGATCTTCGATGCATGGAATGTACCGGCGGGAGTCTTGATCTTTTCATCGTCGGCCCAGTCGCGTCCGGAAACTTTTACATTGATGAAATCGCGGTTACGTTCGCCTACTTTAATCGTGTAGTCGGCTCCACCGAATGAGAAAGGACCGGAAACAAGCGGATTATTGGCAAAAGGATTGGGGTAATCGAGGAAGTCATTCATCATCTTAGTGTTCAGGCTAAGATACTTGTTGACATTGACTGTTTCAGGACGGTTCGACATGCTGAGTGCAAAGTCTTCACCTTCATAGCTGGCATAGATGGTGCCGTAGTCGACCACTTCGTTCTTGGCATTGGTTATGGTGAACGAGATCTCCAGATAGTCGTGATGCTCGTCAATACGGCTGTCTGCCACCGTATATTTCATTGTAGCGAGCAGAGTGCCTTTTGCGTCATAGCTTTTTGTGACGATAACGTCACCGGGTGTGTTCGGATACGTTTCGATAGGGTTGTACTGTGCAGTAGCGCCGATAACGGTGACCGCAGCAATGATCGAGAATAGAATTTTTTTCATGGCTCTTTTGATTTTTGATTAAATTTGATCGTTGTCTGCTTCTTTTTTATAAGGTTTTTCTCTTGTTTTTCAGAGTCGAGATATCCTTATCCAAATTACGGGCCAGACTGATTTCGAGTTTATCTTTAAATGCCCGAAGATTTGCCTGATAAATAGAAAAACACCTCTGGATTTATTCCAGAGGTGTTTTTTAGATAACAGAATTATTAGTTCTGGAACCACATCGGCTCCGTAAACTCGAGAAGCGGAGAAGGTACATTGGGATTCGAACCGCTTTCACGCGAAGGATACTGAAAGCGATTGAACAGTTTTGTCCCGAAAATTGTGGCCAACTTTGGAGTTGTCAATTCTGGAGTTTTCGTCCTTCTCTGGTTGCAAAACGCTTCGAAAGGCCTAGACATGAAATCTATCCATCTCTGGGTATTGATGAGGGTGAGGATATCGCTGTCTGCAAGAGTACTGAACTGGGGTAATGCGTCCTTAAATGTTGCGACGTCTGCCGCTTCTGCATTCCAGAAGATACATGATGCTTCCACAGCCTTGGTGAATGCCGTCTGGGCAGCAGCGATATCCTTGGTTACGCCAATACCTTTGGCATATACTTCTGCAAGGTTGAATTGTACTTCCTGATAAGACAGGAGTACGTCCGGCATATCGGCAGTAAAGAACCGCTTGAGATTGACAGGAGAACACAGGTAATATACTTCTTCTTTAGGCCCTTCGTTGTACGTAGCATTATCACCTGTCTCAAGACCTACATATTCCCCATCTACATTTTTATAGAAATATACAGGCATTCTCGGGTCATCGTATTGTTTCATGGGATTCAATACACTGTTGTGAGCGAAGAACATATAGTAGGAGCTTCCACCATCTTCAATATAGTCATCCGCATATGCATCATTGAGTCTCCAACAGGGATTCTGGTTGCCTGCAGCAGTGAAATATGGGAACGCCCAATCGTCGAGGTTGCTTTCGAGGAAACCGCCGGCATTGACCAATGTCGCGATATCGCTTGCATATTCCGACTCCTTGTTATAAAGGGTCAACAGGATTTGAAGTTTCATCGAATTGGCGACTTTGATCCATTTCTCCATATCGCCCTCGAAATAGATATCATAGTTGGTAATGGCTCCTTCTTTGGCAGGGTCGGCGATGCTTACGGCGTGATCGAGAAGGGAGATGCAATGATCGAGCACGTCTTTCTGCTCATCGAACTCTGGAGTGGGATATTTTTCCGGGTCAAGAGCCTGCAAACAGGGAACGTCCCCGAAGAGCATGGTCGATTGATAAAACATATAAGCCATGAATATCTCACACTGGGCCACTGTATTGTCATTCCCGCTTTCAGCGGCAAAATCCGCACTCAGTTTGAGATTTTCCAGTACGTTTGCATAGATACCGACCCATGCGTTGCCATAAGTGTATTCACTGAATTCATACCACGCTTCCGCCCACCAGCCGCCTTGCGCAACCGGACCGCCGTCGGCTATCAACTGGCTTCCTATCGCTAAAGGAATGAATGAGTCTCCTCCCTGCCTGGTACCGCTGTTGGCTACGGCGGCATAATTGAATATATAACCAGGGTCTACCGTGGGAGAAGCATAAGGATTCGTGTTTATGTCAAGCCAGTTCGAACAAGAACTGAATGCCGTCACAAGCGCAATTGCAACTACAACGTATTTTGTTAGGATTTTTTTCATATCCGTATGATTTTAGAAATTGAATTTAATGTTGAAGCCTAAACTTCTTGTCGAAGGAACGCCTGAGAATTCCACTCCGTAGCCGATATCGGTGGTACCGAAAAAGTTGAGTTCGGGATCGATATGCGGAACGTTGCTGTGTATGATCCAGAGGTTTCTGGCTTCAAATCCGAAGAAAATATCTTTGATCGGGAAGTTTTTAAGCAGGCTCTTCGGCAAGCTGTAGCCCAAGATAATTTCCCTGAATTTTACATAAGATGCGTCAAAGATCATGCCTTCAGTATTGTCAGAAATGAAGTTACGTGACCAGTAATCATACGGCTTGACTTCCGTTTGGTTGGGAACGTAACTGCCGTCGGTGAGTTTATTCACGCCTTTGTCAATGATAGGCTTCCTGTCGTTCAGAAGAGTTTCTTTTCCGAGACCGGAACTCATCATATTGGATGCGGTCTGAGAGTACATTACCCCTCCCTTTCTGATGTCGATCAGGAAGCTGAGAGCAATACCCTTGTATGAGAAAGAGTTGATGATACCCATAGTAAAGTCGGGTGTGATCTTACCGAGATTCCTGGTCGTGCCGGTTACTTTGCGGAGTCCCGAGGTTTCGTCGATAATGATATTGCCGTCAGGATCCCTTTCCCAGGCTTTACCGTAGATCGAGAACGGCTCGCCCACGGCAGCCTTGATCTGCAGGCCGCTGTATCCGGAAGTCAGGTTGTATTCCGTCATGCCGGCATCGAGAGATTTGACTTTCTGCTGGTTCGTGGCGAAATTCACCTCGATATCCCATGTGAAAGCTCCTTTGACAGGGGTCCCGCCCAGAGTTATTTCAATGCCCTGATTAGTGATCTCGCCTGCATTCTTTCTCCAATAGAAGTAACCTGTCGAGTTGGGAGTGTCGAAGCGAGCTATATTCTTCTTCGAGATATTGTAATAATATGTAAAATCGAGCCTGAGCCTGTTGTTGAAGAACCTGAGGTCGGTACCGATTTCATATTCCGTTTTCATTTGCGGTTCGAGGCCCGGACTGGGATATGTACCCGTTACCGAATAGGCCAAAAGGCCTCCGTGAGGAATTTTACCTGCATCTGAGCCGAGATACTGGAGGAAATAGCTGCTTTGAGGCGAGAACGTCAGAGAGAGTGCATACGGATCGGTATCGCTGCCGACCATTGCGAAGTTCGCACGTAATTTACCGTAAGACAGAACATTGTTCTTTGGCAGCAGTTCCGAGAACAGAAAACTGCCGCTGACCGAAGGATAGAAGTACGATTTGTGGTTTGCAGGCATGGTCGACGACCAGTCGTTCCTGCCGGTTACGGTCAAGTAGAGCAAACTTTTATATGAAACCCCTACTTCGCCGTAAGCGCCGACAAGACGACGCCTGGTGTAGGCGTTCGTCGGAGTGGTTACTTCCGCATTGGCATATGAATAAATGTCGGGAAGCAAAAGATCCTGGGCTTCTACCGTCAATGTCTTCTGCGTTATTTGCAGCGTGTTGAGACCTCCGAGTACCCTGAGGCCGAATCCCTTGCCAAACTCGACATTGTATGTTGCGATAAGGTCGTTATTAAGCGTCGAACCGTTCCAGTTAACCGTTTCGAACTTGCCTTTGGGAACACCGTATGTTTCTTTTGCCCAAACCCTGCGGCTGTTGTCGTAGAAGAAATCGGTACCGAGGTTGTTCGAGATGGTCAGACCTTTCACAGGTTTTATTTCAAGATAGACACTGCCTATAAGGCGATCGAGATCGGAAGTGTATTTATTCTTGTATAGGATCCAGTACGGGTTATTTGTACCTCCCGCGCCGCTGCCGAGAGGATATGGTTTGCCATCTTTAATCCAGTAGTCCTGGAGCCACTGGATGTCCATTGTCCTCGGCATGCCCATAACGGACGGAAGAGTTACATTCTTGTCATTGGAGCCTTGCGCAGGGCGGCCTTCGGAAGCCGCATTGATGTAGGATGCGGATACGCGGGCAGAAAACCATTTATTGAATTGGCGTCCGCCGTTGAATGAGATGTTATACCTGTTGTACTTGTTCTCAGGAACAATACCTTTCTGGTTGAATGCGGAGATGCCGAGACGGAAGTCGTTCTTGTCGTCGCCGCCCGACATCGACACACTGTTGGCGAACGTAGTGCCGCCTTTGAAGAAGTCGCGGACATTGTTGGGATATGCCGTCAATGGAACTTTTTCATCGGTGTAGAATACGTTGACCAATTGGCCTTCGATCTTTGGACCCCAACCGTTCCATGAATTCATCGAATATACGCCGTCTTTCGTTACATCGCCGGGGCCGTATTCGTTCTGGTAGTCGGGTAGCTTAAGCGCTGAATCAAAACGGAACGATGAGTTCACGGATACCGAAATGGGTTGGTTTTTAGCGCCTCTCTTGGTCGTGATGATGACAACGCCGTCTTTCGCACGGGCGCCGTAAAGAGCTGTTGCGGCTGCGCCTTTCAGTACGTTCATCGATTCGATGTCGTCGCTGGCAACATCACCGATGCGGGAGCCGGTATCTATAGCGCCGTTGTTTCCGTAATTGTAGGAACCGTTGTTTACGGGAACGCCGTCAATAATAAAAAGCGGCTGTCCTGCAGAACTGAGGGAAGACTGGCCGCGCAGAACGATCTTCGAACCACCGCCGGCAGTGCCCGAATTCTGCATTATATTGACGCCGGCTACTTTACCTGACAGCGAGTTCAAGACACTCGATTCCCTACCGTCTTCAAACGTTTCGGAAGAAACGGATGCAACCGAATATCCGAGGCTTTTTTCGCTTTTGGATATACCGAGAGCAGTGACCACAACATTGTCCATGACCGTTGCCGAAGACGACAAAATAACCTCCAGAGAGTTAGTACCGGTTTCAACATATACATCCTTGGTTTCATAGCCGAGATAAGAGAATGTCAATGTAGAATTTTGTGGCGCCATAATGCTGAATTTCCCGTTACCGTCACTAATAACTCCCACGGAAGTTCCTTTCAGGATGACTGTTACGCCTGATAATGGAGTACCGTCCTCAGAGAGGATGGTACCGGATACTTGTCTGTTCTGGGCGAGCAGCGAGCCTGCTGTCAGAACTGTCAAAAACAATAGTACAAATTTCCTCATATTAAAAAAAATTAGATAAAAATAGTTATGAATTTCCGGGTTGCATAAAAGCGTTTCGCGTCAGGCTGTTTTTCAGAGTGCGGATGCCTGCAAAACGATATCGAATAGTTGACAAAATATGCGAATTTTTGTCGTACCCGATATGAAATTGACAGCAATAATTATTATTTAAATTGCAAATCAATCGTCAATGTTAGATTGTAGTTATAATTTAATATCCTCTTAAGTGGTTGAATCAAGGGATAATACGGGACAAAGTTAAGTGAAAAAACTAATTTACCAAACAAAAACCCGATTTTGTGGCGCTGTGATCCGTATTTTACTTTCATGATATTGTTTCATGATAAAATGAGAATTGTAAACAGCCTCTTTTTGTGCGTTTTAGGGGATCATATCCAGCCCTGAAGGCTGGATATGAAAAAAGAGCCCCTAAAGGCTCTTCTTATCGTGTATTCCTGAAAACCGACCTCGGTTATTCGTCATCCTCGTCGGCCTCTATGTAAAGCTCGAAAAGGAGCGGCGTGTAAGGCTGTACCTCGGTTATGATATTGGAATTCTTATCGGTTGAGGACGAAGTGCTGTAATTATAGTAATCGTAATTATAGTTGTAGTAGCTATTGTTATAGTACGAGTCGTAGTAGCCGCTGCCATAGTAGCTGTTGTTGCCGTAGTAGCTGCTGTACAGGTAGCTCATGTAATAGTTGTAGTAATCCTGCTGGTCCTTAAGTGCGGCCGATAGGCCGGTAGCGCCGTATCCGTAGTTGGAGGTGAACAGCATCCGGCTCCATTGTCCCTTGCGCAGGTTCGGAATAGCAGTGTAGAATGCAGAAATATACTCGTTTTTATTGATTGATGGCTTGTATGACATGGCAGAGTGTGTCTTCCATGCAGTCGCAGTTGCAGGGTCTTTTTCCACCATGCGGTTATAGAACCGATAGTAGGTCGTGTCGATGTTGGTGTCGAGAATGAATCCGTCAAGGAATTTGGCAATGAACCATACTTTTGCCGTAGAATCCACCGTAAGGTCATACTCTTTCTTGAATGGCAGCGACATCTCTTTGCCGTACTTCAGGGCTAGTTCCTGATTAAATCTGACAGTGTCGATAAAGAAACCTGCGGTCGTAGTGTCGGTTTCCCACCACATATTCCAACGGTCCAGTGCATAATCCGTAACCCTTTTGTCCTCCCAGTCAACAGGATCTTTTATGATCTCCACCACAGAGAGTTGTTCGATAACCGGCTTTGTTCCCGGAAGGTTGTACTGTCCGCCGTATCCCTGGTCGTCGGTGTATCCGGTGGTTCCGAAAGCCAGGTACGATGGTATGTAAAGGCGCACTTCGGTTCCTTCGCTCATTTTTATTGTGCTTCCGTCGGGTTTGACGAGTTTGTTCTTCAAAGCGAAATACTGGCCTTTGATCATGCTGTGATTTTCGTTGCCGCAGAAAATGTAATCCGACGTGTAATGGGTTTGCGGGGTGAACGTTTTTTGCTGGAGGGCCAGATCCTCGCTGCGCGTAACGAAAATATTGTTTTTCAGGTCGCGGCCGGTGTAATCAAGCCTCAGCCATACGATCGTATCGTAGCTTGCGTCCATGTCCTGATTGCCGTCTGCAATGAATTCGACGTATATTCCGTTGGGCTGTTTGGCGGCGACACTGCCTTCGACGCCTTTGTTTACGTATTTAAGCATCCATGCGTCGAATGCCTTTTCTTCCAGCAGGTAAATGTCTTCCGACTCCCTTTTGGCACAGGATGCTATCGCCGTCACGATGGCGGCAGTGATGAATATTGCAAGGGGAAATCTCCTCATCATATCGTGTGGTTATTCTATTATTTCAATGTTGGTAAGTTCGAATAAAAGCGTGCTTTTTGCGGGCACGACGCCGTCGCCTTTGCTTCCATAGGCCACGTCTGGGGGGAGGTATATCCTGATCTCGTCGCCCGCCCTGCAGGAGGGTAACGCATTTTGTATCGACTTTAGTATGCCGGTGTCGTATCCGACCTTGATCTGCAACGGATCCGATGACCATTCAGAGGCGTCGAATTCGGGATTGCTGCTGCTGATCTGCTGGATCCGGCTGTCGATATTGGTAAAGTAAGTGGTCGAGTTGTCGTAGGAACTCCCGAAAATGCGTGCGTCGAAATAGAATGTCACTACATCTCCTGCGCTTATTTCCCTGGCATTCTCCCTTCCTTCCCTGTTTTCATTGGTGATATGCCGGTATGCTCCTTTGATAACGTCGTAATAACCTTTTACAGATGCGGGAGGTGTTTCTTCCGGTATATTGTTGCGCTCGTAGATGCCCTGTTGTTTGAAGTTGGCGAGAATTTTTGTTTGGGATGCATCCACGGCATCGGTGAGGTTGCTGCACGATGCAAGCAGCAGCGCTGCTGCGGCAGGGATGATTCGCTTTCCGATTCCTGTATAATGTGCCATAACCCGACAAAGATAGTGAAAGCCGAGCGCATAGCAAAACTTTTTTAAGCGAGGGTATGCAAATTTATTTGCAATACCGAGCGACGGAAAGTTCAATGCAACTAAATTTGTTTTTAGTTATGCCGAGGCGCATCCTGTCTAAATCAAACGAAGCGGAGAAAAAGATATGACTTTTTCGTTAAACAGCGACAGCTCAGGCCAAACTTTCACAGTATAAGGTTTAATTGAAATATTCTTCTCTTGGCGTCTGCGTTCCCGATGCAGGTTCGGCGGTGCCGCTCGAAACGAAGTATTTCTGGCTCTTGAGCAGGTTGCGAGACTGGAGCACCATTGTCTTCGTTTCGTTCAGGATATTGAGGTACAGTACGCTGGCCTTGGTACTGCCTTCGTTGTCGTTGATGCGGCGGAGTTGGTTCTTGATGACGTCGTTTATCATTTCCATCAACTCGTCGCGCATGTGCATGACCTTGTCCATCTCCGAAAAATCGCTCGTCTGGAGCATCTCGTTGATGGTCGCATAGACCGCTTTCACGTTGTCGTTGACCAACATAAGGTCCCTGACCTGGTCTTTTGAGAAGCCTTCGTGGTTGTTGTCGATATGATCGAAACATGGCCTGGTGATGTGGACAAGAGCCTTGGTGACCTCCGAAAGATAGTCCACTACCTGGACATAGTAATGGCTCGTCTCGATGTCGCTGCCCTGCAGTTTGTGCAGGATGGGCATCATGGCGTATTTCCGTTCGCGGGCCTGGTAGAAAAGGTCGTTGGATTCCTTGACCATCTCGCGCAGAACCTTGCGGTTTTCCTTCATTACGCCCAGAAGAGTGCGATTGTATATTTTGGTCACCTTGTCCATCACGTCGCGCACTTCGTCGCCGCACTGCTGCAGTATCTCGCGGGAGTCGCCGGCGGTGGTATCTATCCAGGTCGCCGCCTCTTCAGGCTCCGCATCCGGATTTTTCCTTTTCGCCTTGATATTGCTGCGGATTATCATATACATTGCCAATGCCGAAATGCCGATTATGGCTATCGTTCCGCCGTACATAAGCCCAAGGGCGATGGCAAAGGCGATGATGAATGCTCCCATGCCCGTTATGAACCACCCTGCGATAACTGTCATTACGCCGGAAATGCGGTAGACGGCGCTTTCGCGTCCCCATGCCCTGTCGGCGAGCGATGTGCCCATGGCTACCATGAAAGTCACATAGGTGGTCGACAGCGGCAGTTTGAGCGAAGTCGCTGAAGCGATCAGCAGCGCCGAACACGTAAGGTTCACCACCGCACGTATCATATCGTAGGCTCCGTCGCCTTTTTCAGCAGCATTCAGGTGTATGAACCTGCGGTTTATGAACTCCTGCGTTTTTTTCGGAAACGTCCGCTTATAGCTGTTGTTCATGTTGACCGCGGCCCTTACAATGGCCCTCGACATCACTGTGGAGCCGTATTTTTCCTCGCCTTCGCTCTGGCTCGAAAGTTTGATCTCGGTTTCGGTAACGTGCATCGCCTTTTTCGAGGTCCACAGTGTGATTATCATTATCAGGCCTGCTGCCAGTAGGAAGCCGAAATTGGCCGGAACGCTCTCGCGCAGTCCTTCCATCGTCATTTCCATATTGCCGCTCGCGGCCGCCATCTTATATGAATCGAATCCGGCTATAGGCACCCCGATAAAGTTCACGAGGTCGTTACCGGCGAATGCCAACGCCAGGGCGAATGTGCCTGCAAGGATATTTATTTTCAGGATGTTTACTTTAAGCTTTTGCAGCGCGAACAGTATAGCACTCGATACCGCCCATATTATCAGCAGCGATACGAACAGGTTGTCGTTCATGAATCCGATCACGGTGGATTCGGCCAGTTGGTCTTTCAGCCCTTTAAAAAGCGCGAAGTATATTATGGCCGTGATGGATACGCCGCACCACAGTGCGCCCCAGTTCCTGAACACTTTCTGGAACCTGAACGTGAACAGCAGCCGCGAAATGTACATTACAATGGTACCAAGCACGAATGCCAGAACGACCGAAAGCAGGATGGCCGACACGATACCCATTGCGCGGCCGGAATTTATGAAGCCTCCCAGGTTGCCCATGTTCAGGCTGGGGCTGTCGGCTATCTTGTACACCGAAACCGCGATCGCCGCGCCCAGAAGACAGAATATGAGCGATACGGTAGTGGAGGTGGGAAGGCCGAGTGAGTTGTAAATGTCGAGCAGGACCACATTGCCGAGCATTACGGCCAGGTAAAGCATCATCACCTCCCTGAATGTGAAAAGTTCGGGATTGAACATCCCCGTGCGGGCGACCTCCATCATTCCGCTGGAGGTTACAGCTCCGACGATGATACCCACGGAGGCTACCGCGAGGATCACTTTGAGGGAAGCTGCTCTGGAACCGATAGCTGAATTAAGGAAATTTACAGCGTCATTGGTTACGCCCACGAAGAGGCCGGAAATGGCAGTAACTGCCAGGATCACAAGAACTACAGTATAGATAAGTTCCATTTAATTGAGTTGATTGAAAAAAATTCCCAGATACAAAAGTAATGCGATAAATCGGTTTCACGAGAACGGTCCGGGGAATTTTCCACTAATTTATTAACAAACATAGCCGGGATCGAAGGCAAAGTCATGGTTGTGAGCTTTGCAGGATGCATAACGGATCCTGCTAAATTAACGGAAATTTAATGAGATGTAACCCGTTGTGCATTTAGAATAAAATCATAAAAAAAGTTGTTCATGTCGGATAATATCCGTATATTTATTTGACTACCAATCAGATAAATATCATGAACAACTTTAGCGCAAGTTACGAAAAGATTTTGGGAACATT